>JAEUIN010000139.1 GCA_016793115.1 Planctomycetaceae bacterium
CGGTACTTGCGTGATCGGTTTGCAGTGGGGTGACGAGGCCAAGGGAAAGATCGTCGACCTGCTCACCGAAAACCACGACATGGTCGTCCGCTATCAAGGCGGGGCCAACGCCGGCCATACCGTCGTCACCGGCGGGCAGACGTACAAACTCTCGCTCATTCCCAGCGGCATCCTGAATCCCAAAGTTCAAAACGTCATCACCGGCGGCGTCGTGCTGAATCCGCCGAGCATCCTTGGGGAAATCGACGGCTTGCTCGGCCGCAACGTTCGCATCGACCGCAACTTGCTGATCAGCGATCGGGCTCACGTCATCTTCCCGTGGCACTTGGAAGAAGACCGACTGACCGAAACGCGGACGAACACCGGCAGCGAAGCGATCGGCACGACGCAGCGCGGCATCGGCCCCTGCTATCGCGATAAAGTCGGTCGCAACCACGCCTTCCGCCTTGGCGATCTGTTCCGGCCCGGGTTCGCCGAGAAGGTCAAGAAGGTCGCGGCTCAGAAGAACGTCTACCTGCAAACGATCGCGCCCGGCGGCGACGCCCCGACGCTCGACGCCGACAAGATCACGGCCGAGTACCTGGCTTACGGCGAGCGCTTGAGGCCGTTTGTCGGGGATACGACGTCGCTACTGCTCGACGCCGTCGATGCCGATCAGCGATTGCTCTTTGAAGGTGCTCAAGGCGCACTGCTCGACGTCGATCACGGCACTTATCCGTACGTCACCAGCAGCAATAGCTCGGGCACCGGCATTTCGAGCGGTAGCGGCGTGCCGGGAAGTTTCTACAAGCGAATCATCGGCGTCGTGAAGGCCTACGGCACTCGCGTCGGCGGCGGACCGTTTCCGACCGAGCAAGACAACGACATCGGCCAGCACCTGCGCGACCTGGGGAACGAATACGGCACGGTCACGCGCCGGCCGCGACGCTGCGGCTGGTTCGACGCCGTCGCCGCCCGCTACACCTGCCGACTAAGCGGCGTGACGACCTTGGCCGTGATGCTGCTCGACGTGCTGAGCGAACTAAAAGAGATCCAAGTCTGCACGGCCTACGAAATCCGCGGCAAGCGCGTGGAGACGTTCCCGAGCCATGTGGACGACCTGCGCGAAGCCAAGCCGATTTACACGACGTTCCCCGGCTGGCAGAAGGACATCAGCAAGATCACCAGTTGGTCGCAATTGCCGGAGAACGCGAAGGCCTATATCGCCGCGCTGGGGAAGATCATCGGTCGGCCGGTGGAGATCACGTCCGTCGGGCCGGATCGGGCCGCAACGATGTTTGCACCCGGCGCCACTTGGGCGCCGCCGACGTTTCAGCCGAGTTAGGAAGTTTTTGACCGTGTCGTCCGCCACCGCCGACAAGCCTGACGCACTCGCCGACGTGCCGCCGGAAAAGCGGCCGCAGCATGTGGCCGTGATTATGGACGGCAACGGCCGTTGGGCGCGCCGCCAAGGTTTGCCGCGGATCGAAGGGCATCGCCGCGGCGTCGCCAGTGTTCGGGCCATTACGGAAGAATGTGCCCGGCTGAAGCTCAAGCAACTCACGCTCTACTGCCTTTCCAGTGAAAACTGGAAGCGACCGCAGCCTGAGCTGGATTTCTTGATGCACCTGCTCGAGCAGTACCTCGTGGAAGAGCGGGCCACGCTCTTGCGCGAGAAGATTCGGCTGACGGTGATCGGCCGCCGCGAGGGAATTCCGGCCTCCGTGCAGGCCGAGATGGACCGCACGATCGCCATGACGGCTGAACACGACGGGCTGAATCTTTGCTTGGCGATCAACTACGGCGCCCGCAGCGAAATTGTCGATGCCGTCCGTCGTATCGCGGACGAAGTTCGCGCAGGGGCCCTGGATCCGCAATCGCTCGACGAAGCGACGATCGAAGCCCGACTCTACACGGCCGGCATGCCCGACCCGGACCTGCTGATTCGCACGGCCGGTGAAATGCGGTTCAGCAACTACCTGCTGTGGCAGATCAGCTACGCCGAGTTTTGGGTCACGGAAATCTGCTGGCCCGAGTTCCGCGAAGCCGAACTGCACGCGGCGATCCGCGACTTTGCGAACCGCAACCGAAAATTCGGCGGCCTGAATCAAGCCGATTTGCTTGCGTAACACGGGGCACGCTACCTAAAGTGT
>JAEUIN010000174.1 GCA_016793115.1 Planctomycetaceae bacterium
CGCGGCCAGATTGATCAGATACGAATCGTGCGAAATCGGATGCGTGATCCCGAGCCGAGTCAGAGCCTCTTTGAAGGCCGCGGCTTCCTCAGCGGAAATATCCTTGGCCCGCCATTGGTTGTTGTTCTTGGTGAAGATTTGCACGCACTGACAACCGACCGCGTGGGCGATTTCCACAGACTTGTAATAGCCGCCGGCGATGGATTCGTGGGCACCGAGGATGGGAATGGATGTTGTCATGGGTTCTCGTGTCGCTGCGCGCGTTTCAAAGCGTATTCCCAGCCGGGAAGTTGCGGCATCATTTCACCTGGATGAGTCTTCACCCAGCAACTTGGACAGAGGCCGTCTTTCTGAACGGGAGGCGGCGTACCTCCAAAGTTAATGTGCGACTTGGTTTCAAGATAGAGAATCGTGGCCCCGCACAACTTGCATTTGCCGTGTTCCATAGACCTATGTCCTGAGCCAAGTACTTCGTAGCGCTTCCATCCTGTGCTTACGAGGTGAGCCCGGCACCGGAACGTAGCCAGTAGACAATCGCCCCTAACGCCGTGCAAACCGCCAGCGTCAGCGGCACCCCGCGTTTCCAACGGAGCAGCATGACGCCCGCGGCGACGGCAATGGCCAGGGCCGCCCAGTCGATCGTCGGCCAGTCGGGCACGAACAACCGTAGCGGGCCGACGTGAGTTTGCTCGACCCGGCCGAAGACGACGTGCAGGCCAAACCAAATCGCCAAGTTCAGAATCACGCCGACGACGGCCGCCGTGATGCCGCTCAAGGCGTGCGACAACGAGCGATTGTTGCGGAGGTACTCGATGTACGGGGCGCCCAGAAAGATCCAGAGAAAGCACGGCGCGAAGGTCACCCAGGTCGTGAGCAGTGCGCCGCAGATGCCTGCCGACATCGGCGAGAGCGCGGGGGTCGCCGCCGGCGCGAACCGGTAAGCCGCCAAGAAGCCCACGAACTGCACGACCATGATCAGGGGGCCCGGCGTGGTTTCGGCCATGCCGAGGCCGTCGAGCATTTCGCGCGGCGAGAGCCAGTGATAATAATCGACGGCCCGCTGACCGATGTACGAGAGCACCGAGTACGCGCCGCCGAACGTGAACATCGCCGCTTCGCTGAAGAAGAGCCCCTGCTGCACGAACACATGCCCCGTACCGAACGCTTGCCACAATACGACCTGCGGCCCCCACCAGATTGTCGACCAGATCGCTACGACGCCAAGCGAGCGCAGGAGCGAAGGGCGGGCATCGATCGTCGTGCGATCGGCCGGTCGAAGCAATTCGTCTTGATCGCTCGGGTGCTTTAGCTTGCCATGTCCACCGGCTTGAAAAAGCTCCGGCCAACGCCGACCGCCGACATAACCGACGAGTGCCGCCGCTGCGATGATCGCGGGAAACGGCACTTCGAAAAAGTAGATGGCGACAAACGACGCCGCGGCCAGCCCCCACATCAATCGATTCCGCAGCGCACGCTTGCCGATCCGCTGCACTGCTTCAAACACGACGGCGAGCACCGCCGCTTTCAAGCCAAAGAACAGAGCCGGGACGACGAGCGTATCGCCGAACGTGACATAGACGACACTCAGCGCGAGAATCGACACGATGCCCGGCAGGATGAACAACAGCCCGGCGGCCAGACCGCCGCGGAGC
>JAEUIN010000187.1 GCA_016793115.1 Planctomycetaceae bacterium
GTCGCGCTCCGTCATCGCAGCCGATGGTTCCGCGCACGCCGATCGCCGGCTCGGCCGCCGTTGTCGAAAACGGCAACAACGCAACGAGCGCGGCGATCGCGACGCAAATCTTCATAGAAAGCCGGCCTAAGCCGCTCCGTGTTTCTTGAACCACTCTTGCAGCCGTTTCCAACCGTCTTCGGCGTCGGCCTTGTTGTAGGTCGGCCGGTAATCGGCATGAAAACCGTGCTGCGCTTCCGGATAAACGTGAATCTCCGACGGCTTGCCGGCCTTCGCGATCGCGGCCTTCATCTGCTCGACGGCTTCGAGCGGTATGCCCGTATCCTTGCCGCCGTACAAGCCTAAGACCGGCGCTTTGAGTTCCGCCGCGATGTCGACCGGGTTCTTCGGGTGCAAGTCGTCCGTCGGCCCGACGACGCGACCATACCACGCCACGCCGGCCTTCACCTTCGGGTTGTGCGCCGAGTAGAGCCACGTGATGCGGCCGCCCCAGCAGAAACCGGTCACGGCGAGTTTGCTCACGTCACCATGTCCCGACTTCTCGGCCCAAGCGACCGCCGCATCGAGGTCGGCCATCACCTGCGCGTCGGGCACTTTGGAAACCACTTCTTTAATGATCGTCGGAATGTCGGTCTTACCGGCCACGTCTCCTTGCCGCACGTACAATTCCGGCGCGATCGCCAGATGGCCGAGCTTTGCGAACCGCCGGCAAATGTCTTTGATGTGCTCATGCACGCCGAAGATTTCTTGCACGACGAGCACCGTCGGAAACTGACCTTCCTTCGCCGGGCGCGCGACGTAGGCCGGAATCTCGCCGTCGGCGACCGGGATCTTCACTTCCCCCGCTTCGATACCCATGGTGTCGGTCGTGATCGTCTGCGCCGAAACCGGACGGACGGCCATCGCGAAACCCGTCGCCAAGCTGCCGGCCACAAACCCGCGGCGGCTCACACCCCAATTCACCTCTTCATTTTTGACCGGCTCGTGCATCGTCTAACTCCTTGAACTATTCGGAATTGAACCACCGATGAACACCGATCAACACAGATAAAGAAAAAGAATCGGACGTCCGTCCGCTCGTCTCATCAGTGTGCATCTGTGTTCATCAATGGTTCCCTTGTCTGTAATGCGGGGCATTGTAGGCGTCGAGCTTCTCGCGCCTATCCGCCGCGCGAAGTTCGCGCAACAGGCTTCACGATCGGTTGCACTCGCCGCATTTCCGTCGAAGCTTGCTTGTTCTTCCGATCGTCGGCTTTCTGGCGGTCGCTGGTTGCCCGCACTTCCCATTTCTCCCCGAAGAAATCGGCCTCCGCGATCTTGCCGGGACGCACGGCGTCGGGCTTCGTGCGCAAGTCGACCACCGCCCAATCCGGGAGCATCGGCACCTGTCGAGCGTTGTTCAAGTAAGCATATTCACGAAACGTAAAAGAACTGTTGGTCACCACGTATCGCTCAGCATTGAGCGGATTCGGATAAATCTGAATCGGCGCGTGGTGCTCGGCCGCAAACTTGCGTTCGACCGCGCCCGACCCGACGACGAGCGACTCCCCTTCGTAGCGCAGCGGCAACTTGTCGGCGATCCGCGCCCACACCGAGTTCGCCTGGTCGTCTCCCCACAGTACCAAGTTGGCCGACGCAATGTCCTCGTCCGTCACATCCTTGTCGAGACGTACTTTGGCCTTGCCTCGGAATTGCCGCCGCCAATGTTCGATGGCTCGCTCAAGTTCGGCTTTGCTCCACTCGTCGACCACGGCGCTGCGGCACCTGCCGCTGGGGCGCACGAAGATAAACGAGTCCATGAACGCGTCGTCGATCGGTCCTTGCAAGCCGTGGCGTTTCACAAGTCCTTCGCTCGGCGCCGGTCCGAGTTTCCACTCGTCGCCGGCCAAGTGAAGCTGCGCAAAGAAGCTGCCGTCGGTCTGCTGCTGAGGGCCTTCGATTTCTTGGCCGTCGATCGTGATCAGCACCGTGCTCAAGGCATCGAACAAGTTCGAGCCGGCGGCGTAGTCGATCGTCACCGCCGTCACGTTGTCGGTCGCCAGTTCGATGCCGTCGATCTCCGGTTGCGCGGCCGTCACGAAGGCCTTCTTCCAATGTTCGCCTAGCGCATCGACGCGGATCGTCGCGCACCGGTTGTACTTCAGCGTGTAAGTCGTAAAGAAAATCTCCTGCGGATAGTTCATCCGGCCCAATCGCATGATACTCGCCATGCGGCGGTCGACTTCGTCGCGAGCGTTGGCCTCGTAGCTGTGCGCGGTCTTAGGCCCGATGATGTGCGTGAGTTCGATCCCCTCTTCAAAGAGTGCGTCGGCCATAATGTCGGCCGCTTGCTTTTGCCGATCGATCTCGCCGGAGTAGGCGACCGTAGGGCAGTGCAGCAAATTCACAGACCAATCTGTGCAATCGTAGAGATGCCAGAGCTTTCGCTCGTACCAAGTCGGATCAAGCGTTTCGTTTTGAAACTTCTTCAAGAAGTCGGGTGTCTCGCTGAATCCGGCGCCGGGATTGGCGGCGGCCCACATCGTGGGGTTGTGCACGGCCAGATGCCAAGTGGAAGCTCCTCCCATCGAGAAGCCGCGCACGCTGATGCGGTCTTCGTCGATCTTGTAGCGCGACTTCACGCTTGCCAGCGCTTCGTACACGTCGGTCTCGCCGGCGAACTTGTTGGCGTTCGAGTAGCGACCGTACGGATGCAAGACGATCGTGTCGGCCGGCACGAATTGGCCTACTTGCTTCCGCCGCTGTTGCAGGAAGTTCACTTCGCTAAGGGTTTCGCCGCGGCCATGGAACCAGAAGTCGAGCCGATACCGATGCGGCCCCGGCGTGTAGTCCGCCGGGATCACGAGGCCGTACGGTTGCACGGAGCCGTCGATCTTCGAGACGTAGCCGCGGACGACGAGCCCGGCTTGCGTGGTCCATGGCGCGCGA
>JAEUIN010000194.1 GCA_016793115.1 Planctomycetaceae bacterium
GGGGCGGGCTTGCGACATGACGAGGGCATCCGACGGAGAAAGGATACAGGGGCGAGAAGCCCGTTATAACCCAGCCGCCGGCCAAAAACTATTGCGACGATTTGCCGCCGCAGGACGCTTTACACCGGTTCGACGTCGACCGTGACTTGCATCTCATGCCGGCCGCCGCCGACGAACACTCCTTTGATCGGGCAAATGTCGCCGTAGTCGCGTCCCCAGCCGAGCGTGATGTGCTTGCCCGAGGGCATGCAGTCGTTGGTCGGGTCGAAATCGAGCCAGCCGAACTCCGGGAAATACACGGAAACCCAGGCATGGGAAACATCGGCCCCGACGAGTCGCGGCTTGCCCGGCGGAGGAGCCGTCAGCAAATAGCCGCTTACGTACCGGGCCGAAAGTCCGAGCGACCGCAGACAACCGATCATCAAGTGGGCGAAGTCTTGGCAGACCCCGCGGCGCTTGTGCAGCACCTGCAGCGGCGGCGTGTTGACGCAGGTTGCCGTCGGGTCGAACTTGAACTCCGTAAAAATACGGTGCGTCAGATCGAACACGGCCTCGAGTTGCCGCCGACCGGGGGTGAACGACGGCAGCGCGTAGCCGGCCAATTCGTCGCTCAACGGAACGTAGGGTGACTCGAAGGTGAAGTGCTTGGCTTCGAGATGCGAACCGTCGCTGTAGCCGCGCAGCAGATCGGTCGTCGTTTCCCAAGAGCCCGACTCTTCCGCCGCCGGCGGCGCGCCCTCGACGACGGTCACCACGCTTTCGGCCGTGATCGCCAAGCGGCGATGCCCCTCTTGGATCGTAAAGAACGTTACGTGATTGCCGAAGTAGTCATTGCGCTCGGCGGTCGTAGCCGGCGGCGGCGCGATGAGTAAGTTGTTGCTCAAGCATTTCTGAGTCGCCGCGTTGCGCGGCTTGAGGTGGGCTTCGTTTTGACAAACGGGCACCGTCTCGTCGTAGGTGTACACCGTCGAGTGCCGCACGCGATACATCATGGCCGACTAGTTCTCCGCGCTGTAGCGCGAACGAGTAATACTGCGAACGACTATTGCAACGGCGACTGACTGAGCGGCAGCGGCGTCACGCGGCCTAAATGCCGCGACGGACCGGCGTGGACCAAATAGGTGTGAGCAATCGCTTCCGACAGGGCGTTCAAGTGCCGTTCGAGGCGGGCGAGAAGTTCGCCGAGTTGGCGATGTTCGCCGCCGTCCGACTCCGACGCATGACACAAGGCCTCGACGTCGGTAAGCCGCAACTCCGTCTGCGCCGCCAACATGACCCGCTGCTCGGGCGTCGATTGCGGCCGTTCGTCGTCGTGCGGCAGGCCTTCCACATGCTTGGCCAGCGCCGCCAGTTGAAACGCGGCCGAGCGCGGGTTGGTTTCGTCGGTTAGGATCAGGTCGAGAGCGGGCGCGAGTTGGATCGACGTCAGATAGCGCGAGCGATAGGTCATTGAGCTATCCGCGATTTCGAGCAACGCCTCGATCACCGGGGCCGGCTCCGGCAGTTGCCGCACGAGCACGCCATGCAAGAGCCGCACGGTATGTTGAGCACGTTCAAGACGGCGCCCTATGTCCAAGAAACGCCAACTCGGCCCGCGCGTCATGCTCTCCATGCCCATGCCGCTGAAGGCCGAAAGTAGCACGATGAGTTGGTTGAGTTGCAGTAAGACGTCGTCGAGCGACATCGATTGCTGCCCGCCCGTGCCGATTTCGCTGCGGAGCCGGCTGATGATGCGGTAACTGTCGATCGAGAGCCGGTCGCGCATGATCGACGCCAACCGGTGGGCGGCGTAAATCGTCGAGCGGAGCGAATCGGGCCGTTGCTCGTCGTAGCAAAGCTGCAGGAGTTGGCGAAAACGATCGCGATAAGGATCGCCTTTGCCGTCGGCCAAGGGATGCTTAATCGGCCAGTCCTGGAGCAGCGCATCAAAGAGAATCGGCAACTCGACGACGGCGCCCGGCTCCGACTCGCTCATCCAGCGCATGATCACGGCCCGCCATTGGCGGACAACGCCTTCGGCCCGTTCGAGTTGGCGACCGAGCCAGAACATGTTATCGGCCACGCGGCTGGGCAGGTCGTTGCCGCTGCGGCGAAGTTCGATCGGCGCCCCGTACGGCTTGAGTAGCGACACCTGAGCGACCGGACCTTCGCTTAAGATCCAAAGATCTTTGCTCCCCTGCCCCGACGACATCGAGACCGCGGGCACGTGCGACTCGGCGGTCACGCGAATTAACCCGCCGGGCATGACGTCGTACTTCTCACCGTCGGCGGCGACAAATGTGCGTAACGCGACGTGCCGCGGCTGCAGCGAACCTTTGTTCCAGACCGGCGTCGACGAGCGCTCGATCATCGCTTGAGCCGCGTACGCGTTAGGGTGTTTCTCAATACGCGCCGCCAGCCGCTGCAGTTCTTCTTCGGAAAGGCTGCCGCCGTACACCGGC
>JAEUIN010000249.1 GCA_016793115.1 Planctomycetaceae bacterium
CGTCGTATCGATGTCGGTAAAAATGAAATCTTCGACATGTCGCCGCGAGCGAACGACGATTTCCCCTGCCGAATCCATCACGTAGCTGTCGCCGTAGCCGACGCCCCCCGCACGCGTCAGGCATTCTTCTTCGCCGAGCGACACGTTGTTGCCGCGCACGAAATAGATATTGTTTTCCACGGCCCGGGCCGTGTGGTCGGCCCGCACTTTCATGAAGTGCGCAATCACGCCGTCGGGCCGGATGTTGTTGAAGTGCGGTGCAAACACGACTCGGGCTCCTTGCAACGCCAGCAATCGCGCCGGTTCGATGTAGCCGCCGTCGGCGCAGATGATCACGCCGAACTTCAGCCCGTGATGCTCGAACACGGGAAACTCCCGCCCCTGCTTATGAAATTTCATGTAGGCCGCGCATTTGCTGTAGCGGCCGAGCAGATGCCCTTTGTTGAACACGACGGCCGTGTTGTAAAGGTCGTCGCCGCGCAACTCGTTGAAGCCGACGATGCCCGCCGCTTCGAACTTGCTCGTCGCATCCAAGAGCCGCATGATTTGCGGGCCGTCGATCTTGAAAGCGCCGCGGCGCGCGACGTCGCCGTCGTCGGGATAGCCGGTCAGAAAGCACTCCGGAAAACTGACGACGTCGACCCGTTCGCGATCGGCCCGCTCCATGCCGGCGACGACCTTGGCGAGATTGCCGTCGAAATCATCGAGCTGCGAATCGAGTTGAGCATGACCGATGCGCATGGCGGCGGCTCCGGTGGGGTGGGCTTCGCGGAATTCAATATCGTTGCTTCAGCCCCGGCTATCGAGCATATTACACGCTTCCCGCCCGGCTCACCTCATCTCAACTTCCCGCCTGGAGTTTTAGCATGACGATTCGAACTTCCCGCCGCACGTTTGTTCGCGGCTTATTTACGGCCGGCGCGGTCGCGTCGTTTCCCGCCGTCAGTTGGGCCCGCGTCGCCGGCGCCAACGAACGTTTGCGCGTCGCGAGCATCGGACCCGGCGGCAAAGGTTGGAGCGACCTGACCGGCGTGGCGGCGAGCCCCACCGTGGAAGTGGTGGCTCTGTGCGATATCGACTCCTCGGCCATGCATCTCGGTCGGGCTGCCGAAAAATACGCGCAGGCCAAGACCTTCAGCGATTGGCGAATCGTGCTCGACGAAGGGAAGCAGATTGACGCCGTGATCGTGTCGACGCCCGACCACATGCACGCGCCGATTTCGCTGGCCGCGATGGCCTTGGGTAAACACGTCTTCTGCCAAAAGCCGCTCACGCACACGGTGCACGAAGCTCGGCAGATGGCGCTCGCCGCGAAGAAGTACGGCGTCGTCACGCAGATGGGCAACCAGATTCAGTCGCACGAGGCTTACCGCACCGCGGTGAAGATCGTGCAAGACGGGCTGCTCGGAAGAGTGAAGGAAGTTCACTCCTGGCAAGGGGGCACGCCGCGCTGGCCGCGAGCCATCGAACGACCGACGGGTACTGATCCCGTGCCGTCGACCGTGCAGTGGGACCTCTGGCTCGGCGCGGCTCCCGCGCGGCCGTACGTCAAGGAGATGTATCACCCGTTCAACTGGCGCGGCTGGCAAGATTTCGGCACCGGCCAACTCGGCGACTTCGGCTGCCACATTCTCGACCCCGTGTTCACGGCGTTGAAACTCACCTCGCCGACGAAGCTCACGGCCGAAGCGCCGAAGCTTAACAGCGAAACCTGGACGAAGAGCGCGACGGTTCGCTACCTGTTCCCCGGCACCGAGTACACGGCGGCCGAAGTCCCCGTCACCTGGTACGACGGCGAAGGCATCACCGGCCCGCGCGAGCTATTCAATGACATTCCGGCATCGTTCGCATTGCCGAACGCAGGCAGCGTGCTCATCGGCGAGCGGGGCTCGCTCGTCGTGCCGCACGTGAAGCTGCCGACGCTCTTCCGCGGGCAGGCCGAAGTGAAGGACACGCCGAAGGTCGCCGGCGTCGATCACTACGTGCAATTCGCCGACGCTTGCCGCGGCGCGGCGAAGACGACGTCGAACTTCGCCTACGCCGGGCCGCTCACCGAGACCGTGATGCTCGGCGTGATCGGCATCCGCAACCCGGGCGAAGAACTGCAATGGGACGCCGCGAAGCTCACGATCACCAATAACTCCACGGCCAACGGCATGGTCACGAAACCGTACCGCAAGGGCTGGGAACCGGCCTGGGTTTCCTAGGATTCACGAGTGCCACTGGTGGCTTGCCCACCAGTGCCGTCACATCTTCCTCCCCTCTCCCCTGGCGGG
>JAEUIN010000288.1 GCA_016793115.1 Planctomycetaceae bacterium
CGACGATCACCGCGGAGCCGACTCTCCGGATCACCGCCGGCCGGCATCCGGTGCTCGACATCATGTTGCCGCAAGGGGCGTTCGTGCCCAACGACGTGAGCATGGGGGCGGAGGCCGGTTTGATGATGCTCATCACCGGCCCGAACATGGCCGGCAAAAGCACGTACATTCGGCAAGCGGCGCTGCTCACGATCATGGCGCAGATCGGTAGTTTCGTGCCGGCGAAAGACGCCGTAATCGGGATCGCCGATCGGATCTTCGCCCGCGTCGGCGCGAGCGATGAACTTTCGCGTGGGCAGAGCACGTTCATGGTCGAGATGACCGAAACGGCGCGGATTCTCCACGGCGCGACCGGCCGCAGCCTTGTGATTCTCGACGAGATCGGCCGCGGTACGAGCACCTACGACGGCGTGTCGTTGGCGTGGGCCGTGGTCGAGTATCTGCACGACAAGGTCGGTTGCCGCACGCTCTTCGCGACGCACTACCACGAGCTGACCGACTTGCGCGAGTCGCTGGCCGACGTGCGGAACTTGAACGTCGCCGTGCGTGAGTGGCAGGACGAAGTCGTGTTCCTTCATAAGATCATCGAGGGCGCCGCCGACAAGAGCTACGGTATTCATGTCGCCCGGCTGGCAGGCGTGCCTCGCGAAGTGCTCGATCGGGCTAAGCAAATCCTTTCGCATCTCGAGCAAGAACATCTGGCCGACGACGGCAAGTCGAAGCTTGCCAAGCGGAGCCGGATCAAAACCCGCAAAGGCGATCTGCAACTCACTCTGTTCGCGGCGACCGATCATCCGATCGTCGACGAGGTCCGCAAGACGGACATTGATAATCTCACGCCCCGCCAAGCGCTCGACCTTTTGCGGAAGTGGCAAGAAAGCTTGAGCGAAGGTGCCCGTTCTTAGCGGGATAAACGTTGACCGTGCTTGTATTCGTGGGCGATAATGGAAATATGATTGATCGCTCAGAACAGTCCGCGAAAAAGCTGACGCTTCGCGAGTCGCGCGAGCAGGACGACGCGATCATTGTTTCCGACGAAGAACGTTGGCGCATAATGTGGGAATTGGCTCGCCAGGGATGGTTGACGTCGGGAGGAACTGAGGATGAGTTTCGATCCCGATTACGTCGAGATGTTGGACGCGTTGTCCGACGCGAACGCTGAATTCATGATCGTCGGCGCATTTGCCCTGGCGCGATACGGCCTGTCGCGATCGACCGGCGACATCGATATCTGGGTGAGGCCTACCGCTGAAAATGCCGCGAAGGTATGGCAGGCGTTGCTGAAGTTCCGCGCAAATGAAGTTAAGTGATTTTGCCCAACCGGATATCGTCTTTCAAATCGGCGTTGCGCCGCACCGCATCGATTTGCTTACCTCGATCGACGGCATCGACTTCCGGGAAGCCTGGTCGCAGAGAAGTTCTTGGCGTTATGGAACGCGCGACTATCCAGTCATTGGACGCGAATCTTTGATAAAGAATAAACGTGCCGTTGGTCGGACGAAGGATTTGGCTGACGCCGAGTGGCTGGAAGACCATGCACCTTAGTCGGCGGCTGCTTTCGGCGTCCATTATGCGACTCGCCGACGTCGTCTTTCCCCCGGTCTGTGCGTATTGTGATTGTGATCTGACGCCAAGCGAGGATGTTGGGGCGGTGCGCCGGCTCTGCGAAGTCTGTGCGCCGAAGCTTTTGGAACCACCCAACCATTGTTGCCCGAAGTGCGCCGCGCGGGTCGCCGCGACGTTTCAAGAAGCCGAGTGTCCGTGGTGCCGCGAGCATGGATTGCGCTTCGATCATGCCTACGCACTCGGCAACTATGCCGACGACCTGCGCGAGGCGATCATTCGGCTCAAGCATCCAAACGAGGACGCTTTATCGACCGCGCTTGCGGAGACGCTCTGTGAGCGGTATCTCGCGGTTTGGCAGGACGCCGGGTTCGACATCGTCGTGCCGGTCCCTATGCATTGGTGGCGACGCGTGCGGCAAGGTCACAACGGGCCGGAGTTGACGGCGGCCTCCGTTGCCCGTCGGCTGGCTATTCGCGATTATCCGCGGCTGCTCAAGCGGCGTCGGCTCACGAAGCCGCAGGCCGGGCTTTCGCATCCGCAGCGGCAAGACAATGTTCGCAACGCCTTCGCCGTGCGCGCCGGTTATCGGGTCGACGGAGCCCGCGTACTGCTGATCGACGACATTCTCACGAGCGGGGCGACCTGCTCCGAGGCGGCGCGAACGCTCAAGCGGGCCGGGGCCCAGCGGGTCGACGTCGCGATCTTCGGCCGGGCGCAGCGCGAAGGGGGATGAGCGCCGAAGCATCGGCATGCTACACTGTGCCGTTCGCTTTGGGCCGTTCGATCGGAGCCTCTACACGAAAGCTTCGAGCGAACGCCAATTGCCCAAAAACAGAGCCTTTTCCACGCCGCTCTCGACTCGCGGCGTCCTCGCATCAAACATGCCTCTTCGACTCGGAACTCGTGGTAGCCCGCTCGCTCGTTGGCAGGCCGAATGGACGGCCGGCGAACTGCGCGCCCTCGGATACGACGTGGAACTCGTACCGATCGTCACCAGCGGCGACGCCCAACAGGTCGGACCAATCGGCGCCATCGGCACGCAGGGCGTGTTCACCAAGGAACTCCAGCGGGCCTTGCTCGACGGCACGATCGACTTCTCCGTACACAGCTTGAAAGACCTGCCGACCGAACCGATCGAGGGGCTCACGCTCGCCTCGGTGCCGGCGCGCGGGCCGATCGGCGATTGCCTCGTGTCCGCCAAGTACCGCACTTGGGAGGAGTTGCCGCAAGGGGCGATCGTCGGCACGGGAAGCCAGCGCCGCCGCGCGCAGCTCCTGCATGCCCGGCCCGACCTCCGAATGGAAGACGTGCGCGGCAACGTCGACACGCGCCTGCGCAAGCTGGCCGAAGGTCAATACGCCGCGATCATCTTGGCGGAAGCCGGCCTCGTGCGGCTCAAACTCGACGAGCACATCGCCCAAGTGCTCCCGCGGGCGATGATGCTCCCGGCGATCGGCCAAGGGGCGCTCGGTCTGGAAGCCCGCGCCGACGACGAGACGACGCTCTCCGCGCTCGCGCGGCTCGACGACGAAGCGACGCACTCCGCGGTCGTCGCCGAACGGAGCTTGCTGCATCACTTGCGCGGCGGTTGCCTCGCGCCCGTCGGCGGTTGGGGACGCTTCGAAGACGACCGACTGCTGCACCTGAGCGGCGTCGTGCTCAAGAGCGACGGCACGGCCCGCTTGTTCGCGCATCACAGCGGCGCAGCCGACGACGCCGAAGACCTGGGCCGCACTGTGGCGGAAGAGTTGCTGGAGCAAGGAGCCGCGGCACTCATTTCGGCGTCGCGCGTCGCCGGGCATACGGCGCCGAAGAGCTAAGCGTCGTGACCTGCGGCGAACGTCGACGCGCCGTTTCTGCGCTTGGGCTCGCAACTTCGGCGCGATGCATTTCGCCTGCGTCATTGCCGGCGGCCGGTGCTTCATCTCTTCGCCGGCGGTGCTGAGAGTCCTTGATTCGCGGGCGGCCGGCGTTTGCGCGACTTTCGGCGGCGTTATCTTCGCCGTGTGCGGCACGCGGGTTGCTTAAAGGCGTCGGCATCGAGCAGGGGGGCCTGTTCGATACGTCGTCGCCATCATGGCCTACGGAATGTACATCTCCGCCGAAGGGGCTCTCGCCCAGCAGCTTCGGCTCGAGACGATCAGCAATAATCTCGCGAACGTCGACACGACCGGCTTCAAGCGCGACATCCCGCTCTTTCAAGCGCGGTTCGCCGAAGCGGTCGATCGCGGTCTCGCGCGCCCCGACGCCGGCACGATCAACGACGTCGGCGGCGGCGTCATGGTCCGCGACAACGCCACCGACTTCTCCCCCGGCCCGTTGAAGAATACCGGGCTGCCGCTCGACTTGGCCTTGCGCGGTCGCGGCTTCTTCGTCGTGCGTCACGACGGCGAAGCGATGCTCACCCGCGCCGGCAACTTCCAACAATCGTCCGACGGCACGCTCGTCACCGGCGACGGCGATCCGGTGCTCAGCGAAGACGGCGGCCCGATCGTGCTCAACGGTCCCTGGCAGATCGGCGAAGACGGCGTCTTCACTTCGGCCGACGGCGTGCAGCGCTTGGCGATCGCCGAACCCGCCTCGCTCGGCGATCTGGTCAAGGTCGGCGACAACATGTTTCGTCCGCTCGCCCCGGCCGGCAACCTCGCCGCCGAACTGCGGAGCGTCGCCCAGGGCATGATTGAAGGTTCCGGCACCTCGGCCGTCACGGAAATGGTGCAGATGATCGAAACGACGCGGGCCTACGAGGCCAACGTCAACATGATCCGCAATCACGATTCGATGTTCGGCACGCTGATCAGCCGCGTGCTCCGCGTCGGTTAAGTCTTTCACAGCTTACTCAAGTCCCTAACGCAGCGTCTTACGAAGCGAGTCAGTCATGAGCGTTCAATCGTTGTACACGGCCGCGACCGGCATGCAGGCGATGGAGACGAAGCTCGACGTCGTCGCCAACAATCTGGCCAACATCAACACCACGGCCTTCAAAAAGAGCCGCGCCAACTTCGAAGACTTGTTCTATCGCCAAATCAAGCTTCCCGGCGCGCAAGACGCGCAGGGCAACTTCACGCCCACCGGCATCGCGGTCGGTCTCGGTACGCGCGTGCAGAGCACGCAGACCGACTTCTCGCAAGGCGCGTTCGCCACGACCAATAATCAACTCGACGTCGCGCTCGTCGGCCGCGGGTTCTTCATGGTGCAAGACCCGACCTCGGGTCAGAACGTCTACACGCGCGGCGGCAACTTTTCGCTCAACGCGCAGGGCGTGCTGGTGCAAGGCTCGGCGCAGACCGGCCGCATCATTCAGCCGCAGATCACGATTCCGCAAGACGCGCTCGACATCGTCATCAGCGCCGACGGCAACGTGTCGTACAACCAAGTCGGCAACCCGCAGTTTCAGCAAGCGGGCCAGATTCAGATCGCCACGTTCATCAATCCCGAAGGCTTGCTGAAGCAGGGCGAAGGAATCTACACCGAAACGCAGGCTTCCGGCTCGGCCAACCTGGTGAACCCCGGCCAGCAAGGTGCCGGCACGCTGCAACAAAACGCGCTCGAGCAATCAAACGTCGAACCGGTCCGCGAACTGATCGACTTGATCACGACGCAACGCTCGTTCGAGTTGAATTCGCAAGCCGTGCAGGCCGGCGATCAGGTGCTGCAACTGGTGGCGAATCTGCGGCGGTTCTAAGAGCGGGCGCCGGGCGCTAGGAAGAACGGACGGAACGCCGCGGAGGGCGTTCCCTACAGGAAGCAAGAAGCGAAGCGATGGAAACCTTGCGGACAATTCGAGTGCTGTTGGTCGCCGGCTTGGTCGCTTGCGCCGCGGTCGGCGCGGCGCGCGGGGCCGAGGTGCGGCTCAAGGCACATGCTCGGACGTCGACGAGCATCGTCACTTTGGCCGACGTCGCCGACGTCCATGCAGCCGACGAGTTTCAGAAGCAGCAACTCGAACGGATCGAACTCGGCGCCTCGCCGGCTCCCGGCTCGCGCCGCTTCGTGCGGATGCGCGAAGTGCAAGACGCGCTGTGGATGCGGGGCATCAATCTCGCGCTGCATCAATTCTCGGGCGTCGAGCAAACGGAAGTGATTGGCCCGGGCGAACCGGTCGCCGAAAAAGCTCCGGCGCCGATCTCGAACGTCGAACGGGAGCGGGCCGAGCGATTTGCCGCCGACGCCGTCGTGCGGGCCTTGCAAGCCGCGGCCGGCAAAAACGATCCCTTCCAAGTGAAAGTCGCTCTCGACAACTCGCAGATTCCGATCGTCCTGACCTACGGCGGGCGGATGCGGGCCGAAGGGGGCGCGGCGCCTTGGACCGGTAAGCAGCAATTTCGCCTCGCGTCCGACGACGCCAAGGCGGTGTTCGACATCGAAGCCGACGTCGAACTGCCGCCGAGCGTGGTCGTCGTCGTGAAGAGTTTGCCCGCCGGCTCGATCGTCCATATCGGCGACATTGCGCTGCAGCCGACCAACGGCGTGCGAGCCGGCGTGAAGCCGTTTCATCGCGTGGAAGACGTCGTCGGCATGCAAACGAATTGGTCGATTCCCGCCGGTACGATTCTCGATCACGGCGGCGTCCAGCGACCGCAGGTCGTTCGCAAAGGCGACGCCGTGACGCTTTACGCCCGCAGCGCCGGATTGCGCGTGCGCACCACGGTGCGGGCCCGCGAAGCCGGCAGCGTCGGCGACTTGATCACCGTGGAATCGCTTGCGGATCGTGCACCGATGTTCGCTCGCGTGACGGGAGTTCAAGAAGTGGAAGTTTATGCCGAGCCGGCCGCCGCGGCTGCGCCGCTGCCCGCCGCCACGATCGAGACGATGAAGGCCTCGCAAGCGACGTCGGCCGACGCGCGCTTCGCGGGCGCTCAGGGAGGAGTTCAACGATGAAGCGTGGTTTGATCTTCGCCGCGGTCGTCGCCGCGACGGCCCTCTCGGCCGACGCCGCCTTCGCGCAGCGTTCGAGCCTGTATCAGCAAGCGGTCGCCGCGCGCCCGCTGACGCTGGAGAACAATTCTTGGCTCTACGTACCGATGCCGCCGGTGCGCGAGGTGCAGGTGAACGACTTGGTCACCATCCTCGTCAAGCAGAAGCAGCAATCTCAAAGCGAAGGAGAAATCAATCGAATCACGCAATCGAGCATCGACGCTCGCCTGCGCGATTGGGTGATGCTCGACGGCTTCAACATCAAGGCCGCGCCGCAAACCTCGGGCGATCCTCGTGCCCGCGGCTCGCTCGACAGCACGCTGCGAACCAACGCCGAGTTGGAAACGGCGGCGTTCATTCAGTTCAACATCACGGCCACGGTCGTCGACATTCGTCCGAACGGCAACCTCGTGCTTGAGGCCCATAGCACGGTGCAAGACAACAACGAAGTGTGGGAAGCGTCGCTCTCGGGCATCGTGCGTCGCGAAGACATCGCGCCGGACAACACGGTGTTCAGCGAGAAGATCGCCGAGTTGAGCATTCACAAACGCGAGACGGGTCACATCAACGACGCCTATCGCCGCGGCTGGGCGCTGCGAGCGTACGACAAGTTCAAACCGTTTTAATTGATGGGGTGGCACTGGTGGCTTGCCCACCAGTGTGAACGATAGAGTCTTGCCGAGCACTGGTGGACGAGCCACCAGTGCCACCCAGATGGAAAGTCGATCGACATGAAAAAGCTCCTCGCCATCTTCTGCCTGACGACGCTGCTCGCCGCGAGCGACGTTGCGGCCGCCGTGCGGTTGAAAGACATTGCCCGCGTGAAGGGGCAAGAGTCGAACTCGCTGCAAGGACTCGGCTTGGTCGTCGGCCTGAAGGGGACGGGCGACGGCGGCAAATACCTGCCGACGATTCGCAGCCTGGCGACGGTGATGCAATACATGCGCAATCCGGCGCTCAACGGTCCGGATGAATTGCGCGATGCGTCGAACGTGGCGCTCGTCATGGTCACGGCCACGGTGCCGCCGGGCGGCGCTCGCCAAGGCGATCAGCTCGATTGCCAGGTGAGCTCGATCGGCGCGGCGAAGAGCTTGGCCGGCGGGCGGCTGTTTCTCGCGGCTCTGCAAGGCCCCGACATCGACAATGCCCGCGTCTACGCGTTTTGCGAAGGCTTGGTGCATCTCGACGATCCGGCGACGCCGACCGTGGGGCGGATCCACGGCGGTTGCCGGATGGAAGAGGATTTGTTCAACCCGTTCATCGAACAAGACAAGATGACCGTGGTGCTCGATAAGAACCACGCCGATTTTGAGGTCGCCCAGGAAGTGGCGGAAGTGATCAACAGCCAGTTGAGCATTCAATCGGGGGAAAACACGCCGGCCAAGGCGCTGAACTCGCAGAACATCGTGATCAGCGTGCCGCAGCAGTATCGAGACGACTACGTGTTGTTCGTCAGTCAGATCATGTCGTTGTCGATGCCTGAGCCGGCCGTGGAGAGCCGCGTGGTGATCAACGAGCGGTCGGGCAGCATCGTGATCGGCGGCGACGTCGAGATCGGCGCCGTCGTCGTGAGCCACAAAAACGTGGTAATCGAGACCGAAGGCGTGCTGCCGGTCGAACGGTTCACGCCGGTCGACGTCGGCGGCGCGCAAGGCACGAAACTCAAGGCCTTGGTCTCGGCGCTCCAGGCCGTGAAAGTGCCGACCGAAGACATCATCGACATCATCAAAGGCCTGGATCGCAACGGCAAGTTGCACGGCCGGCTGATCATTGAATAAGTCCGCTTCCCCCCAACGCGAACTTTAGCGAGCGAAAGAATCATGCAAGGCATTTCCTCGATCGGCGGCGACATTTCGAAGATGTACTCCGGCGCCGCGGCGCAAGCCGATAAGACGCGCTTCGATTCGAAGGCGAAGGCCGCAGAGAACTCCGAACTGCGGTCGACGTTCGACGCGTTCGTCGGCGAAGTGTTTTTCACGCAGATGATGGAGAGCATGCGGAAGACGACCGGGAAGCCGGCCTACATGCACGGCGGCCGCGGCGAAGAAGTGTTTCAGAAGCAGCTCGATCAGATCTTCTCGCAAGAGATGACGAAAGCCTCGGCGTCGAGCATCGCCGATCCGATGTTTGAATTGTTTACTTTGAGCCGCAGCTAGAGAACGTGTTTGCCGGGGCGGCCCTCCGACCCGCGGGGCCCTCATCCCGTCGGGGGCGAGGGACGATGGAAGCGAACGATTAGAACTTGCGACCAGCAACTAGCGACTTCGATATGCCTAGCGACGGATCTTGGGAAGCGGAACTGGCCGGATATTTGAACGAGCTCTCGGCCACGCAAGACGAGTTGCTGGCCGTGCTCAAGCGCAAGCTCGGGCTATTGGCGACGGCCGATCGCGAAGGGCTCCTCGCCGTCGGCGAACTTGAGCAAGCTCTCTCCGCGCGGTTGCAGGATTGCTATCAGAAGCGGTGCGCCATGTTGGAGCGGGCGCAGCAGCAAGGGTTGCCCGCCGACAGCTTGAAGTCGCTCGCCGGATCGTTGCCGCGCGAGCAGCGCCGGCAGTTGGAGCCGCGCGTGGCCGAGGCCGCCGGCAAATCGAGGCTATTACAGCACCAAAGTCTTACTAATTGGGTAGTCACACAGCGTTCGCTCCTACATCTCTCACATTTGCTAGAGATTATCGCAACCGGCGGGAAGCTTCGTCCGACGTATGGAAATGAGGAGTCGGACTCGACGGGGGGCGCATTGCTGGACCGCGCCGTCTAGGAAAACTGGGCCGATCCTCGTCAAGCGAGGGACCGCTTGAGCGACGCATCGTAGCCGGCATGGACGCCGGCACCGCGAGCGGCGCTGCGCACTCGGTCTCGGCGCGGACGACACCCGCACCCGGTCGGCCCGATGTCGCTTTTTAGTAGCTTGCAACTGGCGAGCAATGCGCTGCAGGCGCAATCGATCGGCCTGCAAGTCGTCGGCCAGAACATCGCCAACGTCAACACGCCCGGCTATAGCCGAGCGGAGGTGATCTACACGCCTGCGCCGACGCAGCGCGTGGGCGGGCTGTTGCTCGGGCTGGGCGTCGAAGTCGATTCGATCAAGCAGCGAATCGACGAACATCTCAACGAGCGCTTGCGGGCGGCGACGAGCGACCGCGTCGGCGGCGAAATTCAAGAAGACGCTTACGCGCAGCTCGAATCGATCATCGGCGAGTTGCAAGATACGGACCTCAGCACGTCGCTCAACAATTTCTTGGGCGCGATTTCGCAGGTGCTGAATCAGCCGGAAAGCGTGTCGGTGCGCAACCTCGCGATGTTGCAAGGCAAGACGCTCGCCTCCGACATCAACCGAGTTTCGCAGCGGGCCTTGGAAGTCCGCAACGACATCAACGAGCAGATCACCTCGCTGGAGCCGGCCGTGAACCGGCTGCTGGCGCGAGTCGCCGATTTGAATGTGCAGATCGCGACCACGGAAGGGGGCGGCTCGGTCCGTAGCGACGCGGTGGGCCTGCGCGACCAGCGCAACGTGGCGCTGCAGCAGCTGTCGGAATTGATCGACATCAAGACGCAGGAGCAATCGAGCGGCGCCGTGAACGTGTATGCCGGCGGCGACTTCCTGATTTTCGAAGGAACCTATCGCCACATCCGCGTCGACTATTCGCAAGATGAAGGGCTCGATTCGGCCGGACTGATCATCGACGAAACGGATGCGAAGATCTCGTCGTCGACGGGCAAACTGGCCGGTTTGCTCGACGCCCGCGACAACATCTTGAAGAACTTTCTGTCGACGTTCGACGACTACGCGAAGTCGCTGACGTTCGAGTTCAACAAGCTGTTCTCGTCGGGGCAGGGATTGAGCGGCTACACGTCGCTCACGTCGACCTACGCGGCGACCGACGCGAACGCCGCGCTCGACGCGGCCGGGCTGACGTTCACGCCGGTCAACGGCTCGTTCAAGGTTTTGGTGCACAACAAGCAAACGAACCTGACGCAGACGACGGTGATCAACGTCGACTTGAACGGACTGGACGACGACGACACGACGCTCACGAAGCTCAAAGACCAGTTGGATGCGATCGACGGCGTGGCGGCGGCGATCGACGCACGGGGCCGCTTGGTGCTGACCAGCGAATCGCCGACGTCGCAGTTTTCTTTCGGCGACGACACCTCGGGCGTGTTGGCGGCGCTGGGGGTGAACACGTTTTTCACGGGCACCGACGCTCGGACGATGGGCGTGAATTCGATCATCGCGGCCGATCCGTCGAAGTTTGCGGCGAGCCGGTCGGGGATCGACGGCGATACGAAAAACGCGGAGTTGATGGCGCAGTTTACGACGCGCCGGCTCGACTCGGTCGGCGGCAAGTCGATCGCGGAAGTTTACGACCAGATGGTCGGCGGGGTGACGCAAGGGGCCGCGATCGCCAAATCGGTGGCGGAAGGCTTTCGCACCTTCGAGACGACGCTGCAAGGCCAGCAACTGGCGATCAGCGGCGTGAACCTCGACGAAGAAGCGGTGAGCATGTTGAGCTATCAGCGGGCGTTTCAAGCCTCGGCGCGGTTCGTGGCGACGATCAACGAACTGCTCGACCTGATGACGAAGATCTGACGAACGAGAGCGGAGCGCCGACGACTCATGGCGATTAGTTCGATACCGACGACGCGGCTGAGCACGCCGTTCATCACGCAGCAAATTCTGGCGCAGATCGCGACCGACCAGAAGAACCTGTTTCGCGTGCAAAGCCAACTGAGCACGGGCCGCCGGCTGTTGATGCCGAGCGACGACTCGGCCTCGGCGTCGCGCGGCATGGCGCTGCAAAGTTTGCTGGAGCGGAAGAGCATCGTCGCGCAAAGCTTTGCGACGAACCAGACGTATCTCAGCTCGTCGGAATCGGCCATCGGCGGCGTGGCGACGATGCTCAGCGACGTCCGCGCGACCGCCCTCGGGATGGTCGGCAACAACATCAGCTCGTCGGAACGCCAGACCGCGGTGGCGCAAATCGACCAGGCGATTCAACAACTGCTCGACGTCGGCAATCAGAAGTTTCGCGATCGCTATTTGTTCGCCGGCTCGCTGACGTTGCAGCCGCCGTACGTCAAGTCGGCGAGCGGCGTGTCGTTTCGCGGCAACACCGGCGAACTCAACGCGTTCAGCGATCTCGATCAATTGTTTCAAGCGAACGTCAGCGGCAATCAGGTCTTCGGCGGCTACTCGCAATCGTCGAACTCTTCGGACTTGAATCCGGTGGTGACTTGGAACACGCGGCTGGCCGATCTGCGCGGCGGCGACGGGATTCGCAGCGGCAGCATATTGGTGGGCGACGGCGTTTCGACGAGCGTCGTGAACATCGCCGGAGCGGAGACGATCGGCGACGTGGCGCGGCTGCTCGAAGCGCATCCGCCCGCCGGCCGGACGGTGACGGCGCGAGTCACGAGCCGCGGGTTGGAAGTGGCGCTCGACGGCGGCAACCTGTCGATTTCCGAAGTCGGCGGCGGCACGACGGCGGCGGAGTTGGGGATCAAGCGCATCTTGGGAACCGGCCCGGGGCCGATCGTCGGCGACGATTTGAACCCGACGGTGACCGTGACGACGAAGCTGGCCGACGTTCTCGGTAGCCGAGCGTCGGCCTACGTGACTTCGGTCGGCGATAAGAACGACATCATCGTGGAAGCGAATCAGATCGGCGCGGCGTATAACAACGTGACGGTGAAATACGTCGACGACGACTGGTTTCAATCGACGCCGGGGATCACGCGCGGAAACGAATTCGCGCAGTATCTCGCGACGCCGACGGCGGCGACTTCCGTTTTGAAGTTCCCCGGGCGCCCGTCGCTCGACAACGCGATTCAGCTTACCGCGACCACGCCCGGATCGGCGATGAACAACGTGACGACGTCGCTCAACGTGCGCGCCGTCGACGGCCTGGGGACGCAGGTCGCCTACAATTCGACCACGAAGACGTATTCGATCTCGGTCGAGACCGGCACCACGGTCGGCACGATGCTCTCCGACATCAACGCGGGAGGCGGCGCGTTCTCGGCCGCGCTGACTCCGTCGGGCAATGCGGCCTACGTGTTGACCGCGGCCGACAACTCGGCCACGGCCGGCAGCACGTATCTGACGGGGAGCGACGCGGGGACGCTGGTCGTGCATATCGAGCCCGACGTCACGACGGCCGTCGACGTAATGGCCGCGATCAACGCGCAGGGGACGTTCTCGGCTCGGCTCGATCCGAGCGAAGAGGGGAGCAACGGCGGCGGCACGGTCCGGGATTCGTTGAGCGACGTGACCGCGACGGCGGTGACGAGCGGCGGCGGCGGGGAACCGTTCGACGCGACGCACGGTCTGAGCATCACCAACGGCGGCGGCACCTACACGATCGACCTGAGCCAGGCGCGGACCGTCGAAGATCTGATTAACGCGATCAACGGCTCCGGCGCGGAAGTGGTCGCTTCGATCAATTCGCTGCGCACGGGGATCGAGATTCGCTCGCGGTTGAGCGGGGCGGAGTTTTCGATCGGCGAAAACGGCGGCACGACGGCCACGCAACTCGGCGTGCGGACGACGGTGGCGTCGACCGTGTTGTCGACGCTCAACGGCGGCGACGGCCTGCGCACGGCGGCCTCCGGCGACGATTTCAGCGTCACCAGCCGCAACGGCACGACTTTCAACATCAACCTCACGCAGGGAAACGCGGCCGCGGCGCAAATCGCCGGCGCGGGCGTCGACAGCGGCCTCGTGATCAGCCGCACGGACCGCGGTACGAGCGGCAATCAGTTCAGCGTGCAAATCGTCGACAGCGGCTCGGGCGGCGGCGATGCGGTTTCGCTCGTCGGCAATACGTTGCGGTTCCAGGTCGACGTCGCGGCCGGTTTCACCGCGCAGGAAGCGATCGATCTCCTCGCGCAGCATCCGACGCTGAGCGCGCAATTCACGGCGCAGCTCGATCAATCGACCGACGCGACGAACGACGGCGGCGGCAATTTGAGCGCGACCGGCGTCACGGCCCTGACCGGCGGCCGCGGCGCGGCGACGACTGTGGGCGACGTCTTGGCTTTGATCAACGATCATCCGGCGAATCGTGCGAGCGGTTCTCCGGTGACGGCCCGCCTCGTCGACGTCGGCAACGGCATCGAACTCCTTAACGACGGCCCGCCGACGAGCGGCACCCTGCGGATCACGCAACTCGGGGTGAGTTCCGCGGCCCGCGATCTGGGGCTGGTGTCGGGCACGAGCAACAGCAGCGTCGATCCGGTGCAAGGGGCGACGGCGAGCCGCACGCTCACGCTTGCCGGCGCGAACAACGATCTGGTGATCTCGGCGACGGATAGCGGCGCCTGGCCGAACGGCGTCACGATTCACTTCGCCGACGACGGGATTGCAGGCAACAACTCCGTCGCCTACGACGCGACGACCAGAACGCTCACGTTCGACGTCGATCCGTCGACGACCACGGCCCAAGATATCGTCGACCTATTGGCGGGCCACTCGATGTTTCGCGCCTCGCTCGCCCCGACCGACGGCGGAGTCGCCAATACCGGCGGCGGCACGCTCGGTACCCTGCCGGCCGATTCGACGCTCGCCGGCGGCACGTCGGACACGCTCGCGGGAACCGATACCAACAAGCAGCAGGTCGACGGCATCTTCACGACGCTGATCCAACTGCGCGACGCCATTGCGAACAACGACGCTTCGGCATTGCAGAAGGCGATCGCGGCGCTCGACATTTCTTCGCTCCATTTGAGCTTCTCGCGCGCCGAACTCGGCACGCGCCTGCAAAGTCTCGACGTGTTGCAAGATCGGCTCGCGGCCGAGAATATTTCCCTCAAAGGGTCGCTGTCGGACGAAGTGGAAGTCGATTTCGTCGCCGCGGTATCGGAATTGGCGACGCGGCAAGCGTCGTTCGACGCATCGCTCAAAGTTTCGGCCGAGCTGACGAAGTCGACCCTGCTGAACTACATCTAGCCGTCGCGCGCGTGGGGAACGCCCTACGCGGCTTTTCAAGAAGCCGGTATTCGCCGCGCCGCTCACCGCGGACGGCGTTCCTTGCAAAGCAACGCGATTTCGACCGGTATGAACGGCCGACCGGTCGGTAAAGTCTGCGCGGCGCGAATTGCTTGCCGGATCGTAACAGTCGCCCATTTCTGCGGATCGCAGCAGTTGCAGCGATATTCCTACTGCCGCGCTCGGTCGCGGCCGAAAATGAAGGTAGGAGAGCAAGGCCACCGCTTCGTCGGCACGAGTCGATTTGAGGAGTTCGCTCAACATGCAAGTGCGCACGACGCGATTCGGGATTCTTACGGTCGAACCGCAAGACCTCATCGAGTTTCCCGCAGGCATCATGGGTCTTGAGGAATGCCGCCGCTGGCTGCTGTTGTCCGACGCGGGCAACGACGCGCTCGGCTGGCTGCAAAGCACGGAGCGCCCGGAATTGGCGCTGGCCGTGGTGAGCCCGCGCCGCTTCGTGCCTGACTACCGGTTCCGCACGTTTCAAAGCGAGTTGGCTCCGTTGGCGCTGGCCGGGCTCGACGAGGCGCAGGTCTTGGTGACCGTGTCGCGGCACGACGGCGAATTGACGTTGAATTTGAAGGCGCCGATCTTGATCAACCCGCTCGCGCGCCGCGGCCGGCAGATCGCCGCCAACGACGATCATCCGTTGCAATACGCACTCTCCTCAGCGCCGTCGCGACTGAAGAAGAGCGCATAACCGCGCATCGTTCGAAGTCGTTGAATTCCTCCGGCGAGTTATGCCGAACACGACCTTGTAAGCCACGCTTGCGTCGCCGGCAAAGTCTGCCGCGAGCATTGCGGCGGCGTTCCCCGTATGCCGTTCCCGGAAGGAGCCGACGATGCTTGTATTGTCAAGGCAACGCGACGAAAGCATCATTATCGGTGATAACATCGTTATCACGATCGTAGACATTCGCGGAGACAAGGTCCGCCTGGGCATCAACGCCCCCACCGAGATTCCCGTTCATCGGCAGGAAGTCTACGAAGCGATCCAACGCGAGAACCTGCGGGCCGGCCGGCTGGAGCCGAAAGACGCCCGCAACGTCGGCCGCGGCGAAGTGAAGTAAGTCGTCTCGCCGGCGGCCGCTCGCGGCGCCGCCGGCTTGAGATCGAACTTCCGGTTCCGTCGAACTTCTCTCGGCGCATCGCGCCGCTCGACGGAAGGCTCCGCAGGCTTTGCGGCGCGCCGGCCGCGTGCGACTTGGAACGGATCGGCGCGCCGTGCGGGTGTCCGCATCCGTCGAAGTCGCTCGTCGCGACGACTCCCGCTTCGCCGCGAAAACGCCGAAAAGCACGCGAATAGGGCGGCGCGCGTCAGGGGCCGCGGCCAGGCACGTCAGGCGAATATGCGGGTTATGCCGAACGGGCGAGATGACTGAGAAAAAGAAAATAAGTCCGGCGCAAATCACGACCTATGGTATCAGTGACATGCAAGTCCGGAGTTGGGTACTAGGCGCAAAAGTCGCCCGAACGGCCCGCCCCGACGAGCGCGTCGAGCCGTTTGACAACCTGACGCCTGCGACGACGAGAGGTCGACGTCGCAAGCCGATCGCAAGCCGGTCCGGGGCTCTCCCCGCATCCTGACGGGCTTGGAGAAACCCGAGTCCACTAAATTACTTTGTGAGGGGTGTGTTTCGATGACACGTATTAACACGAATCTCAGTTCGCTCACCGCTCAGCACAGCTTGAAGCGGTCGAACAGCGCCTTGGAGACGTCGTTGACGCGCCTCTCCACCGGTTTGCGCATCAACACGGGCAAGGACGACCCGGCCGGTCTCATCGCGAGCGAACAGCTTCGCTCGGAAATCGTCTCGATCGGCCAATCGATCAAGAACAGCGAGCGGGCCGGCAACATCATCGCCACGGCCGACGCCGCGCTCGGCGAAGTGAGCTCGCTGCTCAACGACGTCCGCAGCCTCGTGCAATCGTCGGCGAACAAGGGCGCCGTGTCGGCGGAAGAAATCGCCGCCAATCAGGTGCAGGTCGACAACGCTCTCGACGCCATCACCCGTATCGCGCAAACGACCGTGTTCGCCGGCCAGAAGCTTCTCAACGGCTCGAAGAGCTTTTCGGTCAGCGGCTCGCTCGGTGCGTTCAACAGCCCGACGGACATCACGGTCAACTCGTTCGATCCTTCGCTCCACACGGCCAGCGCTTCGGACGACGTGAGCTTGAGCGTCACGCAATCGGCCACGAAGAAATCGGTCAGCTTCAAGGGCACCGATTTCAACACCGGCACTTCGAACAGCTTGCTCGACCTCTCGGTCGGCACGTCGACGCGGACCAGCTCGACGATCATCACCAACGACTTCAGCCTCGCCAACGCCACGAGCAGCTTGGGCTCGTTGTCGACCGGTTCGACGCGCTTCACCCGCGTGATCGAAGGCGGCGCGACCGGCTTGGCCGACCTCGCCGGCTCGGGTTCGGAAACGATCACGCTCGACGTGACGGGCAACCTCGGCACCGAATCGATCACGGTCAACGTCGCGGCCTTCAAGGCCGATACGCAAGTCTTGACCGACGCGATCAACGCCGTGTCGGCCGACACGGGCGTGTTCGCCAGCGGTTCGGGCGCCGGCGGCGACCTGACGCTCACCTCGACGCTGGTCGGCACCTCGGGCACGACGGCCACGCTGAACGCGACGAGCGGCCAAGGCGCGCAAGAAACGGTTCGCACTCTCGTGCCGGCCACCGGCTCGAGCTACAGCACGTTGGCTGCGGCAGGTGCCGGTAACGTCATCACGTTCGACTTGACGGGCAACCTCGGTACCGCGACCGGTATCTCGGTGAACCTGCAAGCCTTGAAGGCCGACAGCTCGGCTCTCGTTACCGCGATCAACGCGGTTAGCGGTACGACGGGCATCACGGCTTCGGGCTCCGGCGTCGATGGTCAGATCACGTTGACCAACGGCACCGGCGGCACCGGCGCGATCACCTTCGCCAACGTCGCCGCCGGCGGCGGTACGGTGGCGGGCGACGTCACGTTGTTCAACGCCGCGATCAGCGACGGTACGCAAACTCTGGGCGACACCGACGTGACCGAGTTCAACGCCGCGATCACGGGCTCGACGACCACGGCCGCCACGAACGGCGCGCTCGGCACGAAGACGACCGTGTTCACGGTTACGGGCAACAAGGGCTCGGCCGACATCTCGACGGCCGCTCTCGCGGCCGGCGGTCTGACCGGCAACGACGTGATCATCAACAACGATTTCGGCACGAACGCCGGCATCACGGCCTTCGCGGCCTTGATCAACACCCGCACCGATTCGACGGGCGTGGTGGCGAGCGTCAACGGCTCGGGCAACCTGGTGCTCACGTCGCAAGGCGTCGGCAGCACGTCGCTGGCGAACCTGACGGTCGGCACGGCGGGTGCGGATCAAACGTTGATCAACAGCGCCTCGACGAAGACGACGTCGACCGGTACGGACGGCACGTCGAACACGACGACGCTCGAAATCATCGGCGACCTCGGCCGCGCCGTGGTCACGGTGCAGAACGACGCCGTGATCAACGACACCACGGTGCTCAAGAACCTGATCAACTCGGTGACCACGCAAACGGGCGTCAGTGCGACCGGCGGCGGCTTCGGCGCCGACGTCAAGCTCAGCGCTTCGAAGTACGGTGCCGCGGGCGTCGTGACGATCAACGCTCTGGCGGCTTCGAATTCGGCCGACATCACGTTGCTCAACGCCGCCAACACGCGGGTGACCGTGGCCGGCCAGAACGCGACCGGTACGATCAGCCATGCCAACGGCAGCGGCAGCTTTACGGCCGCCGGCGAGAAGTTCACCTACACCGACGCGTCGATCAGCCTCGACGGCGTCATCGATCCCTCGCTCACGCCGAGCACCACCGCGACCCGCACCATTCAGCGGACCACGGCGGGTGCGGGCGGTCTCGACAGCCTGACGGGCGCCGCGACCGACACGATCAGCTTCACGCTGACCGGCGTCGTCAACGGCTCGCAAGTGTCGACGACGATCTCGAACGTCAACGTCGCCGCTCTCAAGAGCGACAGCCGCTACCTGACGGACCTGATCAACGCGACCAGCACGACCTCGGGCGTGCGGGCCTCGACGACCGGCGCGACGGGCAACATCGTGCTTGAATCGACGACCGCGGGGACGGCGGGTCAAGTGGCGATCACCGCGACCGCGGCGACCCAAGCCGGCGACGTGGCGATCTTCAACAACGCCGACACCTTCACGGGAATCTCGGCGGGGGCCAATCCGGCCGTCGCCAGCAGCTTCGACGTGACCGGCGGCGCGTTGTTCCAAATCGGCCCGTCCGTCAACTTCGCGAACCAGGTGAACATCAACATCACCTCGCTCGACCTGGAGACGCTCGGCCGCGACTACACGACCACCGGGAACAAGGGCCTCTCGGCCTTGAAGACCGGCGGTTCGGACTCGCTGGACAAGGCCGACCTGACGGACGCCGCGGCCATCATCGGCACGGCGATCAGCCAAGTGGCCACGCTCCGCGGTAAGTTGGGCGCGATCCAGAAGAACGCCATCGAGTCGAACATCCGCAGCTTGCAGACTTCGCTCGAACAAGTGACGGCCGCCGAAAGCAGCATCCGCGACGCCGACTTCGCCGTCGAAACGGCCGCCCTCACGCGGTCGCAGATCTTGGTGCAAGCCGGTACCAACGTGCTCGCTTTGGCCAACCAAGCTCCGCAGAACGTGCTCTCGCTGCTCGGCCGTTAAGCCTAGCCGCGACAAAGTTCGCTAAACGACGCGGTAGGCGAGGGGTTTCCCTCGCCTACCGTTTTTTCATGCCCGAAAGCTCCGCGGATGACGATAAGGATTGAGGAGAGATTTCCGCGGACCGGATGCCGGCATTGCCGCAGTGCGCTCGGCGGCGTTGGATAGCGAGACGTATCGACAAGCCATGGCTACCGTTAGTTCCGGCGTCGGACTCATCAGCGGGCTGAACTATCAGTCGATCGTCGATTCGTTGACGGCGATCGACAAACAGCCCGTCGATCTGTTGACGAGCGATTTAAAGAACCGGCAAAACGCGCAGGCCGCGTATACCGGCATTTCGGCGACGTTGCTCTCGCTGTCGCTCTCCGTCTCGCAGATGGGGCGGCCGAGCGTGCTCAATGCCCGCAGCGCGACGAGTTCGAACGCGTCGGTCTTGGCCGCGACGGTCGATCAATCGGCGGCGCTGGGCAGCTACTCGTTTCGCCCGATCCGTACGGCCCAGACGCAGCGCTTTCAATCGACCGGTTACGCCGATCGCAACGCGGCAGCGGTCGGCGCGGGAACGATCTCGATCAAGCAAGGCGGCTTCGTCTCTTCCGACACGCTGCTCGAAACGCTCAACGGCGGATCCGGCGTGGCGCTCGGCAAGATTCGCATCACGGATCGGAGCGGCGTCTCGGCCGTGGTCGATTTGAGCGGAGCGCGGACCGTGGGCGACGTGCTGAAGGCGATCACCGAGAACGGCTCGGCGTCGATCACGGCGAGCGTCCGCGGCGACGCGATCGTGCTCAGCGACCAAACGGGGCAGACCTCGACGAACCTGAGCGTCCAGGATCTCGCCGGCGGAGCGACCGCGGCGCAACTGGGGATCGTCGGCTCGGCGGCCGCCGCGGAAAAGGTCGGCGCCGACGTCGTGCGGCTGGGAGCCGACCTGAAGCTGGCGGCGCTGAACGACGGGCTCGGCGTGCGCACGGCCGGCTCCCACGACGACTTCCGCATCACGCTCAAGGACGGCTCCACGATCGACGTGAAGCTCGACGACGCGAAGACGATCCAAGACGTGCTGACGGCGATCAACTCCGATAGCGAGAATTCGAGCAAAGTCACCGCGTCGATTGCGGGGGACAACTTGGTGCTGACGGACAACACCGGCGGCGGCGGAACGCTCGCCGTTGCGGCGCTCAACGACAGCAAGGCCGCGAAGGATCTGGGCATCCTCGGCGCGGAACAGGCCGGCGGAGTGCTGACCGGAAAGCGGGTGCTGTCGGGGTTGAATACCGTCTTGCTGAAGAATCTGAACGGCGGAGCGGGAATCACGACGCCCGGCCAAGTGCAGCTGACCGATCGCAGCGGGGCTTCGGCCACGATCGATCTAACCAATGCGGCGAGCTTGGCCGAGGTCGTGCAGGCGATCAACGGAGCGGGACTCGGCATCACCGCCGCCGTGAACGCCCAAGGGCACGGGCTGACGCTGACGGACACGACCGGCTCGACGACCTCGAACTTGACCGTCGCCGACGTCGGCGGCGGCACGACGGCGGCCGATCTGAACATCGACGGCGACGTCGCCGCGACGACGATCCAATCGGGCGATCAACATCGCGCGTACATCAACGAAAACTCGTCGCTCGCCGGCTTAAACTACGGCGCGGGGATCGGCGAAGGGCAGTTCCGCATCATCGACAAGGCCGGCGGCTCGACGGTGATCAACTTCACCAAGGCGGGCTACAAGACGGTCGGCGACCTGCTCTTGAGCATCAACGCCGGTTCGGCGAACGTGACGGCGAGCATCAACGCCACGGGCGACGGAATTCTGATCACGGACAATTCCGGCGGGGCGGGGACGCTCTCGATCGCCGACATCGCCAACGGCAAGGCGGCGGCCGATTTGCGAATTGCCGGGACCGGCACGCCGACGATCGACGGCGCGTTCGTCGATAAGGTGGAAATCGACGCCGACGACACGCTCAACGACGTGGTGAGCAAGATCGGCGCGAGCGGCGCGCCGCTGACCGCTTCGGTGTTCAACGTCGGCGGGACGGCCGGATTTAAGCTGCTGCTCAGCGCGAAGAAAAGCGGCGAGGGGGGCCGGCTGCTCGTCGATTCGGGAGCGACGTCGCTCGGGCTCACGCAGTCGCAGCAAGGGCTCGACGCGGTCGTGCAGCTCTCGCAAGGGGATTCGGCGCCGATCGTGTTCGCCTCGGCGACCAATTCGTTTCAGTCGATCGTGACCGGCCTCAATATCGACGTCACGAGCGCGTCGTCGAGCGCGATCACGGTGACGATCGACCAGAGTTCGAATGAACTGGTCGACGCCGTCACGGCCTTCGTGAAGAACTTCAATACGTTGTCCGACACGCTCAAATCGCAAACGAAATTCGATACGACGACCAACCAATCGGCGATTCTGCAGGGGGATCAAACGGCCGTCGGCTTGCAGGCCGCGCTGCTGTCGTTCGCCACGAAGCAATACGGTACGGGCGGCAACGCGTATCGCACCTTCGCTCAACTCGGCATCACGCTCG
>JAEUIN010000299.1 GCA_016793115.1 Planctomycetaceae bacterium
GAGCGATCCCCTCCCCCTCCCGCAAGCCGCCGAAGGCCCGACGATGAAAGCCCGAAGTTCGCTGTTGTGCGTCGCCGTCGCATCGCTCGTAATCGCGGCCGTTCCGTCTCACGCACAGTCGCCGGCCGTTGCGGATTCGCCCGTCATCCCGCCCGGCCCGCAGCAGATCATAACGCCGAAGATCGACACGCCGACTCCGACGCCGGCGGTGATTCCGACGCCCGACGATCTCGACGTCGGTTTGCAGATCACGGCCACTCTCGACGGCGAGCCGGTCGACGCGAACCCGATCACGATGGAGCCGGGACAACTGCTTGTGCTGACGCTCACCGGAGCGGACCTCGACAAGACGCCCCGCAATGCCGCGTGGACGTTGAACCGCGAGGCGAAAGGGCGAATCTTCCACGATGCGACGCAGCGCTGCTTGAGCTTCACGGCGACGGTGCAGCAGGCCGATAGCTATCTCTTCACTGCGGCCGTTAACGGGCTTGGCGACGATGCGCGACCGGACGTTGTGGCCCGTTGGGTCGTGGTCAGCGGGAAGGGGCCGCAGCCGCCGCCGGACGATGTTGATCCACCGATTCCGCCAAAGCCTGATCCCGTCGATCCGGTCAAGCCGACTTCGCTCCGCGTGATGATTCTCCGCGATCTCTCCGAGGAAGGTTCTCTACCACGTCCGCAACTCGCGGCCCTGCAATCGAACGACCTGGAAGGTTGGTTGACGACCGTTTGCAGTAAGGACGCCGAAGGCACGCCGCTTTGGCGCAAGTGGGACGACGGCTATGCCGATGACAGCGTGACCGACAAGGGTTGGCTTGCGATCTACAAAAAGGCGATTGCCGACAGCAACGGCAAGCGGCCTTGGCTTGCGATTTGGGACGGCGAGCGAAACACCGTCTCCGTGGAATTCCCGGCCGACGAAGCGGCGGCCAAGGCCCTCATTCAAAAGCATGTGCCATGATTCTCAACGCCAACGGCTATCCGATCATCGGGGATGACTTCCGTTTCGACGCCAACCTAGACGGCGGCGAATTCGGCACCGGCTATGTGCCGCGCGACATGGCCGAATTTCCGCTGAACTCCGAAGGCTTCTGCGCGCCGCGTGCGCTGCCGACGTTCACGATGAGCGAAATCGTCGAACGAGCGCGAGAGAAGACCGCCAAGAAGACTTGGATTAAAGATCGCTGCGACCGCGTCGGCTCGAAGGTTAAGAACCAGTCGCGTTCCAACTATTGTTGGAATCACGCCGTGGTTCGGGGCGGTGAGTGTGACTACGTGTTGCAAGGCGGCAAGGCCTTCACGCTCTCCGCGTTCTGGGGTGCAGCTCGCCTCAAGAACGGCCGCAATCAAGGCGGCTGGGGATTGCAGGCCGCGAAGTACATGCACGACGTCGGCGTGCCCGTGGAGTCGCTGCACAAGCCGATGGATTTCTCGGTCGATCGCCGCCCCGAGACGGAAGCCAACGCCAAGCTGCATCAGCTTCGCGAGTGGGAAGACATCGAGCCGAGCGATATGCTCGCGATCTACACCCGCATCGTGTTGGATATGCCAGTCACCGTCGGCATCCCGGCGTGGGGCCACGAAGTGCTGCTGACGTTCTTGGAAGTGACCGGCGACAACAGCATTGACCCCGGCTTCGACAACTCTTGGGCTCCGTCGTGGGGCAACAACGGCCGCGGCGTGCTGCAAGGCCGCATGAAGCGATTCAGCGAAGCGGGCTCGATCGTGAGCATGGAACCGGCCAGCGAATGAAAACCATCGCCTCCATCGCCGTGGGACTCATCGGTGCGGCCGTCGTCGCCTCGGTGATTTTCTACGCGGGGGTGAAGCAGGGGAGGAAGATCGAGAACGCTCACTGGAAGGCATGGCAGAAATACTTTCATCCCGATACTTGGTACATCGACGGTGCGTATTACCCCGAGCCCAAGTATCTGATTCCTGAAATCGAGGACGTAGAATGAAACGCTTGTTGTTGTTGATCGCCGCCCTCCTCTTCGCCGTGGAGATCACGATTCCCGATGCGGCGGCAGGGCCGTTTCAACGGCTCTTTGGCCGTCGCTCGTGCGTCTCGTGCCGCGCCCCCGCCGCCAAGTCGCAGGCTCCCCAATACCGCGTCGAGTGCAACGGCGGGTCGTGTCGTCGGGTGCAGGTCAAGTAACACAATTATGGCGGCTCCACTGCGTAACGGTGGGTCGGGCGAGGTAGCCGTGCACGGCGAGATAGCCTGAGGGGTTGTGGAAACACATCGGCGCGCCACCAAACAATCGAAAGGTTCCCATGCTCACTCTCACTCAACGCGACAAAGTTCGTGACGCCCTCGAAAAACGGGCCTCGCTCGTTTCCAAAGTCAACGCTCGCAAGCTGCGCCGCGTGGCGAACGAATCCCGCGTCTTTGACCGATTCTTGGACCGCAAGACCAAGGCGATCAAGCGCGAGAAGCCGAACGCTTCCGACGGCGAGATTCTCAAGATTCTGCTCGATTGGATCACGAACGGCGGGCTCGATCAGATTCTCGCGTTCATCAAGCAGATTCTCGATCTGTTTGTTTAACACCGCCGCTCATCCCCTCCCCGCAAGCCAAACCAGAGACCTCGCTATGTGCGCCGCATTCCGCCAAGTCGTCAACACGAAGTCGCTCTTCGCGAGTCGTACCTTCTGGGTCAACGCCCTCACAACCGGCGTGGCCGTACTCACGCTCATCGCCGGGCAGGAGTGGATCGCTGAATACCCGAAGGTGACGGCGGGCATTGTCGGAACGATTGCCGTACTGAACATCGTGCTGCGATACGTGACGGTTTCGCCGATCGAGTAACGCGCTCGCCGAACCTCGTTTGTCTTTCATCTACCGAGATAGGAGGCCGACGATGGCCGAATCAACGCCGAACGGAGAACAGCAACAGCAATCGGGAGAAAACGGCGTGCTTGAGCGACTAGGCATCTTCGCGGCCAAAAGCTTCGGCGAGAAGATCAAGACCGTCAACGACGCCCTACTTGTGCTGACCCTCTGCGGCCTGTTCGGCATCACTTACTACGGCCTTATGTACGCACTGCCTGGAACCGTCGGCCAGATCAACGCCGGGCATAAGGAGGCCCGCGACGACTTCAAAGCGACGCTCAAGGAAGATCGAGCGGCCAACGCCGAAATGCAGCGGCAATGGATCGACGCGCTGCGCCATAATCGCGACGGCTTCGGGATGCTAACTCCGCTGCCCGAAAGTAAGGCGAACGGCTCCTAGAGACACCACCCAACCACCCGACCACGCCCGACGAGCGACCACCCGCGTTTTTCAATCATTTTCACGCAAGACCGCCATCGTCGCCGTGCTTCAGCCGGGGCGTTCACCGCAAACGTGAGCGTTCCGGCTGAAGGTGCATAACGAGTGAGCAATTTATGAACGAAACACCGAACAACGCGCAGCCGACCGCACCTCTCCCCGCAAGCCCTGCGG
>JAEUIN010000079.1 GCA_016793115.1 Planctomycetaceae bacterium
CGACTCGAGCGTCGGACTGCCGGGAGGCCAGGTGTTCGACCAGCTTGCTCCCATCTACCGCGCGCTCTTGAACGGACGCGGCGTGCCGCGCCGTTCGCGTCGAGACCGGACCCGCAGGTGACGCTCGGACGCGAGGGTCGGATCGAGGTGGGAACACCTGCGCCGGCCCGTGTTGCAGGACCGCCAAGTACGCAGCCACGTCGCCGACTCGGCCCGGCCGAGACGCTACGAGGCGCACTATGCCAAAAACGCCGGCCCGATTTCTAGGCGAAATGAGGGAAAGTTTCGGTTTTTCGGTTCGAGTTTTGGGTGCGGAAAGGCGGGAAAGAACTTGATTTTGGCCGCGCGCTTTTCAGAGCTCGCGGCGTCCTTACCGCGTGGGCCTTGCCGACCACGGCTGCGCCGCGGTGCCCGTCGATCCACCCTACAAGCGGCTAACGCTTAACGCTTGTTGCAATTTCACAACGGCAACCGCGGGATCGGGCGCTTGCGTCACCGCGCCGCCGACGGCGACTCGGTCGAGGCCGGCCGCGCGTACTTGAGCGAGATTGTCGGCATCGATGCCGCCGATGGCGAAGGCGGGGAGGCGAATTTCGGCGGCAACTTGGCGAACGAATTCGAGGCCGGGAAACTCGGCGAACGACTTGGTGCCGCTCGGAAATGTCGGGCCGACGCCGAGGTAGTCGGCACCGTCGAGAACGGCTTGGCGAGCTTGTTCGATGTGATGCGTCGACACGCCGACGAGGCGACCGCCTCCTAAAATAGCGCGAGCCGCGGCGACACCGAGTTCGTCTTGCCCGACATGCACGCCGTCGGCGTCGGCCAGCCGCGCCAGATCGGGGCGATCGTTCATGATGAAGAGCGTTTCCGACTGCGCAGTCAGCTTGCGAAGCAACCGCGCGCGTGCCAGCAACGTCCGATCGCCGAGCCGCTTATCTCGAAGTTGCAGAATGTCGACGCCGGCGGCGAGGAGCATTTCGACCAGCGTTTGAAACGCCTCCGGCGAGTCGCTGCCGTCGATGAGCACGTAGAGCCGGGATTGCTCAAGCCTGGCCCGCAGAGAATCAGATTCGTAGAACGCGGCGGCGAGCGCTTTCTGCAGCGTGTACGATCGATAGCGCAACTGTTCGCATTCGGCGGCGAACGTTGCGCTGCGAGTCTTACCGAACTCTTCCAAACTGCGAAGTGATTCCTGCAAGCGACGCAGGTTGGCGGTGACGACGTTGCGCAAGTCGTCGCGTCGGCGCTCGCTCTCGGTGGAGATCGTCGTGCCGACGTCGCGGGTCGTGTCGCGGGCGGCGAGTCGCTCGGCAAGCGGCAACGCCGAGAGCGCCGCGGTGAGATCGTGGCGCAGTTGCTTGCACTCGCGGGTCGCGGCCGCGTCGTTGTCCGTAAATCGCACGTAGTCTTCGACGACGCGCAGCGCCTCCCCGGCGCGATTGGCCGCGGCGTCGAGGATGCGCATGATCGACGCGGTCTCACTTGGCAATGCGGAGGGGGCAGGTGACGCGACCGCGGCGTCGCCGCCGGGCTCTTCTTCGAGCACGGGAGGGGATTCGAAGTCGAGCGGAATCGGCGTCCGATCGATGCCGTAGCGCTTGCAGATGTCGTCTTCCATGGCGACCGGATCGACGCCGCGGGCCCGCAACTGAGCGCCGACGTCGCCGTCGGCCAGAGCGAGGCCGAGGAGAATGTGTTCGGTTGCGATCTGGCAAGTCCGCGGATTTTCATCGAGGCGAAGAATCGCGGCATGAATGGCCGTCTCGACCTCCGGGGAAAGCCGCAGTGCAGCCGCGCTCGGGCCGGCTCCGGCGCGCCGTTTCCGGGGCGTAGCGAAAGAGTCGAGCGTTTCGTCGTCGATCTGCGCTTCACCAAGTTGCTTGGCGGCACGGCTTTCCGGCTGTTCGAGCAACCCGTGCAGCAGGGCGACGGCGTCGATTTCGTCGTCGTTTGCGGCACGCCAATGGGCGGCCGACGCGACAGCTCGATCGGCGGCGGGGGTAAAGTTGAATGTCATCGTTGATATGGAATTTCCGCTTGGTCGGCGGCGGGCGGTGCGGCTTGAGCCGAGAGCGCGAGCTGTACGGCTGCGGGCAGCCGAAGTACGCAATTCCTAACTCGTTATGCCGCTTTTATTTGCCTTGCTGCATTCAAAACCGGGGGGTAGAATTCCGCGGCAATTCGCAACGCTTTCGTGGGTTTGGAAGGAGCTGAACCATGAGCGGGCCAAATCGGTCTCGTCGACGCCTAACTCCGGCCATCGCCTATGGTTGGATGTGGCCGGGACTGCCTCAACTTTGGCTCGGCGGTGAGTGGGTCGGGCTAAGTTGGGCGGGGTTGTTTGCCGTGGCCCTGAACGTTCAGTTGCTCACCACCCTAGTTTACCAGGAATTACTGAGTCCGACTGCCGACTCCGCCGGCTGGTTGATCGTCGGCGGATTCTGGATCGCCGGCATCGCGGTTGGTCGCCGTTGGATCAAAAAGCACGCTCGGACCGCGGAATCGGCGAAAATCGAACAATCGTTGTTTGCGGAGGCTTTCCATAACTATTTGCAGGCCGATTGGATCGGAGCCGAAACGAAGTGCCGCGAGTTGATCAAACGACGTCGCGGCGACATCGACGCCCGGCTGCTCCTGGCGACCGTGATGCGGCACGCAGGACGACTTGACGAGGCTCGGCAGCAGCTCGACGCTCTCGACAAGATCGAGGGTTCGGAAAAGTGGGGAATGGAGATTGCGACGGAGCGGCGGCATCTAGACGAACTGCAAGACATTGCGAACAATTCGGGGAATCGGGAGGCCGAAAACTCGGCGGACGACGCGGACGAAACCGCCGAAACGATTCGCTTTCCGGAACAAGCCGGCGGCGGAGCGATCCGAAACGCGGCTTGATACGTATACATAAGTTGACCAGATCGAAGAAATGGGTTGAAGCGGAGTTGTCGGACGGAGCGCAACAGAGCGGCAGCGAACTTTAGTTAGCTGGAATCGGAGCGAGAACATGTACGAACGTTTTACGGATCGCGCGCGCAAGGTGATGCAGCTTGCTAACCAGGAAGCGCAGCGGTTCAACCACGAATACATCGGCACCGAGCACGTGTTGCTCGGCTTGATCAAGGAGGGGAGCGGCGTCGCGGCCAACGTGCTGAAGAACCTCGACGTCGATCTTCGCAAGATCCGCCTGGAAGTCGAGAAGCTCGTCCAGAGCGGACCCGACATGGTCACCATGGGCAAGCTGCCGCAAACGCCGCGCGCCAAGAAGGTGATCGAGTATTCGATGGAAGAAGCCCGCAACCTGGGGCACAACTACGTCGGCACCGAGCATATTTTGCTCGGCCTCTTGCGCGAGCAAGAAGGGGTGGCCGCGCAAGTGTTGATGAATCTCGGCCTGAAGCTGGAAGAGGTTCGCGAAGAAGTGCTGAACCTGCTCGGCCACGGGATCGAGGGAAGCGAAGGTGGCGAGCGTCAGCCGTCGGGCGGAGCGGGGGGCGGCGGCCAGCAAGAAGGTTCCGGCGGCTCCGGCGGTTCGGGAAAAGGCTCGAAGGCTTCGAAGACCCCGGCGCTCGATAGCTTCGGCCGCGATCTCACCGAACTGGCTCGGCAATCGAAGCTCGACCCGGTGATCGGTCGCGAGAAGGAAATCGAGCGAGCCATTCAGATTCTCTGCCGCCGCACGAAGAACAATCCGGTGTTGTTGGGCGAGGCGGGCGTCGGCAAGACGGCCATCGTCGAAGGCCTGGCGCAGCGCGTGGTCGACGGCGAAGTGCCGGAAATCATGACCGATAAGCGGATCGTCGTGCTTGACTTGGCGATGATGGTCGCCGGCACGAAGTATCGCGGTCAATTTGAAGAACGCATCAAAGCGGTGATGAACGAAGTGCGTCGTGCCAAGAACACGATTCTCTTCATCGACGAATTGCACACGCTTGTCGGCGCGGGAGGCGCGGAAGGGGCGATCGACGCCTCGAACGTGCTCAAGCCCGCCTTGGCGCGCGGCGAAATCCAGTGCATCGGCGCGACGACGCTCGACGAGTACCGCAAGTACATCGAGAAGGACGCCGCCCTGGAACGCCGATTCCAAATCATTATGGTCGAACCGTCGAACAAGGCGGAGACGATCGAGATTCTCAAAGGTCTGCGCGATCGATACGAATCGCACCACCGGGTGCAGATCACCGACGATGCGCTCGAGGCCGCCGTGGAGCTTTCGAGCCGGTACATCACGGCCCGCTGCTTGCCGGATAAGGCGATCGACGTGATCGACGAAGCGGGGGCCCGCGTCCGCCTCAAAGCGATGACCAAGCCGCCGGATTTGAAGGAAATCGACGAAGACGTCGAACGGCTCAACAAGGAAAAAGAAGAAGCGGTCGCCAATCAGGATTTTGAGAAGGCGGCGGCGCTCCGCGACCAAGCCGACAAGCTGAAGAAGAAGAAACAGACAATTCTTCGCGAATGGCGCAACAGCTCGCGTGAAAGCGACGGAGTCGTCGATAAGGAAGTCATCGCCGAAGTCGTGTCGAAGATGACGGGCGTGCCGCTCACGCGGATGACGACCGAAGACTCGATCCGCCTGATGGAGATGGAAGCTGAGTTGCACAAGAAGGTCATCAGCCAAGGGGAAGCCGTGAAGGCGATCTCCAAGGCGGTGCGCCGCAGCCGCAGCGGATTGAAAGACCCGAAGCGGCCGACCGGATGCTTCATCTTCGCCGGGCCGACGGGCGTGGGCAAAACCCACCTCGCCAAGGCTTTGGCCGAGTACTTGTTCGGCGACGCCGAGGCGCTCATTCAGATCGACATGAGCGAGTATATGGAGAAGCACAACGTCAGCCGCTTGATCGGCGCTCCGCCGGGCTACGTGGGCTTCGAAGAAGGTGGGCAACTCACGGAGAAGATCCGTCGTCGGCCGTACTCGGTCGTGCTGCTCGACGAAATCGAGAAGGCGCACCCGGACGTGTTCAACATGCTGCTGCAAGTGATGGAAGAAGGCCGGTTGACCGATAGCTTCGGTCGGCAAGTCGACTTCCGCAACACGGTGCTCATCATGACCACGAACGCCGGCGCCGAGGCGATCAAGAACGAAAGCAGCTTCGGCTTCCCGGGCACGCAAGACAACGACGCTTCGTACGACAGCATGAAGCGCCGCGTGATGGACATCATCGAGAAGTTCTTCCGTCCGGAGTTCATCAACCGCTGCGACGACATCATCGTCTTCCGCCACCTCACGGTGGAAGATCTGAAGAGCGTGGTGGATTTGGAACTCTCCAAGGTGCGCGAACGCCTGGAAGAGCGGGGCATCAAGCTCGTGTTGACCGACGAAGCCAAGAAGTTCGTCATCAAGAAGGGCTCGAATACCGACTTCGGCGCTCGTCCGCTCCGCCGGGCGATCGAGAACTTCATTGAAGATCCGTTGTCGGAAGAACTGCTCAAGGGCGAGTTCAACGGCAAGGACACGGTGCTCGTCGACGTGAAGACGGTGGCCGACAAGAAGCAATTGTTCTTCGAAGGCCAAGTGACCGGCGGAGCCGAAACGCCCGCCGTCGCCGCGGCCGGAGGCGGTGCGGAAGCAGGCGGCTCGAACGAAGGCGAGTCGAACGGCTAACGTCGTCGTCGACGAATGATCGGTTTGCTTAATCAGCCGCTCTTGGGCCGAAAGGTGCAAGAGCGGCTTTTTTTGTTAGTGGGCAAGATGCCGCCGGTGATACGTCAACGCTATCGCGCGCAGTGCCGTCGTCGCCGGCACGGCATAATCGGCCGAACCGGTAGACTCACGTTCATCTTCGCAAGCCGGCCTAGTCGATAATAACGCCGGCGTGTAGACGTATGGCCCCTGCGCGCTCGGCGGCGATTCGGATGGTCGAATCGGCCGTTTGCTGACGTATTGCGCGACCGATTTCCCGACTCTCAACCCACGTCATGTCGAGCGTTTCTCATCCGACGTCGTCGAACGAAGGCCACGACGGCCCGCGCGGCCTCGTCGGTTCGTTCGGCGACTGGATCGCCGATTTCGGCGACGTCGTCGTCGGCAACGTCGCGGCGCTCGGCGACTTAGTGATGTTCATCGGCGCCACCCTGCGCTGGACGTTCACGCGGCTGCCGAAGCGCGAAACCCTGATGCCGAACTTCTACCAGATCGGCGTGCTCAGCTTGCCCGTGATCGCGTTGACGGGCACGTTCATCGGTATGGTGTTGGCCGTGCAGAGCTACGCGCAGTTTCGCGCGCTGCACATCGAAACGCGCCTCGGCGGCGTGATCAATATGTCGCTCGTGCGCGAACTGGGACCGGTGCTCGCGGCGACGATGCTGGCCGGTCGCGTCGGCGGTTCGATGGCCGCGGAACTGGGCACGATGCGCGTCACCGAGCAAATCGACGCCCTCTCCAGCATGGGCGCCAACCCGATACACTATCTCGTCGTGCCGCGGTTTCTCGGCTGCCTGATTCTGATTCCCACGCTCACGATCATGGCCGACTTCATGGGGGTCGTCGGCGGCTGGTTTTACAGCGTGCTGTTGCTCGACATCGATTCGCACCATTACTGGGAACATTCGCAGCATATGGTGGGAATGTTCGACGTGTTCAGCGGTATCTTCAAGAGCTTGTTTTTCGGCGCAGCCATCGCTCTGATCAGTTGTCATCGCGGCTTCCACTGCGCGCCCGGCGCGGAAGGCGTGGGGCGTGCGGCGACCGCGGCGTTCGTCCACTCCTTCGTGATGATTTTGGCGATCGATCTGTTGCTCGGGATCTTCCTCGACGCTTTGTATCTGATGATCTGGCCGGAGGGGGTCTCGTACCTATAGCCATGGTCGACGACGCACGTCGCAAAAGCATCGATGAGCCGCTGGTTGCGGTGGAAAACGTCACCGTGCGCTTCGGTCGCAATACGATTCTCCGCGGTATCAACCTGGCGATCCCGCGCGGACAGTCGTTGGTGCTGCTCGGCGAAAGCGGCTGCGGCAAGACGGTGCTAATGAAAACGATCATCGGCTTGGTCCGCCCGGTCGTGGGACGCGTGATTTACGACGGGCGCGACTTGGCCTCGATGAGCGACCAGGAGTTGACGACGCTGCGGACTCGCTTCGGCTTCGTATTTCAACTGGCCGCGCTGTTCGACAGCATGACGATTGAGCAAAACGTCGGATTTCCCTTGCGGCAGCATACGAATATGGGACGCGACGAACTGCGGCGCGTCGTGGTGCGCCGGCTCGGCGAGGTGGGACTGCCGGAGTCGGTTTGCTCGAAGAAGCCCGCCGAACTGTCCGGCGGTATGCGGAAGCGCGTGGGCATCGCTCGGGCCTTGGCGATGAATCCGGAATTGATGCTCTACGACGAGCCGACGACCGGGCTCGATCCGATTATGAGCGACGTGATCAACGAGTTGATGATCAGCGTGCGGCGGCAGAATCCGGTGACGAGCATCATCGTGACTCACGACATGCATTCGGCGCGCAAGGTGGCCGACCGCGTGATCATGCTCTACCCGAACGCCCGCTTGAAGCCGGACGAGCCGCAGGTGATCTACGACGGTCCGCCCGATCTCATGGAGCAGGCGCGCGATCCCCGCGTCGGCCAATTTGTGCGCGGCGAGGCGGGGGAACGACTGATGGAAATGCGTGAACGGGGCTTAATGAGCGAGGAAACGATCAAGGGATGACGTCGGCGGCGGCGGGCTCCGAAAGGAGATGAGGCCGCGCACCGCTTAACTGATCGAGTTTCATGGACGAACGAACCGTACAATTTCGCGTCGGCGTGATGGTCTTGGCCACGGTCTTGATCTTGGCCATCTTGCTGCTGCTCTTCGGCGACTTGCCGTCGCTGGTAAAGGGCACGTACACCGTACAGTTCGCGTTTCCGCAGGCGCCGGGGGTCACGCCGGACACGCCTGTGCGAGTCAACGGCATCTTGATCGGCCGCGTCCGCGAGGTGGAATTGGATGAAAAAGTCGGCGTAATGATCACGGCCAAAATCGAAGACAAATACGTGCTCTATCGCGATCAGGTCGGTCGCATCGGCGGATCGCTGCTGGGCGACGCCGTGATTGAAATTGTGCCGGCGAGCGACCCTCGCATTCAACACGTGAAGGTCGAGCCGGGTGAAACGATGCGTGGACTCGTCGCGAAGGATCCGTTCCAGGCGATCACAAGTCTTGAATCCAACGTCTCCATCGCGTTGGAGTCGATTGCCAAGACGAGCGACGAAATCGGACTGTTGGCGGGTCGCGTGAATCGAATCATCGACACCAATGAAGAGCAGATTCAGCGGATCATATCCAACACGGAAGCTACGATCGCGCAATTGCGCGTCGCCGTCGCCAACGCCGACGAGTTGATCAGCGACCCGATCATGAAGCAGAACCTCAAAAAGACGATCAATGATTTGCCCGGCGTGCTTGATTCGTTGTCGTCGACGATTACGGGCGTGCGTCAAACCATGCAATCGGCCGATCGCAATTTGGCGAACCTGGAAGGGATCACTAAACCGCTCGGCGAACGCGGGCCGCGGCTGATTGAAAGCGTCGACCGTGCGGCGACGCAATTGGACACGGTGCTTACGGAGTTAGGCGGCTTTACGCGGCAGCTGACGAATTCACAAGGCTCTTTGGCTCGGCTGGTCAACGATCCCACGTTGTATGACAACGTTTCGAACACCGTTTCGAACATTAATGATCTGTCGCGTGAGCTGAAGCCGATCTTGCGCGATTTGCGGGCCTTCAGCGATAAGGCCGCCCGACATCCGGAACAATTCGGCGTGCGTGGACTCATTCAGTCGAATTCCGGCATCAAGTGATCGCGGGCGCCAGTGCGTAAAAAAGTCCTCGCACGAGCGAATCGTGCAAGGACTTCGGACCAAATTATTCCGTGCTTTAATTGTGTGCGTAATTACCGCACCCCGGCACCGATCGCGGCGCCGATGTTGGCACCACGTTGGCCGCCGAGCGCTCCGCCTATCGCCGCGCCGACATTCGCACCGCGGTTGCCGTAACCATAGGTGCCGTTGCCGTAACAACTTCCGTACCCGTTTCCGTAGTACCCGTTTCCGTAGTACCCGTTGGTATACCCGTTGCCGTAAAAGTTATTGCCGTAATAGCCGCCGCGGTATCCCGACCCATAGTATGTGGGGCCGCCGAAAATGTTTCGGCCTTGCCACATGTATGAGCCCTGGGCATTGGGATAAACCCAATTGTTGTTGTGGTGGACGGCCCACTGATTTTGCGGCGTCCAATACCACCATTGATTGTTATGGTACTTCCAGCGCCACGCATCCGCGTCGGCTGCGTTCGTGGCGACGTTCGCCGCGACATTCGCCGCCACTTGCGCTTCGGCCGGGCGCGGGGTCGCGAACATCAACCCGGCGGCGACCACGCAAAGAGAAATGATCGTACGCATACTCGTTTCCTCCGAACTGATTCATTTGTGTTAATGGCGAGCGCCGTAACTTGAGGCGGCTCGCTGCACATACGGAATTGCACGCAGTGTGCCGGACCGGTTGAGATACGACCGAATCTTGAGAAAAATTGGGCTGCCGAGGGCTCGGCTATGTCGTCGGTAGTCGCCAAAAAGCGATTTTCGCCCGATTTCTGGCAATTTTCTGCGGCCCATTTCGCACCTAACTCGCGTGGCCGGTCCGCCGCTGCATGAGGGGGGCGGGAAGCGGCCCGGCTGTTCGAATTGCGACCTGCGGCCGAAGCGGCCGCGACGCCGCGAATCAATCCGATGACGATTCAAAACAGCCGCAGTTGCGCTATTTCAAAACCTGGTGCAGACTTCCGAAGTCGTCCGTCCAGACGATCGGCGTGCGCGTCGACGGGATCGGTCGAAAGTGGGCGACGACCTCGTCGTCCTGCAGAAACATCTGGTTCTGAGTGAGAATGAGCCAGTCGGAACGCTGCGTCGCTTGCGATTTGTCGTCGCCGCTACCCACGGAACGAACATCGAAACCGATGTCTGCGGCGAGTCCGCGGACGACCGGGGCAAGATCGACGTTGTTGTTGGAGATGTGCACGACGAGCAACCCGCCGGGGGCAAGATGTCCCCGATAGGTTTGAAAGCATTCCCGCGTCAGAAGGTGCATCGGAATGGCGTCGCCGCTGAAAGCGTCGAAGCACAGCACGTCAAATTGTTGCGAGCCGGATTGCAGTTCACGTTCGAGACAGACGCGCGCATCGCCCACGACGATCTCCGTTTCGGCCGGCGAGTCGGTTAAGAAGGTGAAGTATTCCTTCGCCAAGCGGATGACGTCGGGATTGATTTCATAGTAACGGATGGTGTCGCCGGCTCGGCCGTAGACGCTCATCGCTCCGGCGCCAAGGCCGACAATCCCGACGCGCAGCCCGCGTTTGCCGACTCCCGTCGTCTTGCGCAACGGATGGAGTCGCATGGCGACGCCGATGCCGGAATCGGGACCGAAGTACGCGGTCGGTCGGCGTCGCAGCCCCTCGTCCAAACACTGTACGCCGTGAACGATTCTGCCGTGGACCATCGCCACCTGTGGGCCGACCGCTTCGTGGTCTCGGCGGACGATTCGGAGTACGCCGTAGAAGTTGCGCGCCGCGGTGACTTGCGTGGCGTCGCGAGCCAATGCTTGCTTGCCGAGAGCCGTGCAGAACACCATGCAGCCGCACCCCAGCGCGCACCAAGCCCAAAGCGGCCTGCAGCGGTAGAGCGGGCAACTGCGATCGCGATCGAGGCAGACGAGAAGCAGCACGCATGCGCCTCCGAGACCAAGTTGATATTCGAAGAAGCCGGTGAACAGCCGCGGCGCGACCAGTGCGGTGAACAATCCGCCCAGGGCGCCTCCGACGGAGATCATGAGATAGAACAGCGTGAGTTGCGAAGGATCGGGTTTGAAACGCACCAACTCCCCGTGGCAGACCATGCACGCGGCGAACAATGCCGTACCGTAGACGATAAGTTGCGTGTCATGTCGTAAGGCCGGTCCGTTGTCGACGACGTACCAAGCCGCAGCGGCGGAGACGGCCAAGAGGGGGCCGAACACGTCGCGACGATACCAGCGTGGTGCGTCGAACGTGAGGATGAAAGAAACGAGATAGATCGACAGCGGCACGATCCAGAGAAACGGCGTCACGGCCACCTGCTGACAGATTTGGCTGGTCGTCGCGAGCAGCATGACGGAAGCCGTGCAGGCCAAGAGCAGCCACAAGAGAATCGTGCCGCGCGAGACCCTGACGGCTGCTTCGGTCGCCGCTTGCGTCGCCGCGGCAGCCTGGGCCAAGGCGGGAGTACTACCGGCGGCGCGAACCAAGCGGACTGCATTCCAACCGCAGAGCAGAACGAATCCGAGATAACCGATTGACCAGACGCCGGCTTGGGTACCGAGCTTTAGCGTCGGCTCTACGATGAACGGATAGCTCAATAAGGCGAGTAACGAGCCGACGTTCGACAGCGCATAGAGGCGGAACGGCGAACGGCCGGGAAACGTCTTGGCGAACCAGCTTTGCAACAGCGGACCGGTCGTCGAGAGCAAAAAGTAGGGCACGCCGATCGTGCCGCCGAGCAACAAAAGTATGTGCCAAGCCGGCGACTCGTCGCCGTCGGGCTTCCACGAGTCGTCGGGAACGATCGGCAGCGACGCCAGCGAGACGAGCAGTAAGGCAAGGTGAACGAATCCCTGCGTGCGCGGCTTCCAGCGCGAGGTAGCGAAATGGGCGTAGGCGTAACCACCTAAAAGCAGCATCTGAAACATCAACATGCAAGTCGTCCACACCCCAGGGCTGCCGCCGAACCATGGCAGAATGTACTTGCCGATGAGCGGCTGCACTTGGAACAACAAGAACGCGCTAAGAAAGATTGTGAGCGCGAAGCGAAGCATGGCGGAGACTCGAAATACTAAAGGGTGAAATCGAGATCGCGCGAAGCGGCTAGTCGGGCGTCGTGCCGCCGATCCGCCGACGTTGCGATCCGTTGGAACTCTAGGTCAGCGCCCGCGAATTCGCGGTGTTGCAAGCCGGCATTCAAACCGGCGGGCATGGGGTGAAAAAAGTGACTAAAATCGGAACCCTCCGCGCGAATAGCGACCTATGATTCAGTTGCGTCGCATTGCGGTTCTCCGCAGTGCGTCGATCTCCCCGCCGACTCTCCGCGTCCGCCACATCCTTCCGTTTGCATGGATCGTTGGAAAGGCCTGCGTTCTCGACATCCTCGAAAAGGGCACGACGATCGAAAGATCGTTCACGCAAAGCTTCGGGCCTAATCGCCGCCGCAATTGCGACGAAGGCAGCCGAGCCGCCGAAGGGACGTCGTCCTCCGCTTGCTTGAGCTGGGGATCGATCGAGCTTCACGAGTTTTGAAAGATGCGAGCAGCGCGATCGATTTCGCCTTATGTACGTCGCCGCTCGGCCTTCGCCCGGTTTTTGCCGGGACTTCATGAGCCGACGCCGTAGGGCTTACTCAAGGGATGATGTCCGTCGACGCGGTCGACCGCCCGAGCGTGGTCCGTTCGTAGCGGCGGCATCGGTAAGGGGGATGGTATGAACGCAATGATTCTGCGGGTCCGTAAGTTTCTTCAGAGTGAAGACGGCCCGACGGCCGTCGAGTACGCGGTGATGTTGGCCCTAATCGTCGTCGTTTGCTTGACGACGATTCAATCGCTGGGCACCAATGCCAACGCGACCTTCTCAAGCGTTTCGACCGCGCTGACCAGCGCGAGTTAGCGTACCGCCGGCGAGCGGCCGTGGGTTCGGCGTGCCGCCGCCGAGCGATTTCTCCGGAGTCGCTCGGCTGCGGGCCTATCGGACGTCGGCCGTTCGCCACAATCGGTACGATCGTCGCCGGCCGCATGAGCGGCATACGCGGCGTCAAGCGATCCGACGGATTCTTAGAACGCGCGTCGGTCGGCCGCCGCTTTGTGCGATGGGAATCGGGGCGACCCATGCAAATGGATCGCTCAAGGCGCGATTTGTGACCTATGTTTGCTCAGAGGGCGCATTTTCTCGCGCCACTTGCGCAATCAGACTTCGAGAGACTCGGTCATGTATCCGATCATGCCTCTGGAAACCGCAGCGGCCATGCAATTGGTCACGGCCTTGTTTGCGATGTTTTCCGCCATGCTGACTTGGTTTTACTGCGGTCGCGCCTAAGAGCTTCAACGATTTAAGCCGGCCGCCCGACGAGCGCACTATCCCCACGCACACATCGAATCAAAACGGGAGCTTTGGATGTTCGACGCTTCGGAAATCGCCGCCGCCGCGCTTCGTCATTGGCCGATCTGGGTCGTGACGGCCACGCTGGTCGTCGCCGCCGTGATCGACGGCCTGCAACTCAAGGTGCCGAACTGGATCACTTTTCCGATGATCGTCAGCGGCTGGCTTTACAGCTGCGCTTTCTACGGTTGGGAGGGGCTCGGCTGGAGCCTGATCGGAACGGTCGTCGGGCTCGCTCTGCTGATGCCGGCCTATGCGATCGGCGGCATGGGCGCAGGCGACGTGAAGCTTTTGGCCGGCGTCGGTGCTTGGATTTGGACTCACGACACGCTGTACAGCTTCTGTTGGTCGGCCGTTTTCGGCGGCGTAATCGCCGTAATGATGGTCGTCTATCGCAAGGCTTGGGCCAAGCACGGCGCGCAGTTTTTCGCAATCATCAACGAGGTCGCGACGATTCGCGACCCGAATCAACTTTCGGCGATCGCCGCCGAACGGAAGCCGCGGATGTTGCTGCTGCCGTACGGGATTCCAATCGCCATTGGCACGATTTTCTACTTCGCTTTGACGGGAATGCTCATATGAGCCACAGCCGAGACCTTACCACCCGCGACGTCACCGCCGGCGTCGATTGCACGACGGAAAAGTTTTCCCAGATCGCCGGCCGTAAAGTGGAGAAAGTTTTCCGGATGTGCCGAAGAAAGAGACGAGGTGCCGCCGTCGTCGAATTCGCCGTCGTTGCGCCGGTGTTCATCATGTTGGTGTTCGGCATGATCGAGTACGGCCGGATGGTGATGGTGCAGCAGTTGATCGTGAACGCTTCGCGGGAAGGGGCGCGCGTCGCCGTCCTCGACGGTGCTACCACTAGCAGCGTGCAATCGACGGTGAATACATACTTGAGCAACGCGGCGATTTCCGGTGCGACTGTAACGGTTAGCCCCAACCCTCCGAGTTCTGCGGGTTATGGCGCACCGGTTACGGTTACCGCTTCCATTCCGTTCACTCAAGTGAGTTGGCTCCCTTCGCCAATGTATCTAGGCGGGAAGACATTAACGGCCACAACCGTTATGCGGCGTGAGACAGTGCAATAGCGTTGTACGGAAAGTTTGACCTCTAACGACTTTGGCTTCGCTCGCGACCGCTGAGAACCGAACTTATGCGTCCTAAATCACTTATTTTGTTGGCCATGGCGCTGGGATGCGGCCTGATCGCGGCCGTCGGGATCAACCAGATCATGGCTCGCCCGTCGAACGACGTCGAAACAACGTCGATCGTCGTCGCTAAGAAGGAAGTGCTGAAGGGCGACCTGATTAAGCCCGACGATATTCGCCTGCAAGAATGGCGCAAAGACGCGCTGCCGGAAGGGGCGATTGAGAAGATCGAAGACTTGCAAGATAAGCGGGTGCGCTCCACGATCATCGCCGGCGAACCGATTTTGCTGGGCAAATTGATCGACGGCAAAGGGGACAACATCGACATCCCGCCCGGCATGAAGTCCGTAACGGTCAAGGGCGACAACGAAACGTTCGCCGCCGGATTGATTCGGCCGGGCGACAACGTCGACGTGCTGGTGCATGCCGAAAAGAACGAACAACGCGGGGTCATGCAGACGATCACGCGACGATTGCTCTCGAACGTTAAGGTGCTGGCCGTCGACGAGAACGTCGAGCGACCGGCTCCGGGCGAACCGCCGGTGGTGGCGAAGACCATTTCGCTCTTGGTCAGCGAAAAAGACGCTATGCGGGTGTCGTTGGCGAGCGAGATCGGCAAGATTCGCCTCATCATGCGGAGCGCTCGCCCGGACGCGCCCGACGACGAAGCGAGCGCCGCGCAGCAGCAGGTCAGTATTCACGACGTGCTCGGCGGAGGTGACGATTCATCGAGCTCCGGCGGAAACGGCTCGGCCGGTATCGCGGCCGCGACTCCGCCGAACATTACCCCATTGCCGCCGACAGGCCCGAACCTCGGCGAAGCGGTGAGCAACGGCGCCAACGGCTTGCTCGACATCATCAAAGAAATGAATAAAGCCAAAACGCACGGTCTCGTAGAAGAAAAGAAGCCATGGAAGGTCGTGCTGCTCAACGGGCCGGACGCAAAGGAAGTGGAATTCAGCGAAGATTCGAAGCTGGGCCGTGACGTGACCGGCGGCGCTCCTTCGGTCGAGAGCCAGTTGAACGACTCGTTGGAATCCAAGTTGAATTTGAACCTGCCGCCGACGGGTAACGAAGGCGACGCGGAAAAGAAAGTGCTGTAGTTCGAGGCGGACGTAGAGATTTCGAAGGATCGAAAAGCAGGATGCCGGCGGCGACGGGGAATCGTCGCCGCAGACTTCGCCCTCAGCTCGACAAGGACGTTCAAGGATGATTGCGAACTATTTCGCTCGGCTGCCTAAGATGTTGCGCGCCGCGCTCTGTGCGGGGGCGTGCCTCACGACGACCGCTTCGTCGCTATGGGGGCAACAGCCGCAAACGATCTCGAATTCGGCGACTCCGCCCGCCGCGCAGCCGCCCGCCTCGGCGTCGCGACCGCCGTTCTCGCAATTGGATCCGCAGCCGGTCACGCATCAAGTGTCGGCGGCGAGCGACAGTATTCAGATGATCGTTAACACCAGCCGCATTCTGACGCAGGAATCGCGAATTCCGCAGGCGCAGGTGAACAATCCGGAAGTCGTCGGGCTCACGGCGTTATCGCCGAACCAAGTGCAGATCTACGGCCGTCGTCCGGGCGTCACCCAGGTGAACATCTGGGATGAAAAAGGGGGCATCCGCACGGTCGACGTGATGGTACACGGCGACGCCCAGGAGTTGGCCCGCTTGCTGCACGATACGTTTCCGAAGGCCGCGCTGCGAATTCGTCCGATTTCCACGGGCGTGATCATCTCCGGTTACGTCGACGATCCGAATCAGCAAAGTCGGATCGTGGAGATTGCGCAAAACTACTATCCGAATATCATCAACTACATCACCGTCGGCGGTGTGCAACAAGTGCTGCTGCAGGTCCGCGTGATGGAAGTTTCGCGGACGAAGTTGCGCAACTTAGGTGTTGATTTGGCCGCGATCTTTGAGAGCGGAAGCTTTATCGCTTCCGGAGCGGCGGGCGTGCTCACCACCGGACCGCTGGCGGCCGCCAATACGATTTCGACCAACGGACGTGCGACGCTGCCGGTGCGGATCGTGAGCAACGGCGATAGTTTTTACGCCTTTATCGAAGCTTTGAAGCAGAATAACTTGGTCAAGGTGCTCGCCGATCCGAACTTGGTGACGGAGAGCGGCCGGCCGGCGTTTATGAATGCGGGCGGAGAATTCCCGATTCTCGTGCCGCAGAGCTTGGGCACGATCTCGATTGAATACCGCCGCTACGGAACGCAAATCGACTTCGTGCCGATCGTGCTCGGCAACAACACGATTCGCTTGGAAGTTCGGCCGCGTATCAGCGAAATCGACGAAACTCGCAGCGTGACGATCAACGGACAGCAGGTGCCGGGCCTCACGGTTCGCGAAGCGGACACGGCCGTGACGCTGAAAGCCGGTGAAACGTTGGCCATCGCCGGTTTAGTGCAGACGCGGCAGACCAGTTCGACCCGCGGCGTGCCGGTCGTCATGGATACACCGGTCATCGGATCGCTTTTCCGCCGCACGGCCGACGTGCTGAACGAAGTGGAACTGCTCATCATGGTGACGCCGCAGATCGTCGACGGCATGGATCCGCAGCAGATCTGCGAGCTCGGCGGCGGCCCCGGAAGCCAGACGACGAATCCGAACGACACGCAGCTCTATACGCGCGGACACATTGAAGTGGAACCGGACGACTGCTTCCGTCCGCCGCACTTCCAACGTGACTACCCGATACGTCCGCGGGGGATGGGAGAAGGCGTGATGGCGGCGCCGGGCGGCCCGACGGGTGAACTCCTGGAGGCTCCTCTGGAAGACGAGATTTCGGCCCCGTTGCCGAACCCGCCCAAAGCGCCGGCCGCCGGAACGCCGACCGAGGCCCCTGCGCCGAAAAGAGTCCAAGATGAGGAAGCGTCGGTCCGCCCGCTCACGATTCCGCAACGAACTCTAACCGATGAGGAAGCGGCCGGCATACTGCGGCTTCGCGCGGTGCCGACCTCCGCCGGAAACTCTCGGAGCGAGGGGGGAGTGCCTGCGACGATTGTGCCGAAAACAACGACGGAGACGACGGAAGAGGCGGAAAATTCGGCGGCGCCGGGGCTGATCGGCCCAATCGGGTATGACGTAACGAAATAGTCGGGAGATTTCCTCTACGCGCAATAACTTCGTCCTATATTTGTCCGGAAACTTGATCCCCTTTCACGTCTATACAGCAAAGGAGTCGGCCGGACGAATTAAGCCTCACGCCGCTCGCCGCAATTGCGAGCGGATGAATGGGGACGAAGGTCGTTCGAACTTCCGACTTCCCATTCGCTATGAGCAACGTTCTACGCCTGACAATCGTTGATCCAAACGATTCCACCCGGAACGCGCTGAAGACCATGCTCTTGGGCATGGACACAGTGTGGCTCGAAGCGGAATGCTCGCGTTTCGAATACTTCGCCGACGTCGTCTCACAAACGCATCCCGACATCGGCATCGTCGCGCTCGACGCCAATGTGGCCAAGGGCCTGGAACTGGTCGAGAAGCTCGGTCAGGCATCGCCCGATTGTGCGATTGTCGTCATCGCTTCGACGACCGACGGCCAAGTGATCTTGCAGGCGATGCGCGCCGGTGCGAAGGAGTTTCTATCGCAGCCGGTGAAGCTGCAGGATGTCGTTGACGCCTTGGGCCGCATCAGCGAACGGAAGTTCGGCCGCGGCGAAAGCAAAGCTCGCGGCACGACGGTAATCGCCGTTTGCGGCGCAACAGGGGGCGTCGGGACGACCAGCTTGTCGGTAAACATCGGTTGCGCACTGGCGAAAGACCCGAAAAAGTCGGCCGCGTTGATCGACTTAGATCTTTGCCTAGGCGACGCCGACGTGTTTCTCGACGCGATACCCGACTACACGCTGGTCGACGTCGCGCAGAACGTGTCGCGGCTCGACTTCTCGCTCCTCAAGCGCTCGCTCACGAAGCACTCGTCCGGGTTGTACTTGCTTCCCAGGCCGGTGCAGATGGAAGACATGGCACTGATCACGCCGGACGATCTCCAGCGCGTGATCGGGCTTATGAAGGCGACCTTTTCGCACTTGGTGATCGATCTTTCGAAAGGATATACGGCCAACGATATGGTCGCCCTGCAAATGGCGAATCATATTCTGTTGGTCACTCAACTCGACTTGCCTTGCTTGCGCAACGTCGTACGGATGTTGACCTCGTTCAAAGAGAATAAAGAACTGTCGGAGAAGATCAAGATCGTCGTCAACCGTTCGGGCCTCGACGCCGGTGCGATCACTCTGAAGAAGGCGCAAGAAACGATCGGCCGCGAAATCTTCTGGCAGATTCCCAACGACTATCGCACGATGATCGAAGTGCGGAACAACGGCGTGCCGCTCGTCGACGCGGCGCCGAAGGCCGCCGTGACCCAGTCCATCGTCAATCTGACCGAAGCTCTGACCGGCGTTAAGAAAGACGACGACGGAGATTCGGCCGCGACGGAAGCCAAACCGTCGAAGAGCGGGCTGTTCAGCTTCTGGCCCGCTAAGGGTAAGTAGTCGGCGCGCCGGGCCGCGACCTTCCGAGAATTCGCCGTGCCCCGGGACTGCGACCCCGGGGCTTTTTTATTTCCCGCTCGCTTCCAGCCGGGCTTGCGGCGACGTGTTGCGATTTTGCCTCGTGGCTTAACCGTGAGCTACAGTTTTTCTGAGGGCGCATGATCGGCGCTCGTTTTGTTCCGACTCGATTCGGCGGAGTATGACTTCCCATGGTGAAGCAGTTGGTCCCCGGCACGCGCCCCGGCGAGAAAGCGCCCGAGAACGAATTCGAGTCGCTTAAGCGGCGCATTCACGGCAAGCTCGTCGACAAGCTCGATCTGACCAAGGTCAGCGAGATGGACAACGACGTGCTCCGCCGTGAAATTCGGATGGTCATCGAGCACTTAAGCGATGCGGAAAGCACGCTGCTTAATCGGGCCGAACGCGAACGGTTGGTCGAAGAAGTGCTCGACGAAACCTTCGGTTTCGGCCCGTTGGAGTTGCTTCTTAAAGATCCGCTGATCAGCGACATCTTGATCAACGGGCCGAAGCAAATCTATGTGGAGAAGCGCGGCAAGATGGAAAAGTCGGCGGTGACGTTCCGCGACAACGCCCACTTGTTGCAAATCATCGATCGTATCGTTTCGAAGGTCGGACGCCGCGTTGACGAAGTCAGTCCGATGGTCGATGCCCGACTCCCCGACGGCTCGCGCGTCAACGCGATTATTCCGCCGCTTGCTTTAGACGGCGCCGCGGTGTCGATTCGCCGCTTTGGTTCGAACCCGCTCAAGCTCGAAGATCTTTTGAATTACAAAGCGTTCGCGCCCGAAATGGTGATGCTCCTGGAAGGGGCCATCAAGGCGCGCTTGAACGTGATCATCTCCGGCGGTACCGGTTCCGGTAAGACCACGCTCTTGAACACCCTGTCGAGTTTCATTCCGGGGCACGAGCGCGTGGTGACCATCGAAGACGCCGCCGAACTTCAGCTGCAGCAAGAGCACGTGGTGCGATTGGAGACCCGGCCCGCCAACATTGAAGGCAAGGGCGCCGTCTCCGCCACCGACCTAGTTAAGAACGCCCTGCGTATGCGGCCGGAACGAATCATCATCGGCGAATGCCGCGGTCCGGAAACACTCGACATGTTGCAAGCCATGAACACGGGCCACGAAGGCTCGATGACGACGCTGCACGCCAATACGCCGCGCGACGCCGTGGCACGCATTGAAACGATGATCACGATGTCGGGCTTCGATCTGCCGCTCAAGGCCATGCGTCAACAGTTGGCCAGCGCGGTCGACCTGATCATTCAGGCCAACCGTCTGCAAGGCGGCGTGCGTCGCATCACGGCGATTACGGAAGTGGTCGGCATGGAACAAGACACCGTCGTGTTACAGGATATTTATAAGTTCGAGCCGCAAGGAGTCGATGCCAACGGCAAGGCGTACGGCAACTTCGTGGCTTCCGGCATCCGCCCGACGTTTATGGACAAATTGGAGCAAGCCGGCGTCCGTTTGCCCGCCAGCGCCTTCCGGCAACGCGTCATGATGCAAGCCTAGGCGGAGAGTTGCGAGTCGTTAAGTCACGGAAGCCGGCGCGGCCGGCATGAGAGAATTATGAGCCCACTCCTGATCTCGGTCGCCGTGTTCGTCGCGGTCGCCGCATTGATCGGCGCCGTCGCGATGATGATGCGCGGCGGCGGCGAATCGAAGGTCGAAGATCGCCTCAGCTTGCTGACGAATATCGGCCAGGCGAACACGAAAGAGTCCCCAGGCGCGTCGGTGATCGCGTCGCCGCTCGACGCCGCTCCGTCGTTCTCCGACCTCTTGATGTCGCGATTCGAGAAGTTCAGTTTGCTTTTTCAGCAGGCCGACACGACGCTGACGCCGCCGAAATTCTTCATGTTCTCAGGACTGATCGGCTTGGGCGCATCGCTGACGACGGTCGTCGCCGGCGTCAACTTCGCGATCGCCCCGTTGGCGTTTCTCTGCGGGGCGTCTTTTCCGCTGCTGTGGCTCTTGATGCGCCGCAAGCGCCGACTAAAAGCTTTTGCCGCTCAACTTCCCGATGCGTTGGAACTACTGGCTCGCGCTTTACGCTCCGGCCACAGTTTGGGCGCCGGATTCGATCTGGTGCGGCAAGAAATGATGCCGCCCATCAGCGTCGAATTCGGCCGCGTTTTTGAGGAAAACAATCTCGGTATTCCGATTACCGACGCCATGAACAACATGACCGATCGAATTCCCAATCTCGATCTGAAGTTCTTTGCGACCGCGGTCATTTTACAACGACAAACCGGCGGCGACTTGGCCGAAATTCTCGACAAGATCGGCGCCCTGATTCGCGACCGCTTCCGCATTTGGGGCCAAATTCAGGCGCTGACCGGCGAAGGTCGCTTATCGGGCGTAGTGCTGTTGGCGCTCCCGGTGGTACTGTTCCTCGCGGTTTATCGACTGAATCCGGACTACGTGATGGTTTTGTTCAAAGACCCGCTCGGCAAGAAAATGCTCGCCGGAGCGGTATTCATGCAGATTCTCGGCGCTTACATGATCCGCAAAATCGTGAACATCAAGGTGTAGTCATGATTTCCGACACTCCGTTGTTTGCGTTCATCGGCATGGAACAGATCGTGCCGATCGCCGTGTTCGGCGCGTTTGCCATCGGCGCGTTCGCCGTGATGAACATGTTTGCGGTGGAGAAGCCGCGCGCGCTCGAGCGGCTTGAAGAATACAAGAATCCGATTCGCCGTAAGCGCAAGGAAGAAGATGAGTCGGCGATGAAGAAGCAGGACGCCATGACGCGGATGCTGGCGATGGCCTCGCCGGCGCTGGCCGCTCCGTTGCAACCGACGAACGAGAAAGAAGCCAATAAGCTCAAGCAGAAGTTGAACGAAGCCGGCTTTCGCAACGAAGCCGCGCCCGCGATGTTTCTGAGCCTCAAGGTGGGGATGCTCGTCATCGGTTTGGTGTTCAGCGGCGCCGGCGTGATGCTGTTCACCGAGATGTCGCAGAAGAACATTATGGCCGCCGTCGCGGTGGCCGGAGTGATGTTCTATCTGCCGGAAGTCGCGCTGCACTTCATCGGTAAAGCTCGCAAAGAGCAAATCTTTCTCGGGTTGCCCGACGCTCTCGACTTGATGGTCGTGTGCGTCGAAGCCGGTCTAGGCCTCGATCAGGCGTTGCGTAAGGTCGCCGAGGAAATGAAGCGGTCCTATAAGGTGATCAGCGACGAGTTCAATTTGGCGAACTTCCAGCTTCAGGTCGGCCGGCCGAAGGCGGAAGTGTTGCATGACTTGGGCGATCGTTCGGGCGTCGACGACTTGCGCCAACTCGCGGCCATCCTGATCCAGGCCGATAAGTTCGGCTCGAGCGTCGCCCAGGCGCTCCGCGTGCAGAGCGAATCGATGCGCACCCGACGCCGGCAATTGGCGGAAGAAAAAGCGGCGAAGACGGCGGTGAAGTTAATTTTCCCGCTCGTAATCTTCATCTTCCCGGGCATTTTCGTGATCTTGGTCGGGCCGGCGGCGATCACGATGATCCGCCAAATGTTCCCGGCGATGCAAGGCTAAGCGGCGGAAATGCTGAATGCTGAATGCTGAATGCTGAATGACTGAAGGACTGAAGGACTGAAGGACTGAAGGACTGAATGCGGGTGGCTAATCACATCTTCCGTTCAGCATTCAGCATTCGTCCATTCAGCATTCCCTCACTCTGCCTGCACATTCAGCGAGACATGCCCAAAAGCTGACGCGACCGGGCATGTCATCGGAAAGCGGTCGTAATTTTCCGCAGCGGCCTGGCCGCCCCAGTGCGTCGATACGATGTGGCGAAACACCGAAAAACGCGGCGTTTTCCGGGCGTTGTGGTGTATCGTCTCCGCGCGCTCGGCAAGCTGAATTCTTTTCTTACGGTTGTGCCGGCATCGACGTTGCTAATAAGCGGCGACGGCAAGTTGACGTTATCGCATGCCGAGCTGCAGCCGGCTTCCAAGCACAACTTGCCGCGTACGATCCGCGGGCATTTCTCCAAAGGCGGCGATGCGGGTCGGTAGGCGGGCGGAAGCATTCTGGCCGGCTCCCGATTCGAAGCACGATGACTGTGCGCCCCGGCGAACCTCAAGTGTTTTAATTGGGAGATCAGCGTATGAAGAATTGTTGGAAGCTTCTGAAAGTCGGCCTAGGGCGCACCGCGCTGACGATGCCGATCATTCTCGCGTGCTTGTTCTTGGTCGGCCCGTCGGCCGATGCGCAGACGCCGACGCCTGAAGAACTGTCGGAAAAGATCGGTACTCTGACGGTCGGTCTCGACACTGTGTGGGTCATGCTTTGCGGCATGATGGTGTTCTTCATGAACCTTGGGTTCGGCTGCGTAGAATCCGGATTCGCCAGGGCTAAAAACACAGTCAACATTCTTTCGAAGAACTTTGTCGTGTTCGCCGTCACCTCGATCTTCTATTGGTTGATCGGTTGGGGCATTATGTTCGGCGGCGGCGAAGGCGCCGATTACTTCGGAAAAGAAGGCCTCTGGATGGTCGCCGGCGCCGACAATAGCCCGGCCTCCGGCGACGCCTACGAAGGCGCTTACGGCTCAATCTCCTGGGCTATGGTCCCGTTGTGGGCCAAGTTTTTCTTTCAACTCGTGTTCGCCGGAACTGCCGCGACGATCGTCTCCGGAGCCGTCGCCGAGCGCATTAAGTATCTCTCGTTCATCGTGTTCAGCGCGTTGATGGCCGTTGTGATGTATCCGGTCACGGGTCACTGGGTTTGGGGCGGCGGCTGGCTCGCGACCGCCGGTTTCTGGGACTTCGCCGGTTGTGCGGTGGTGCATTCCGTCGGCGGTTGGGCCGCGATGACGGGCGCTTACATTCTCGGCCCGCGCATCGGCAAGTACGGTCCCGACGGCAAGGTGCAGGCGATTCCCGGCCACAACATGACGGCGGCTTTCATCGGCTGCTTGGTTCTTTGGCTCGGTTGGTTCGGCTTCAACCCAGGTTCGACGATGGCCGTCGGCGACGGCACCTTGCTCGCGAAGATCGCCGTCAATACGAATGCCGCCGCCGCCATTGCGACGCTCACCGCTACGGCCACGGCCTGGATCGTCCTCGGCAAGCCCGACCTTGGCATGACGATCAACGGCTGCTTGGCGGGCTTGGTCGCCATCACGGCGCCCTGTGCCTGGGTCGGAATGATCGATTCGCTCATCATCGGCGGAGTCGCCGGCGTGTTCGTCGTCTTCTCGGTCTTGTTCTTCGATAAGATCAAGTGCGACGATCCGGTCGGTGCGACCTCGGTTCACTTAGGCTGCGGCACGCTCGGCTGCTTGGCCATCGGGTTGTTCGCAGAGGTTCCGGCCGAAGGAGCGGCGGCTCCCGCCGCGGGTTTGTTTTACGGCGGAGGCATGGAGCAGCTCATCGCACAGATCAAGGGCGTCCTCGCGGTCGGCGTGTACACCGTCGTGGTGTCGGCGATCTGCTGGTTCATCATCAAGTACACGATCGGACTCCGGGTCTCCGCCGAAGAAGAAATCGAAGGTCTCGACATCGGCGAGCACGGCCACAACGCCTACCACGGCTTCGTCATGGCCAAGAGCGAAGGCTAGTCTTCGCAAGGCGAAACTCCGCCGGCGGAGGTCGTTGATCGCTCAACCTCTCCGCCGGCTCTCCGACTCCGGCTCCGCCTGCCGGTAGAAGCCCGGTGTTCGACGGGAACCTCGGTTCTTGTCGACGCCGGGTTTTTTCTTGCGCTCACGCCCGATAACAACTCTGCCGTATTATTCAGGAATCGGATCGTTGCGGCGGACGACCGTGCCTTCCCAAACCGCTTCGTCGGTCTTGGGGTCGTACGTCAGAACGCGCGATTTGCTGTCCGGGGCAGGCGGGAGATCGATCTTCGGCAGCCACCTACGGTGCTCCCCGACGACGTCGGCATATTTTTTGTCGCCGGCGAGATTGGTCCACTCATTGGGATCTGCGCGGTGATCGTACAACTCTTCGGTGCCGTCGGCGTAGCGGATGTAGCGCCAGTCGCGGCTACGAATCGCATGATTTCCTTGGTTGTGCGTGGTGATCGCCGGACGCTCTCGCGGCGTCGCGGCGTCGTGCAATTGCGGGCCCAGGCTGACGCCTTCCAGGTCGCCGCGCGCTTCGAGCCCGCAAAGTTCGTTGAGCGTGGGGTAGATGTCGAGCAGTTCGGCGGGCTCGGCGCATTTGGCACCGGCGGCGACGCCGGGCCCCGCAAAGATCAGCGGAACGCGCGTCGATCGTTCCCAGAGCGTGTTCTTACCGGTGATCCCCTTTTCGCCGAGATGCCAGCCATGATCGCCCCAAACGACGACGATGGTGTCGTCTTCATGCCCGCTCTCTTTCAAGGCGTCGAGGATGCGACCGACTTGGGCATCCATGAAGCTGACACAAGCGAGATAGGAGCGAGCGAGGTTGCGCCATTGATTGTTGTCGCGGACCCACTTCAGCCGGGGCTCCGGCAGGTTCCAGTGAAGATACCAGGAGAACCGCGGCGTGTCGTCGCGGTCGTCGGCGCGCACCCGTGGTAGGACGGAGTCGTCGTCCGGATAGAGATCGAACCAACGCTCGGTCGCGTAACAGGGGACGTGCGGTAGGAAAAAGCCGGCGGCTAGAAAAAACGGCTTTTCGGCGGGCAGCGTGCGAAGCTGATCGCTCGCCCAGGTTGCGAGTTGATAGTCCCCTTTGTCTTCGTCGCGATGCGGAAACACTCCCCAATCCATGAGCGGATTGTTTCCCATGGGAGTCGGTGGAATGAGTTTCGTCACAGGCTTCACGCCGACGCCGGAGGGCGGTCCCCAGACGTCGAACTCGCCGCCGCGCTGCTTCGGCCCACCGCCGCCGTGATAGATTTTGCCGCCGCTGAGCGTCGTGTAGCCGGCATTGTGGAAATGCTGAGGTAGCGTGACCCGATCGCGGCAGGCTGCGACTTGGCGAAACCACGGTTGCAGGCCATACACGCCAGTCGACGACGGTCGCAAGCCGACAAGCAAGCTCGTGCGCGACGGATTACAAAGCGTCATCTGGCAATGCGCATTGGTGAACAGGGTTCCGCGCGCCGCGAGACGATCGAGATGCGGAGTTTTGACGAGCGGATGACCGCCGAGGCAGCCGATCCAATCATTTTGATCGTCAATCGCGATGAAGAGTACGTTGGGATGCTTGACCTGTTCCACGGCGCCGGCGGCTTGAACCGCTGAGATGCAAAGAACGGTGAGAAATGACGCGAAGAAAAGTTTCATTTTGTGCAAGGCGGAATTTTAGTTGCGGAGGGTGTGTGATCGAGGGCGGGCGAATCATTCGGCCTTGCTCGGAGATTGTTTGACAAACTTCGCAGGGCGGGCGACGGTGTAGCGATCGAGAGCCGCTTGCAGTTTGCGTTTGGACGCGGCGGCCGCGTCATCGAGCTTCTCGACGTCGAGCGGTGCGCGATCGAGGTCGCCCGCGGCGACGGAGAAGAAGCGGCCGTCGCGGTAGAGTTTATAGTCATGGTCGCGGGCGAACTCGGCGGCCGCCTTTTGTCCGCCGTCTTTGGCATACCAGGAGTAAATCCATTCACGCGGGGTGCCGCTCTCGCCGCGCAATTGAGGCCAAAAGCTGCGTCCGTCGATCTCAAGTCGGCTCGACACGTCGACGCCTGCAGCGGCGCAGAGTGTCGGCAAAAAGTCGGTGGTGTCGACCAAGTCGCGGCGGACTTGGCCCGCTTGGATCGTCCCCGGCATACTGACGATGAGCGGTACATGCATGCCGCTTTGGTCGGTGTTGCCTTTACCGCCGACGACGCGTCGCTCGCCCATCATGGAAGTCAGGCCGCGACCTGTCCCGTTGTCGCCCAAGAAAATGACTAACGTTCTTTCACGGATTTTCAATGTATCGAGACGCGTGACCAACTTGCCGACGAGCTTGTCCATATAAGTGACCATGTCGTCGAAATGATTACCGTCGCCTTGGGCTTTCGCTCCTTTACGACCTTTCTTCCCGCCGGCGGCCGTAGCGACTTTGCCGTTCCAGTCGGGGCTGTCAGGCGTGGGCGGAAACGGACTGTGAGTCAAGATCATCGGGTAGTAGAGAAAGAACGGCTCCGCTTTCATCCGCGTGACGTAGTCGATCGCGTAGTCGTTCACAATGTCGGGCCCGTATTCACCGCCGGTGTAGTCGATCTCTTTGCCGTTGATCTCCAAACCGGGGTTTCTATAACGCTCCGGCCGACGAGTGAGCTGCCAGAGGCAGTGCTCGTCGAACCCGAAATGCTCCGGCAGAGCGAAGTCGTGCCCAAGCTGCCATTTGCCGACGATGCACGTCTTGTAGCCGGCATCGCGCAAAAGGTTTCCGAACGTCGTTTGGTCTTTCGGCAGGACGCCAAAGTGGTCGTAGTTGCGAACATTGTAGATGCCGGTCATCAATTGCACTCGCGTCGGCGTACAAAGCGGCTGCGAGTAGCAATATTCAAAACGCGCGCCGCCGGCGGCGAGTTGATCGAGATGAGGCGTCGGGTACGAGGTTCCACCATTTGCGCCCAAACATTCATAGCCAAGGTCGTCGGCAAGTATGAGTACAAAATTCGGCCTACACGGCGTTTTGGCTAAATTATCGGCGAAAACGTGGCATATTACTTGGAAATGGTTAGCCGCTACAATGATGAGTGTAGCAAATACATGTAGTAAACGGCGTCTCAAAAACTGGCGGTTCAAAAGTCGGCTCATCGGAAAAGTCGCAATAGAGGGCTCCGCCGGCTCGAAACGGCTGGCTTCCGAAACTGGACGCTCTTCGAGGCTTGAATATCGGCCTCCCGCGAGCGACGGTCAACTTAGATCCAGAGGGGCTTATGGGCAGAACTCGTAAAAAACGCCGTGCGTCGCACGGCTCGGCTTGGCATTGGAAGCAGACCGACTCCTGGTACTACACCCTGCCGGGCACGAAGCGGCGCATGCCGCTCTTCGACGAGCGGGGGGAGCGAATCCGCGGCCTCGAAAACCGTGAAGCGGCTGCCCAGGCGCTCGCACGGGTTCAACTCTCCGGCGAGGGCTCCGGGCCGGCCGCCGACCCGGACTGGATCGTCGCTCGAGTTTGTTCGGAGTATTTGCAGCACTGCGAGCGCTCCGTGAAGGCCGGCTCCATGAGCCGCGGGCACCGCGACCAATCTACGGCCTTTTTGAACGACTTGTGCGGCTACTGCGGCGCCTTGCCGGTCGTCGAGTTGAAAAAGAGCCATGTGCAGACTTGGATCGATCAGCATGCGGGTTGGAAGTCGCCGGCGACGCATCGCAGCGTGATCGCCATCGTGCAGGCGGCGTTCAATCGGGCCGAGGAACTGCATGACGTCCCAAGTCCGCTCAAGGGACTCAAGAAGCCGCAAGCGGAACCGCGGTTGCAATCCTTTTCGCCGGACGAAGAACGGCAATTGCTCGCCGCGACGGAAGAGCGATTTCGAGATTTCTTGTTCGCGGCGATTCATACCGGCCTGCGTCCGTTCTGTGAATTGGCGAAGATCACGGCCGACGACGTCGAGATGACCGAACGCGGCATGATGTGGCGGGTGTATTCTTCAAAGACGAAGAAGACCCGCAAGATTCCCGTTCAGAAGCCGGTGGCGGAGTTGGTCAGGAAGTTGCTGCCGACGGCGCCGCGCGGCAGCGGTAAGCCGCTCTTCCGCAATACCAAAGGAGAGCCCTGGAAGCGCATGACGGGCGTCGTTCGCTTTCTGACGCTGAAGAAAAAGCTGGGCTGGGATCTCGATCCCCGGCGCTCGAAGTATTCGTGTTACACGAGCAGGCATACTTTTGCGCATCGGATGTTGTCGGGTTACTGGAACAAGGGGGTCGGGTGCTCGATCGAAACGCTGGCCGAGTTGCTCGGCGACACGCCGAGCGTCGCCTATCAAAGTTACGGACGTGAATGGGCCCTCAGCTATCAAGAACCGCTGTGGGCCGCGATCGGCGCGGGCTCGGCGCAGAAGTCGACCGCCGGAGGTAACAAGCGGTCGCGTTCCCAAGCCCGTTAGATGGGAGTCGTCCATGGCTGGAAATTCGAAACAAACGCCGCGTCGGCAGCGGCGCGGTTCCGCTTGGTATTGGCAACAAACCGACACCTGGTATCGCACGCCGCCGGGGACGAAGCGGCGTGTGGCCCTGCGCGACGCGGACGGTCGTCCGATTCGCGGGCGGGAAAACAAGCAGGCGGCTCGTTTGGCGTTGGCCCGCTTGCGTCTGCGGCAAGGATTGGAGGCCAGTGTTGAAGCCGATGCGGTTTCCGCGGCCGCCGTTTCGGTCGCCGAAGTCTGTTCAAGATACATTGCGCATTGTGAGCGGACCGCAGCAGTCGGCCGCATGCACCCGGACTATGCCCGGGACGTGCGCCGGATGCTGAATCGGCTTTGTCACTACTGCGGCGCGTTGGCGGTTCAGGAATTGAAGCGGGCGGACGTCGCTCAGTGGGTGGAGAGCGTGCCGAGTTGGCGTTCGCCGGTGACGCGACGCAACGTGCTGACGGCCGTCATCTCCGCGTTTCGGCATGCCGAAGCCGAGCACGGCGTCCGCAATCCGCTGAAAGGCCTGCGCAAGCCGCCGCATCGACCGCGGCTGCACTCGCTCTCTCCCGAAGACGAGCGGCTGATCTATGCGAACGTCGACCGTGCGTTTCGCGATTTTTTGTTCGCGGCGATTCATACGGGTCTGCGGCCGTTCTGCGAGTTGGCGAAATTAACCGCCGAGCACGTCGAACATTCTCCACGTGGAATGATGTGGCGCGTGCGGTCGTCGAAGACCAAAAAGCTGCGCAAGATCCCGGTACGTCCAGAGGTGGCCGCACTGGCGCGCCGCTTGTTAAAATCGGCTCCGGCGGGGAGCGGCCTGCCGCTGTTTCGCAATCCTCAAGGTCGCCCGTGGAAAAAGCCGACGGCCGTGGGTTACTTTCTGGCGCTTAAGCGCAAGTTGGGCTGGGACCGAGACGAAGTTCGCAGGAACTACAGTTGCTACTCGTGCAGGCATACGTTCGCCTATCGGATGCTCAGCGGCTATTGGAACGGCGGCGCCGGCTGCTCGATCGAAGTGCTGGCCGAGCTGCTGGGCAACTCGCCGACCGTCGCGTTTTTGCACTACGGACGGGCGTGGTCGCGCCACTATCAAGACCCGCTTTGGGCGGCGGTTTTAGGTAGCGAAGGCCGTTAGATTAGAGAACTCATGCGAGGAAGATGAGATCGCCCATGATCTTCTGAGGCATGTGCGCATTCTTAACGCAAGGGAGTAATATGAAGAATCAAGTTTACTTTCAAGATCCCGAATCGGGCAGCGTCGTCAGGATTCCGGCCGCCGAAATTCCGGCGGGCGCCATCGCGAAGAAACTGCAGGGTTTCGACGACTCCGTTTGGGTCTTACCGGCGGCAACGCATGGCTCGTTGCTGGACGACGAAGATTGTGCGGACGATTATGAACAGTCGCTCGGAGAAATTCAGACGACGTTTGCCGAGCATCGTCCGCTGTCGGTCGAGCAATGGGCCGCGTGGTTGCGCGGTCAGGCCGATCCCGATTTCCTCATCGGCATGTGGCTGCGGGCCGCGGAGACTTATCGCCAGTTTGCGCCGCAACTGTCGACTGCGCAACAACGTCGCGAGTTGTATCTTCTGCTCGATCGTGCCGTTGACCGATCTCCGGCGGTCGACTCCGCCTCATTTCAACCGCAGCATCTCGACGCAACGACGGCGCAAACGGTGATCAACCGGCTCTTTGGAAGGGAGGAAGCTTGATAGCGAAGCATTCGAACTTCATTCGCAAGCAGGCCTCAGCAGCGACTGTCGAGACTTCGATGGATTGATTGGGGTCACCGTACTCCTGGACGTCCTAGCGGTACGGTGATGCCCGGCCAAGAGATCGTCCTTGGCCGACGAACCACGCTTGCCACCGTTTGCGGGCGGACTCGCATTAGGTCACGGAGTCGCTCGACTTCCGCGGCTTCAATCCGAATCCGCCCCTGGCCTCGTGCGCCGCCTTGCAAGTATTGAATCGCGACCTTCTGCCCGCGGATTTCCAGGGCGCCCGTGCGGCTGCGACCCAGCCAGTCGTACAGCGTCGTCACGGTGATACCGAGGCGCGCGGCGGCGGCGGTGGCGGTCAGCAGTTCGTCGGACACGGCTTCGGTTTCCCGAGGTTTTTGCGACGAGGCGCCAGTGCCTCGTCACCTCAGCCGGGAAAGCCGGTCGGCTGATTCGTAAGAAAAACCGAAACCGCTCTCGAGCTAAATTACGGAAGTTTTTGCGGCATATATACTTGGAGAGGATTTATTTATCGGGGAATCCGTCGGCGACCGCTCGCTTCCACCGCCGGCCGAGGCTGTCAACACGACCGGGACTCTTCGCCCTGCAAGGCCGCGTGGGCGGCGACGAACTCCGCAGTCGCAATGCGCACGCTGGGCAACGGACCGTGAACGGGACAGGCAACCTCGACGTTCACGGTCGACGTGCTCTTCCGCCCGGCGCCGACCGTGCAGACGAGTTGGGCGTCGCATTGCGGACACTTGACGCCGCGCCGCTCCAGAATATGCGCCGTCAATTCCTCCCAGGCGGATTCTTGGACGAATCCGGCGGCCTCCGTTGCGACGTTTTCCCGGAGAGGCAAGTCGGCCCGAGCCACCCGCTGCATTTCGCGGACCCGGGGCAAGATTTGGCTGCGATACAGCAGCAGGCGTTGAAAGACGTCCTGCGTTTGCGGATCGTCCGGCCGCTCCCAGAGATCCAGCACCGCGTGCTTCAGCAGATCGCCGACATCCAACAAGAGCGGGAGTACGAAGCCGCCGTAGCAGGCTTGGCGACGGTACATCGAGCGGTAGAGCCGTTGCTCGGCCAGGTTTAACCGCCGCGTGATCGCCCGCTCGAACGCGGCGGCGAACGCGTCGAGGCATTCGTTGACCTGCCCAAGTCCTTTCCAAGCTTCCGCCAGCATGGCCCGCCGCACCCATTTGCGACGATCGTCGGCAGCCGGCAACGTGGCCGACTTTTCGATCGTCTGCAGGATGTAACTACGCTTGCCGTAGAGCCAAGTGTTGAATCGCCGCTGGTCGTCCCAGAGCCGATCCCGCACGGCGTCTTCGAACCGTTCCGCGACCTCGTCCCAGACGGCCGCCGACATCGGCTCTTCGTTTTCGTCGGCGAAGTCAAACAGGGCGTCGCGCACGACGATCTCCAGTTGGCTCGCCGCGGCGGCCAGCGGCGGACGGCCGCGCGCCGCGGTCATCAATCCTAACCCGAGCAGTTCGGTTTCATCGGGATGCTCGATGCCCCGCTCCGCCGCCCTTTCCCGACCGAGGACTGCAAGTTCGGCGATACGCCTTCCCGAGTTGTCGTCGCTGAGGTCGACGAGTTCGTCGGGCAGCGAATCGGTCCGCAACAGCATTGACTGCAAGCGCTGCGGGACGAAGAGCTCTTCCATCTTCAGCGGCCGCGGCTTCAGCCGCTGTCGAGCGTGACAGACCCAATCGTAGGCCAGCTTACCGAGGCAATAATCGTCGAACGTCGCCTTCTCCCAAGCTCGGTCTCGGGCGAGCAGGCTATGGCCGATCTGAAAGGCGCGGGCGACATAGCCCTCGCGACCGTCATCCGGTCGCGGCACGAAGCGACGAACGCCGTCCGTCGCGGCATACACGTCGGCCGCGTAATCGGTATGCGGACCTAGAGAACCGGCCACGTCGGCCGGGGCCGTGTACGTGTAGCGGTCGTGGTTGACGATCGTTGCGATACGGCCCCGCGTTCGGCCCCACTCGACGGGTCCAAAGCACCGTACGGTGATCGTTCCCGGCGACGCGCCCCGAGAACCTGAAGATCGTGCTCTCATGTGACCACCTGTTTCGTTTCCGCGGGTTCAGGGGATGTTTCGCGGACTCGGCCGCGCCGCCTCCCGTGATAGTCCTAATCCATCCGCCCTCGCCGTTGAAGCGCACTTGCTTGGAGCTTTGACCATGTCCTCTCACGAACCCGAAACGAGGCCGAGTACGGCCGGCGGCGATCCCCCCCTCACGGCCGCGCAAAGTCGATTTGCCGAAGTTTTGGGGGAGCTCCTGGCCGATCGCTGGGCGGCCACCGCCTCCCCCGCCGTCCCGTCTCCGGCTCCGCAAACATCCCGCAAAAAAATTCGCCGCTCGCGCAAAAAATCTTGACCGGCTTTCCCGGCTCAAGCGGAACGACCTCGCTTGTGTTGCGACCCCTGGTCGTGCGAGGCCGTAAGCACTCGTTTGACTATTGGGAGAGTTCATCATGAAGAACTTGCTGCCGACGTTCGTCGGCTTCCGTGGATCGCTGGCCGTTGGTGCCGTGATCATCCTGATCGCGACGCTGGTTTTGGCCGGCAAACCGGCGTTCGTGTCATCGCGTTACGCGGCGCAGCGATCGACGGACGTCGCCGCGCAAGCGCTGCCGCGTAAGCGCCGTCGCCGTCCCGATCCGGCGGAGGCTTCGGCCGACTACGGCCGCTTTTCGACGGAGATGCAGGACGAAGCGACGATCGAGAGCCAGCAGGAAAGCTGCCGGCACGAAGCGCTGCGGCACGGCCGGCCGATCGATCCCCGTTTGGAATACGTCGATCGCGCCATTTCCGGCACGAAGCTCCATCGCGACGGGTTGGATCGGTTGTTGGAAGACGCGGAAGCCGGGCGATTCAACCGGTTGTACTTCTATAGCCTCAGCCGCTTGGCACGCGAGTCGATCATCGGCATGCCGATCTTGAAGCGGTTGGTGTACGTCTACAAGATCCGCATCGTCAGCGTCACCGAAGGGGTCGACAGCGATCGCGAAGGTTGGGAACAGCTGGCGCAGATGTGCCTGATGCAGCACGAGCGCTACATCAAAGAACTGAGCGCCAACACGTTCCGCGGCCAAAAGACCAACGTCAGGAATCGGTTCTCCAACGGCGACTATTGTTTCGGCTACACCGGCGTTCCCGTCGCGGGGAGCGAGCAGACGCGCCGCGGACGTCACGCGCGGCCGCGGATGACGTACGCCGTCGATCCGACGAAGAGCCCGTGGGTCAAGCGGATCTTCCACTGGTTCGTCGTCGAGCGGCGCAGCATCCGCTGGATCACGCGGGAACTGAATCGGCTCGGAGCGCCCAAGGATCACCGCTCCCAATCCAAGGAGTGGCACCACAACTACGTGACGCGGCTGTTGGGCAACCGCAAGTACGTCGGCGAATGGCCGTGGGGCGAGATGCGCAACGTGCGCGATCCCGAAACCGGCCTTATTCACCAGGAGCCGCGGTCGCCGGAAGAGGCGGAGCAGTACCGCCGGACGTTCGCCGACCTGCGGCTGATCGACGACGCGACGTTCGCGACCGCGCAGAAGCTACTGGAGGAGAATCGCCTGCGTCATGCTCACGGTCGTGAAGAGGAAGGGAAGTTCGTGGCCGGCCGGGCCGGCGCCGCCCGCCCCGCCTGTCACTTGCTCAGCGGCCTGATCCGATGCGGCGAGCCTAGCGAAGCAGGTGTCTGCGGTCGGAGTTTTCACGTCGGCGGCTCGCACGGCAAGTACATGTTCTGCCCGGGGCACGCCCAAGGAACCTGCGGTTGCTATACCACGCTGCCGCGGCGGTTGGCCGAAGAACTGGTATTGCGCGAGATCGCGGCGCGCGTTCTCAATAATGAGACGTGGTTGCAGGCGATCTACCGCGCGACGCAAGCCGCTTGGCGGCGGATGCGGCAAACGCTCCCCGACGAGTTGCGCGACGTCGAAGTCGCGCTCGCCGAGGTCACGCGCAAGATCGGCCGCCTCGTCGACCAAGTGGAAGGGACCGATCAACCGGATCCCGACTTGGCGAAGCGACTGAGCGAGCGCCGTGCGGAACGGCGGGAACTGGAAGCGCGGCTGACGGCGGCCCGGCGGACCGCGGCCGAGCAGCCGGTCGAGCCGACGCTCGAATGGGTGCGGGAGCGGGTCGCGCAGCTGGGCGCGACGTTGGCCGAGGCCGTGCCGGCGGCCGCATACGCGTTGCGGGATCTGTTGGACGGTCCGATCATCGTGCGGGAGATTCGTCGGCCGGGCCGGCGGCGACACTACCTACAAGGAGTCCTCCGCATTCGCTTGGCGACCGCGGCCGCGGCGCTCGGCGTACCGCTCGGCAAAGCAACGGCCGGCGACGAAGGCCCTTGCGAAGAACTGACGATCGACTTCCGTCGGGAGGATCCCCGCGACGCGCTCTCCGAGAGGGCTAAGGAACTTTGGGATTGCGCCCGGCACCACAAAGTCATCGCCGCGGAACTGGGATGCTCCCCACAGTACGTCACCAAGCTCCTCAAGCATTGGTCGCAACGCCACGCCACGCCGCTGCCCGACGGCCGTAGCCGGCGCAGCGATCTTCCGCCCCGTCCGGAGGCTTTACCGCTCTATCAACGGATCGCCGGCACCGTGATGCAGCTCTACGCGACGGACATGGAACTCGGCGACATCGCCGCTCGGTTGGGGCACGATCGCAACACGGTCACGGCCGCCGTGCGGTATTGGCACGAGAGCCGAGGCCTACCGGTTCCCGACGGAAGGACGCGACGCAAGTCGCTTCCCCGGTCGACTCAGATTCCTCAAGACTTGCCGCAGGACGAAGTGCGGCCGAGTGATGGAAAGGAGGATTCATCCGCGGCTTAGGCGCCGGTGAAGTGGACGCGGCCCGGTCGGCTCGGCGCCGATCCGGGCCGCTTTTATTGAATCGCGATCGCTTTCGGCACTCAAGATACTCATTCCGCGCCCCGTTCAAAATCACCGTCCAATGCCGAAGCGGGGCAAAGGCTGATCATCATCGCTCAGTTCAGCCGAAGAGCAGGCCTCGCGTTCTCGTCGGTTGACGGAGCTGGGTTGCGTTGAGCGCTCATCTCTCATTTTTTTTCGTTATCGGGCTTTGCGATTCCCCGCGCCGTCGCGCTGTGGGACGGCGCCACACCGTCCCTGGACGGCGTCGGCATTCAGATTCGCGGCCGGGTGGCCGAGTTCTTGCGGATCGACCTACCGATCTATTGTTCCCGAACGTTTTGACGAGGAGGGTGCGATGTTCGACTCCTCAACGCCGCTGCTCCAGCACGGCAATTCCAAGCTCGGCCGTGCAATTCACGTCTGGTCGATCCCGGCCGTCGACACCTGTCCCGGCAGCACCGCCGTCTGTCGCCGCCTGTGCTATGCGCTGCGCCACCGCTTCCGCTTCGACTCGGTCAAGCGACGGTTATCGTGGAACCGGCGGCAATGCGATCGCCGGGACTTCGTCGAGCGGATGGTCTCCGAAATCCGCCGCAGCGGCGTCTTGGTGCTACGTATCCATGTTGCCGGCGACTTTTACGACGCCGAGTACGTGCGCAAGTGGTCGGCGATCGTGAAGCGGTCGCCGCGCGTGCGATTCTACGCCTACACGCGCAGCTGGCGTATCGCCGCGATCGCCCCCGCGCTGAGAGAGCTCGCCGCCCAGAGCGCGATGCGGCTCTGGTACTCCAGCGACGACGAAAGCGGCGTCCCTGCGCATATGCCGCCGAAAGTGCGCCTCGCTCATTTGCAAACGACCTCCGCCGCGCCGCCGTCGAGCGCGGACTTGGTGTTTCGCCCGCATCCTCTCCGGACTCTGCCGGAGCTGCCGGTCGTTTGCGATCACGAAACGACCTCCGGCAGGCGACTCGGCGTGACCTGCGGTTCGTGCGGCAAGTGTTTCCGTTGAGCAGCGTCTCTGCTCTCCGTTTCAGGGCGGCTTCTCGCCCGTTCTTTCATTGAGTTCGTCGGCGCCGGCGCGACCTCGTGGCCCCATTTCGCCGCGGACTCTCGTCGGCGGTTCTTTCTCCCGGAGGTGTGTATGTCCGTCCTATCTTTCCCTGCGTCTCCCGTTCGTGTGTTAGGCGGTTCCGCCGGCTCGCTCGTCTTGCAGCGCTGGCGGCGCCAGATCGCCGGCCGAAGCGGGCCGGCGGAACGACGCGGCCCGCGGCCGTTCGCGCTGGTCGGATGCCGGGCACGCGCTACTCAATCTGAGCGGCTCGTGCCGCTGGAAAGACTTTCGTTCGTCGCACTGTTCGATGAGCGCGACGATGACGATCGTCTCATCACCCGCCTCGTCGGCGTCCGCGCCGGCGTCGTCGGCGACAAACTCATCATCGGCGGCCGGAATAACACGCTCTTCGACAAAGACATTCGCTCCGCGCCGTGCTCCGGCAACGGTCGTCGCCTTGATCCGCGCGACGCGGAACTCTGCGAGTTGGCGCTCGGCTGGGAGCAGCATCTCGAACGGGTCAATCGCCATCCCCATTACCCCCGGCGGAACATGCTGCGCTGGCCTGCCTGGTGGTGCGAAGTCGCCGCGGCGTCGGCCGACGTACCCACGCGATTTTACGGCGCGCGTACGTTGGTACCTCTGGAAACGGCGTTAACCCGCTCCTTTCCATTCGGCCGAGTCTTCGCCGACGTCGCCGGCTTGCCGAAACGTCAAGTCTTGGCCGGCGCCGACATGCAGCGTTTGCTCTGCGGCACGTCCGGTTCGCTCACGTTCGACCTCTTCCAGACCCGATTTCGCCGCGCGACGTAGTCCTGCGGTCGTTTTTCAAGTTCACCTAATTCTTCCTGGGAGTCCGATTATGAAAATCCTGTTCATCGACGCCACCGGTGCCGGTTTCGCCTCGCCGATCGAAGTGGCCGAAGGCACTTCGGTCGGCACGCTCTTCTTGGAACGTGTCGGCGGCGATCCGAAGGCCTTCCTTATTCGCGTCAATCGTCAAAGCGCGACGATCAACCAACCGCTGCACGAAGGCGATCGGGTTTCCGTCACGCCGCTCAAGATCGAAGGTGCCGCGGCCTAGTAACGAATCATGGCCGGTACGACGACCGGAACGGTCGTCGTACCGGCCGTTTTGTTTTTAAGGGAACTATTATGACTTGGGATTCTCAACTTTGGCGGACCGCGCAGCGCATCGAAGCCGCCTATCTCAAGTGCCGCGGCCTGCCGCAGGCGCTCGACGTCCCCTGGTACGCTTGGCAGAAACTCACCGCCGCCTGCCGCTGGGCGGCGGAGGCGGAGCGTCGGGGTTGGCGGCACGCCGGTGCCCGTCAACGTGAACAACTCGGTCGCGACCTCGATTATCTCCTTAGCGATTTGCGAGCGCTGCGAAGTTCGCTGGAAAGCCGGCAACGGAACAAGTTGCCGACGGCCGGCGAACTCTACGCGGAACTTGTCGCCGCGGAGGACGAATTCGGCGACGTCGTCGTCGACGACTTCGAGCTCTATGTCACGACGGACCCGATCACGCTGGACGGGATCTATCTAGGGCCGTTCGAGATTCGCTTAAAACTGTCACGGCTCGACGAGCCGGACCCGTATCGCGTCGTCGCCGTCGAGCCCCATCCCGCGCAGAGTTCCGTCGACACGACGCATCCGCACGTCCACAACGAACGAATTTGTCTCGGCGAGGGGAAAGCGGCGGTGACGGCGGCCCTCGCCGAAGGGCGCTTGGCCGATCTCTTTCAGCTCATCAATCGCGTGCTGCACAGCTACGGCGAAGGCTCGGCCTACGTCGAACTCGACCGCTGGCACGGCACGCCTTGCAGTGAATGCGACCAGAGCCTCGACGAAGACGACCTCTATTCTTGCCGGGGTTGTGACTGTGCGCTCTGTGGAGAGTGCGTTCGGGTCTGCGATTGCGGCACGGCGGCCTGCCATGACTGCGCAACGCATTGTTACGGCTGCGAAGAGACGACCTGCGCGGGTTGTCTAGCGGCCTGTTCCGACTGTGAAGAAGAGTTCTGTGCCTCGTGTCTTGAAGAGGGATTATGCCATGCTTGCCAAGCGGCGGAAGAAGAACGCGCGGCCGAGCGAGAAGCCGAATTGGAAGCGGAACTCGCAGCGGAATTCGGCGGGGATGAAACCGAAGCTGCGGTTCACGCCGCTCGCCTGGGCGAAGTTATTGTGTTGGCGCGACCTCGGCACCACCGAAATCGGCGGCTTCGGAATCTCGGCCGCCGCTGATCCGCTCCTGATCGAAGACGTCCGACTGGTACGACAGACTTGCTCGGCCGTGACGGTCAAGTTCGACGACGGAGCCGTGGCCGATTTCTTCGACGCTTCGGTCGATCACGGCTTAATGCCGGAAAGATTTTCCCGCGTGTGGATTCATACGCATCCGGGAAGCTCTCCGCACCCCAGCGCCGTCGACGAAGAGACGTTCGCCCGCGTCTTCGGCTCTTTCCACTGGAGCGTGATGTTCATTCTGGCTCGCGGCGGCGCGAGCTACGCTCGTTTGCAATATCGCCTCGGCCCCGGCGGCTCGTGGGAGATTCCGGTCGGTGTCGACTACACGCAGCCGTTTCCGGCGACCGACCACGACGCCTGGCGCCGCGACTACGACGCTCTCGTCGCAACAGAGCCGGAGTTCAATTTTTCAGACCTGTTCGCGAGCCGTCGTCCGCCGGACGACTGGCCGTTCACCATTGACGAGTGGGAGGAACTGAACGATGGGACTTTTGGCGTCCGATCGCTTCGATCGGCAGAGCGGCTTGGTGCCGACGGACCGCTTGCAGAATACTTGGGCGACGGTGATCGGCGTCGGCTCGATCGGCCGGCAAGTGGCGCTGCAATTAACGGCGTTGGGGATCCCGAAAATCCAATTGATTGATCCGGACGAAGTCACGCGCACGAACATCACCAGCCAAGGCTATCTGACCGACGACATCGGCAGGCCGAAGGTGCAGGCCACCGGCGACGCCTGTCACCAGATTGAGCATCGCTTGGCGGTCGAAGAGATCCACGATCGGTATCGCCGATCGCAGGACACCGGTCCCAATGTGTTTTGTTGCGTCGACAGTATTAGTGCGCGGGCCGCCATCTGGCGGTCCCAGCAATCTCGTTGCGAGTTCTGGGCCGACGGCCGGATGCTCGGCGAGTCGATTCGCGTCTTAGTCGCCGCCGCCGGTCAAGGACGTGAACACTACCCGACCACGCTTTTTGCGCAAGGAGAAGCTCAGGCCGGGAGTTGTACGTCACGTAGCACGATCTACGTCGCCAATCTTGCGGCGGCGCTGCTGATCCATCAGTTCGTGCGTCACTTGCGCGGCGCTGCACTCGAGCCCGACGCCCTGTTTCATCTCGCGGCCGGCGAATACGTCGTGCTGCCGACGACCGCCTAGGCGGCGACCATTCTTGACGTTTTCTCGCTTTCGGGCCGTCGCATCGTCGTTGATGCGACGGCCTGTTCTTTTTACCGAAGGGAACACTCGATGAGTCCTTTTGAACTGGAACGCGCCGTCGCCCAAGCGACAGGCGAATCGCGACGGGAAATTCGGCGCCGCGGTTTTCAGCCGCTGCCGCTTGCGGAGGAGTCTCGCGACGAGGTCGATGCGCACCTCGGCGTGATTGATTGGGACGTCCTGCAGGCCGAGCGCCCCGTGCTGTTTCCCGTGCGCTAGGGAACGGCGTTACCCATCAACCGAGTCGCTCATTTTTGAGCGCTCGTCTCACTCTCGTTTCGCAAAGGAGCGAATCATGGGAGCGCGACAAAAACTGAATCGAGCCTACGTCAACGGGGCGCTCTTGTGCGCCGTGGGCGCCGGACTCGTCACGCAATCCGGCTTCGTATTCGTCATCGTGCTAGCGATTTGTTTGGGCTTAAACGTGAAAGACCGGTTGATTCGTCCGGACCATAACCGCCGGTTCTAATCGCCGATGTTTACCGACGCTGCGCCTGGCGCCGTCCGGCGGGACGGCGCCAGGTCGCGTTTTGCTTACTGGTATGAACGTGGTAGGCGGACGTGGTCCGCCTACTGGCTCGTCCTGCTTGACCGGGGTGTTATCGTGATTGCGCCGGGCCAGGGACGAGATGAGACATGTTGACCTTTGGAACCGCGACCGTGTGAGCGGGCCGTTCATCTCGGGGCCGGCCGTTGATAGCTATGGGCTACGAGCCCGTTTTTTTAATTGGCCGCCCCCACCGGCCCACCCGGGTGAGCTTCGAGCTCGAAGAGGTAGTTGCCGTTCGGCCCACCGCTCGCGTTTCGCGAGCCGGCACCGCTCATACCGTGCGGAAGGAGGTCTGCGGATGACACGTTACATCGGCTTGGACGTTCATAAGCGGTTCGTCGAGTACTGCGTGCTCGACGCCGCGGGAAAGAAGTTGACGCGCGGCCAAACGCCGTGCGTCCGGTCGAGCCTGGAAGTCTTCGCGACGAAGATTCTGCAACCGACCGATCAC
>JAEUIN010000363.1 GCA_016793115.1 Planctomycetaceae bacterium
CACGGCGTACTAAAATGCGGCTAGTTATCAGGGTTTATCCCCGCCGTCTGCAATTAGGCGCCCGACGGCGGGGATAAACCCCGCCGCTCGCCGGTCGATTGCCGATCTGCTACTTCGCCCGTTTCCGCGCCGGTGTGCCGCCGACCGCGCCGCCGGCTCGGCCTGATTTCGGCGTTTCTTCGGCTTCGACGTCGCGGGCCTCGCGAGCGTCGAGTTCGCCGCTTCCCATCGCTTCGTCGAGTTCGGCGACGTCGGGCTCGCCGTTGCCGACGTTGGAGCCGGCTAGTCCGCCGAAGGCCGTGCCGCCGCCGGCCGTGCCGACCGCGTGGACGTCGCCGCGCACGGCCGAAGGAGCCGGATCGGGTTCGAAGTCGCTGCGGCGTTGCGGACGGCGCGTCTCGTTCATGTCGCCTTCAGGGGCAAGCGTGTCGGCCGGCGAGCGAGGCCGGCCTGCGTTGAAGTCGGCCGGGGCTCCGGCTTGCTGCGCGGCGGCGCAGGTCACGCAGTAGCGCGCGTAGGGCATCGCCTCGAGCCGGGCGGCGGGAATCTCCGTACCGCAAAACTCGCACGTGCCGTAGAGATCGGAGTCCATTCGCTCGAGCGCCGCGCGGGCTTCGTTGATGATGTACTCTTCGTTCTCCAACAGCACGGAGTTGATACCGTGCAAGTATTCTTCGGTTCCCATATCGGCCAGATGCATCGGGGCGTTGGTCAATTCGCCGCCCGCCTGGCCGCCGCTCGGGGTTTGCGCTCGTTCGGTCATCGCGGAGACCTCGGGCCGCAAGCGCGCGGTGAGGTTTTGCAAAACTTCGCGGTAGTGATTGAGTTCGTTCGTATTCATGGCGGACCTCACGGATAGTCGTCGGCGGCGGAGGCGATGGGCCTCGGCGCGCGACGTCCGCAGATGTTGCAAACGCCGCGCCGCCGCGGCGATTCCGCACGAGCATCCCGCAAACGCGGGAGCGGAAGTATGGCCGCCGGGCGGCTAGCGCGCGGTTAGGCTCTTAGCGCGCCACAAACACTGTGCGTCGGGGGACAGTTGCTGGAAGGTCTTGCGATAGACGGCCGCGGCTTCGTCGCGGAGGCGCTTCCGCTCGGCTTCGTCTTTCGCGGCCGCGGCTTGTGCTTCGTAGGTCCGGCCGAGATTGTAGCGCGCGCCCGGAACCCAGCCGACGTTGGTCGGATCGGCGAGGATGAGCTTGAGAAACGTCGTCGCCGTGTCGTAGTTGCCTAGGTCGTAAGCGACGAGCCCGAGCCAGTAGGTGGCGTGCCCCTTCATTCGATGGATGTATTCCCAATTGACCGTGTCGAGCCGGAGCGGGCCGAGGTCGTCTTCCGCCGGCCGCGCCACTTGATACCAGCGATTGATGCCGAGGCGGCGCAACTCCGGATCGGTCTCCGTCATGTTTTCGTAGTATTTGCCGGAGACATGCCGCACGCGGGCCCGCCACAGCGGCGGCAGGCCGATCGTGCGACCGGTCTCCAAGTCGGTGGGGCGGCGATTGAAAGGCCGGAGCAGTTCGCTCAGCTTGTCGTACGGTTCCTTCTCGCGGCTCGCCGTGTAGCGCACGTCGCGCAGCGGCCACTCGACGACGCCGGTTAGTTGCGGCGCACGCTTAAGTTTGGCGGCGAGGCCGTCGCGATCGAGCGAGAGGACGAGCTTGTCTTGCCCGCTAAGGGCCTGCTCGAGCTTGGCGAACCGCGGCGAGCGATAGATCGACGACGTTTCGACGAGCGCGACGAGTTGCTTCAAGTCGGCGGACTTCACGGGATAGGGATGCTCGGCGTCGATGTCGAGCGCGCGGAGCAGCTTGTCGTCGCCCGCGACTTGCTCAAGCGTGGCGACGCCTTGGCCGCGCGGACCGGGAATCGGCACGCCCCAGTGCGGCTCGAACAGATGAAACCGCGGGGCTTTGTCCGTGCCGCTCGCAGCGTCGAGCACTAGGGCGGGGCACCACCAGTGCGGCGCGGCGACGTTCTTCGTGTCGGCGTAGGCGAGCAGCACGACGTCGAGCCCTTGCTGGCGCGCGAGCAGTTGAAACAGCCAGGCCCGATCGAGCGCGGTTCCTTTGCCGAACACGAGCGTGTGCCACGGCAGGAAGGGAAGTCGCTCGGCGGCGGGAGCGTCGTCGGGGATGAGTTGGATGTTGCGAACAGTCCAATCGAAGAGCTTTTCGGCGCGGGCGAGCGGGTCGGTGGCGTCGCCGACGGCGAACCGCGCCGCGTCGCGCAACCAGACGATTTCGCGAAGCACTTTGCCGTCGTCGACCGTGAGTTGGTCGTCGTCGGTGCGGCTTGCATCGAGCAGCGCGAGCCCTTCGTTCAACCGACGCACGGTCTGCTTCACGGCGTCTTCGGTGGTCGTCTCTCGGAAGTCGCTCCCGCCTTCGACGAAGCTGTCGAGCCCGTCGAGCATGTCGGCTCCGCTGGCCAACAGATGCCGGCCGAGCGTTTCGCGCTCCGCCTTCTGCGCCACTTCGGATGGCGCCGTCGGCGTGGTCGCAGACTCCGTGCAGCCGGCGAGCGGCCCGACGACGAACACGGCCAGCCATTTCACGCAGGACGACGTCGCGCGACTAACCACGAAATTGCTCCACACAGTTGCGAATCGCCAACAGCCGATCGAGCAGAGCTTCAAACTGATCGAGCGGCACCATGTTAGGGCCGTCGCTCGGCGACCGGTCCGGGTTCGGATGGGTTTCGAAGAAGAGACCCTCGCAGCCGATCGCGACGGCGGCCCTCGCCAGCGGCTCGACCATGGCCCGATTGCCGCCGGTCGTCGCCCCCAGCCCGCCCGGCTGCTGCACGCTGTGGGTGGCGTCGAACACGACCGGCGCGCCGAGCGCTTGCATCAGCGGAATCGATTGCATGTCGTTCACGAGTCGGCCGTAGCCGAAGAAGGTGCCCCGCTCGCATAACAAGATATTACGGCAGCCGGACGCTTCGAGTTTGGCGACGACATGCCGCATGTCGCCCGGGGCCATGAACTGCCCCTTTTTCACATGCACGGCCCGCCCCGTCGCGGCGGCGGCCGCGAGCAGGTCGGTTTGGCGGGCGAGAAACGCCGGAATCTGCAGCACGTCGCACACCGCGGCCGCCGGCTCGGCATGGTGCGACTCATGAATGTCGGTCGTCACCGGCAAGCCCGTAGCCCGGCGCACCGCGTCCAGCATCGCCAGGCCGGCTTCGAGGCCTAGGCCGCGGAAGGAATCGCCGCTCGTTCGATTGGCCTTGTCGAACGACGCTTTGAAGACGAGCGACACCGGGCGGGTGCTCGCAATCTCTTTCAGCCGCGTCGCAATCCGAAGCGCGAGTTCTTCGGTTTCCAGCACGCACGGCCCGGCGATGAGCAGCAGCGGCCGGCCGAGGCCGACTTCGTACGGTCCGATCTGAGCGGGATTGTTCGGCAAGCTGGCGATTCCTTCTTTGTAGAGCGGCGAGCGTCGCGCCACCGTCGGGGCGAATATAGCGGGCCGGTCGCCGGCTGATAACCGGCGCTCATGGAGACCTCACATTCGCCGTGGGAAGAAACTTTAATCCGTGGCTCACTTCATCTTAGCGCTTGTCCTCTCAAATTGAGAATGGAAGTCCGCGGCCTCCCGGTCTCGACTTGAGACGGTTGCTCCCTCTTAGATCGAGGTCGGCGCAATACTGTACAACTCGGCCGAATCAGTCGCCCGTCGTACTGCCGACTCAAAATGAGAAATCAGCGGCGTAAGTTTCTACCTCAAAAGGTTTTGCGACTCAACTTGTCAGCATAATTGTCGCCCGGGTACGCCCCCTGCATTAACAGGTAGTCATGGTCCAAGAGATCGCCGACCGTATCTCACGAACCATGACTGGCCCGTGGGGCCTCCGACGAATTTAGAGTCGAGCGACTAACTTGCCCCTAGTCGTTCGGCTAGCCACTGCGGAAAAGGGCCGTCGGAGGCCCCGGTTTTTTTTCTTTCGGAAGCGAGGAATGCGGAGCGCTGAACGAAACGCTCGCACTCGACCGCTCCTTTCACTTCCGTGCTCATCGCTCTGCGTTCATCGCTTCTGTGCCGTGATCCTCAGCCGGCGATAGTCGGCGTACCAAGCACCGTCGCGATAGAGTTTGTCGCGCAGTGCGTCTTCAAGCTTTTGGAAGAACTCCGCGCGCCGCCCTTCGCCGATCGCCGCAATTGCGTTCTCGGCGAACATCGCCGCCCAGTTTCGCAATCCTTGGTCGCCTTGCAACTTCGTCGGCCGATCAAAGAGCATGGCCTGCGTCGTTTCGAGCCCTGATTTCTCCAGCAGCGTCGTATACTCGGCGATGCCGGGGAAGTACCAGTCGGGCACGAGCCGCAGGTCGAAGTATCCGGGGGCGAGTTCGCGGAGCGCTGCGGCGATTGCGGCCACATTGCCGTGCCCGCCGAATTCGGCGACCAATCTTCCGCCTGTTCGCAGCGCCGCCGCGATTGTCGCCGCGGCCGCTTCCGGCGGGCGAATCCAATGCAGGGCCGCGTTGGAGAACACGGCGTCGAACGCCGTCGGCCCGCGATATTGCCGCGCATCGGCTTTGATAAACTCCAGCTTAGGGTAGACGCGTCGCGCTTCGTCGATCATCGCCGCCGAGGCATCGATGCCGACGACCTCGGTTCCGGCTGCCGCAATCTGCGCCGTCAGATGCCCCGTGCCGCACCCCACGTCCAGCACCCGCTCGCCGGGTTGCGGATTCAAAAGCTCGACCAGCGATGCTCCATGCTTCCAAACGAAGGCGTGTCGGTCGTCGTAAAGCTCGGCATTCCAGGCTTGAGAATTGCTCATTCGAGACGGATGTTCAGGGTGCGTAAGAGGTTGTGTAAGGTTCGCGCGCCGCGGCGGTAAGTCTTGGTGTTAAACCCAGGCGAACACGCACTCACGACTAGGAGCGTACCATGTTATCAGTTCTACGCGGCAGCGAGCGCGGCCACCTCAACCACGGCTGGCTCGACACTTACCACTCGTTTTCGTTCGGCGACTATTACGACCCGCGACGGATGGGTTACCGGTCGTTGCGCGTGATCAACGAAGATCGCGTCGATCCCGGTCAAGGCTTCGGCATGCATGGCCACCGCGACATGGAAATCGTCACGGTCGTATTGTCGGGCCGACTCCAACATCGCGACAGTCTCGGCAACGGCGGCGTGCTCCCTCCGGGCGAGCTGCAACGGATGTCGGCCGGCCGCGGCATACGGCATAGTGAGTTCAACCCGTCGGCGACCGAACCGGTGCACCTGTACCAAATCTGGCTGCTTCCCGACACGGAAGGGATCGAGCCGGAATACGAACAGCGCCGGTTCGACGCCGCCGACCGGACGAACCGGCTGTTGTTGGCCGCCTCGGGCGACGGTCGCCAAGGTTCGATGCGGATCCATCAGAACGCGGACATCCTGCTGAGCACGCTCTCGGCCGGCTCCACGGTCGAGCATCCGCTCCGGGCCGGACGCGGTTTGTGGCTGCAAGTGGCGCGGGGTTCGGTGCGGGTCGGAGCGGTCGGCGCAAGCGGGTCGGCTTCGAACGACGACGCGAATTCTGCTACGCTAGCGGCCGGCGACGCTGCGATCGTCGAAGAGGCTGAAGCCTTGCGGATCGCGGCGACCGCGGAGGGAGAAGCGGAACTTATCTTGTTCGATTTGGCGTAAGCTGAATCGACGCCTATTGGTTATCAACGAGGAGTGTGCGGCATGGGATTCATCCGAGCGTTAATTGCGTTCAGCGGCCGCGCACTGCTCGTGGCGATCTTCTTCGCCGGAGCGTTGGTAAATCTCATTCCTAAGTTCAACGACATGGTCACGTTGCTCGCCGCCGAAGGGGTGCCCGAGCCGCGTTGGGCTCTGATCGGCGCGATCGCCTGCATGTTGATCGGCGGCGTGAGCGTGTTGCTCGGCTTCTGGGCGCGCTTGGGTGCTCTGCTGCTCGCAATCTTTTTGGTCGCGACCAACTATTACATTCACGACTTCTGGCATTTCGAGGGCGATCGGCACCAGGGTGAAATGATCCACTTCATGAAGAACGCGGCCCTATTAGGGGCGATGGTCTTCATCATCGGCAACGGCCCCGGCCCCGGGAGCGTCGACAAACGCAAGGTGACGATCGCGGTGTAAACGAAGTGCGCCGAGCGCCGCCGCTTCGACCGCAGGCAACGCCCTCCACGGCGTTCCATGCCCCGGATGATGTGTATTCGCGCAAGTGTCGCGTGATGCTTGCGCGACTACGTCGGCACGCTTCCGCTAGCACAGGCGCGGGTTTTCCCCAGCTGTTTCCCCTCCTCTGCGGCGTGGAATGTCGTATCCCGCCGAGCGGCCAAATTTGCGAAACTCATGGCGGCGACGTCGGGTAACATGACCGGTCGCCCCGTCGTCTTTTCCCGTCGCCAAGGTCTCAATATGTCTTCGTTCGGGCTCTGGTTCGCCGCCGCCGTGTTGGCCGCGGCTCCATTACAAAGCTATCCGCCGAATGCGGCTCCGGCGCTGAAGCCGGATGAAGTTCCGACGTTTAACAAGCATGTGTCGGCGATCCTGTGGAAGAATTGCGCCAACTGCCACCGTCCGGGCGAAGTCGGACCGTTCTCGCTGATGAGTTACGACGACGCCGCGAAGCGCGCCGACCACATTGTGGAGATCACGGCCTCGCGCACGATGCCCCCGTGGAAAGCCGCGCACGACTACGGCAACCTCTCCGGCGTGCGCCGCCTAACCGACGAACAACTCGACGTTCTGGCGCGGTGGGCCAAAGCCGGCGCGCCGCAGGGTGATCCGCAAGACCTCGGCACGCCGCCGACGTTCGCCGAAGGGTGGCAACTCGGCACGCCCGACCTCGTGCTCGAAATGCCCGAAGAGTTCGACGTGCCGGCCGACGGGCCCGACATTTACCAATGCTTCGTGATGCCGATTCCGACGACCGAACATCGCACGGTCGCCGCCGCCGAATTCCGCCCGGGCAATAAGAAGGTCGTGCATCACGCGATCATGTTTCTCGACGGCAACGGTGCCGCCCACGCGAAAGACGTGAGCGAGCCCGGGCCGGGATACCGCAGCTTCGGCGGACCGGGCATCATTCCGACCGGTGGGCTCGGTAGTTGGGCGCCCGGCGCCATTCCTTACCGGCTCCCGAAGGGGATCGGCAAGTTCCTCCGCCACGGCAGCGACTTGGTCTTGCAGATTCACTACCACCCTAACGGCAAGCCGCAAAAGGATCGCTCGAAGGTCGGCATCTACTTTACGAAGACGCCGGCGCAAACGATCGTCGGCGGCTTGGCCTTGATGAACACGAAGCTGGCGATTCCACCCGGCGCGAAGGAACACAAGGTTTCGGCGAAGAGCGAGCCGCTCGCCGCCGACGTGTATCTTTTGGGACTCGGTCCGCATTTGCACTTGCTCGGTCGCCAGATGAAGGTGTGGGCCGAAACGCCGACGGAAAAGGAAGTACCGTTGATCTGGATCAAAGATTGGGACTTCAATTGGCAACTCGGCTACGGCTTCAAAGCGCCCGTCAAATTGCCGAAAGGATCGGTGATCCACTGCGAAGCGACGTATGACAACACGGAAGACAATCCGCACAACCCGAACTCGCCGCCGAAGCTGGTGACCTGGGGCGAGGAGACGACCGACGAGATGTGCTTGGTGAGCATTCTTTTGATCACCGACACGCGGCAAGACTTGATCAAGATCGTGAACATGCGGCAAGCCAAGTGGGGCGGAGCGTTGGCCGGCGGCGTCGAAGCGAAAGACCTCATCGAGATGGACGGCGGCAAAGTGGCCGCCGCGCCTGAACACGACGCGATCGTCGAGCAGATCATCGACCGCGGCTTCGCGATTCCTCAGGAGTTCCAGACGCAACTGGGCGTGTTCGACGGCGACGGCAACAAAAAGCTCAGCCGAGCCGAGTTCGACCAAATTCCCGAAGCGATCCGCACGTTGATCCGGGGCGCGATCAAAGAACGCGTCAAGGCGGCGACGGGGAAGACGTAAACGGGGGGCAGTCGAGGGCGTTGCCCCATTTTTGCATCGGCCGGACCCCTCGGTTAGACTGGGGTGAATTAGACTGGGGCGAACTCGCTCCGCCGGTCGTTGCCTCGCCTTCGCCTTGCCCCCGCCCGAGGTTTCGCCATGGTCCCGCCGTCGCACGCCGCTGCGCCGCTGCTCTCGCGGCGCGCGATGTTGAAGGAAGCCGGCGGGGGATTCGGTGCGGTGGCGCTGGCTGCGCTCTTGGCCGGCGAAACGCGCGCCGCCGGGGTTGCGCCGTCGCTCGGCAAGCCGCACTTCGCGCCGCGGGCCGTGCGCGTCCTTTACCTCTTCATGCACGGCGGACCGAGCCACGTCGACCTGTTCGACCCGAAGCCGGACCTCGCGAAGCTCGCCGGCAAGCCGCTCCCCGATTCGTTCGGCATGGTGATGACGCGCCGCAAGGTGGCGGCCAATCCGCTTCTGCCGCCGCTCCTGCCGCTGCGGCCGCGCGGCGAGTCGGGCCTTGTGGTGAGCGATTTCCTCCCCGAGATGGCGAAGTGTGCGGATGATCTCTGCGTGGTGCGGAGTTGCCATGCCGATAGCGTGAACCATCCGCAAGCCGTGTATCAGATGAGCACGGGGAGCATTCTGATGGGAAAGCCGAGCCTCGGCAGTTGGATAAGCTACGGGCTCGGCAGCGAAAACCAAGACATGCCGGCCTTCATCGTGATGCCGGATCCGGGCGGCGGTCTCAAGGGCGGCCCGCCGGCGTGGGGCAATGGGTTCCTGCCGGCCGCTCATCAAGGAACGCCGGTTCGTCCGGGCGCGAATCCGATTCTTCATCTGCGCCCGCCCGCCGACGTGAGCGACGAGCGACGCACGCGGATGCTCGACTTCGTGGCCCGCCGAAATCGAGAGCATTTGGCGCAGCGCGAGGGAGACGACGAACTCGCGGCCCGGATCAAGTCGTATGAACTCGCGGCGCGGATGCAGAGCGCCGCGCCGGAGTTGGTCGATCTGGCGAGCGAAACGGCCGAGACGGAGCAGCTTTACGGACTCGACGACCCGGAGACGCGCGAATTCGGCACACGTTGTTTGCTGGCGCGACGGATGCTCGAGCGCGGCGTGCGCTTCGTGCAACTCTACTCGGGCGACACGGTCGGCTGGGACGCGCACGAGGATGTGCTCAAGAACCATTCGAAGCTTTGCCGCGCGACCGATCGACCCATCGCCGCACTGCTACAGGATCTGAAACGTCGCGGGCTGTGGGACGACACGCTCATCGTTTGGGGCGGCGAGTTCGGCCGCATGCCGATGAGCGAGAAGGGGAAGGGGCGCGATCACAATCCGTGGGGTTTCACGACGGTGCTCGCAGGCGGTGCGGTGCGCGGCGGTATCGCTTATGGAGCGACCGACGCCGTAGGATTGCGGGCCGAGGAAAACAAGGTGCACGTGCACGATTTGCACGCCACGATCTTGCATATCCTCGGCTTCGATCACACGCGGCTCACCTATTCGCACAGCGGACGCGAACAGCGCTTGACCGACGTGCATGGGAACGTGGTGCACGAGTTGTTGGCTTAACGTAGGTCGATTTCATCTCGCGCGAAGGCGCTAAGACGCAGTGACGCCAAGATTGAAGCCAAACCGTCGAGTTCCGTTCTTCGCTTCGCTGGTCTTCGCGGCTTCGCGGCTGTGCGCGCACTGCGCTCTTTTGCTGGTCGTTGCGAACGGATTCGCCGATGAAGCGGCGAAGACCGAGCCTGCTCTGACCGACAGCGATCGGGAGCATTGGGCCTATCGGACTCCGCTACGACCGACTCCTCCCGAGGTGCGCGACACCGAGTGGTGTCGCACGCCGATCGATCGCTTCATCCTGGCGAAGCTCGAAGAGGCCGGTTTGCGGCCGGCCGCCGAGGCCGAGCCGGCCGCGCTCCTGCGCCGCGTGACGTTCGACCTCACCGGACTGCCGCCGACGCCTGAGGAAATCGCCGCGTTTGCGCGCGAAGGCGACTACGAAAAGGTCGTCGATAGGCTGCTCGCTTCGCGGGCCTATGCCGAGCACTGGGCGCAGCATTGGCTCGACTTGGCCCGCTATGCCGACAGCGACGGCTATGAACATGATCTCACTCGGCCCGAGGCATGGCGCTATCGGGATTGGGTGATCGACGCGCTCGACCGCGACCTGCCGGTCGACGAATTCCTGCGCTTGCAAATCGCGGGCGACGAACTCAAACCGGGCGACGAGCAAGCGACGATCGCAACCGGCTTTCTGCTTTGCGGGCCCGACATGCCCGACATCAATCTCGCGGCCGAGCGCCGCAGCATGGTGCTCAATGAGATGACAGGCACGTTCGCCTCGGCGCTGTTGGGCTTGCAACTCGGTTGTGCGCAGTGCCACGACCATAAGTTCGATCCGCTGAGCCAGGCCGACTTCTACCGCTTGCGAGCCTGCTTCGAGACGTCGGAGTTTCTTTCGCGCGGGCGCAAGGAAGAGGAGGACGCGGAAGACGACGCCAAGCCGGAGACGCGGCGCGTGTTTCGCGCCGCGCGCGGGGCGACGGAACCGAGCCGGATGTTGATTCGCGGCGACTTCACTCGGCCGGGGCCGATCGTCGAGGCCGACGTGCCGCGCGTGGCGAACTTGCAAGGGGCGCGGTTCGCGTCTTACGGGTCGAGCGAATTAGGCCGGTCCGGTCGGCGATCGTCGCTGGCTTTTTGGCTCACGCGGCGCGATCATCCGCTCACGTCGCGCGTGTTCGTCAATCGCGTTTGGCAGGAACACTTCGGTTTCGGCATCGTGCGCACATCGAACGACTTCGGCTACATCGGCGACGAGCCGACGCATCCGGAGTTGCTGGATTGGCTGGCGCGGGAGCTTGTCGACGGCGGCTGGAGTTTGAAGAACTTGCAGCGCGTGATCGTGCTGTCGGCCGTGTATCGACAGGCGAGCGCGGCCGGGGTCGCGGCGAAGTCGCGTGATCCGGAGAACGGGCTGTTGTCGCGCTATCCGCGTCGCCGGCTCGACGGTGAAGCGATTCGCGACGCCATGCTCGCCGCCGGCGGGCAGCTCAGCGATCGTCGCGGCGGGCCGGGCGTGATGCCTTCGCTGCCGAAGGAGTTGCTGGGGACGATTCGCAAGGATCACTGGAAGACGAGCGCCGACGAAGAAGATCATCGCCGCCGCAGCATCTATCTGTTCGTGCGCCGCAACCTGCGGTTGCCGCTGCTCGAAGCGTTCGACCGGCCCGACACGATGGCGAGTTGCCCGCGCCGCAACCGCTCTACCGTCGCGCCGCAGGCCTTGGTGCTGCTCAACTCGGAATTCTCACAGCAGACGGCTACGGCACTGGCGGCGTTTCTCGAGGCGGCGGCTCGTGAACCGCGCGAACAAGCCCGGCTCGGCTATCTCCGCACGCTCGGCCGCGAGCCGACATCGGCGGAAGCGGCCGATGCGGTCGATCTGATCGAAGCCGACCGGCTCGGCCTCGACGACTTCTGCCTGGCGCTGTTCAACTTGAACGAGTTCGTCTACGTCGACTGACGTCGATCACTGCGCCGTCGCCACGTCGTCGGCCGTGGCGATGAACACGTCGAGCTGCTGCCCGACGTAGAGGCGTTCTTTCGTCGGGTCGACCGAGTAGATCACCTGCAGCACGCGGGTGTCGACCCGTTCGGTGTTGTCGCCGGTGAGCGATTTCTTCGGCACCACATACGGCTCGACGCGCACGAACGTTAGGTCGTATTGCACTTCCGGCCGGCCCTTGAGCATGGCCTTGGCTTTCGCACCGGGTTTGAAGCGAGGTATATCGTATTCGTCGATGCTGGCGCGCACATGGAGCTTCTCGACGTTGCCGAGCACGATGAACGCCTGGCCGGGCGTGGTGCCGACGTACTCGCCGGGGCGAACGTTGAGTTGCAGCACTTCGCCGTCGACGAGAGCCCGCACGGTGAGGCGATCGATGTCGGTGCGGACCTGGTCGATCTGCGCTTGCGCCTGAGCGACCGCTTGCTCGGCGACTTGCAGATCGTAGATCCAGCTTCCCGCTTCGAGCAGTTCGAGCTGCGCCTTGGCGTATTCCGTCTGCGACTTCGCCATGAGGTAGGCTTGTTCCTTGATCGTCACTTCTTCTTGGCTGATGGCGTTCGTTTGGCGAAGCTGCACGGCCCGCTCGTAGAGCACGGCTTTGTCTTTGAGAAACGCCTCGGCTTCGTCGACCTTGGCTTTGGCGACCGGACGGTCTTCGTCGCGCGGGAGCTTCCGCAGCCGCGTGAGCTGCGCTTGCGATTGGCTCAACTCGGCCTGCTTGAGCCGCAGCATGGCTTGTAGGTCGCGATCGTCGAGTCGGAAGAGCGGGTCGCCCGCTTTGACCTTTTGGTTCACCTTGACGAACACCTCGACGACGATGCCCGGCACTTGCGAACCGATGGAAATGTTTTCCGTCTGCGGTTCGACGATGCCCGTGCCGGCCACGGTGTTCGTATACGGCGCTCGCGGCGGTTGCGCCGGCGGAGCGGCGGGCGACTGCGGCTGTTGAGCCTTCATCACGTGGTTCATCGCCAGAGCGAACAAAACGACGGCGCCGATCGGCAGCAGATAGCGGGTAAACATGGTATTCGGCCGAGTTTGAAATGAAGGTTCAGTGTTTGAGCGTCTTGGCGGCTTCGATCATCGAGGGCGTCGTCGGACCGGGGCCGACTCTCACGTCTTGCGTTTCGACGTCGACGACGCGGCCGTCTTCCATGCGGGCAATGCGATCGCCGAACTCGTACACGCGCGGATCGTGCGTCACGACGACGACCGCCCGATTGCTTTCAAGTGAAATGTCGCGAAGCAGTTCCATGATCGTGTGCCCCGTGCGGGCGTCGAGGGCCGAAGTCGGCTCGTCGCACACGAGCAGACGCGGTTCATGAATCAAGGCCCGCGCGATGGCGACGCGTTGTTGCTGCCCGCCGGAGAGGTTCGACGGTGGGGCGGAGGCGCGGTCGGCGAGGTTGACCTTTTTGAGCATCTCATGCGCCCGTTCGATCGCCTGACGCCGCGGCACGCCTTGCAAGAGCAGCGGGACGCAAACGTTTTCCACGGCCGTGAGGGCCGGCAGCAAATTGAACTGTTGAAAGACGAAGCCGACGTTGGTGCCGCGAAATCCGACGAGCCTGCCGTTGGAGAGCGTGGCGATGTCGGTACCGAGCACATGGATGGAACCGGCCGTGGGATTGAGAATCCCGCAAACGACTGACAGCAGCGTCGTCTTGCCGCACCCGCTCGGGCCGACCAAGAGCGACAACTCGCCCGTATAGATGTCGAGGTCGACGCCGCGTAGAGCGCGTACCAAAGCGTCGCCGAAGCCGAACTCCTTGGTTACGCCCCGGCAAGCGACCGCGGCTTCCTTTTCGGTCTTCGTCGTCGGGTTGTCGATGGCGTCTAACATGGATAAGACTCCGGTCGCCGGCGCACCCGGCTCGCGATACTAGCCCTTGAATACCACGGCCGGTTCCAAGCGCAGCACCTTCCACAAGCTGAAGATGCTCGAGAACACGACCATGATGAAAATCGATGCGCCGGTGATCGCGACGACCTGCCACGGCATGAAAAACGCCAGCTTATCGGTCTTGTGCATGATGATTTCGCCGAACAACACCGCCACGCTTCCGACGCCGAGCCCGAAACCGATGAAGCCGACGATCATCGCTTGCAGCAAAATCATGCCGATGAGCTGCCAATTGCGGGCTCCCATCGCCTTGAGCGCGCCGAATTGTTTGAGGTTTTCCAGCGTGAACATGTAAAACGTCTGGCCGCAGATCGCCGCGCCGACGACAAAGCCGAGCAGCACGGTGGTGAAGAAGTTGAACGGAATGCCGGTCTTGCGGAAGTAGTACCAAATCGTGGTCCAAGTGAATTGGTCGCGAGTTTGAGCCTGCAAATCGGTCTGGTCCTCGATGCGGCGGCAGACTTCTTCCGCCGACAACCCCGGCTTCGGGTTGGCGAGCACGAAGGAGAGCACCTTCCGTTCCATGGGCACGAACGATACGGCTTGGCTGTACCGCGTGTAGATAATCGGAAACGTCATGAACGTCTTGCGCGACTTGCAAACACCGACGACGACGGCTCGCCGATCGTTCATCTCAAACACTTTGCCGGCCTGAAACGGTTCGTTCGGCCAAAGTTGATGAAAGCCGGCCTCGTCCATAATCACGGCGTCGGGGCGGCGCAGGTCGTCAATCGAGCCGACGACCACTTCCTGCGGCGCCCCGACCATCGTGGCGTCGTCCAGTCCGATCATGATGATCTGCTGAAACGTGCCGTCGTCGAGGCGGGCGCGGGTGATTCCCTTGTAGAGACGCACGGCCCAGTCGACTCCTTCGACGCCGCGGACCCGCCACAGCTCGTTGTCGGCCATCGGTTTAATGTCGTCAACGTACTGCATGTTTTTGTCCATCACCCAGATATCCGCACCTTCGATATCCTTGATCTGGCTGGTGGTCAGCAGCATGAGTCCGCAGAACACGGACGCCTGTTGGGTGATCAAGAACGCACCGAACATCACGCCCATGATGATGGCGATATATTTGCCGCGATTGCCGGTGAGCATTTTCCAGGCGACCCAGTTCATGCGACGTTCTCCGGCGCGGCGAATTTGGGCGGAGCGACGTCGGACGAAGCGGTGACCAGCGGCGGACCGTAGCCGAGGGCGGCCAGCGTGAAGCAAGCGATGTGGTCGGCCAATTGTTCAGGCGTGTTTTGCTCAAACTCCGCCGGCGGCAAAAGCCAGCGTAGGATCGGCTCGGCGACCCGGTAGTGGAGACACTGGCCGATGATGCTGAAACCGATACGACGGCGTTGAATGTCCGGAGTCGAAGCGGGGAGAAGTTCGGCGAGGATCGATTGTAGTAACTCAAAGTGCGGACGAATGTAATCGCGCACCAACTCCTCGCAGGCTCCCGTCGGCTGCGTGATCTCACGCAGCATCAGACGGAACTCCCAGCCGCGCTCGTTGCGGCCGATCATGCGGCAGAGCGTGGCGAAGATAAAGTCGCGGAGTTTTTGCTCCGCGGGCGTTCCGGCCGGCCAGGTTGGAGCCGGAAACTGTTCAACGCGCAATTGGTGCGCGAGCTTCACGCTCTCGATGTAGAGCCGCTCCTTGTCGCCGAAGTGGTAGTTGACGGCGGCCAAGTTCGCGCCGGCCGCTTGGCAGATGTCACGAACAGTCGACTCCTTGAAGCCGCGGTCGGCGAAGATGGCCCCGGCGGCTTCGAGTATCCTTAGTTTCGTGTCGTCTAAGGTGTTTTGCGACATAGAGTTACGGCAATCTTTTGTTCAAACATTCGTTTCAAACATTTGTATTATATGCCTGTTCTACGCGAGCGACTACGCTAGGGTTGTCAGAATTCTTGCCGAGTATGAGGAATTTGGCCGGCAAGCGACCGCTTCGCCGCGACGGCGAGACACTTAGCGTCGAGAGTTATCGCTTAAGAACTTCAGCAGGGCGGAGGTCGGGGCGTCGTCGGGAGTGCCGAGATCGTTGGCGATCGACGTGTGAGTCTTGTTTTCGCCGGCTACGACCGTGGCCGTTACGCCCGCCTGCGTGAGTCGTTCGGCGAATGCGGCTGAAGCGGCCTTCGTGTCGTCGCGACTAGCCACGTAGAAGAGGAGAAAGGGAGGAATGTCTTTGCCCGGGGAAACGTGCGTCGCCGGAGAGTAATCGCGCTGCTTCGCGGGGTCGTCGCCAAAAATGATTGTGAAGTTCGGGTTGGGCGCGAAACCCGACTCCGATAGCCGCCATGGAATGTCGTACACGGAGACGTCGATCGGCACGCAGCCGCGCAGGATTTTCAAGGAAAGTCCTTCGGCTTTGAGATAGCGATCGTCGGTGCAGACGAGCGCCGCCAAGTGAGCGCCGGCGGAATGTCCGACGACGAAGATTTGGTTCGGGTCGCCGCCGTATTCGGCGGCATGGTCGTACGTCCAGCGGATCGCCTTTGCGATGTCGCCCGCCATTTGCGGGACGTCGACCTCGGGCACGAAGCGATAGTTGGTCGAGACGAAGACGTAGCCCCGTTCGACCAGAGCGGCGGGCTTCTTCGCGACCGCGCCTTTATCGCCGCGCCGCCAGCCGCCGCCGTGAATGTAGAAGACGATCGGCCGGCTTTGGCCCGCGGCGGGAGCGTAGACGTCGAGAGTACGCCGCGCGACTTTCGGTTCCGCATACGGCCGGTCGCGAAACACGCGCATCTCCGCGGCGGAAACGCTCGACACAATGCAGACGATGCTCAAGGCAGCAAGCCAGAACGCGGCGCGCATCTTGGAACTCCCAGAATGAAACCGTAGCGGTCAATATGGGAGTCGCACGATCCGCGGTCAAGCACGGGCAATTATGCCGACGACGCTTCGATTTGCTCCAGGCAGTCGGCGAGACCTTGCGGAATGCGATCGATCCGGCCTTGCTCGAGCGCCGCCAACAGCGACTCGAACGCGGCGTTGAGCCGGTAAACCCTGAACAAGCTGATGAATTCTCGCTCGTCGTCGGGAATGAGCAGCCGACCTGACGTCTCGTTACGATATGGCTCGAAGAAGGCGTTAAGGCAGGACTGCCGCCAATTGCGCGCGGCCGTCCGCACCTTGTCGGCGACTTCGCCGGTCAGATGCACGTGCCCGATCCAAGCTTCGGCCCCTTGATAGGCCGCGGCGAAGAGCGACAGATCGAGTTGCGCCAGGTCGGTAAGAACGCTGCGCTTGATACGCCGTTCCGTGAACGGGCGGCGTGGATCGCCGCCCCAGTCGACCAATTGCAGGTCGTCGCCTTGCAGCAACACTTTGTCGAGTCCGAGAGCGCCGTGGCAGCGAATTCGCCAGAGCAGAGTGCGGATGTCGACGATGGGTTGCAAATAGGAATCGTAGTCGGGATCCGCGAGCAAACGTTGGGCGTCGATGATCTCGCTCCGATCGGACTCCGCAGCCGCTTCACGCACGAAATCTCGCAGCCGCTCCACCACGCGTTGTACCCGACTACTGAAGCCGAGCAAAAGACTACGGCGATAGTGAGTGGTGAAGACTTCGGGCGCGAACGACGGGGGCGCATCGAATTCGGAGAGCGCCAAATGGACTTCCGCCAAACGGCGGCCAAGCAGAGTGAAACTTCGATGCGCGGCGGCCAGCGGCGGCGCCACAGCGACGTCGTCGGCGGAAGATGCGCCGTCGACCGCACGGTCGCCGCGGGGCGTACCGGCCGAAGTCGCTTCCAAGGCGCGGCGCAGGTCTTCGCGGCACCAGTCGGCGAGCGACCTTTCGTAGGAGATGAAGTCGTCGATGATTCCTAATGCGATCGCCCCGCGGTCGGTTCCACGGTATTCCCAGACGCCGCGGAGGCGCGGGCACGGCAGGCGCGCGGCTTGCGGTGCGAGCGCTTCCAACATCTCGACTTCCGGGTGAACGCCCGGCTCAATGCGGCGGAGCAACTTCAGAAACAGGCGATCGCCCACCGCCGCCACGGTGCCGCGTGAATCGCTCGTGCGCCAATGCGGCATCAAAGCGAGACTCTCGCCGCCGTCAAGTTCGGCCGCTGCGCCGATCGTGCGGCGGACGATCTGGGCGTGGCGCTCGCTACGGTCGGTCGCCACCGCATGGGTCGTAAAGCGCTCCCAGAACCCGCGCTCGGCCGTGGCGTCGCAGATGTACCATTCGGCTTGGGTGGCGCGCGAGACGGCCTTCATCACGCCGGCGGCGGGTCGATCGCGCAAAATATCCTGTGCGCGACGCGGCCCGACCGCGACGAAAGCCAGTTGATAAAGAGCCGACTCGCCTTCGGTGTAGAACACGCGGACGAGCAACACGGCATAGCAACTGCCGTCATCGTCGCAATCGGGGAGCGGGAGCACGTCTTCGACCAACAGCGAGCGAACCGTGCGCTCCGGAGATTGGTGCCAAGCTTGCCTCAGCAGATAGCCGGCAAGTGCGTCGTAGGTTTGTTCCAACACCGGCACTCGGAACGCATCGAGCCAATCTTTGCTGACGCGGACGAGCGGCAAATCTTCCGGCGCACGCCGCGCTTCTTGGCCCTTGGGCCAATCGAGGCGAAACCAATAGAAGCCGTGCGGGCCGATCGTCAGGAGATAAGGCAATTCGCCGATCATCGGGAAGCGCGTCTGCCCGAAGAGTTCGACCGGCGTACGGCCGCGAAACTCGCGAAGATCGAGTTCGACGAACTGCGACAACCGCGAGAGGTTCACGACGACGAGGATCGTTTCGTTGCGGTAGTGTCGAATAAAAGCCAGGATGCGCGGATTTTGGGGGAGAAGAAATTTCAGTTCGCCGCGGCTGAACGCGCCGTAGCGAGCCCGCAAGCGGAGCACGCGGCGGATCCACCAGAGGAACGAATGCGGGCTCTGTTCTTCGGTTTCGACGTTGCGCGACTGGTAGTGATATTCCGGGTCGACGATCGTCGGCAGGAAGAGCCTTTGAGTGTTGGCATGCGAGAAGCCGGCGTTGCGGTCGGGGCTCCATTGCATGGGAGTGCGCACGGAGTCGCGATCGCGGAGGTAGATGTTGTCGCCCATGCGGATTTCGTCGCCGTAGTACATCACGGGCGTGCCGGGAAGCGAAAACAACAGGGCATGCATCAGTTCCATGCGGCGGCGATCGTTTCGCAAGAGCGGGGCCAGCCGACGGCGAAGGCCCAAGTTGACTCGCGATTGCGGGTCGGCGGCGTAGAAACGGTACATCGCGTCGCGCTCTTCGTCGGTCACCATTTCGAGCGTGAGCTCGTCGTGGTTGCGCAAGAAGATCGCCCATTGCGAATTCGGCGGCGGATCGGGAGTGTGGCGGAGGATGTCGACAATCGGAAATCGCTCCTCTTGTTGGACGGCCATGAAGAGCCGGGGCATCAACGGGAAGTTGAAGCACATGTGACATTCGTCGTCGTCGCCGAAATAGGCCACGGTTTCGTCCGGCCATTGATTGGCCTCGGCCAAGAGCATGCGCCCGGGAAACTTTTCTTCGATGTGCGCGCGAAGCTCTTGGAGAAAGCCGTGCGTTTCCGGCAGGCTCTCGCAGTTGGTGCCGTCGCGTTCGAACAAGTAGGGAATGGCGTCGAGCCGTAGGCCGTCGATTCCCATGCCGAGCCAATAATCGACGACGTCGAGCACGGCCCGACGCACGGCCGGGTTGTCGAAGTTCAGGTCGGGCTGATGCGAATAGAAACGGTGCCAGTAATACTGCTGGGCGACCGGGTCCCAGGCCCAGTTGGAGTGCTCGAAGTCTTGGAATATGACGCGGACTTCCGGATAACGGTCCGACGTGTCGGACCACACGTAGAAATCGCGCTCGGGACTTCCTTTGGGCGCGCGGCGAGCGCGTTGAAACCAAGCATGCTGATCCGACGTGTGGTTAATGACCACTTCCGTGATGACGGCGAGGCCGAGCTGGTGGGCTTTGTCGAGAAAATTGCGAAAGTCGTCGATGTTGCCGTAGATCGGGTTGACGTTGCGATAGTCGGCGATGTCGTAGCCTTCGTCGCGCAGCGGCGACGGATAGAAAGGCAAGAGCCACACGGCCGAGACGCCGAGCGACGCGACATACTCCAGTTTTTCGGTGAGTCCGGCGAAGTCGCCGATGCCGTCGCCGTTGCTGTCGTAGAACGACCGCACGTGCAGCTGGTAAATGACGATGTCCTTATACCAATCGGCGGGACGACCGGCGTCGGCGGCGAGTTGCGTCGCGTATTTCGGTTCGGAAGGCGAAGTTTGGGACACGTCGGATGCCATGGTGCCGTTCTCGATTTTCGCTAAGGTCTACTCGCCCGGTTCGCCGCTCAAGACGGCGATTGGAAACGTATCGAGCAATTCCGCGACGCGCAGCGGTGCATGTCGAACCGTGGAGAGTTTTGCGCCGGTAAAGAGGTTGACGTACTCGCCGCTCGTCGCCGGCGGCGTCTCGACTTCCGTGTCGCCCCAAACTTGTTCGGCGTGCGCGGTGACGTCGACGACCTCGGGCAAGCCGGTCTCCGCCGCTAATTTGGCCCAGAGCCGCGGCACGATTGCGACGATCGAAGCGCCGTCCGCCCCTTCCCGTCGCCACGTCAACGCGATCAGATGGTCCGCTTGCTCGCCGCGACACGCAAGCGGTTCGTATTTTCCGGCGGCGAAAACTTCGGCCATCTTTCGCCGCAAGTCGAGCAGTCGCCAAGTGACGAACAGCTTTAAACGGTCGTCGTCGGGGGCACGCGCCAAAGACGCGGCGAACTCGGCGCGGCCGGCCGGTTGTGAACTCCAAGCCGCTTGAACTTGTTCGAGCAGCGCCGCGCGGCGGCGATAGTCGACCGGCCGGCGATTGTCGGGATCGACCAAGCTGAAGTCCCACAACTCTTGTCCCTGGTAAATGTCGGGTACGCCGGGCGACATCAGTTTCACGACGACTTGAGAGAGCGCCGTGTAGAGCCCGGCCTGGATCACTTGGCGGTGAAAGGCGAGGAAGCTCACGAGAAAGCGATTGTGTCGGCCCGGCGTTAGGCAGTCGGCCACGAATTGGCGTATCGTCTGATCATATTCGGCGTGCGGATTGATCCAACTCGTGCGCTGTTTGGCTTCGCGCGTAGCCTTTTCCATGTAGGTTTGCAGACGTTGGATCAGCTCGTCGCGATTGATGCGATGAACGTCGCCCGTCGGGAAGACGCCGACGAGGCTTTGATAGAACAGATACTCATCCTGCGGCGACGGCGCGGATGTGCCGTCAACTTCCTTACGATAGCGCCGAGTCAACCGGCTCCAGCGCGTTACGGCTTCGCGCCACTGCTTCGGCACTTCGGAAAGAACGTCGATGCGGGCCCGCACGTCTTCGCTGCGTTTGGTGTCGTGCGTCGTGGTGGCGAGCAAGCCGCGGCGTTGGCGTTCGCAGCGAAGCGCATTTTGCACGTGAAACGACGACATGGCGTTGGCGGCTCGCACCGGATCGCCGCCGACTTCGTTGGTCGAGACGAGCGGACAGTAGACGTAGAACGCGGTGTCTTCGACCCCTTTGGCCATAATCGGGCTGGTCACTTGCTGGAACTTTCCGGCGAACTCTTCGCGGGCTCGAACCGCGCCTTCGCTCAAGCCGGGCGGATGGCGCAACAGTAGAATATCGCGAATGAAATCAAACGTGCTCGGGTCCATGGCCCGATTACGGCGCTTGGCGACGGCGACGGCGCGATTGACGAAGTTTGTGTCGCGATCCGAGACGCCGTCGGGACCGGGGTAGGTGCGATAGACCGGAAAACTGGCCAGGACTTCGCGCAAGGCGTAACGTAGCGCATTGAGAGTAAAGTCGCGTGATTTACGGTGTTGCTCCGAAAGCCTGTTCACTCGATGCGCGAGCATTTGCAATTCGCTCGACATTGAAAAGCGAAGAATGACACGCTTGCATTCGCGGACGACGTCGCCGAAGGTGCGCGATTCTTCGGTGAACCGCTGGTAGTGCTTTTCGATCTGATTGTGGCCGTCGGGAGAGACGAAGAGGCCGTTGAGTTGCGCGGTGAAGTCGTAGCCGGTCGTGCCGGCGGTCGGCCATGATTCGGGAAGCGGCTCGTCGGGGCCGAGGATCTTTTCGACGAGCACGTAGAGGGGCGCTTGGGAAGGTTGGACCGCGGCCGGTTCGGCCGCTGCGTCGGCGGCGTCGAGCGAGCCGATTTCCGTTTCAGCGCGCCAGGCTTCGTGCTCCGCGACGTCGTGCAGCGTCGGTCCGAAGATCGCCGTGAGATCGGCCGGGCGCGGCGGCCGGAGCCGCAAACGGCGGCAGACTCCGCGCAGGACTTCGGGGCCGATGTGATAGGCGTGGCTCGCCGCGGCGGCGGTCGCATCGACGACTGCCGTCGATGTCGTCGCGGCGGCGCCGACTTCGGCCTCGGCGGTCGCCTCCGCGGACGGCAACGCGACTTCCAGCGCCGACGACGCAACGGTCTCCAAAGTCAGTGTTTCAAATTCGCGGCGGGCCAAGTGCGCCAAATAGTTCCATTGCAGCCGCCAAAGATATTCCTCGGGTGCGAACAAGCCGTCGACGTGATCGATGCGCAATCCGTCGACGACGCCCTCGCCGACCAGCCGACCGACGAGTTCGTTGACCGCATAGAACGCTTCGGGCCTCTCAATGCACAGGGCGGCCAAGTCGTTGATGTCGAAGAAGCGGCGATAGTTGATTTCGTCCGAGGCCGCACGCCAATCGCTAAGGCGATACGACTGCTGTTGCAGCAGTTTGTCGAGGCGATCGAAAGTCTCGGGCTCGCCGACTTTGCCGTTGAATAACTCGACATTCACGGCGATAAACTCGCCGACAGCAGGCTCGCGAGCTTCCAGATCGCGCAGGCGACGCTTGATGACTTCCTTCTCTCGTTGTCGTTCCAGAATCATCTTGGCCGAAGTGGCCGTCGCGGGCGGCAGATGTTCAAGTGCGGTGATGATGCTTTGATATTCGGAGAACGCTTCCGAGTCCGCACCGAGCGCCGCGCGAAGTTGGTCGATCTGATGGTTGAGAACCGGGATCGCGGTCTTCGGACCGATCGGCAGGCGGCGGGCATAGTAGTTGACGACAAAGCCGCCGTCGACGTGCTCCAGCTTCAGTTTGCCCGCTTCCAGCGCGTCGCCGTATTGCTCGCCGAGAATTGGAATTAAGACCCGGTTTTCCAACTCGTCTTTGACCGGTTTCCAGTCGATGTCGAAAAAACTCGAATAGACGGAGCAGGGGCCGTTCTCAAGGACTTCGCGCCACCACGCGTTGTCCTCGACGGCCGCCATGTGGTTGGGAACGATGTCGAGGATGTGGCCGACGCCCGCCTCGCGGAGCGCGGCGACGAACTCCCGATAGCCCTCGTCGCCGCCGAGTTCGGCGTTGAGCTTAGTGTGGTCGCAGACATCGTAGCCGTGTTTGCTGCCGGCCCGTGCTTGCGTGTAGGGAGATGCGTAAACGTGGCTGATGCCTAGCGTTTTCAGGTACGGGACGATCGCCGCCGCGTCATGAAACGTGAAGCCTGCATGAAACTGGAGTCGATACGTCGCCCAAGGATTCGCGCGCCGCTCGACCGTGCGGCGCACCGTAGCTTCGACGGTGCTATCGACGAGGCGTTTTAGTTCGGCAAGGTCGGGCATTCCGCGTCTCCCAGAAGCAAAAACTCATAAGGCTGCAAATCTCGTGCTTCATCAAGACTTTTTCGCGGTCCGCCGAAGCGTTCTTCGTAAGTGCTCAGCAGCGGTCGCAATCCTCCGGGCACCGAGATCGGCCCGACGCGATCACTCAAGTTCGCATAGGCGACGGCGGCGGGAGATTGGCCGCGACGCACGACGAGCGTCTTCGAATCGTCGGTCGCGATCGTTGCGTGGGTGCAATTCCGATCACGTAGCGGCCCCCAGTGCCGTCGCGCCCGAAGCAGCGTGCGATAGAGAGTTCGAAGGCTGTAGGAAAAGCTGCCTTCGGGCCATTGCCAAGTCAAACGCGCGCCTTTCAACGTCGTTTCGCAGTGCGGATCGGGAAGTTCGCGAGACGTCGCGTGTTGAAATTCCGCAAACTCCCTGGCGCGGCCCGCCCGCACGGCTTCGACGAGATTTGTATCAAGAAATGAGCAGAAAAAAGGAAACGGTCGCCGCTCCCCATACTCTTCTCCCATGAAGATCAGCGGGCTGCACGGCGAAATCAGCAGCAGTGCGGCGGCGAGTTTTTGCGCCTCGGGCGATATCAGCGTCGTGAGCCGTTCACCGAGCGGGCGGTTGCCGATCTGGTCGTGGTTTTGAATGCAAACGACGAACTGCTCGCGAGGCGTCGCGCCGACGGGGGCGCCGTGGCGTCGCCGCTTATGGCGGCTGTATTCGCCGTCGTATACGAACACTGAGTTGTAGGCCTTTGCGAGTTGATCGGGCGTCCCAAAGTCTTCGTAGTAACCGTTGCGTTCGCCCGTGAGTAAGGCGTGGAGCGAGTGATGAAAGTCGTCAGCCCAAACGCCGTCGAGCCCGTGTCCCCCGTGGTCCTGGGAATTCGTTAGGCGCGGATCATTTTGATCGGTCTCGGCGATAACGACGACTTGGCGATCGCAACGGCGCGCCGTCGCGCGAACGGCGTCGGTCAACTCCGCCAAGATGTGACGAGCGCTTAGATCGTAAATAGTTTGCACGGCGTCGAGCCGCAGCCCGTCGATGTGAAAGTCGCGAATCCAGCGACACGCGGCGCCGACTACGAGCGAACGCACCGGATCGCAATCGCGATCGTCGTAATTGATAGCGTCGCCCCAGGGAGTTGAGTAATGACGAGTAAAGTAATGCCCAAAGCTGGCGAAATAAGCGCCTTCCGGTCCAAAATGGTTGTAAACGACGTCGAGGATGACTCCTAAGCCGAGTTGGTGCGCGGCGTCGACGAAGCGTTGAAGGGCGCGCGGGCCGCCGTAGGAGTTCTGCACGGCATAGGGGTGGACGCCGTCATAGCCCCAATTACGCGCGCCGGGAAACTGGGCCAGCGGCATGAGTTCGACGGCGGTGACGCCGAGATCGGCCAGCTCCGGCAAGCGCGAGGCGGCGGCGTCGAGAGTACCTTCGTCGGTAAAAGTTCCGATGTGCAGTTCGTAGATGGCCAACTCATCGCGAGCGAGTCCTTTCCAAGCCGCGTCAGTCCATGTGAAGCAACCGGCGTCGAATACGGCCGAAGGTTGATGCACGCCGTCGGGTTGCCAAGCCGACGCCGGATCGGGGAATTCGACTCCGGAATCGGAAGTGCGGAAAGCGTATCGCAGGCCGTCCGCAGGGCGCCCCTCAAGATCGACGACGCGCTCGAAAAATCCAAACTCTCCACGTGCCATCGGCGCAGCCTCGGGTTCGCCGTTAAGTTGGACGACGAGGCTGATTTGCTCGTGTTTCGGGGCCCAGAGCCGGAAGCACAATCGACCGCCGTCGAGAGGCTCGACGCCGTGACGCAAGGCGGAGTGCAGCGGAGAGTAATCGGTCATTAACTCATGCTCGTGTTCATCGGTAAGTGACGATTTCGGTTTAGCGAGCCTCGTGCCAATACTGGTGAAGCTTCCTGCCGGCGGTACACAATTTGCCTAACTGAGCGAGCATTGATCATAAGCGTGAAAAAGCCGGAATGAATGCGGCAAAGAGTCGGACACGTTCTGCATTCATTAGAACGGCAGTCTCCAATTTGGTCGGTCGATTTGTGATCAGTTTGTCCGATTTGCGACCTTGGTCCCGATACGCGTTTGCATGAACCTCGCGTTGTGAGAGGCTTCCAAAAGCGGCTGCAGGTTCTCCCGAGCCGAACTACTGCCGTGCCTCCGTTGTTCGGTCGTTCTGCACATTTCAGGAGCAAAGTCCTATGTCCATCGCCGAAGAACCGGCCGAATCCAGCCGCATCGCCGACCAACAAAGTGCGATTCTGCTGGCGCTCACGGCCTTGCGACGCGGCGATTTCTCGGTGCGGCTGCCGACCACGTGGACCGGCCTTTCCGGCAAAGTCGGGGATGCGTTCAACGATGTTATGGATCAGTTGGAGGGAATGACGGGCGAAGTCGACCGCATCAGCCGGGTGGTCGGTAAAGAAGGAAAGATTCGTCAGCGAGCAAGCGCGGGTGGTTTGAGCGGGTCGTGGGCAGGCACGATCGATTCCGTTAACGCTCTCATCAGCGATCTGGTACACCCCACGAGCGAAATGGCCCGCGTGATCGGGGCCGTGGCGAAAGGAGACCTTTCACAAGCGATGGCGCTTGACTTGGAGGGCCGCCCGCTCGAAGGGGAATTCTTGCGCACGGCGCGAACCGTGAACCGAATGGTCGATCAGCTCGGCTCATTCGCTTCGGAGGTGACGCGCGTGGCCCGCGAAGTGGGTACTGACGGCAAGCTGGGCGGCCAAGCGGCTGTGAAGGGAGTTGCCGGCACCTGGCGCGACTTGACCGACAGCGTGAACTCGATGGCCGGCAACCTCACGGCTCAAGTGCGAAATATCGCCGAAGTGACGATCGCCGTGGCCAACGGCGACTTGTCGAAGAAGATCACGGTCGACGTCCGCGGCGAATTCCTCGAACTGAAAGACACCATCAACACGATGGTCGATCAACTCCGCTCCTTCGCGTCGGAAGTAACGCGCGTGGCCCGCGAAGTCGGCACCGAAGGCAAGCTAGGCGGGCAGGCCCGCGTCGAAGGCGTGTCGGGCACGTGGAAGGATCTGACCGACAGCGTGAACTTCATGGCCGGAAATCTTACGGCCCAAGTGCGCAATATCGCGGCCGTGACGACGGCGGTGGCGACGGGCGACTTGTCCAAGAAAATCACGGTCGACGTGAAGGGAGAAATCTCGGAGTTGAAGAACACCATCAACACGATGGTGGATCAACTCAGTTCGTTCGCCTCGGAAGTGACGCGCGTGGCCCGTGAAGTGGGTACGGAGGGGAAACTCGGCGGCCAGGCCGACGTGAAGGGAGTCGCCGGCACGTGGAAAGACTTGACCGACAGCGTGAACTTCATGGCGTCGAACCTGACCGGTCAGGTGCGCAACATCGCCGACGTGACGACGGCCGTGGCCCGCGGCGACTTGTCGAAGAAAATCACGGTCGACGTAAAGGGCGAAATTCTGGAGCTGAAGAACACCATCAACACGATGGTGGATCAGCTCAGTTCGTTCGCCTCGGAAGTGACCCGCGTGGCCCGCGAAGTCGGGACGGAAGGAAAGCTGGGCGGACAGGCCGATGTGAAAGGCGTCGCCGGAACGTGGAAAGATCTGACCGACAGCGTGAACTCGATGGCCGGCAACCTCACGGCCCAGGTGCGCAATATCGCCGAAGTGACGACGGCCGTGGCGACCGGCGACTTGTCGAAGAAAATCGAAGTCGATGTGCGCGGCGAGATTTTGGAACTAAAGAACACCGTCAATACGATGGTGGATCAACTCCGCTCGTTCGCCGCCGAAGTGACTCGCGTGGCTCGTGAAGTGGGTACGGAAGGGAAACTCGGCGGACAGGCCGACGTGCGCGGCGTGGCCGGCACCTGGAAAGACCTGACGGACTCGGTGAACTTCATGGCCGGCAACCTGACCGGTCAGGTGCGCAACATCGCCGAAGTGACGAAGGCCGTGGCTTCGGGCGACTTGTCGAAGAAGATCACGGTCGACGTGAA
>JAEUIN010000382.1 GCA_016793115.1 Planctomycetaceae bacterium
TGGTACCCGCTGCGCGGAACGCCGCGGAGGGCGTTCCCTACAGTGGCGCCGGCGCGGCGCTCTTGGCTTAGCGCACTTGGCCGGCGTCGAACGCTTGCCAGAATTGCGGCGGGGCCTGCAGCGATTCGAGCGTCGTGCCGATCTCGCGGCAGCGCGGCAGCGTGCGGGCCGCTTCGAGCCCCTTCTTGATCTTGCCGGGCGTGAACACGAGCCGCGTGAGCGGTAGCCCGGCGATCGGCGTGAGGTCGTCGATTTCGGCGTCGACGATGTTCAAACGCTCGAGCAGCGCGAGCCGACGGACGACGGCGAGATCGAACACTTTCGTGCGCTCCAGCGAGAGCGACACCAGCGGCGCGCCGGCGAGCGGAGCCAAGTTGCGCACGGGGCTGTCGTTGAGCCACAGTTGCTCGAGCGGTGCGCCGGCGAGCGGGCCGAGGTCGGAGACCGCGGTGTGAACGAGACGCAGCTCGCGGAGCGGCATGCCGTAGAGCGGAGCGAGGTCGGCGACCGGCGTGTCGCTGAGCGACACGGCTTCGAGCCGCATGCCTTTGAGCGGCGCGAGATTCTTGAGCGGCGTGTTCTCGGCGTGGAACTCCAAGAGCGGCTGACCGGCCAAGGGGGAGATGTCGGCGACGCCCGTGCCCGTCAGCGCGACGGCGATCAGCGACTCGCCGGAGAAGTGGGCTTGGGCCTGGCCGTTGTAGTCGGGGTTCTTGGCTTTGAGGGCGGCGTGGAGCTCTTCGACGTTGCGAATCTTCGCGGCCGGCCCGGCGGGCTGCGCGGCGGCCGAGCCGGCGGGGGCGGCGTCGTCGGCCTGTTCGGCGGGGGGCGAGCAGCCGGCGAGCGCGGCCAAGCAAACGAGCGAGCGAAGCGGACGGAGAACGGACGGCGAGCGGGTCGGCATGAGGAATCTCGGTCGGAGTGAAACGGCCGGTCTGGGAGCACCGACGTCGGGGGCCGGCGAAGCGGCGCGGCGTCGTCGGATCGACGTCTACTGTAGTTGAGTTGACGACAGATGCTAGAGCAGTGCGAGGACCGAAATCGGGTCGAAACATCGCAAAAACAGCTGTTTGAAGCCGTTTGAGCGATGTTTGTGTAGAGGCTCCGATCGAACGGCACGGCGGCTGCATTTCTAAGTGACCGACGTCTCGCGGCATGCCGCCGGAGCCGGCCGGCTCTCTTTGAAAACATTCGCTCGAACAACTGGACTGGGGGTCGAATATTTGGCCCGGACCCCTCTGCCGTTTGGTCCCCAGTCCGGTCTTTTCTTCGCGGCTCCGCCGCCGTCGTAGGGTCGTACGACGGCGGCGTGGAGCCTTTCGAAAGGCGGACGCGACGCCGTGGCCGCGGAATTCGCACCGCTTCCCCAAGCGGGAACGGCGGCCGTACAATGCGGGCCTCGAGTGCCCGACCTGCCGGCGCTCGCGAACTCAGTCGACTTCCCGTCCCCCCCGCCCCTCCGACCGCGCCTGTCTTATGCAACCAATTCTCATTGCCGGAAAATGGCGGGCCGCTGAAGCCGCCGGAACGTTTCAAGCCGCGAACCCTCAAACCGGCACGCCGCTGCCCGAGCAGTTTCCGACGAGCACTTGGCCGGACGTCGACGCCGCACTCAATGCGGCAGCCTCGGCTTTTCAGCAGTTGAAGCGGTTGCCGACGGCGAAAATCGCCGCCTTCCTCCGCGACTACGCGGAGCGGATCGAAACGAACTCCGAGAAGCTCTGTGCCGCGGCGAACGCCGAGACCGGTTACCCGCTGAAGCCGCGGCTGGCGGAGGTGGAACTGCCGCGGACGACGAACCAGCTTCGCGCCGCGGCGGCCGCGGCCGAAGAAGGCTCGTGGACTCGGCCGACCATCGATACGAAGCTCAATATTCGTGCTCGATTTGAGCCGCTCGGCCCGGTTGCCGTGTTCGGTCCCAACAACTTCCCCTTTGCCTTCGGCAGCATCTCAGGGGGCGACTTCGCGGCCGCGCTTGCGGCCGGTTGCCCAGTCATCGCCAAAGCCAATACTTCGCACCCGCGCACGACTCAGTTTTTCGCGGAATTGGCGCAACAAGCGGCCGACGCGTCCGGGTTGCCTGCCGGCACCGTGCAATTGATCTACCGCACCTCGCACGTCAACGGCGAGCGGCTCGTCGCCGATCCGCGACTCGGCGCGATCGCGTACACCGGGAGCCGGCATGCCGGCTTGAAGCTCAAGACCGCGGCCGATGCGGTGGGCAAACCGATCTACTTAGAGCTTTCAAGCGTCAACCCGGTGGTCATCCTGCCGGGCGCTCTCCAGGAACGCGGCGAGAAGCTCGTCGACGAGTTCGTCACCAGTGCGCTGATGGGAACCGGTCAGTTTTGCACGAACCCCGGCCTCACGCTGCTGCTCGCCGGCGCGGCCACGGAGAAGTTTCTCGAAGCCGTGGCGAAGCGCTATACGGACGCGGCGTCGGGCCCGCTGCTCTCGGCAGGCGTCGCCGATTCATTGGCACGCGGCGTGGAAGTTCTGACCCAGGCGGGAGCGAAGATCGTCGCCGGCGGCAAGCCACCGGAAGCGGCCGGGTTTCGACATGCCAACACTTTGCTGCGGGCTACGGCCGCGCAGTTCATCGCCCGACCGCTCGAACTGCAGACGGAATGCTTCGGCAACGCCTCGCTCGTCGTCGTCGCCGAGAGCGTGGCGGAATTGATCGGCGTGCTCGAAAAGCTGGAAGGAAACCTGACCGGGTGCGTGTATAGCGACACCGCCGGAAGCGACGACCCGACTTATGACCAAATCGTGCCTCCGTTGCGCGAACGGGTCGGGCGCTTGCTCAACGACAAGATGCCGACCGGCGTCGCCGTGTCGCCGGCGATGAACCACGGCGGACCGTTTCCCGCGACGGGCCATCCGGGCTTCACCGCCGTCGGCATTCCGACGGCGATGCCACGTTTCGCGATGTGGGCCTGTTACGACGCTGTGCGCGAATCGCGCCTGCCCGACGCCCTTAAAAACAAGAATCCGACGGGCAAGCTGTGGCGCTCGATCGACGGTTCGTGGACGACCGGCGACTGCGGCTAGCGCTAATACGCGCCTTTGCGGCTCAGCACCGAGAGCGGCGTGCGGGCCAGAAGCTTCAGATCGGTCCAGAGCGATTGGTTTGCGATGTACCATAGGTCCATCTTCACCCAATCCTCAAAGCCGATTTCGCTACGACCGCTGACTTGCCAGAGGCACGTGAGACCGGGGGTCACCGAGAGACGAGCCGTTTGCCAAGGGGCGTATTTCATGACTTCCGAGGCGATCGGCGGCCGCGGACCGACGAGCGACATGTCGCCCTTCAGCACGCTGAATAGTTGGGGCATTTCATCGATGCTGAACGACCGAAGAACACGGCCGATGCGGGTGATGCGCGGGTCGCGGCGGTTTTTGAAAATTGGGCCGTCTTTCTCATTCTTCACCGCGGCTTGCAACGCCTCGGCGTTGACGTGCATCGTCCGAAACTTGTACATGCCGAACAGCCGGCCGCAACGGCCGACGCGCTCCTGACGGAAGAGCGGCTTGCCGCGCGTCGTGATCGCGAGAACCAGGAAAGTGACGATCATGAGCGGCGCGAAGAGCATCAGCGCCAGCGATGCGCCGACGACGTCGAGAGCACGCTTAGCGAACACATAACCGTGCGACCGATTGCCGCCCGGAGCGACGAGCGGCTCGCTCCGGAGCACCCACGCCGAGAAGTTCGGCATCGGCAAACCGCCCGGCCAGGTGTCGGCCGTGACGACGTCGGGCATATCGACCGGTTTGGCGACCAGTCGGCCGGTCGCGGCAGGCAAGCGTTTCGCAGTCGGGATGGACCGAATGTGCGAGTTGGTCCGCGGTTGGGATTTGGCGACGTCGTCGCCCGGCGTCGACGTGGCGTCGCGCCCGCCGTTGTTGCGAGTCATGGTGCGAATTCCGATGGGGGCGGTCGGCCGACATGCCGAACGTGCCGAACGGAAAACGCAAACAGAGCGCCCGTGCCTGGACGCGGAGTTGCAGGGATGCCGCTTGACGAACCTCAACTCATTGAAACAACACGACTTGCGCGAGGCTCGAAGTCAAGCCACGGTCGAAGATGCCGAAGTGCGACGTCGCTTTTCGGCAACGACGGCGTAGCTCCTCGTCAACATGTTGCCGCGGCGCTGCGACCGGCAAAGTTTGTCGATCACGCCGATTGTACGGCCCACGGTTTCGCGCCCCGACGTCTTATGCACAACATGACGCGCGCGACAATTGCGACGATCGTTCGCAATATCCGCCGGCAATGCAATTCACGGAACTCGCCGGCCGACGGCGGACGATGTCGTGTTGCAGGAACCCCTATCGAAGGGCGTGCGCCTCGGCGTAATTCGCTTCGATGGATTGACAACGGACTAAATTCGCCGCTCGCGGTGTCGCGAGAGCGTTGAACGAAATTGGGGAAGGAGCTCCCGATGCGCAAGCTATTTTTCTCTCTGATCGCGGCCGTCTGTGCCGCGTGCTTCGCCACCGAGTCACAAGCGCAGTACAACCCGTATGCGCAGCAGGGTCGTATTGCGCCCGCTGCGCCGGTTCAACAGTTCTCGTCCTTTGCGGTGCAGCCGGCTTCGGTCGCCATGCGGCCAAGTACGACGACCTACGCGGCGGCGCCGACGCCGGGCTTGCGACCGGTAAACCCGCCGTCGGCAGCCACCCAAAAACTGCTGCTCGCCAGCCGCACGTCGCCGTCGCCCCAACGTCCGATCGCGCAAACCGCTTCCAAGCAGCCGGTCGCGCCGCCCCAACAATACTGGAACCCGAGCGCTAATGCTCAATCGTGGGAGCAAACCCAAGGCGCCGCTTACGGCGCGGCCCCGGCCGCACCGATGGCGCCGACGCCCGATGCCGGCGTCGGCGGTTACGGCGTTCCGGCTCCGGCGGCCGGCGGCGAATGCTGCGGAACCGGCGGAGCTTGCGGCGGCGACGCTTGCGGATGCGCTCCCGCCTGCGGCGGTTGCTGCTGCCTGACCAATTGTTGCCTCCGCTCGCCGGGCGACATGGTTCAACACATGCCGCACTTCGGTACGACGCACGGTTACTACTATTTCCGCCCGTATCACGTGATGCACGTCTTCTCGCAGCAGGAGTTGGCGACGCGTTGGGGCGGCGATCCACGTAATCCGTACGACAACACGATGTTCCAAACCGTGTACCAGCAAATGGGCGTCGATGCGGCGACGCAAAAGGCTCGCGAAGAACACGCGGCCAAAACGGCGGTCCCTAAGACGGGCATGCCGAGCGTCCAAGAATACATCGTGCCGACTCCGGTGCCCGGCTACCAAGGCGCGGCTCCGCAATACGTGCCCGGAATGGAAGTGCCGCAAGGAGCCGTTCCGGCTGGCATCCCTGCCGCTCCGGCCGTGGAATACGTGCCGAATAAATAGTCTGTCGTCGGCCCTCGCGAGCCGAATCAACGGGCCGGGCTGATATACTTGTCAGGCGTTTTCCCGCCTGCGAGTGGATCAGCTCGGCCTTCGGCATGAATGTCGTTCAACTCATAACCAAAAAGCGCGACGGCGGTCCGCTGGCCGGCACCGAGATCCGTCGGCTCATCGCGGCCTACACGCTCGGTGAAGTTCCCGAGTATCAAATGTCGGCCTGGGCGATGGCCGTGTTTCTACGCGGCATGAACGACGAAGAGACCGCGGCGCTCACCGAGGCGATGCTTGAAAGCGGAACGCGGCTCCGCTGGCCGGCTGAGCTCGTCGTCGGCGACAAGCACTCCACCGGCGGAATCGGCGACAAGACGTCGCTTATCCTCGCGCCGCTATTGGCGTGCTGCGGAGTTGCCGTGCCGATGATATCCGGGCGCGGTTTAGGGGCGACGGGCGGCACGCTCGACAAGCTCGAAGCCTTGCCCGGCTTTCGCACCGATCTTTCGCTCGCGGAAATCCGTCGGCAAACGGAGCAAATCGGCTGCACGATCACCGGCGCGACGATCGATCTCGCTCCCGCCGATCGCAAGCTCTATGCGCTTCGCGACGTCACGGCGACCGTCGCTTCAATTCCCCTGATCACCGCCAGCATCATGAGTAAGAAGCTGGCGGAGGGCCTGAAGGCGCTCGTTCTCGACGTCAAATGCGGAAGCGGGGCCTTTATGCGTTCGGCGGCGGAAGCCCGCTTGCTCGCCGAGTCGCTGGTCGCCGTCGGTCGTCGCATGAGCGTCCGAACTACGGCGCTGATCTCCGACATGAATCAACCTCTCGGGCGCATGGTCGGCAACGGCGTCGAAGTCGACGAAGCGCTCGAAGTGCTTCGCAACGGCGGCCCCGCCGACCTAGTCGAACTCACTTTAGAACTAGGCGCCGAAGTGCTCGTAAGTGCTGAGCTCGCTCCGACACGCAAAGACGCCGTCGCGTTGGAGCGCAAACACTTAGCGAGCGGCGCCGTTTATGAAAAATTCGCCGCTATGATTCGCGCCCAAGGAGGCGATCTCGACGCGCCGCGCCCGCGCGCGAGCGAAATGATCGTCGTCGCCGATCAACGGGGTTACATCATGCGGATCGACGCCGAAGCGCTGGGCTGGACGATTATCGAACTGGGAGGCGGTCGCAGGCAACTCGGCGATCCAATCGACCACGCCGTCGGACTCGAACTGATGGCGCGGTTGGGAGATGAAGTTCGGGCCGGCGACCCTCTAGCACGAGTTTGGGGGCGGACGCACACCGATCGCGAAGCGGCCGCAGCCGCGATTCGGGAAGCGGTTCAGATTGGCGAAATTGGGTCGACGGGGCCGCCGCTCGTTCTCGAAAGAATTGCTTAACTGCGACTTGGAACCCATTTTATTGACCCTTGATTTTCGGGCCGATAAAATCGCGCTCCGCGACGAGGCCGGTGGATGCCCGCCTCCTTCTTCGGCACGTCGACGCCCCGACGAACGCCGATGCGTTTGACGCCTGCGAATCTTTCAACGGACGACTATGTTTCTTCGTCGCGGTCAGTGCCGAGCCGACGGGGCCGCGCAGGTCGAAGTTTCCGCGCCCGCTAAGCTGAATCTATTCCTCGAGATTCTCGCCAAGCGCCCCGACGGTTTTCACGACATCGAGACGGTGATGTCGCCCGTCAGTCTGTACGATACGCTAACTCTGACGGACGACTGCTCCGGCGAACTTATGCTGGAAAATGATCTCAGTGTCGCCGTAGCGCCCCCAAAGTCGGCCGAGCAGCAGCTTCCCCACGGCTCCGAGAATATCGTTGTGCGCGCCTTGGAAGCTTTACGGCGAGCCTCGGGAAGCGAGCGCGGTGCTCGCGTCCGATTAGTGAAGCGAATCCCGCTCGCAGCCGGCATGGCCGGCGGTTCGACGGATGCCGCCGCAGCGCTGGCGGCGGCCAACGCAGCCTGGAATCTGAACTTACCGGACGCCAAGCTTGCGGAGATCGCCGCAACGCTCGGTAGCGACATCCCTTTCTTCTTTGCCGGCGGTGCGGCACTCTGCCGTGGACGCGGCGAACGGATCGAACCGCTCGGGCCGCTCGCGCCCCTGCACTTTGCTGTGGTCGCGCCCCCTGAAGGACTATCGACCGCCGCGGTTTATCGCACCTGCCGCGCGCCTGCAAATCCTTGTCGGGCGGAATCCCTCATCGCAGCTTGGCGGTCCGGGCGCTATGCCGAGCTCGGGAGATTGTTGCACAACCGGTTACAAGAAGCGGCTGAAGCGCTTAGCCCTTGGATCGAACGAACGGCGCGAGAATTGCATCGCTGGGAGTGTCTCGGTCATCGCATGAGCGGTAGCGGAACGAGCTATTTTGCGCTATGCCGTTCGGCGGTTCATGCGCGGCGCGTCGCAGCGGCTTTGAGCCGGCGCGGGCTAGGCCGTACGATGGCATTGGCGACCTGCCCGAGTTGACGCCGATCCGGCTCAATACCTTTGTGTCGGATCGAAGCGCCGTCGCCCAGTTCCAACCGGATACCAATTATATCGCTGGAGATCGAAACCTTCGTCGGCCGGTCGTCCCTTAGCGCCCCCTCCGACATCGATCGACCCCACTGACGAGAACAACACCGACGACTACGACGCAGCCATCGCAAACTTCCGCTCAATGGTCCGCCGGCCCGGCACAAGGGCTCAGGATCGACCGCGGATGTGCGAAGCGTCTTCGTTCGGTAAGGCTACGCTAGGGAGAGAGCAGCCATGGAAATTACCGAGGTTCGCATCAAGCTGATGGAGGAATCGGGGGAACGCCTTCAGGCCTTCTGTTCGATCACATTCGACCATTGCTTTGTCATTCGCGATCTCAAGATCATCGGCGGCGCGAACGGCTCCTTCGTCGCCATGCCGAGCCGAAGGCTAACGGCCCACTGCCATCAATGTGGTTCGAAGAATCACCTTAAGGCTGCCTTCTGCAATCAGTGCGGCGCGCGTCTGCGACACGATGCAGCCCGCGACGACGACGTTCGTACGAAACTCTACGCCGATATCGCGCATCCGATCAATCAAGCTTGCCGCGACATGATTCAGCAAAAGGTGATCGAAGCGTACCACTTGGAGCAAGAACGAGCGAAGCAGCCGGGCTACGTTTCGAGCTACGACGATTTCGACGACGACGTCGCGCCGTCGCCCCGTCGCCATCAAGCGTCGCACGCGGGCCACGGCCGGCAAGGAGAGCGCGAGGCCCATATTCGTAAGATGCCTCCGGCCGTGCCGCCGAAAAGCCCGGCCCCGACCGTCGAAACCAAGAAAGTGGAACCGGCCGCGACCGAACCGCCCCCGCCGCACACCGCCGGCCCAGCGCCGACGCAGAGTTCGGAGCAAAAGAAACCCGGCTTCGGCGACGGAATTCTGTAGCGCGGAAGCGCGTAGTTCTCGGCGGGCGCTAAGCGCGCGGGTGAAACTTTTTGTGCACCGCCTTCAAGCGGCCTTGATCGACGTGCGTGTAGATCTGCGTGGTTTGAATGCTCGCGTGGCCGAGCATCTCTTGCACGAGCCGCAGGTCGGCCCCCCCGGCGAGCAAATGCGTCGCAAAACTATGACGTAGCGTGTGAGGACTGACGTCCGGATGCGCGCCCGCTTCAGCGGCGTAGTGTTTAACAAGTTCCCAAATTCGTTCGCGCCGCATCCGCTTGCCGCGCCGAGTGAGCAACACCCAGTCCAGACTTTCGCTCGCCGCACATTGGGCCAACGGCGGACGTTCGTCGCCGAGATACGCGCGCACGGCTTCAACGGCCCGCTTGCCCAGCGGCACGATCCGCTCCTTGTCGCCTTTGCCTCGGCAGACACAGTGGCCGGCGTCGAGATGCAGATCGCGCAGTCGCAACGTCGAGAGTTCCGAGGCGCGGCAGCCGGTCGCGTACAGCAACTCCAGCATCGCCGTGTCGCGAAGCTTGCAAATTTTGCTGCGCTGCGGCGCCGCGAGCAATCGCTCGACCGTTTCCTTCGGTAAGACCTGCGGCAACCGCTGCCAGAGTTTTTGTCCACCGAGCAGTTCGGCCGGATTGTCGACGACGATCGCCTCAAGCTGCAAATAGCGATAGAAGAGCTTGAGCGAAATGAGATGCCGCGCGAGACTGGCCGGAGCGAGACGCTTTTCGTGTAACCACTTAGCGTAGCCTGCCAGATCGTGGACGGACAGCTTCGTCGGCTTGCGGCCGGCGAGCCACTCGTAGAAGCGCCGCAGATCGCGCCGGTAGGCCGCCACGCTGTTATCCGCGAGGTGGCACTCGGCGCGAAGATATTCGGCGAACGCGGTCACATACGGATGGTCGGGTTTGCGACCGGCTAGCTCCGCGCCGGCCACGCGTTTCACGTTCGACGGCGTCGGCTCGCCGCCCGGCGCCGTCGTACGTGCCTTCGGCGGCGTCGGCTTACGACGAGAATCCATTTCCATCGACTCCCTGGACGGAACTTGCAAGCATCCGCGGCGGATCAAGCGACGCCCGCGGCACCACGCAAGTATCGATGATGCTAGGCGAATTGGGAGCTACGGCGAAGATCATTCGGCGTCGAAATCCGCCGCGGCGACGCCCGCGAAATCGGCACTTCCGTCGCAATCAGCACAGTTTTTGCCGCGTGCTCGCAATTTCGGTTCGTCGCAAGACGTATACTTGCGTCGAGTCGCGGAGCGAGTTGCCCGCGACACCCGAGAATCTCCTCTCTACGAAAACCATGCGCATTCTCGTCACCGGCGGAGCGGGCTACATCGGCAGTCATGCCGTGAAACTTTTGGGACGCGCCGGTCACGACGTCTGGGCGTACGACAATCTCGTCTACGGACATCGCGCCGCCGTGCCGCAGGGCCGGCTCATCGAAGGGGACTTACACGATCGAGGGCTGCTCGAGCGCTCGCTTCGTGAACGGAATATCGACGCAGTAATGCACTTCGCGGCCTTTGCGGCGGTCGGAGAAAGCGTCGCCGATCCGGCCAAGTATTATCGCAACAATGTCGTCGGCAGCCTGTCGCTGCTCGAAGCGATGCGGGCCGCCGATGTGAAGAAAATCGTCTTCTCGAGCACGACGGCCACCTATGGTGTACCCGAGCAGGTGCCGATCACGGAAGCCGAAAAACAACGACCGATCAATCCGTACGGCTACACGAAGCTCGTCGTCGAGCAGGCGTTGTCGGATTACACCCACGCCTACGGCTTCGGCTACGCGGCCCTGCGCTACTTCAACGCGTCGGGAGCGTCGCCGGACGGCGACATCGGCGAAGACCATACGCCTGAAACGCATTTGATCCCGTTGGTGCTGCAAACGGCGCTCGGCCAACGGGAACGGATCACGATTTTCGGCGAGGATTATCCGACGCCCGACGGCACGTGCATTCGCGACTACGTGCATGTCGACGATCTCGGGAGCGCGCATGTCATGGCGCTCGAGAGACTCGCGCCGGGCGTGGAATTGAAACTCAACCTTGGTACCGGCCGCGGTTACAGCGTTCGCGAAGTGATCGACTCGTGCCGGAAAGTGACGGGCCGGACAATTAACGTCGTGATCGGAGAGCGGCGACCCGGCGATCCTCCGGAACTCATCGCCGATGCAAGCTTGGCCCGTCGCACGCTGGGCTGGGAGCCGCAGTACACGACGATCGACGCGATCGTCGCCACTGCCTGGCGGTGGCATAACTCGCATCCCCGCGGGTACGCAGTTTAATTTGCGAGCCGCTCAGCCGGCCTCTTCTGCGCGGTCGCCATTCGACCGCGCATGTGCGTGCGCAACCATCGGCCCGTTCGTTCCCGAACGAAACTGACGCCCGCAGCCGCGAAATCGCGGAGGAGAACAGCGAATTAGCTGAACGGAACGCCGCAATCCGCGGCGTGCGCCCGGTGGGCACGACCTTTGCTAAAGCATGCTCTCGCAGCATTCGATCGTCCGGAGCCGACTGGATAGTCATCCGCTTCGGATGTCACCGATCAATAAGAGGGAGCTGTTATGTTTCATCCGATTTCCCTGCTCAAGGCCGTGGGTTTTGGCGCCGGAGCAATGTATTTATTCGATCCCCAACTGGGCTATCGCCGTCGCGCGTCGCTCGTCGAAAGCGTGACCGATGCGTTTGCAAAAGTGAACGACGTCGTCGAATCGGCGGCTCAAGGAGCCTGCGATAAGGCCTGCGAAGCGATAGAGGCCGGCAAAGACGACGCGAGGAACATGGTCGATCAATTCGCCGATCGAATGCGGCCGCCCAAGCCGATCGAGATGTTTATTCGTCGCACCTCAGATGCGATCGGTCTCCCTAAGAGCCAAATGTTTCGTGCGACTGCCGGCGCGCTCCTCGTCGGACATGGATTTCTGAGCCGCTCGCTGCTGGCTAAGGCGACCGGAGTCGTCGGATTCACCATGCTCGCTTCGGCGCTGGAGCAATCGAAACTGGGCGACCAGGTGCGAATGGATCATCGCGACCATGCCGCGGAATCGGCTCCCGAAGGGGAGCATCACATCAGCAGTTCGGCCGAAGAATCAACCGAGCACGACTCCACGTCGCTCGGTCCGACGACCCAACCGGCCGTGTAAAAGCGATCGGGCGGCACCGGAAGTTTCCAATCAGAAGACTCGCGAAACCTAGAGAGTTTCGCGAGTCTCTTTTTTTAATTGCCCCACGTGAATGGGCGAAGGTAGGATGTCGACCGCAGATCGTAAACTTGTGCGTCTCGTCGATTGGGGGCGGACCGATGCCGACGAAGTCGATACCGATCCTCAAGCTGTCGCAACTTATTGCCGGCGAAGCGGCGGATGTGTTTGCTCTGCTCTACCAAAAAGAAGAACAGCGCACAAAAGACAATAAGCCGTTTCACCGCGTCGGCTTTCGCGACGCGACTTGCGACATCTCGTTTCCACTCTGGAACGACTCGCCGCACGCCGAAGATTGCCGCATTCGTTGGCAAATCGGCTCGTTTTACAAACTGCGCTGTGCCCTGCGCGAGACCAGCTTCGGCCCACAGTTGGAGATACACAAGATTCGCGAAACGACCGAAGCCGACTCCGCCGACGGCTTCGACCCGGACGCTTTTCGGCCGCATACCCGCTTCGACCCGGCGGAGATGTTCACCGAGCTATCGGCCTTAGCCCAGGCGCGAATCGCCGACTTAGCGATTCGTCGGCTCACGCAGCATTTGCTTATGACTCATCGCGAAGCTCTGCTTACCTTGCCCGCGGCTACGAAAAACCATCATGCCGAAAGCGGCGGTTGGCTCGAACATGTGCTGAGTGCGACGCGAAACGCAGTATTCTTCGCCGACCGCTACGCCGAACATTATCCTGATTTAAGTCCGCCGCTCGACAAGGATCTCGTCGTCGCCGGAACGATCTTGCACGACATCGGCAAGCTTCGCGAACTCGAGTGGCGCGCCGAAGGTCCGGCCTATACGGAAGCCGGCTCGGTCGTCGGTCATGTCGTACAAGGGCGCGATATGGTACGCGAAGCGGCGGCCGAGCTTACTAAGCGACCGGCCGGCGGAGACGATTCCGCGGACCCGCCGTTCGAACTCGTTCAAGAGAAACTCCTGCGTCTGGAACACATCATCCTTTCACATCAGCGACTGCCGGAATGGGGCGCGCCGAAGCCGCCGATGACGCCCGAGGCGATGTTGGTTCACTACGCCGACGACCTCGATGCGAAGATGAACATGATCTACCACGCGTTTCGCGACGACAAAACGCCCGGGCACACGACGTCGAAAAAGAACGTGCTGATGCAGTCGTTCTATCGCGGAACGGCGAGCGGACGCTGATTCGTCACTTCCGCCGCGCGTGAACGATTCGCGGTCGTCGGCCGTGGTCTTCGATCGTCGGCAACACTTCGAAGCTGCCGTCGTCTACGAGCAGCGTTCGCGCCGCGACGTTCAACTGCGGGCTGATTTCGATCAACAGTTGCCCGCCGGCAACCAAACGCTCGGCCGCTTGCGGCAGCAACCGCTCGATCACCTCGGTGCCGCGCGGGCCCGCCTCCAAAGCGCCATGCGGTTCGAAATCGCGCACGTCGCGATCGAGCTCCGCCATTTCGGCCGTCGTGATATACGGCGGATTACTGACGATGAAATCAAACTTTTGCGACGCGGGCAGCTTGGCGAACAAATCACTCTCGACGAACTCGATTCGCTCAGTCACGCCGTGCGCTTCGGCGTTTTTGCGAGCCACCTCCAGCGCGCCACGACTTACGTCGATAGCGGTGATCGACACGTTCGGAATCTTCAGAGCCGCACAAATCGCGAGAACGCCGCTGCCGGTGCCGACGTCGGCGATCTGCAAGCCGCCATCGGGCACGGCGATCGGCACCTGCGCTTTCGCGGCGTCGAGCAAGGCAATGACGAGAAACTCCGTTTCCGGCCGCGGAATCAGCACGTCGGGCGTCACGGCGAAATTGAGCGAATAAAACTCACGTTTGCCGACCAGATAAGCCACCGGCTTGCCGCCGGCGCGCTCTTTGACGAGCGTCCGGTATTGGGCCCGCACCGCTTCCGCCGGCTCTTCGCCGAAGCGGGCATACAGCATAATCCGCTCGCAGCCGAGCGAGTGCGCCAGCAACACTTCCGCCTCAAGTCGCGGCGCGTCGGAACCCTGTTCCTTCAAGTAGTTGGTCGTCCAAGTGAGTAGGCGACCGATCGTCCATGGTTCGGACATTGTTGCTAGTCGCTGGTGGCTGATAGCCGGTTGGTGATCGCCGCTCCGTCCTCGCTGAGTACTCGCGCCCCCTCTCACTCCATATTCCCGAACTGGGCGCGTTGTTCATTGCGATCGTAGTCGATCAGCGCTTGCGTGACGGGAGCAAGATTGCCGGCGAGGATGTTATCGAGCTTGTAGAGGGTGAGATTGATGCGGTGATCGGTGACGCGATTTTCGGGAAAGTTGTAGGTACGAATACGCTGGCTGCGATCACCGGAGCCGACGAGCGTCTTCCGCTGCTCGGAACGCTTCGCCATTTCCTGTTCGCGCTTGTGTTCATAGAGCCGCGTTTTCAACACACGGAGCGCCTTGGCGAAGTTCTTGTGCTGGCTCTTTTCGTCTTGACATTGCACGACGATGCCGGTTTCCAGGTGAGTAAGTCGCACGGCCGACTGCGTCTTATTAACGTGCTGTCCGCCGGGTCCGCTCGCGCAGAACAAATCTTTGCGGTAGTCTTCGGGCTTGAGATCGACTTCGACGTCTTCCGGTTCCGCCATCACGGCCACTGTCGCGGCAGAAGTGTGAATGCGCCCTTTGGCTTCCGTCTCCGGAACGCGCTGCACGCGGTGTCCGCCGCTTTCGTATTGCAACTCGCGATAACAGCCGTCGCCCGAAACGCCGAGAATGACTTCCTTGAACCCGCCGAGTTCGGTCGGATTCATGTCGAGCACTTCGGTTTTCCAACCCTTCGGTTCGCAGTAGTGGCGATACATTTCAAACAGATCGCGCGCGAACAGCGCCGCTTCTTCGCCGCCGGTGCCGGCGCGGATTTCCATCACACAGCTGGAACGGTTCGCATCGTCGCCGCCGACGCTCAAGTCCAACAGTTCGTCCCAGACCTGTTCGCGCTTCGTCCGAAGTTCGGGAAGCTCGGCTTCGGCGAGTTCGCGCATGTCCTTGTCGCCGGTTTCGATCATCTCGTTGACTTCGGCGATCTGCGCATTGAGTTCCTTGAATTGCTTGTATTTGCCGGCCACTTTGGCGATGGCGCCGCGTTCGCGCGAAAGTGCCGCCAGCCTGTTGCCGTTCGCCAGCACTTCCGGATCGACGAGCAGCTTTTCGATCTCTTCGAAGCGAGTCAGTTTCTTTTCAAGTTCGTCGCGCATGGGAACGGTTGCCGTCGTCGGGAGTCAGTTGGTCGGTCGGCGTGAAAACACGAAGCGAAATGCAGCGAGCCGCTTGATCCTCGCGAGGCTAGCCCCGCGCGACGTCGTCGCGATTGGGGCCGCGTCGCAAAAGGAACAAGCGGCTCGAACGTGTGAACTGACTCTCGCGGCTATTCTTCGTCGCTGGCTGCCGCCTTGACCGGCTTCTTGGCCTTCTTCGTGAGGCTGGCATAGCCGGCGGCGAACTTCTTCTGGAACTTCTCGATGCGGCCGGCCGTGTCGATGAACTTCAGTTTGCCCGTGTAGAACGGATGGCAAACGTTGCAAATATCGACCTTGATTTCCGGCTGCGTGCTGCGGGTCACGAAGCTGTTGCCGCAACCGCACTTAACGACCGTCGGAATGTAACGGGGATGAATGTCTTTTTGCATGATACTTCGACCTCCGCCGCGGTGAGCTTCGTCTGTGTTCGACGCCCCTACGGCCGGGCTAGTTCTGAGCGGCGCATGACAGGCTCCGCCGGCGGAACCTTCAGACGCGGCAGGGAAATAAGTGGGGAATTCCTGATCGTATCGGTATCGACTACTTGCGACAAGGGCGTGAGGATCGTTCGACGCTACCTGCATAACGTCTAGTTCTTGATTTCGTCTCATTTAACAAACTGCGCCAAGGACCAACGGCGTTCCGCTAAGTCGTTCTTAGAAAGCGAGTTAGGCTTCACGAACAGCCCTTCACCCGTCCCAGCCCCGGAGCCGTACCTTGCAACGCCTATCTCCCTACTGGATCTCATGTTGCAGCGATGTCGCCGCTGTTGACTTAGCGGCCCACGCAGTCGACGATTGCCCAACATGGCATTCCGTTGGAGACGTTTAGCTTCAAGGTGGAGCATGCAGCGCTCTTTTCGACGCTTGGTTTGCTTAGGGCTCCTCGCTGCGACGGTTTCCGCCCCGGCCGCCGATTGGCCGCAATATCGCGGGCCACAGCGCGACGACATCTCCAAGGAAACAGGTTTACTGCCGAGTTGGCCCGAATCTGGACCGCCGCTCGCTTGGAAATACGACGATCTCGGTCTCGGTTACTCGGGCCCGGCCGTAGTGGGAGATCGGCTCTACACGCTCGGCGATCGCGGCGACGATGAATTCCTCGTTGCCCTCGATTTGCCGCCGGCCGGTGCGGACAACAATCGCTCGCCAAGAGAAGCCTGGGCAGTGCGAGTGGGAGACAAATTTGATTGGCAAGGCAATTCCTGGAGCGCCGGCCCTAGCTCGACGCCGACGGTCGACGACGGCTTGCTCTTCGCACTCGGTGGGCTGGGCGACTTGGTCTGCGTCGAAGCGAAGTCGGGCCGAGAGCGCTGGCGCAAACATTTGCCGACCGAGTTCGCCGCAGAGGTGAATCCGATCGGCGGCGGGCCCAAGAAGCTCGGCTGGGGGTTCACATGGTCGCCGCTCGTCGACGGCGATCGACTCATTTGTCTTCCCGGCGGCCCGGAGGGAACCGCGGCGGCACTCGATAAACGTACCGGCGAGCTACTTTGGCGCACCAAGGATCTGACCGATCAAGCGGCCTACACGTCGCCTATCGCCGCCGACATCCACGGCGTTCGACAGTACGTCGTGCTGACCAACCAAGGACTCGCCGGCGTAGCGACGGACGGAAAACTGCTCTGGACGTGGCGCCGCCCGCAGCGGGGCTACGGCACGGAAGTCGTCAACTCGCCGATCGTACGCGACGATCTGGTCTACACCACCGTCGGCGCGGGTGCCGGCTGCGAGCTCATCCGCGTGATCAAGTCGGGCGACGATTGGCGGGCCGAGCAAGTCTACGAGAACAAGAACATGGCGAATCATCACGGCAACGTCGTGTTGCTCGGCGATCACGTCTACGGTGCATCGCAAGGTAAAGGCTGGATTTGCCAAGACTTCAAGAACGGCGAGATCATTTGGGCCGAAAGGGCGAAATTTCGCGCGGGCGCGATGACCTACGCCGACGGCCGGTTCTATCTCTACTCGGAAGACGACGCGAGCGCGGCGATTATCGAAGCGAGCGCCGCCGGTTGGAACCTGCAAGGCAAAATGTCGCCGCCGCAAGAATCGGCGAATCGCAAACCCAAAGGCAAGGTCTGGACGCCGCCGATCGTCAGCGGCGGTCGCTTATTCTTGCGCGACCAAGAGTTGTTGTTTTGCTACGACGTACGAAAGAAATAGCGACGCCTCGGTTGAAAATCTGAATTTCGCTTGAGTTTTACGTTGCTCCACATCGTCAGCTGCATCGCCGTGCCGATTCTGTGGGGCGCCGCCGTGCATTGGTTGTTTCATCGCGGTCTCCGTCGCACGCCGGTAGACTCCGGACCCGCACGATCCGGGCCGCAACGCGAGCCCGGTCCATGACCGTGGGCACGACTGCGATTGCCGTCGCCATCGGCGCACTCGTCGGATTCATACCCGGTTTGTTCGGCGTCGGGGGCGGATTTCTCATGGTGCCGCTATTGCATGTTTGGGCCGGAGTGCCGATTCCGGTCGCCGTCGGGAGTTGCGCGGCGCAATCGCTCGGCACGGTCACGACCGGCATGCTGCATCGTCGTAGCCGAGGCGAAACGAGCACGCGGCTTGCTTGGTTCTTAATGCCCGGCACGCTCATCGGATTGCAACTTGGAGTCGGCTTCTTGGAGTGGACGAAGCACTCGACGACCGTACTCAACGTGGGCGGCCGCACACTGCCGCTCATGGAAACGGCGCAGCTTGTCTGCTACTTGGCGATTATGTTTGTGTTAGCTGCGGTCGTGGCGCTTGAAGCGCATTACAACGCCGACGAGTACGACACGCATCGCCGCGGCTGGCTCGAGCGCGTGCCGCTGCCGCCGTTGGTGCGACTTGCCGAAACGGAAGGCCGACCGGCATCGCCGGTGTGGATCACCGTGCTCGGGGTCTTCGTCGGATTCCTCAACGGCGGCTTCGGCATGGGGGGCGCGCTGTTGCTCGTACCGGCCTTAGTGTTTCTGTTCGGCATCGGCACCCATCGCGCCGTCGCCGTGACGCTGGTCTCGTCGTTCCTCGCCGGCATTTTTAGCACGGGCCTGCACGCTTATCGCGGCAACGTCGACTTGCCGCTCGTCTGTTGGCTGCTCTTGGGCGGCACGGTTGGCGCGAGCCTCGGCTCGGTCGTTTCGACCAAACTGAGCGGACGAAGCCTCCGCCGCTGGTTCGCTTTGGTGATCCTCGCCTCGACGACGATCATCCTCGGCCGCCTCTGGCATTTGGCGGCCGGCTAGTCGGCTGACCGTCGCCAAGGCTAATTTCTTGTCAATAAAGAGAACCTGGGCTTTCCGGAGGAGAATTGTTTTGCGTCTCTCTAAGTTCCTCGGCTACTCCGTTGTGCCTATCGTGCACCGGACCGTGAGTTACTCGCCTGCGGTGTCGGGCGCGGAATTCGGCGATTGGAACACGAGTCGTGCCGCAGACTTGCCGGCTGTTAGCTCGTTTCGCTAGAATACCGGCTTACCCTCTTTTAGGAGTTCGCGATCCGGCATGGCTGAAAAAGAAGAATCGATCGAAGTCGAAGGCGTCGTAACGCAGGCGCTCGCCAATACGCGCTTTCGGGTCAAGATCGAAGGCGGCCATGAACTCATCGCGCATGTCGCCGGAAGAATGCGGAAGAATTTCATCCGCATCGTGCCCGGCGATAAGGTCAAGGTCGAACTCTCGCCGTACGATCTGACTAAAGGTCGGATCACGTTCCGCGAACGGTAAGTCGGCGCTTTCCGCGCACGCACTTCTCTCGTCTAGTTATGTTGCGCGCTCGGTACGGCGATATTAACGCCGCGCAATTTTCTCAAGCCGCTGTGGATGCCGCTGCGCGAATGGCGTACAACAACCGGCTGTTCCGCACTTCGGAACAAGTTCCCTACAGAGCCTAGTTCCCGTCCGAAGCCATCGACGGGTTTCCGAAACTTACGCGCCGGACGACGGGTACAACGTCGCGGGCCGGGCCGTTTACCCTTTGTGAAGGAGAGTCACTCGTGAAGAGGTTTTCGATGGTGTTGGCTTGCGCGGCGCTGGTCGTCGCGTCGGCCGTGCGGCCTGCCGCTCCCGTGAGCGCGGCCGAATTGAAACCGGTCGCGGTCGTATCGATCGCCGGTTACGACACGTTGTTGAACGACGTCGGACTGATCGGCGACATCGCGGGCGCACCCGAGTTGAAGCAAGGGATCGAAGGCCTCATCGGCATGGTCACGCGCTTCCAAGGCTTGGCCGGTTTGTCGAAAGATAAACCGCTCGGCGGCGCGTTGTTGCTCAACGAAGAATCGTCGCCTTCCGGCTACGTTTTTCTCCCGGTAAGCGACGTCGAAAAGCTCCTTGACGTGTTCCAAGACACGGTGATCACCGATGTCGAGGAAGATGAAGACGAAAAGAGCGTCTCGAAAATCTCGCTCAAGAACGGTCCGCCGCTTTACTTAAAGGTGAGCGGCGGCTGGGCGTTCGTCACGCCGAAAAAGGAGTTTCTCGCCGATTTGCCGAAAGATCCGGCGGCGCTCTTGGGCGATCTCCCCGAGTCGTACGACGTCGCGGTGAAAATCAACATCGCCAATGTGCCGGAGCCCCTGCTCGACATGGCGCTCGGTCAAATGAAAGCCGGGGCCGAACAAGCCATGCGCCGGGCGGCGGAAGAGAATCCGGAGGCGGCGAAAATTCAGCAGGAGTTCGTCGAAACCTATCTTGAGCAGGTTTCCAAGGCTCTTAAGGAACTCGAAAGCTACACCGTCGGACTGGCGATCAGCGACAAAACTCGCAGCGCCTATCTCGACGTCGAGGCCGTGATGAAAGACGGCAGCGACATGGCCAAGCAAGTCAACGCTTCGGCCGCCGCGGCTCCGACCTCGAAGCTTCCCGGCCTCGCCGACGCCGCCCGCGTCTTCAATCTGCATCTCAACGCTCCGGTGTTGGAGAGCGACGCGGAACAAGTCGCGGCGTTGATCGACCAGGCGCGCGCGAGCATCGAAGAAAAAATCAAGGAAGAGATCGACGAAGAAGAGGAACAAAAGGCGGTGACGAAGTGGGCCAACACGGCGATCGACGTCGTAAAAGCGACGATCGAAGCCGGCCAAATCAACGGCGGCGCCGTCGTCACCGGCGAAGGCCCTTTTTCGGTCGTGGTCGCGGCGCACGTCGTCGATGCCAAGAAACTCGACAAGCTGTTCCGCGAGATCGCCAAAGTCGCCGCAGATAAGAGCGAAGACGCGCCGGAATTTGAATTCGACGCCGACGAGAAGGCCGGCGTGACGTTCCATACATTCGCTCTGCCGGTCGACGAGGACGACGATACGGAAGACCTGGAAAAATTCTTCGGCACCGACGAACCGACGGCCGCGCTTGGTTTCGGCAAAGAAGTCGTCGTACTATCAATCGGCGAGGATCCGGTGGCCGCCGCCGCGGAAGTTCTTTCCAAAAAGGGAGGCGGCGCGAAGCTGCCGATGATGCAGGCTCAACTGAAGTTCGGACCGATCATGAAGGTGGCCGCCGACCAATCGGGCGACGAACAACCGCTGTTGCCGTTGGCCGCGGAACTCTTGAAGGGAGAAAAGAAAGACCACATCAATCTCACCGCCTCGTTCATCAAAAACGGCGAACGCGTGCGGCTTGAGATCGAAGAAGGTCTGATCGCCGCGTTCGGCAAGCTGGCCATGCAAGCCACAAAGGGCGGACGCTAAACTATCCCGGAACCGGGGAACCGCTCGAATCGAGGCTTCGGTTTCGGCAAATGTGACGCAGCGCGAGGCCCTCGGCAACCAAACCGAGGGCCTCGCTGTTTTGTTAGGACGGGCGGTGAGCCCCCCCTCACCGATTCCCGCCGTCCGTAGCCGGTCGGCGGTTGTGATAGAATCCAAGTGCCATGCATAGCGAAGTCGCCGACAACTCCGATCGCCCCACCGGGCTCAGCGGCACGCAAGCCGTTTGGGCGACGGCGACGATTTTCGCCGTCGCCGTCGGCGCGTGGATCGCTCGGTTCTACATGCTGCACGACTCCCCGGCTCCGCCGGCTCAAGAACCGCCGGCCGTCGTCGTCGCGCCCCCTCCGCAACTCTCGCCGATCGAGAAGGCCGCGCTGCGCGCCGAAGCTTGGGCGCTGATTGAACCTCGGCTCGACGAAGCCGACCGCGCTTCGCGGGCCGCGCTCGACGAACAACTCGCAGGCGTCGACGACTTCTTCCACGCGCGGCAAGCCGGAGTCCGACCGTTCGCCGAGGCGGTGTTGTCGCTAGGCGGCAAATGGGCGTATGCCAAAAGCACGCTGCCGACGGCCGAGGCCGACGCTCACGCGCGGTACCTCAACGAGAAATTCGAGACCTACCTCTTTCGCATCGACGATTTGAAACAAACGCTTGAGCAAGCGATCGGCGGCTACGTCAGTCGCGTGCAAGGTTTCGAAGGCAAACTCCTCGTTGACGTGCGAGCCGATCTGAGCGACGAACAATTCGCGGCGGCCGGTTTGCCTAAGGCGCTCGTGAGCGACGAAGCGTTTCGCGCGGAGTTCGCGCGCTTACTTAAAGAGACCGCCGCGGCGACCGCGGCCGATTTCCGCGTCAGCATGTCGCGCGAGGTGACTTCGTTCGTCGCCGGCGAGGTGGCCGCCGTCGTCGCGGTCCGCATCGCTTCGGCCGTGGCGACTCGACTGGGGCTCTCGGCCGGAGTGCTCGGTACCGGCGCGGCTTCCAGTTGGGCCACATTCGGCTTGGGGCTTGCGGCGGCAGTAGTGGTCGACGTCGCCATCTCCCAAATCATCAGCTTGGCCGGCTACGACCCGGTCGATGCCGTCACAGAAAAGGTGCAAGCGGCCTTGAATCAGATCCGCTCGTTGCTTGTCGACGGCAACCCCGAGGCGCTCGCGGCCTACGAAAAACTGCGGCGAATGCAAACCAACGACCCGGACGACAGTGTTCGCGCCGCCTGTCGTCGGGCGGCCGATTCGATTGAAGGAAGCGGCAACCTCGGACTGCGTCGCGAATTGCTCAGACTTCACGACGAGCGCGCCCGTTTGAGGCGAGCGACCTTGCGGCGGTTCGTGCTCGAACCTGCGGTCGGAGCGTAGTCGGCCGTTCTCCGAAACCGAAACGGCGCGAAATCAGTGAAAATTACGATCGATTCGGGATTGTCAGAGTGAGGGGGATGACTCGATGATGCCAAGCGGCAATTTACTAAGGACGCGAGTGTCTCTCACCGCAGTTTTTATGGCGGCGGCGATCTCCCTCGGGTGCAGCGGCGAATCAAAGCCGTCGGGCGCCGGTTCGCCGGGTCCGTCGCTCGACTCACGCAGCGCCGAGGAGCGCGCCGCGGCGGCGAAGGAAGCGGAAGAGAAATACGGTAGTTAAACCGAGACTGCGGACACGAGTTTTCGCCACGACGAAGAAGGTCGGTGCGATCGGTGAGGACGAAAAACTATGAACAGGCAAGTTGAGCTAGTACGGTCGCTCGTCGTATCGTTCGTGACGGCGGCGACTTTGGTCGTTCCGATTCAAGCTGCCGTGACGACCACGGCCCTGCGCGAGACGGTCGAATATGTGACGAAGAAGTTCTCCCGCGAAGCGGCTGAGGAAGGAACCGATCTACTCACGCGTAAAGTGGAGCAACTCGCGACCAAGCACGGCGACGACGCGCTGGTGGCGATGAAGAACGTCGGTCCCCGCGCCTTGCGCGCGGTCGATGAAGCCGGCCCTCGCGGCGCCGAGGCCGTGCGGGCAATGGCACGTTTCGGCGACGACGGCTTAGAGTACGTCGCTAAACGCCCGAAAAACCTGGAGTTGGCCGCGAAATACGGCGACGACGCCGTCGAAGCGATCGTTAAACACAAGGAGGTCGCCGAGCCGCTGATCACGGAAATGGGCGCCGCGGGCGCAAAAGCGCTCCGCGCCGTAGGACCGCAAGAAGGGCGACGTTTGGCGATGATGGCGGCCGATCCGGCGACCGCCGCGATCGTTCGCGATCCCAAGTTGCTCGATGTCGTCGCGCGCTACGGCGATCGCGGCATGAAGTTCGTTTGGGACCACAAAGGTGCATTGGCCGTCGGCTCGGTGCTCACCGCTTTCCTCGCCGATCCGCAACCGTTTATCGACGGCACCCGCGATCTCGCTCAGGTCGCCGGAGAAACGCTCGTTAATCCGATTGTTACTGAAGCTGCGAAGTCGTTCGATTGGACGCTGCTGGGTCTGGCGTTCCTCACAGCCGCCGCCCTGTTGATCGTATGGAGCTCCTTTCTGCGCCATCGTCTGCAATTGCGTCGCGGCCCTCGCTAAGGCCAAACTCACAGATTGACCGAACTCGTCCTCGCGTCTCGGCTTCCATGAAGTCCGCCGTCGGACCGCCGTCGCCCTCGATGGCCTGCACGGAGGGCGTATGTTTCGCCGCGAATGATGTCGTCGCGGCACGGCCGAGCGATTAGGTGACACCCGGACGCACGGTCGGCATCGCCGCACGGGTGTGTCGGCGTATGGTGGTGAATCGCGGCGCGGATCGTGTATGTTGACGAACAGTACGGCGGCGACGACACTCCGTCCGGTCGTGGTCTACGGAACGACGGCCGAACATGTCGAATCCGGCGGAAAACGTTCGTCAGTCGAACAGACTGCCCACGGTGCCGTTTAGTACGAAGTCACGGCGACGGCGCGACTGCGGCACGGAGTCGCGCTGCCGGCTCATCCCTTGGCACGACTTATGCAGACTCGCTTTCGGTCGAGAGTCGCTTGGAACGAGTCGTGCGGCGGAGGTGGGCCCGCGCGGTGGCGGCGAAATCCCGCCTAATGAGTTTCCTTTCGATTTCTACGGCTCCCGCCAAGATCAATACAATGACGAACGAACCGGGAGAACCATCGACAATGAGCACCATTGCCTCCCCGCAGACTGCGTCGCCGGCTCCGGGCGGAACATTGGATCAGTCGAGTTTCGGCGGCAGTGAAACCGCGACGGTGACCCGTCCGGTCTTGATGCCGCTCAGCGGCCCAGCCCTCGACGTTCTACGCGCGTGGGTCGGTGCGGTGTTCTGTTTGATCTTCGTCGCCTTTCAACAGCCGCGGCCGTTGAGCTCCGGCTGGGGCGAAGCCTTGCTGCTCTTGGCGCCGCTGTCGCTCATTCCGCTCACTGTCGTGATTCTGCAAAAGTCCGCGCCGGCGGCCGCCGCGCCGTTTTGGGCGCTCGTTGAACGGTTCGAGCTTTCCGCGGGCGTCGTTCTGATCGGTTCCTATTTGCTGCCGCCGATGCCGAGTACGGCAGCCCTTGTCTTGCCTTGGCTCGCGCTCACGCTCATCGTCGCTTGGTGCGGCGTGATCGGCCTCGTGAAGCGCGAGTATCGCGACGTGTCGACCGTGACGATCGACGTCGGCTGCATTCTCTTAGCCGTCGGCGGCTTATGGCTCACGGCCGAGCGCGCCGGCATCGACGCCTGGGGCTTCAATTCCGTCATCTGCCTGCTCACCGGAATCCACTTTCACTACGCCGGGTTCTTACTTTTGTTGGCCGCCGGCTGGGCCGCGCGCGAACTCGGCCCCGTTCCGCTCGCCAAGGCGGCCTGTCTCGGCGTGCTCGTCGGCGTGCCTCTGACGGCGATGGGAATTACGGCGTCGCACTGGAAACTCCATCCCGCGCTGGAAGCATTTTCGGCCTGCTTCATGGCGACGGCGGGCTTTGTCGTCGCCTTCGCTCATTTGGTCGTGGCCAACCGCGCGGCGGCTCCCAAATATGTCCGCGCCCTATGGACGATTTCCGCCGCGTCGCTCATGGCCGGGATGGGTTTTGCCGCACTCTTCGGGCTCCGCCACTTCATACTTATTCCGGGACTCGACATCGAGCATATGCGGGCTTTACACGGCACGATCAACGCGATCGGCTTCGGGCTCTGCGGCATGATTGCTTGGCGGTTGCATCGCAAGGGGTTAGTTCGCTCATAACCGGCAGGCGCGCTGACCAACCGTTGGGCATCGCGTATACTGCCTCCTATGGACGGTCGCCAACCGCTCGAGAGCCTGTCGCCGGAGAAGCTGCAATTATTTGCGGGCTCGCTCGGCGGTCTTTCCGCGGATGAGATGCGCAAAGCGAAACTTCTCTATATCCGCAACGCAATCAGTGAGTTTCGCGCACTAGAGAAAACGTTCGCAGGCTTCGGCAAGCTGCAAGGCTGTCTGTCGATTATCCCCTTTTTCTGGCCCGTGATCGCGATCCAAAAGAATGCTATGAACGTGCAACGCGATTTGGCCCGCGAGCGCATTATGAACGCGATCGATGTCTGGAAAGACGATCTGCAAGCCGCCGGCTTCGACGTCGCCGACAACCATCTCGGAAAGCCCGAAGATTCGCGCTTCACGGGTTAAGAAGTCACGCCGCGCCATGCCCGACACGCTCACCATCACCGGCGAAATCGCTTGCCCCTGCGAACTCGCCGCGATCGACTTGGCCCAGCTGCCCGTCGCGGCCCAAATCACCGATGTGGCGACTCTCGATCCCAAGCGCAGCGGTCAAGCAGTACGGCTCGCGGCCGTGCTCGACGCCGTCGGAGTGAAACCTACGGCACGCTGGCTCTCGCTCCACGCGTCGACCGATGACTTTCACGCCAGCATTCCGCTCGACGCCGTGCGAGAGCGGGCCGTCGTCATCTATCGTCAAAACGGCGAGCCGCTGTCGCCGAAAGCCGGCGGACCGTTCCGTTTCTTCATTCCTGATTTCGCCGCCTGTCATACTCACGAAATCGACGAATGCGCCAACGTGAAGTTCGTCGACCGAATGGAGCTCACCGCAGAACGCGGCTACGACAACCGCCCGCACGACGCCGCCGAACACGCTGAGCTCCACCGGAAGGAGCGCGAGGAATGAAGAACGCGAGCGATGAGCGGAGCAGTGCTTCTGGTTGCTCAGCGTAACGAATTAATCGCTCCGCCTATTTCTTCCCCGCCGCGGGAGCGAACAGAATCACGATCATTCCCAGCGCGTACACGCACGACGTCGTCGTGCCGACCAATTCATATTTGCCGTCGAACGTCTGCATCAGCAAGCCTGCGCCGAGAATTCCGAACGCCGTCGCAATTCGCCCTGAATTGTAAGTGAGGCCGATTCCTGTTGCGCGAACCGCCGTCGGAAACAGTTCCGGCAAATAGAGCGGCAGCCACCCAAAGAAGAGCGTTCCCGAAAGGCCGACGAAGAACACCGCCGGCAGAAACAGGGGATCACCCGGTTGTAAGAACTGATAGACGCACAAATTGATCACAAGCGAGGCGAGGCTGACCGTGAAGTAAGTGATCCGCCGACCGCACAAATCGGCGATCCAGCCTCCGAGTGCGCTGGCGATCACCGCGCCGTAAGCCCACACGGCTTGCGTCTCAGCTTGGTTGTGTGCGACTTTGTCGGCCCAGGGAAACATCCACTTGCTCGACCCCCACGCTCCCAAGAGCGGCACGGTCGCCAACGCGATGCCGATCAGCGTGTTGCGCAACAATGCAGGCCGAAACAACTCTCGAACCGGGGCGGCGCTCTTCGCCGCGGCCGACTTCGAGGTACGAGTCGCCAACCAACTCGGCGACTCGGGCAACAGCGCAAACACGAGTATCCCCAGCAATGCCGGACCCGCCCCAAACAGGACCGCGACGCGCCAAGTCGACGTCGTAATGGCGAACTCGCTCGCGATGTGGGCCACCAGCAAGATGCCTAAGTTCGCAGCCACGCCGATCACGCCGGCCACTTTCGGCTTGGCAGCGTTCGGCCAGGCCTCACCGGCCAACGCTACCGCCGTCGGCCACGCCCCACCGATGCCCAATCCGGTAAGGAAACGCGTGAATAGGAGTTGCGTAGGCGATTGCGCGAAGAATGCCGCTCCCGCGCACAACGAATAACAAAGCACGCTTAGGCCCATCGCATGCGATCGGCCGCGACGATCGGCGCGGCGGCCGAACAAGACGCCGCCCACTGCGGCGCCGAATTGCAAAGCCGCCAATTGCCGCGCGAAGCCGTCGCCGACGCGTTTCTCGTCCGCGGCGTAAGCGTCGCCCTCTGTCGCCCCATCGGCCCGTTGAAACATAGCGACTAACGCCGGACGTGAGCTCAATTGCACGAGCCCCATTTGCACGCCGGCGCCGAGCCAGCAGAGAAACGCCGCCGCCAACACCACGCGTCGCTCGGCAGGTGACAATGCCGGAGGCGGTAGTTCCGATGCGGCGGTCGAGGCGGCGAGCGACATACGTCAACGATTCTCGAAGACTTCGATGGTGAACTTCAGTTCCAACGGCTCCCCTTTCGGCAAGCAAAAATCCGCCGCGCCTGCGGGCAACGAGCGCTTACCGAACGGATTGGCGACGAACAAGCCGTAGTCGCGAGTGTGCCACCACGCCGTGCGCACATTCGACTTGTCGGGGGTAACGCGAATGCCGACTTGTGCGTTTTGGGCGACTCCCGAGTATTCCACCCACTGATCGACGGTCCCCCAGATTTTCTTTGCGCCGACGCGTCCGTCGGCGGACTTTACGGTCCCGCCTTCTTTCTCGACAAGCGGCGTCGCCATCCGTACCCCGAGTCCCATTTCCTCCTGATCGCCGAACACCAGCTCGTCCGTTTCGCTGCAAATCGTCGACTCAAACTCGTAGAGAAACGTACGACGAACTAAAGATCCGTCGTAGCGTACTTTCAGCAGCAGTGTGTGCTTCGCCAGCGGGCGTCCGTCGGCGCGCAACATGGTAAAGTCGGCTTCAAAAGCCTCGAAGTAGCCCGGTTCGACCACCGATCGGTGGCCGTCGCAACGGATCGTTCCCTTGTTGCGCCAAAAGTCTTCGCCGTTCAAACTGCCGAACGCCAACCAGATGCCCGGGTGCATCGTGTCATGATCGACGGCGTCTTCACCCGGATTTGGCGGATGATTCCGAGTGACAGGAATGCCGCTTGGTGTCCTCACGCCTTTCAGATATGGTCGCTTGACGACCGCATCGTCGAACACAAACTCTGCGATCGGTTTGTCTTGATAGAGAATGACATGCGAATTGCGAGGCCCGCCGGTGCGATAATCGGCCCTAGCGGCGCTCGAGCCCGCCGCGACAAGATGAGCGACGAGACAAGCGGCGAGCGACAATCGCATAGAAACCTCTTGCGAACGACCCGGCGGAGCGCGACCATAACTTCAGCGGCCACATCAGACCGCCGTTATCGGCGATGCCGTGCCCGCACGCAACGACTTTTCGCGGCCGGCCTAGAACATCGAGCGACCACTATGCCCACGATCGACTCGTCGCCGACGGCGTCAGGAATCGGCAATGTAGGAATCGTCGGGCTCGGGTTGCTGGGCGGCGCGATCGCAGCGCGACTCGTCGAGCGTGGCTTTTCGGTCGTAGGCTATGATGCAAACGAGTCGCGACGAGACGTCGCGCTCAACGACGGAGTGGTCGTAGTCAACTCCGCCGCCGAAGTCGCCGCCAAGTGTGAACTGGTGTTGTTAAGTCTGCCCACCGGCGACATCTCCGCCCTCGTGGTCCGCGAACTTGCGCCGCAACTCCATCGCGGGCAGATCATCGTCGACACGACCACGGCGGCGGCGGAGCAAATGATCGCACTGGCGGGATTGCTTACGCCGCTGGGAGTCGCGTTCGTCGAAGCGGAAGTCGCCGGTTCGAGCGTGCAAGTTCGTCGCGGCGAAGTGCTCGTGTTCGTCTCCGGCGACGACGCCGTAGTCGCTAAGTGCCGACCGGTGCTCGAGGCGTTCGCCGTCGCGGTGCACCATGCCGGCAACACAGGCGACGCAGCTCGCTGGAAGCTCGTCCACAATTTGCTGCTCGGCCTGCATCGCGCCGTATTGGCCGAAGGGCTCGTCTTGGCGGAGGCGTTGGGGCTCGACGCGTCCCGCATCCTCGAAGTGTTGAAGCAATCGCCCGCGGCGAGCGCCGTGATGACGACCAAGGGTGCGAAGATGCTCGCCCGCGACTTCACGCCGCAAGCGACCGTTCGACAACACTTGAAAGATGTCCGCCTGATCTTGGCCGCGGCCGCGGCCTGCGGTGCGGAAACACCGCTCTCTCAGTTGCATGCGAGCCTCTTAGAGCGCGCTTCCGAACTTGGCTACGCGGAGGCTGACAACAGCGCGATCATGGCGGCGTTTTCCCGCAAATCTTCCTAAACAAGCCTCGTCCCGAAGCTCGAGCCTGCGAGAATTGGGTGAAGATCAGCCGGCAACTTGCGCCAACCGGCCAGATTAACGTCTATGGGCAAACGGCGCGCTCAGCTACCATTGTTTGCAGTTCATGTGCGCGGCCGCCTGTGTGCCGCAACCGCTCGAGGGGTGCGGTGCACTCGTTCCATTCTATGTGTCAGAGGATTCTGAACTTATGACCAGCGGTTCCAACGCGGCGGCGATTCTGGGACTCGGCACGGCGCAACCCGACTTCATCATGTCGCAAGAGGAGGCGATTACCCTCGCCCAAGAAACGATCTGCCGCGACGAAGTGGAAAAGCGGCTCTTGCGCATTCTCTATCGAAAAACCGGCGTCAAGCAACGCGCCACCTGCGTGCCTCACCAAACCGCGCTCGAATGGCTGAACTTGCCGTCGGCCGTCGGCATGCAGGCCGGAGCGATCGCTCCTGACGACGCCGAGGCTCAAATCGACGGCGAAACGACGACCGTAGCGACGGCCGAGAAAGCCGCTCCGGTCAACCTCGGCCCAGGCACCGCTGCCCGGATGGAAATCTACCGCGCCACCGCGCCCGGACTCGCCGTCCGCTCGTCGACCTTGGCGCTCGCCGAAGCCGGCATCGACGCCAAAGAAATCACGCACCTCGTCACCGTAAGCTGCACCGGATTCTTCGCGCCAGGTCTCGATCTGGCGCTCATCAACGGCCTCGGTCTGCCGCTCACCGTCGGCCGCGTGTTCGTCGGCTTCATGGGTTGCCACGGTGCGATCAACGGCCTGCGCACGGCGCAGGCCATCGCCGCGGCCGATCCGAAAAACCGCGTCCTGCTGTGCGCCGTGGAACTCTGCAGCCCGCACTACGCCATGCAGTGGGACCCGAACCGCGCGGTGGGCAATGCCGTATTCGCCGACGGCTCGGCAGCTCTCGTCGTCACGCACCAGAGCGCCGCCAAGAGCGACGACGGGCTGAAGATCGCCGCGACCGGCTCCTGCTACTTTCCCGATTCTGAAGACGCGATGTCGTGGAACATCGGCGACAACGGGTTCGACATGTACCTTTCGCCGCGTGTGCCGGATCTGATTTGCGCGAACTTGCGCCCCTGGTTCGAGTCGTGGCTGGCCGAGCAAGGCCTGACCATCGACCAAATCGGTTCCTGGGCCGTGCACCCGGGCGGACCGCGCGTAGTCACCGCCGTTGAAGAAGCGCTCGGGCTCGACAAAGCTCTTACCGAAACCTCGCGCGAAGTGCTCTCCGAATGCGGCAATATGTCGTCGCCCACGGTGCTCTTCATTTTGCAGCGCCTGCGAGCGCGCGGCGCAAAGATGCCCTGCGTCGCCATCGGCTTCGGCCCCGGCCTCGCGGCTGAAGCGGCTTTGTTTCGGTAGCAAAGCAGCTAGTCGCTGGTAGCTAGTTGGCGGAAGAGTGCTCAACTAGCTACTAGTAACCGGCAACTAGCGCCTGCCCATCAGCCGTGCACCACCACGGTCTTCGTCTCCGTCATCTCTTCCACGGCGTACTTCGGCCCCTCTTTGCCGAGGCCGGAATCTTTTAATCCACCGTACGGCATCAAGTCGGCGCGCCACGCGGTGCCCCAGTTGATGTGAATGTTGCCGCTTTCGACTTGGCGGGCGAACTTCAACGCGTGATCGATGTTTTGCGTAAACACTGCGGCGCTCAGTCCGTAGCGAGTGGAATTCGCCAGCGCGATCGCTTCGTCAATGGAGCCGACCCGCGTCACGGCGACCGCCGGACCGAACAGCTCCTCACAGCTTAACTTCATCTCCGGTTTCACGTCGGCCACGACCGCCGGCTCGACCACCGCGCCTCGGCGGGTCCCGCCGCACAATACGCGTGCTCCGCCGGCCTTCGCTTCGTTGATCCACTCCTCAACGCGCACCGCATCGGCCTCGCGCACCATCGGCCCCATCTGCGTTTGCGGGTCGAGTTGATCGCCGACGCGCAGCGCCTTAACTTTCGGCGTAAGCAAGTCCAACAGGTCGTCGTATTGCTTCCCAAGTGCGATCACGCGCTGGGTGGAAATGCAGACTTGGCCCGCGTTACCGTAGCCTGTCGCGACGGCCGCATCGGCAACTTTCTGCAAGTCCGCATCGGGCAGCACGACCAGCGGGCTGTTCGAACCGAGTTCCATCGTCACGCGCTTGATGCCCGCGATCGAACAGAGGTGTTCGCCGACGTCGCGGCTCCCCGTAAAGCTCACCTTGCGCACACGCGCGTCGCGCACGAGCGCCTCGCCGACCACCTTGCCGGGTCCGGTAATGCAAGCGATCCCTTCCGGAGGCAGGCCCGCTTCGAGCAAGATTTCGACCAAACGTAGGGCGGAGAGAGGCGTATCGCCGGCCGGCTTGACGATCACGGCATTGCCCGCCGCCAGCGCCGGCCCGACCTTATGCGTCACCAAGTTGAGCGGGAAGTTGAACGGCGTAATCGCCGCGACCACGCCGCAGGGCACGCGCAACGTGAAGCCGAACTTTCCCGCCCCGCCGGATGAGCCGTCGAGCGGCAGCACCTCCCCTTCGATGCGCTTCGCCTCTTCGGCCGACAACTCCATCGTTTCCTTCGCCCGCATGACTTCGCCTTTACCTTCGGCGAGCGTCTTCCCTTCTTCCTGACTGATCGTGCGACCGAGATCTGCGGCCCGCTCTTCCATAAGCTGCGCCGCCTTGAGCAGAATCTGGTAGCGCTTGTAGCCTGGCAAGGCGGCCATCACCTTCGCCCCGGCCGCGGCGCCCGCAAGCGCCCGCTCGACGTCGTCGGCCGTCGCCGAGGGAACCGTATCGACGACCGATTTGTCGTAAGGGTTGTGAACCTCGATCGACTTCACGGCGTCACTCCACTGCCCCGCCAAAAACATCCGCATGACTCGCGCTCCGATGTGTGCGTGTGACGCCGCCCATTATGCGGCGCACGGAAGGTGAATTACCAGCCCCGAGCGCGCGTAAGCGAATAAACGAAATCCGTCGCGGGATACGCCGGCGACGTCGAAGTCGCCTCGCTTGCGCTTGGGGCTGGTATTTCCGTTTGCGGCGTCGACAATACTCCCCATGCGTATCGCCTCTCTCATCAGCAGCGCCACCGAGATGCTCTTCGGCATCGGGCTCGACGACGAAATCGTCGCCGTGAGCCATGAGTGCGACCATCCGTCGCAAGCCGCGCTGCGCCCGAAAGCTTCCTTCACAAACATCGCCGCCGACGCGCCGAGCGCGCTGATCGATCGGCAAGTCAAGGAACTTGTCGCGGCCGGCAAGCCGCTCTACGAAGTCGATATCGACCTCTTAGCAGAACTGCGGCCTGACGTCATCGTCACGCAGGCGCAATGCGACGTCTGCGCCGTGCGCTACGACGACGTCGCGACCGCCGTCGCCGGCGAACCGAGTTTAAGGCACACAAAGCTCATCGCCCTGAATCCGATGAGCCTAGGCGACATCCTGTCCGACATACGCCGCGTCGCCGCCGAAGTCGGCCGGGCCGAGGCCGGCGAACGCTACGCCGCAAGCCTTGCAGCCCGTATCGCCGCCGTCGCGAATCGAACCGCGACGCTCTCCGCCGCCGAGCGTCCACTCGTCGCCTGCATCGAATGGATCGACCCGCTGATGATCGCCGGCAATTGGAACCCGGAACTGATTCATTTGGCCGGCGGCCGGCAAATCTGGGCCGAGCCCGGCAAGCACAGCACCTATACCCCGTGGGACGACGTTCGCTCGGCCGACCCGGACGTGATCGTCGTCATGCCGTGCGGCTTCGACCAGATACGTACGGAGCGCGAAGCGGAGTCGTTGAAAGAACTTCCCGGCTGGCAAGATTTGAACGCTGTGCGAAGCGGTCGCGTTCACTGCGTCGACGGCAACGCTTTATTCAACCGCTCGGGGCCGCGTTTGGTGGATAGTCTCGAACTCTTGCACAAGCTCTTACAACCAGCGCTGTAGGGAACGCCCTCCGCGGCGTTCCGAGTGCGGTATCCATGCAGCTTAGGGGATCGTCCTCTGCAGCGTTCCCTGCAGGGCACTTAGCTCAATACCTCGCGCACCACGCGTCCATGTACGTCGGTCAAGCGGCGCTCGATGCCGTTGTGGTATACGCTCAGTCGCTGATGATCGAGCCCGACGAGATGCAAGATCGTCGCATGCAGATCGTAGATCGTGGTCACGTTCTCCACCGCGCGGTAGCCGAACTCGTCAGTCGCGCCGTAGCTGAAGCCGGGCTTCACCCCGGCCCCCGTCATCCAAGCCGTGAATCCCGAGGGATTATGGTCGCGGCCGTTGGCGCCTTTCTGAAACGTCGGCATCCGGCCGAACTCGGTCACCCACACGACGAGCGTGTCGTTCAACAAGCCGCGGCGTTTCAAGTCGGTAAGCAGCGCTGCACACGGCTGGTCGAGAATCTCGGCATGGCCGGGATACTGATCGGCGATCTTTTTATGCCCATCCCAGTTGCCCACGCCTTCGCCCATTGCGTACGAACCGTTGAACAACTGCACAAACCGCACGCCGCGCTCAAGCAACCGGCGCGCGAGTAAACAATTGCGCGCGAAGCCGGCCTTGTTCGCGTTCCGGTCATCGAGCCCGTAGAGCGTCCGGGTCGCCGCCGATTCCTGGGAGAAATCCGCGACTTCAGCCGCTTCAAGTTGCATCCGCCCGGCGAGTTCATACGCGGCTATCCGTGCCGCCAGTTCGCTCTCCTGCGGTCGCGTCGCAAGATGCCGTTCGTTCAAAGCCTTGAGGAATCGGCGCGTCGCCAAATCGGCGTCGACCGAGAGTGCTTTCGGCCGAGTGAGATTCGCGATCGGTTTGTCGGCGTTGAACGCCGTGCCCTGAAACACCGCCGGCAGGAACGCCGAGTTCCAATGATTCGGCCCGACCTGCGGCACCCCGCGCGGATCCGGAATCGCCACAAACGCCGGCAGGTCGGCGCACTCCGTGCCGAGCGCATACGTCACCCATGCCCCCATGCCGGGAAAACCGTCGAGCGTGAACCCTGTCGACATCTGATTTTCCGCGGGCCCGTGCGTATTGCTCTTCGCCGTCATTCCGTGCCAAAAGCAAATATCGTCGGCATGCTCGCCGATCTTCGGCAGCAAGTCGCTCGTCAGCTTGCCCGATTTCCCGCGCGGACGAAACTTCCAAATCGGGGCGACCAAATTGCCGTTCTCGCCTTGGAACGTCACTAGGTTGTCATTGCCCGGCATTGGTTTGCCGTCGTATTTCACGAGCGCCGGCTTGTAGTCGAACGTGTCGACATGACTGATCGCGCCCGAACAGAAAATGACGAGCACCTGCTTCGCTTTGGGGGCGAAGTGCGGCGGCCGCGGCGCGAGCGGCGCTTCCGGCTTGACGACCGGACGAATCGGCGGCACCTTCGCGGCTCGCGACTCGTCGGCGAACAGCGACGCCAACGCGACGCCCGTCAGCCCGCTTGCGGCTTGGCCCAGGAACAGACGGCGGGACGGAGTTTCCATCGCGAACCTTAAAGCAAAGATCAAAATACGTACAAAAACTCGTTGCTGTTCAGCAGCGCACGGCAGAGCGCCGACAAGCCATGCCGCTTAACAAGCGTCGCGGCTTCCTCAAACTCTTCGCGCTCCGGCGCGCGGCCGAGGGTAAGACGAAACGCTTGAGCGATTTGCGCGTCCGTCGCCTTGCCGGCCTCGCGCTCCACGCGCTCGGCCAATAGGCTTGCCTGCTGCATTAGGAACGGACTATTCAGCAAGTTCAAAGCTTGTAGCGGCGTCGTCGAGCGCGACCGCTTCGGCGCCGTTTGGCCGGCGTCGGGACAATCGAACGCACCGAACACGTCGTCGAGTTGCATTCGCGGCTTCGCTTGGTAGATCATCCGCCGCCACGCATCGGGCCCGAACTCCTGCCGCGACTGGTAAACCTTCACGTAGTTGTCGTTGGGCTCAAAGAGATCGAAGCCCGGCCCGCCGCGACGCAAATCAAGATTGCCGGATACGAACAAGATCGCATCGCGCAGCGGTTCGGCTTCCAGCCGGCGCGGCGAGTAGCGCCAGAGATATTGATTGTCGGCGTCGATCGCCAAGGACGAAACTTGGAAATCGGAACGAGGAGTAGAATAAGCCGCCTTCCCGCTTCCCACCTCCGCCTTCTGTTTATATGTCTCGCTAGTAACGATCAGGCGATGCACATGCTTCAGGCTCCAAGCGTGATCGATCAATTCCGCGGCCAGCCAATCGAGCAACTCCGGGTGGGTCGTCCGTGCGCCGTTCAGTCCGAAGTCGCTCGGCGTGTCGACGAGGCCGCGGCCGAAATGATGCTGCCACAGCCGATTCACGATCACTCGCGCCGTCAGCGGATTCTTTGGATCGACGATCCAGCGCGCCAACGCCAAGCGACGTTCGTACTCCGGCGCGTCGGCCGCGACGGTCCACGTCGCGCCGAACTTCGCGAGCCCGCCGGGCGCGATCGGCTCGCGCGATTGCATCGGATCGCCGCGGTGAAAACGAAATGTCGGCTCGGGGTTCTCAAATCGACCGGCGTAGACCATGGGCATCGCCTTCGCCTCGGCGAGGAGTCGCTGCAACTCACCGCGCCGCGCATTCAGAGCGGCGAGTTCCGCCTTGTCGGCCGCGGACAGATTCGGCCGTTCGCGCACGGTCGACTTCGGCTGCGCGACGCCGTACGGCAAGCGATCGTCGCCGCTTGCCACTCCCTTCCACACGCCGGGCGACGTCTGCACTTCGATCACGTATTGCGACGGAATGCGATCGGTGTAGCGCCCGTCGGCCGCGCGATCGCGGCTCCACACCACGCGGTCGATCGTCATCGGTCGAGGAAAAAGGAGCGTCATCGCTCCTTCTCCCTTTTTGCTCGAGATCCAACTTCGCGAGTTACCGTACTGCCCGTCGTTCACATGCTCGAGCTTGTGTTTTTCGCTGCGCGGATACGATCCGGAGGCCTTGGCCGTCGTGCCGAAACTCGCCAGGGCCACGTTGCGCGGCTGCGCCTCGCTCGTAAAAACTTCCAACTCGTCTAAACATGGCTCCGATCCGTTGTTCACGGCGAGCACCGTGAATCGCAACGCGATCGTTTCGACCGGTGCAAACCGTTCTTCATTCGCGAACCGGCTCACGGCCGGACGCAACAGCGATCCGAACTTCGCCAAGTCGCGCTCGACTTTCGTGAGCTCCTCGGCAAGTCGCTTCGCTTTTTGCTCTCGCTCGGCGGCGTCCCCGATTCGCCAAGCCCGCTCGCCGTGCTTCACTCCGGCGAACACGGCTTTCATCGCGTAGTAATCCGTCTGGCTGACCGGATCGAACTTATGGTTATGGCACCGCGCACAGCCCACGGTCAGCCCCATGAACGCGCTGCCGGCGGCGCTCACCATGTCGTGCAGCTCGTCGGCCCGCTGATTGGCCGTGAGCACCGGTTCTTTGCTTTTGACGACGTCGACCGCGCCGGCGACGAGAAACCCGGTCGCGGCGTCGACTCCCAATTGATCGCCCGCTAGTTGCTCCATCACGAACCGATCGTACGGCTTGTCGTCGTTGAACGCTTGAATCACGTAGTCGCGGTAGGGCCAAGCGTTTGCGCGCGGCCGATTGGTTTCAAACCCGTTCGACTCGGCGAAGCGGACGACGTCGAGCCAGTGTCGCGCCCAGCGCTCGCCGAAGTGCGGTGAAGCGAGGTACTTTTCAACCAGCGCCGCGTAGTCGCTCGCGCGGGCATTCGCCGTTTCTTCCGGCGTCGGCGGCAGCCCGAGCAGATCGAACTTCAATCGGCGCACGAGCACCGCCGGTTCGGCTTCGGGCGATGGGCGCAGCCCCTTCTCCAAGAGCTTCGCGCGAATAAACGCGTCGATCGGGTTGATCGGCGACGCCGCAGTTTCCCGGCGAGCGGTCGGCGTCGGCCGGCCGGTGACGTCGCCGACATCCGGCACCGCGGGCCGCACGAGCGGCTGGAACGACCAATGGGCTCTCTGTTCCGCTTCGGCGACGCCGTCGAGCGGCACTTCCACGCCGGCCGGCCAAACGGCCCCTTGATCGATCCAGGCTTTGAATAAGGCGATTTCGTCGCGCGAAAGCCGTTCCCCTTCGGGCGGCATCACGCCGTCGTCGTCGCCGCCGGCGATCAACCGTACGGCTAAGCTCTCGGCGCTCTTGCCGGGCACGATCGCCGGTCCCTGTGCCCCTCCTTTGAGCGCGTCGGCGCGGCGGTCCCAGCGCAATTCGCCGGCCTGCTCTTCCGGGCCATGACATGACACGCACCGCGACGACAACAGCGGTTGAATCTCGGCGACAAAGTCGATCTTGTGAGCGCCGGCCGGCTTCGCACCCGTCGTCTCGGCGGCGCCGACGTCGTGTTGCGAACCGATCAGCCAAGCGCCCAAGAGCAGCAGCGCTCTGACGGCACCGCGCGCTTTGCCGGACGCCGCCGACTTCGCCGCTTCTTCCGCCGCCGCGGCGCGCACTTCGATCGCGTGCCGCACGGCGACGGCGCTGCTCAAACGAATATGATGCGTCATGGCGGCGCGGGCCTTTGCGGCGTCACCGCCGCGCAAAGCTTCGATGATCGCACGGTGCTCGCCGAGCGCGTGCGTGAGCGCTCCGGCGCCGTCGTCGACGCGATTGCGCATGAGTTGCACAAGATCGTGAAAGCGGCGAATCTCGACGGCCAAGACCGGATTGCCCGAACGCAACGCGATCAGCCGATGCAACTCGCGATCAAGCTCCAAGCAAGCTTCTCGAAATTGCGGCGCGGCGGGCGCGGCGGCCGCGACGAGTTGATCGAGCCGCGCGAAATCGGCCGGCGTCATACGTTCGCACGCCAGCTCCGCAGCCAATCCTTCGAGCGCTTCGCGCAGTTGATAGATGTGGCGTAGTTCGTCGCCGCCGAGATCGCGGACGATCGCCCCACGATTCGGCAGCAGTTCGACGAGTCCGTCGCGACCCAAGCGTCCGAGGGCTTCGCGAATGGGCGTGCGACTCACGCCGAGCCGATCGGCCAATTCGATTTCCCGCAGCCGTGTCCCCGGTGCCAGACGTCCGGCCAGCAACTCCTCCAAAAGCTGCTGCACGACTCGATCAGCCAACGAAAAGGCTTCGAGCTTGATCATAGCGAGACTCGCAGGCGGGAGGCGAAGAGGGCGGCAAGTGGATTTGCATACTGTATACAATTTTTATCGCAGTTGCGAAGCAATTCCCAAATGACTACTAAATCCATTCACAGCAACACCTTAATGCCGCATCACTTGTCGAGCGCGGCGGTGTGCTTGTAGACGAAGTCGACGATCGGCTGCGGGTCTTTGAGGCTATGTGGGTGATGGCCGACGCCCGGCTTCACGATAACCGTGATCGGCCCACCGAGCGCCTGGTAGCGCTCCTCGACGAGTTTCGTATTCTCCGCGAACGGCACGACGTCGTCGGCGTCGCCGCAGACGTGCAGCAGCGGGATCTTTGCCGCCGCGAGCGGAGCGAGATTATCGACCGGGTTAAGCTTGTACGCGAGCGCCTCGTCTTCGGTGAAGCCGTAGGCTTCGAGACAGCGTTGCCAATCTTTCGGCGAGCCTTTACCGCTGCCGCGCCCAAGTGGCCAACTCTTGAAATCGCAGACCGGTGCATCGTTGTAGATGCAGGCGACACGGTCCGGATGCCGCGCCGCCCAGTTCAAGGAAAAGAGCCCACCGCGCGAAAAACCTTCCAAAGCGACCTTCGGCATTAGGCCGTACTCGCGTGTGACGTGATCGTAAAACTTGTCCATCGCGTCGAGCGCCTTTGGCGCACCGTAAAGATTCGTCACGTCGACGTAGGCGATGTGAAAACCTTTCGCGGTCAGCGCAACGTCGGCCTGCGGCTCATGCCCGAAGAACTCGGTGCGCCAGATCCACGGCTTGCCGACGTCGGCCTTCGGCGGAACGATCAACAAGGCTTTACGACCGTCGACGACGAAATCGAGCCGCTCCAACCCCTGCCATGTGGAGCGCGCGACCTCGTCGGCGCGGGCGCAACCGGTGAAAGTCCAAGCCGCAACCAGTAAGCCCCAAACCAGTATCGCACGCATCGCGTATCCCCTATCCGCCGACGAATTGACGCCACCGCGGCGATTCTAACTCACCACGGAGACACGAAGAACACGGAGCCAAATCGGTTCCGTTACGCGATGATCTGCCGAATCGGCTCGGCTCCTTCGACGCCGACGAGCTTTTGATCGAGCCCGTTGTAGAAGTACGCCAGCTTGTTCGGGTCGAGCCCCATCTGTTGCAGAATCGTAGCGTGCAAGTGCTTCACGTGGAAGCGATCGCTCACGGCCGCGCCGCCGAGTTCATCCGTCTCACCGACGCTCACGCCTCCCTTGATGCCGCCGCCGGCGAGCCACATCGTAAAGCCGTAGGCGTTGTGATCGCGGCCGGTCCCCTTGGCATATTCGGCCGTCGGCTGTCGGCCGAACTCGCCACCCCAGACGACGATCGTTTCGTCGAGTAAGCCGCGCCGCGAGAGGTCTTCGAGCAGTCCGGCGATCGGCTTGTCGGTGTTGCCCGCGTGCTTGGTGTGGTTGGCGACGATGTCGGTATGAGCGTCCCAATTGTCGTCGTTGTGCGCGCCGCCGGAGTAGACCTGAATGAACCGCACGCCGCGCTCGACCATTCGCCGAGCCAGCAAGCACTTGCGGCCGAAATCCTCGGTCTTCTTGTCGTCGAGACCGTAGAGCTTGTGAGTTTCCGCAGTTTCGCCGGTCAAGTCGAACGCTTCGGGCGCGTGCTGCTGCATCTTGCAGGCGAGTTCATAGCTCGCGATGCGGGCCGCCAGTTCCGTATTGTCCGCGTGCTGCGCCTGATGCTCTTGGTTTTTCGCGCGGAGCCGATCGAGCATCCGCCGCTGCGCTGCGCGCGTCATACTTTCGGGAAGATCGAGATCGTGGATCGGCGTGCCGCTCGCGCGGACGACCGTCCCTTGAAACGCGGCGGGCATATAGCCGCTCGACCAATTCTTCGGCCCCGAGATCGGTCCGCCGGTCTTATCGAGCATCACGACGTAGCCCGGCAGGTTTTCGTTCTCGCTGCCGAGACCGTAGGTAATCCACGTGCCGAGGCTCGGGTGGCCGCTCAAAATGCGACCGGAGTTCATCATTAGCATCGCCGAGCCGTGGATCGGTGATTCGGCGTACATCGAATGCAGAAACGCGAGCTTGTCCACGTGCTTGGCGACGTTGGGGAATAAGTCGCTAACGCGTTTGCCGCACTCGCCGTATTGCTTGAAATCCCATTTCGGGCCGACGACGCGCCCTTCGTTGCGCTTGCCGCCGCGGCCGAACGTCTTGATCGGAATCGTTTTGCCGTCGAGCGGGTAGAGCTTCGGTTTGTAGTCGAACGTGTCGACGTGGCTCGGCCCGCCGTACATGAACAGAAAAATCACGCTCTTGGCTTTGGCCGGCAACATCGGCGGCTTCGGCGCCATCGGGTTGACGAACGCCGCCGCGCCCGGCTTGGCGTGCACCGCAGCATCGGCCGCGCTGGCGGGGGAGGCGAAGAAGCCGTCGCGCGCGAGCAAGCCGGTCAGCGCCGCCGCGCCGAACCCGCCGCCGGTCTGCCACAAAAACTCACGCCGCGTGCGTCGACAAAATTGATTCGCGCTCATGCTTTCGCTCCGGACTTGTTTTCACCGCGGAGAAACGAGAACCACAGATGGACGCAGATCATCACAGATGAATTCCAACAGGGAAAATCGAGCGGTTGAGAGTCTCAAACTCGCCGTCCCAGATTTTGATTTGCGTTCATCCGCGTTGCGATCCCCCTCCGCGCTCTCCGTGGTGAACTTCGCCTCTAAAAACTCAATCCAAGTAGAACAACTCGTTCGTGTTCAGCGCCATTAAGCAATAGAGCTCCAATGCTTCGGCATAGCTGAGCTGGTCTTCTTTTTGGGTCGCTTCCAGAAACTTCACATCGGCCGCGAGTTCGGCGCTCGTCGGCGTTCGCTGAGTCGTGAGCTCCGTCGCGCGGCGAACCTGGGCCGGGCGATCGCCGGGATGCTCTTTCTCGAGTCGCACGGCCAAGGCCGCGGCTTGCTCGTGGATGAACTCGCCGTTGAGCATCCCGAGCGCTTGCGTCGGCACGGTCGTCGTGTAGCGCGCGGCACAACTGGAGTCGGTATCGGCCTGATCGAATACGGCCATAATCGGTAATTGCAGCGACCGCTTCACATGCACATAGAGGCTGCGGCGATTCGCGTCGGGGCCCTTCGACGTCGGCCAACCGAGCCCCGGTCGCGATTGCCCTGCCAACACCTCTTGCGGAATCGGCGGATAGACGCTCGGCCCGCCGAGTCGCAAGTCGAGCGAGCCGGTCGCGGCCAGGATCGAATCGCGCACTTCTTCGGCCGCTAGGCGACGCATGTCGAACCGCCACCGCAGATGATTGCCGGGGTCTCGGGCGAGGCCCGCCTCGGTCGCCGTGCTCGACAACCGATACGTGCTCGACGTCATCAAGAGCCGATGCATGCGTTTCAGCCGCCACTCGCCGCGCACCAAGTCCGCCGCCAGCCAATCAAGCAGTTCGGGGTGCGTCGGCATTTCGCCGAGCTTGCCGAAATCGTTCGCCGAGCCGACGAGTCCGCGGCCGAAGTGATATTGCCAGAGCCGATTCGCCAGCACGCGGGCCGTGGCCGGGTTGTCGGCGGCGACGAGCCAGTCGACGAGCGCGACGCGCGCACTGGGGGCCGGCGTCCCCTTCGCATCGCCGGGGGCGCTCAGCGGCAGTTGATAGCCCGCCGGTACGAGCACGTCGGGCACGCCGGCCGTGACGAGATCGCCTTCGGCCTGCGGCAGTCCGCGCAGCAGCACATGCGTCGGCGGCGGCGTGCGCGTTTCCACGGCCATGATGTCGGTGCCGGGCGGCGGCAGCGGCGCGGCTCGGCTTTCCGTCAGCTTCGTGAGCACATCGAGATAGCGTTCGCTTTCGGCCTTGCCGAGCACCGTCGTGCCATGTTGGCGGATCACGTCGTCAAGCGTTTGCGTGGCGTCGGTCGGACGGACGTCGACGAACTGGCCGCCGCCGGTTTGCCTGCAATGCACGGCGATGACGTTCGTACCGACGTGAAGCGCACTCGTCGCTTCCGGTCCCAGCCCAATCCGACGGTACTCGCGCAGGTGTCCCTGTTCGGCGAAGACGCGCTTACCATTTAAGAAGATTTCGACGTCTTCGTCGTGATGCAAATCGAAAGTGAAACGCTTCGGCACCGCCTTGAGTTCCAGCGGCCGCCGGAGATAGATGTCCTTCGTCTTCCAGACGGTGCCGACTTTGGCGCCCGGCGTGCCGCGTACGCCGAACCCGCCGCGGCCGCGCTCCCAGCGGGAATCGTCGAACTTCTCCTGCTGCCAACCTTTGCCGGGCGGCTTCGTCGTATAGGCCCACTCGATATCCTTCTCGCCGGGAGATTTCGTGGCCGGGTCGGCCGAGAGCGGGCGCAACCGGAAATCGGGACCGCTCCAGACCAGGCTCAGCTTCGGCTGCTGCGTCGCGTTGAAATACTCCAGGCGAAACGACAAAAAACCGGCCGGCAGCTCGATGGAATTGGTCACTTCGTGGAAGCCGTTATCGGGGGCGTCGAGCACGGTACGGCCGTCGACGAGGAGCCGCAATCCGGCCCGCGCCACGCCGTCGAACTTATAGCTCCCCGCGCGCGGCACTTTCAGCTTCCCTTCAAACACCAAGCCGATCGCCTCCATCCGCGAAGCGACGCCCAGCGACACCAGCGGCGGGCCGGTCACCGCCCCTTCTTCCTCGATCTTGAGCGCGCGGAAGTTCGGGAGCGTCTTCCAGGTGTCGCGATAGAGCTTGTAGCGGAGCTCGGCTAAGTCGTCCCCCTGCACGCCGTCGGTCACGACGCCGTGCGCCGAGGCTTCATTCAAAAACTTTCGCTGCATCGCATACAGTTCGCCGTACCAGCCTGCTTCGCGAGCCTCTTTTTCCGCGGCGAGCTTGCGATGGGCGGCTTGCTCGGCTTCCGTGGCGAACCGCCGCAAGTTCTGGCTGTTCATATCGGTGATGTCGCGGAAGCAGGCGAGGAGCTTGTAGTAATCGCGCTGCGCAATCGGATCTTTCTTGTGGTCGTGGCAACGTGCGCAGCCGACGCTCATGCCGAGCACGACGCTCGACGTGGTCGAGACGACCCCGTCGAGCACTTCGTAGCGCGCCAAGTCGCGATCGGCCGGTTCGTCGTCCCAGGTGCCGAGTCGATAGTAGCCGGTGGCCGCGAGCGTCTCGGGCGTGATCTGCGGCAGTTGGTCGCCGGCGAGTTGCTCACGCAAGAACCGATCGTACGGCTTGTCTTGGTTGAACGAAGAGACGACATAATCGCGATAGCGCCAGGCGGCCGGCTTCGCGCTATCGCGCTCGTAGCCGTGCGTTTCGGCGTAGCGAACCAAGTCGAGCCAATGCCGGCCCCATTTCTCGCCGTAGTGCGGCGAAGCGAGCAAGCGATCGATCAAGGCGACGTAGGCCTTCTCCGCCGCGGCTTTCTCCGCAGCCGACGCCGCAAGCTCAAAGCCGCGGCCGACCTCGCGCTCGAAAGCGGCGACCTCTTCCGGCGACGGCGGCAGCCCGGTCAGGTCGTACGTCGCACGACGAATGAGCGAGCGCGGCGTAGCGAACGTCGTCGGCGCGATGCCGGCCGCTTCGAGCTTATTCAAGATGAAGGCATCGACGGGCGTGCGCACCCAGGCCGAGTCGTTCGCCGCCGGCACGGCGGGCTCGACGATCGGTTGATAAGCCCAATACTTGCGATCTTCTTCGGTCACGCCGGCCGGCTTCCGCTCGACGACGTGCGCCGGTTCCTTTTCCATTTCGGGAGGCCAAGGCAGACCGTCGCGCACCCAGCGCTCGAGCACGGCGATCTCCGCGGCCGGCAGCTTACCGCTCGGCGGCATCTCCAACTCTTCATAACGTACGGCCGTGAGGAGTTGGCTCGCCATGGGATCGTCGAGCGCGACGGCCGGCCCAAGCTCGCCGCCGCGGAGCACCGCCGCGCGCGACGTGATGTAGAACTCGCTCGCTACCTTGTCTTCGCCGCCGTGACACTTCACGCAGCGGCCGACCAAGATCGGCTGCACTTTCTCGACGAAGAACTTCCGTTGCTCGGCTGTGATCGACGGACGTTGGGCATGCGCTGCGTCGGCCGGCTTTGCCGCAGGCACCTCTGCGGCAAGGAGCGCACCGGTCTTCGCGAAGCAAGCGACGACGAACGCAATGACGTACAGCGCGGCGGCCGGCAACACGGAGGCAGGGCGCCGGACGCAGCGGTACGACTGCCAAACAGAATCAAAAGACACGGTGAACATATCCTTCACCTTACGCAAACGGCGGGCGTGGGCGAGCGAGGCGGGAGCAAAGCTGCGGAAAACCGGCGAGCGGAACCGAACTCGAAGCTCGTCGAGTTATTTTCTAAAGGTTTGAATATAATTCCGCCGCTCGGTACAATGCAACCACAATCTTTGGCCGGCGTCCTCAGTATCAACATGAATTCTCCCGCCCCGTCCCGCGTCGTTCCGGCTCTCCTGCGACAGCTCAACGAACGAAGCGTGCTCTCCGCGCTGCAAAGCCGAGGGCCGTCGTCGCGGGCCGAGATTTGCCGCCACACCGGGATTAGCGGGCCCACGGTGACGCGCGTCGTCGCCGCGCTGATCGACGCCAAGCTCGTCGAAGAAGAGGAACCCTTGCAGCGCGCGGTCGGTCGTCCCGGGAAGATCGTCCGACTGGCCCGCTCGGGGGTCTGCGTGCTGGGGCTGGTCGTCGGTCCCGATCATTGCGACGCGGTGGCCGCAAGTCTCGACGGCCAATTCGATGAGGCCGCCGATGTTCGCACATTCGCCACGCCCGCGAAATATGACGACTTGGTGGCCGCGTGCGTCCGCGAGTTGCGGGCTTTGATGGGCCGGCGCAAGGGCACGGTGCTCGGCGTCGGCATTAGCGTTCCCGGATTGCTCAATCGGCGCGAAGGGCGAAGCATCGTCTCCCCCAACCTGCACCAACTCGACGGCCGCAACCTCGGGCAAGACCTCGAAGACCGGTTACAGATCGATTGCATCGTGCTGCAAGAATGCCAAGCCTTGTGCTGGGCCGAGCAGGTGTACGGCGAAGCGCGCGACACCGCCGACTTCGCCATGCTCGACATCAGCGCCGGCCTCGGGCTGGGCGTGATGCAAGGAGGCCGCATCGTGCAAGGCCACAGCGGCTTGGCCGGCGAGTTGGGACACGTCACCGTGGAACTCGACGGCAAGCCGTGCGGCTGCGGCAACCGCGGCTGCTTGGAAACCGTGGCGACCGATACCGCGCTGGCTGCGGCCGTCGGTGAACGACTCGGCCGCATCATCACCATCGACGAGTTGCTCGCCGACGTCCAAGCCGGACGAATCGATTGCCGCGAGGAACTCGATCGGACGCTCGATTATCTGGCCGTCGGCGTCGCCGCGGTGATCAACATCTTCAACCCGAGCAAGCTCTTCATCTACGGGCGACTGTTCGACGCCGAACTACCGCAATCCGGCTTGCAAGCTCAGCCGGGAAACGTCTTTGAGCGACTGCTGGCGCGAGTCGAACGCCGAGCGCTCGCCCCCTGCTTCGCCGACTGTAAAGTGGTGCGGGCCCGGGGCAGCAAACGGCTCGGCGTCGTCGCCGCCGCCGGCCACGGCGCCACGCACGGACGAAGCTAACGGCCGGCGCGATACCACTCGGGCGTGCCGAACCAGTCGTGCATCTCCTTTTCGAACGGGGCGACGATCTCCTGCGGCTCCGGAAGCGAGCCGCGGTCCCCCGTCTTCTTCATCCAGCGCTCAAGCTCGTCGCGCAACCGGCCGAGCGCCGCCTGGTGGACCGGATCGTTCGAAGTCGCCAGATTGCGAATCTCGTACGGGTCCGTTTCGAGATCGTAAAGTTCCTCCGGCGGCAACCGATCTTGCAGCAGCGCAAGCGGCGGGCCGTGCAACTCGCCGCGAGCCTTAAGCTCGCGCATCAGCGGCATGATGAGAAAGCACTTTTCCTTGTAGCGATTCAGTCTCGTGAAGCCTTGCTCCGGCAGGAAGTTGCGAATGTAGCGGTAACGCGGATCGCGAACCGTACGAATGCGCTGCACACTTTCGTCGATGCGATCGCGCGCGCTCACGACCACGGTGCGGGCCGACTCAGCGTTGGGACCAAGGAATATCTGCGACTGCATCCCGGCCGGCTTGGCGATGCCGGCCATCTCCAGCGTCGTCGCCGTGACGTCGAGCAAGCTCAACATCCGGTCGCTCACGGTTCCGGGCCGAGCGTCGGCGGGCGGCGGGAAGTTCTTCGGATAGCGAATGATGAGCGGTACGCGTAGCCCGCTGTCGTAGCACCAGTGTATCCCGCGCGGTTCCAAGCGGCCGTTGTCGCCGAAGAACACGACGATCGTGTCGTCGGCCGCGTCGTCGCGGTCGAGCGCACTCAAGATCGCGCCGACGCGGCGATCGATTCCCGACACCGAGTTGAGAAACCGGGCCCATTCCTCGCGGACGATTTTGTGGTCGGGGTAGTAAGGCGGCGGCGTTACGTCTTCCGGCTTCGCGATCGGCTCGTGCTCCCGTTCGCCGACCCACTCCACGCGCGGCTTCCGCCATGTTTGCCGGTCGTAGATATCCATCTCGACTTCCGGCGTGTTCACTTGTGCGAAGAACGGCCGCTGCGCGATGAGCCGCGACCACTCCGCGGTGTCGTAGAGCTTCGGCCCGACGTCGAAATTCAAGTCGACCTTGCCGGTGCCGACCACCTCGTCGCCGATCTTCACGACGTTGCCCGTCAGATAGCCGGCGTCGCGGAGTCGGTAAGTGATCGGCCGCGCGCCGCCGGGGAGCTGGTAGCCGTCGTCGCGATGGCTGCGAGCCTGATGCGTGTCGGTCGTCGTCTGGTACATGCCGACCATAAACGCCGAGCGGCTCGCCGAGCAGACCGGCGCGGTGGCGAACACGTTGGTGTATCGCACTCCCTCCGCCGCGAGCCGATCGAGATTCGGCGTGGCGACGTGCTTCGCCCCGTAGCAACCAAGATCGTGGCAGAGGTTTTCGCCGATAATCCAAACGATATTCGGCCGTTGCGGCTCCGCCGCCGCAGACGAGGCCCAAGCGATGACGACGGAAATACTGAGCAGACGGAGAAACATCGGCCACCTCGCCAAGATAGGAGTTCGCGGCAGTATAAACGCGGCGCAGGCGAGAAGAAACGCGGCCCGGGCCCGCACAATCGCTACAAGCGGAACAATTGCAACCCGACCCCAAGGCATGATCGCTCCCTGGGGCACGGCGGCGGAATTCGCTTAACGGCGACCTAGATTCCTCTAGCGGTCGAGTCCGTGGCGAACCGGGAGCGCAAGCGACCGGAGTCGTGCGACGACCGGCTTCATCGGGAAACTCTCGTTCGCAAAGGTTCGCTCCATGATCGTCATCGGCGGAAGCCTCATCGTCATCGGTTGCGTGATCGCCGGCTTTTTGCTTTCCGGCGGGCACATCGGCGCGTTGATCCACCCGGCCGAAATTCTCACGATCGGCGGCGCCGCCGGCGGAGCCATGGTCATCATGTCGTCGAAGAAAATCCTCGGCGACCTGTTTAAAGGGGTGATGGCGGCGCTCAAAGGCTCCCCCTACGACAAGGCCGCTTACCGCGAGCTCTTCAAGATGATGTACGAACTGATGCAGATCGCGCGGCGCGAAGGGTTGCTGTCGCTCGAATCGCATCTGGCCGACCCGCACAAAAGCAGCATCTTTAGCAAGTATCACAAGCTCTCGAGCAACCACCACCTGATGGACTTCATCTGCGGCGCGCTGACGCCCGTCGTGGAAGGCACCACGAAGCCGGACCAGTTGCCTGCGCTGATGGACGCCGAACTCCGCGTGCTCGACGAAGAGCATCACGCGCCGATCTCGGTGCTCTCGAAAACGACCGACGCGCTGCCGGGCTTCGGCATCGTCGCCGCCGTGTTGGGCATCGTCATCACGATGGGCGCCATCGACGGCCCGGTCGAAGAAATCGGCCACAAAGTCGGTGCGGCTCTCGTCGGAACGTTCCTCGGAATTCTCGCGTCATACGGATTCTTCGGGCCCATGGTCGGCCGCATGGAACTGCTGGGCGCTCAAGAAATGATGTTCTTCCGCACGGTGAAGGCGATCATCGAAGCGTTCGTGAACGACGTCAACCCGAAGGTGGCGATCGACATGGCGCGCCGCGGCGTCGGCACCGATTGCCGGCCGAACCGCGAAGAACTCGACGCAATCTTCAAGGAAGCGGCGGCGTAGGAACAGGCGCGAGGCGCCGGGAGTCAGGCGCCGGCTAAGACACCGAACACACCAACTGGCGCCCGGCGCCCGACAACTGACGACTGGATCTAACAAATGGCCGGTAAAGGGGGCGGTGCGTGGAAAGTGGCCTACGCGGACTTCGTGACCGCGATGATGGCTTTTTTTCTCGTGATGTGGATCGTCGCGCAAAACAAGCCTGTCAAGGAGGCGATCGCCGGCTACTTCCGCGACCCGTACGGATCCGGCCTCACGCCCGGCGGCAGCGGCTTCCTGGAAGGAGGCGCTCCCCGTTCGCGCGGAGGCGATAAGAAGAAGGGGGCCAGCCGCGCTCCGTCGCTCGCCATGATCCAGACGGCGAAGGGAACCAGCGTCGGCGCGTATGTGATGTTCGATGAAAACTCGATCGCGCTGGACCAAGCGGCCAAAGATCGGCTCAAAGACATCCTGCCCCTGTTGATGGGAAAGAAAACCAAAATCGAATTGCGGGCCCACGTCATTCGCCAAACGGCCGAAGAGACGGACCCGGAGAAGCTCTGGAAGTTGTGTTACGACCGGAGCATCGCCGTGATGAAAAATCTGGAAGCGGCGGGTATCGACCACGACCGCTTCCGGCTCAGCCAAGCCGGACCGTTCGAGCCGCAAGTCACGGCGCAAGATCCGCTTTGGCGGCGACGCAACTCCCGCGTCGATATCATCATGCTCAACGAGTACGTCGACGACTACAACACGAACGACAAGCGAAAGAACGACGTTCACGGGCACGGCGACGACGACCACGGCCACGACGCGCCGCAAACCGTGGTCGCCCCGCGCGACGCTCACGGCAAGGCGGGTGCCCACGCCCCGGCCCACGACGATCATGGCGACTCGCACGCTAAAGAGTCGCACGTCCCGGCCAAACCGGCCGGAAAGAGCGATCACCACTAAGCGTTTTTCGGAAACGACAACGGAGATCACGGAGGTCCCGGAGAAGTCGCGAGCGGTTTCGGTACGCCATGCGCCCCGGACCGCCGCCCGACCTCCGAGAGCTCCGCGATATCCGTTGTGAAAATCTCCGGAACGTCGCGGTCTTTCGCTAGAAGATCAAATCGAGCAATCCGCCGATGATCTTCGCCGCCAGCCACACTGTGGCTCCGGCGACCACGAACAGCACCGCACCGACGGCGGCCAAGATGCCCCAGCCGGAACCTTGATACGCCCCTTCGTCGTAATGGCGGCGCAGCAATTCGACGTTGCGATCGTTGGCCCGATAGACGAAGTCGAACACATTGCCGACGACGGGAATCGCGCCGATCAGCCCATCGATCAAGACGTTAAGCGCCATCCGCGCCGCAACGTTGCCGCTCGCGCCGTGGCGTAGCATCGTGCCGATCAGCGCCAGCGACACGGCCGATGTCGCCAAGTTGCCGACGCCCGGAATCAACCCGATGAGCGGGTCGAGCCCGAAGCGAAAGTTGGTACCCGGAACTTGATACCGACTATCCATCAACCGCGCCCAGCGCGAAATCTGCCGAACCCAATCGCCGGCCGGCGTGACGACTTCCGGGTTGTCCCAAGTGCCGCGTGCGCCGCGGGCATTGGTCTTCCCCCGATTGAATTCGTTCCAGAACGAAGAAGTGCTCATAGCGGCTTGCGAAGTCCCGAGAGTCAAAATGGCATCGCATGATGCGTTGTCGGGAAAGTAATGCAGGTTCCGTACCGAATCGGCATGCGGCCCGCAGACTTGGAGCCCGCTAAGCGTCCCGAAACCGCGCCTACGCAGGCGGCGCCTCCGAAGACGCTCCCTAGAAGAGCGGTGATCGCAATTCTTTGAGCGAAATTCGATCAAGCTGCCTCGGACGAGCCGGGCCGACGTCAAGTCCGACCGGCGTTTACTTCGCCGGTTGTTCCGCCTTGGCCAAGCTCCGCACTTCTGCTTCCGATAGCGCGCGGCCGTAGAGCCGAACGTCCGACATGCGTCCGCGAAAGTCGTCGTTCATGCCGCGGCCGATCAGGAGCGGCCCGTCGGTGTCGAGTGCGAATCGCTCAGCTTCGAACGCCGTCGATCGAGCCGCTTCGCGACCGTCGACGTAGAGCGTCAACGTTCCGCCGCGCTTGATCGCGGCCACGTGATGCGAGCCCTCGGGAAATTCACTTTCCCAGGCCGCGCTTTTGCCGGCCTCGAAGGCGTAGACGTGCCCGGAGGGGAGGGTGCTGCAATAGAGCCGGCCGGCGTGTTCGGCCATCGTCCAAGCGCGGCGATACTTCACGTCGGGCGTCGTGTCGAGTTGCGTCAATCGTCGCCACGAAGCTTCCCCGTCGTATTCGTACACCTCGGCCAACGGCAGCGTGCCGGCGATTAGTCGACCGTTGTGAACGAGCATCCCCATCACTTCCAACTCCTCGCCGAGCCGACCGACGTCGGTCCAGCGGCCGAGTTCTTCGAAGCGAAACACACGGCCGCTCGGCCAGGTGCCGACGAACAGCTTTCCTCGATACACGGCGAAGGAATACGTTTGCGTGTTATCGCCGAGCCGGCCGCAGTCGGTCCAGCGCTCGCCGTCGAAGCGATAGACTTGCCCCCCGTCGTAGCTTGTGGCGTACAAGAATCCGTCGAACACGCCGAGCGCTTCGACTCGCTTGCCGTCGGGCACGCCGCAATCGAACCACCGACCGTCGCCCTCGTAGCGAAAGAACCCGGCAGGCTTATACAGCGACGACGCATAGAGCCGACCGCGAAACACGACCAACCCGCCGACGGCCTCGACGCCGGACAATTGCCCGCACTCCGTCCACTTGGCGCCTTCTTCGTAGCGAAACACCTTGCCGCCGAGATTCAGGTTCTCCGACTCCGCGAGCGCCGATCCGGCGACGCGATACTTGCCGGTGCCGGCGTACAGTCGGCCGTCGAACACGGCCAAGGCGGTCACGGCGTTCGCAAGATCGGGAGCGCCGCAATCGATCCAGCGCTTCCCGCCGGCGTAGCGGTACACGCGTCCGCGCTCGGCTTTGCCCGGCTCGCAAGTGCCGGCGTAGAGCGCGCCGTCGTGCGCGGTCAATGCGAATGCCAACAGCGCTTCCCCCGGCCGGCCGCAGTCGCTCCACTCCGTCGATCGATCGTCGTCGATACCAAACTGTAGGTGCCGATGATTGGCTTGGCTGAACGTCACGCCGGCGTTGCTCTTCAACGACAATTGAAAGCCGCGCTTGCGCTCGAGGTCGTAGCGGCTGAGCAAATCGCCCGGCACGTCGTCCGTCGCTCGCGGCGACTCGACTCGCAGTGCGATACTGAAGTCGCCCGTGCCGAACTTAGGAACCAACGCGGCCGGAACCTCGAGATAAGAATCTCGACCGCGGAAGCGCGCCGACGCTCCGGCCGCGGCCTGCCGATCGGCCGCAAACTCGACGCCGTGCGGTTGGGCATGGCGCTCATGGCCCGACACGTCGCGGCCGTCGCGATCGAGCGGCCAGCGCGCCAGCAATCCTTCGTCGAGAGTCGGCATGGCGGACGGCCGCGGCGCTTGCGCCGCTACGGCGGCGCACGATGCCGCGACGATGAACAGCGTCGACAATCGAATCATGGGAGCCTCGTCCGGTGAGAGAATACGAGCGACGCGATTATCGCCGCGGCGAACTGCGCGGGAAAGCGGCGCACGATTTGATAGAGCGTTCTCTCCTGCGCATGAATTTGACCGAGCGGAGGCGACGGCCGATATTGGGCGACGGCAGCCCCTCGCCGTCCGCCACGCGTTTCCAATGCAATCCATCATGCAATCCAGCCGCTTGATCGAGAACTCACAACGTCATCTGCCGTGGCTCCTCGCCGCGGTCGGCGTGTTGTTCGTCGACGGATTATCGACAATTCGCGCTTCTGGCGCGGAGCCGCCGCGAGCGTCGCGGCCGCCGAACATCGTGCTCGTGCTCGCCGACGACCTCGGCTACGGCGATCTCGCCTGTTACGGCAACTCGATCGTCAAGACGCCCCACCTCGATCGTTTCGCGCGCCAAGGCCTGCGGTTCACGCATTGCTACTCGGCCGGCGCGAATTGCTCTCCTTCGCGAGCCGGGCTCATGACCGGACGCACGCCGTATCGAGTCGGCATCCACAACCAGATTCCCTTCCTTTCGCCGATGCATCTGCGCTCCTCGGAAAAAACGATCGCCGCGCTGCTTCGCGACTTCGGTTACGACACTTGCCACGTCGGCAAGTGGCACCTCAACGGCATGTTCAATCTGCCCGGCCAGCCGCGGCCCGCCGATCACGGTTTCCGTCATTCCTTCGGCACTCAAAACAATTGCCTGCCGAACCATCGCAATCCGTACAACTTCGTCCGCAACGATATCCCGGTCGGCCCGCTCGCAGGCTACGCTGCGCAGCTAGTCGTCGACGAGGCCGAGCGCTGGCTTCGCACCGACCGCGATCCGACAAAGCCGTTCTTTCTCTACGTCGCGTTTCACGAGCCCCACGAACCGATTCGCTCGGCGCCCGAATTTGAAGCGATCTACGACTTCCCCGACGATCCGAGCCGCACGGCCTACTTCGCCAATATCTCACAGATGGATCATGCGTTCGGTCGGCTTGCGGCGCTGCTCGAAGAGTTGAACCTCGCCGCGGAAACGCTTGTCTGGTTCACGAGCGACAACGGCCCGGCTCGCACGAAATGGCACAACGCCGGCTCGACCGCAGGCTTGCGCGACTACAAAGGAAGCGTCGCCGAAGGAGGGATTCGCGTACCCGGGCTGGTGCGTTGGCCCGGTCGGGTCGCGGCCGGCTCCGTAAGCGACGTTCCTGTCTGTGGGGTCGATTTCCTTCCCACGGCTTGCGCCGCGGCCGGCGTCGCCCCGCCGCACGACCGCACGCTCGACGGCACGAGTCTTTTGCCATTGTTCGGCGGCCAAGCGTTTCACCGTCGGCGTCCGCTCTATTGGCAATTCAACGACGCCTCAGGCGACCACGCGCTGGCGCTGCGCGACGGCGATTGGAAAGTCGTCGCGCGGCTTTCGTTGGCCAAGCCGCGGCAACGCGCGTCGATTACGGCCGAGGGAAACCACGTACTCCAGGAGGCGGAACCGGTCGGCTTCGAAATCTACAATCTCGCCGTCGATCCCGCTGAACAGCGGGATCTCACGGCCACCGAGCCCGCCCGAGCGGCGACGCTCCGCAAGCAACTCATCGACGCCTTTCACGAGGTCCGCGCGGAAACGCCCGTTTGGCCGACGTTTGACGACCCCGGCTATGAAGCGCCGCGGATCGAGTGGCCGAGCTATGTCGCCAAACCGCTCACACCGCCGAAAGCGTCCGCGAAAGAGCGCGATTGACGCTCTCGGCCGCAGTCGCCCGCCGCGAACTAAACGACTTGTAATATACGTCCGCCTTGGCGGCACCGGACCAAGCGACGTAAATAACCTTAGAGCGTCGCGGTCTGGGAGCATGGCCGTTTGCCACGCGGCCTGTGAACCCACCCATCGCGGCGGCAAGCGAGTCCGGCGGAAGCTTTTTTGTCGGCCGGAATCGCGTTCCCCTTCTACAATGAGGGGGACTGGAACACCCGCCTCGCCGCCGGCCGGATCGTCGCCGGCCCACCACGTCGCCCGAATTCATCGTGACACAACTCCATACGCACGCTGCGACGGCTTCTTCCGACGCCGGGGAACCCTCCCCTTTGATCGACCGCCTCAACGCCGCGATCGATCGCGCCGGCGAACTCCTGCCGGCGCAAGGACCGATCACGGCGTTCGTGTTCCTCAACACTCTGCAAGCGCTGGAAGATCTGCCGTTCGACGAAGGGCTGCGCCGCGGCGCGAAGTTGTTCGGGTTTCGCCCCTATCTGGGCGAGGAGCAATATCGCGAAAAACTGGCGCACGGGCGGATCCGTCATGCCGACCTGCGGGCCGTGCTGACCGACGATCTCGGCGAACAAGCCGCGACGCCCGTCTGTTGTCGGACGTCGCGATTCGATCTGCGATTGGCGATGTTGGAGCACTCCCTACGCACCGGTCCGGCGGAGGAACTTCGCTGGTTCGTCGCCGAGACGGACGCCTTAAGCCGCATGCGTCCGGAAGTCGACGCCGAAACGCGCGAACGCATCATCGAAGAAACCAAGCATTGGGTGATGCGCGACTTGCGCTCGGCTCACGCCCGAGAGCAAAACGGCGGTGCGCCGCACTCCGAGACGCCCGAGCGATTTCTTTTCCGCGACTTGTTCGAGAAGCACGACGAAGCCGCGATGGAGCGTTGGGGCTCCGGGCGCTGGGAAGCGGCGACGCTGCAGGCTTTGTGGCGCATCTGCCGCGACGGCGTCGTCGGTCACGCGCCGGCTCGCTCGCTGTTTCAAGCCGTGCGGCATCGCGACTACCTGCTCGAAGCGACTAACGTCGACAGCGATTTGCTCGTCAACGAGATTTTGATCCGGTTCTGCGCAGCGTTTACCGATCAGGGCTTCGCCGATTGGGCCCTGCCGAATCGCAATCAAGGATTCTTTCGTTCGTTCTGTGTCGTGCACGGCCGGCCGGCAGGACCGCCCGAACCGTGGCAAGCCGGTCTCGCCGACGAGTTGCGCCGGCTCGAACATGAAGACATCGGCCCGCGCGAGTCCATCTTGGCGTCGCTCGATGAGTTGGGCGTCGGCGAACCGGAGTGGAACGACTTCATCGCCGCCTCGCTGATCGCGCTCCGCGGCTGGGCCGGGCTCATCCGTCAAAACGAAGTGCGGGCCGACCGCGTGGCGATTCCCGTGCCGCAAGGGAGCCTCGTCGAGTTTCTCGCGGTTCGTTTAATCCTCGAGCGTTGGGCCCTGCGCTACGTCGCCAAGACGGCGCTCGGCTTCACCGGACCGCTGATCGAGCTGCGCGAAGCGGCGCTGGCCAATCTTTATCGCCGCAACGGTTCGCAAGACGTGCAGCGGGCATTTCAGATCTTTCAGATCGCCCAAATCCGCGGCTGGAGCCCGCGCGAACTCCTGCAACTCTCTCGCCGCGATTGGGCGCAGTTGATCGATGAAATCGAAAGCTTTCCGGGGCTGGAACGTCGCCGCATCTTCCACCACGCTTTCGAGCGCCGCTTTCGCAACCAAGTGCTCGACGCGTTCACGCTCCACACCCGCAGCGCGCCGCGCACCGTGGCCGAGCCGAAATTCCAGTCGGTCTACTGCATCGACACGCGCGAAGAATCCTTCCGCCGCCACTTGGAGGAGATCGAGCCCGACGCCGAGACGTTCGGCGCGCCGGGCTTCTACGGCGTGGCGATGTACTATCGCGGCGCGGCCGACGCGCACTTTTCGACGCTCTGCCCGATCGTCGTCAAACCGCAGCACTGGGTGACAGAAGAAGTCGTCTATTCGCTGGAAGAGAGCCATAAGCGGCGGGCACGCACCCGCAAGGCGCTCGGCACGGCCTCGCATCAGGTTCACGTCGGCAGCCGCAGCATCGCCCGCGGCGCGCTCCTCACCGCGGGCGTCGGCGTGTTGGCCTCGATTCCGCTCGTGGCCCGGGTCTTGTTTCCCCGGCTCACGGCCCACATTCGCCGCAGCGCCGGGGCGTTCATGCAACCGCCGGTCGTCACGCGCTTGGTGCTCGAGCGCGTGCAAGACCCGCCGGGTCCGGAAGACGACCACGTCGGCTTCACGGTGCCGGAAATGGCCGAGCGCGCCGAGCGGTTTCTCCGCGACATCGGCCTGACGTACAACTTCGCGCGGCTCGTCTTCTTCTTCGGCCATGGTTCGTTTTGCTTGAACAATCCGCACAAATCCGCCTACGACTGCGGAGCCTGCTCCGGCGCGGCCGGCGCCCCCAATGCCCGAGCCCTCGCCGCGTTTCTCAATGATCGCCGCGTGCGCACGATTCTCCACGACCGCGGTCTCGCGATTCCCGACACCACGGTGTTCGTCGGCGGCTTGCACAACACTTGCGCCGACAAGATCACTTACTTCGACCTGGATTTGCTGCCGAAATCGCACCGCCGCGACTTCGAGTCGGCCGTCGGCACGCTGGAGCGGGTCTGCGAACGCAACGCCCATGAACGCTGCCGCCGCTTCGATTCCGCGCCGCTCGACATCTCGTTCCCGGCGGCGCGACGACACGTCGAAAATCGCTCGGAAGACCTGGCGCAAACCCGACCGGAGTTCGGCAACGCGACGAACGCCGTGTGTTACGTCGGCCGGCGCAGCCGCAACCGCGGGCTGTATCTTGATCGCCGCTGCTTCATGAACTCCTACGACCCGACGCAGGACGACAAAGACTGCACGATTCTCGGGAGAATTCTCTCGGCCGCCGTGCCGGTGTGCGAAGGGATCAACCTGCAATACTATTTCTCCTACGTCGATTCGCCCGGCTGGGGGAGCGGCACCAAGTTGCCGCACAACGTGACGTCGCTGTTGGGCGTGATGGACGGCGCGGCAAGCGATCTGCGTACCGGACTTCCTTGGCAAGGCGTGGAAATCCACGAACCGCTCCGCTGTCTCTTCATTTTGGAGACGACGCCGGAGGGAATTCTCGGCATCATGGAGCGCAATCCGGTCGTCGGCAAAATCTTGCGCAACGGCTGGAGCCAGCTCGCCGTGATCGATCCGCACTCGCCGCAAATCCAGGTCTATCGCAACGGCCGCTTCGAGCCGTATACGCCGGAGATCGACGAATTGCCCCGCTCGCCGAGTTCGACCGATTGGTATCGCGGCTGGCGCGAGCACCTTGAGTTCGCCGTCATCGATCCGTAGTTTGCGTCGCCGCCCGTCACTCGCATTCGCCCGACGACTTGATTGCCGCATGAACTATCTCATTCAACGCCTCGCCGACGCCGCCGACATGGAAACCGGCGCGTTTGTGCGCGGGCTGATCACGTTTTTCGGCGAACTGGTCGTCGCGGCGCCGACCATCTTGGTGTTGCTGCTCGGACTCACCTCGCTGATCGGCCGGCCGTTTCGCGAACGCACGATCGGCCGTTTGGTGCACATCGCCGTCGGCGTCGGCCTTGCGGCGGCGGTCGTCTTGCTGTTGCTGATGATCGGCCTCGATCGGCGGCATGAGGCGATCCGGCTCGGCAACTGGGTGAACATCGAAAGCCATTCGCTGACGCACCATTTCCACTACCACTTCGCCATCAAGTTCCTCTTCGATCGCCTGTCGGTCCCGTTCGTGATCCTGACGTTCGTGCTCTGCGGCACGATCGGCCAGTTCGGCATTAAATACATGCACCGCGAAGCCGGCTTCAACCGGTTCTTCGCGCTCTACGCCCTCTTCATGCTCGGCATGATCGTGACCTCGCTGGCCGGCACGATCGAGACGCTCTTCGCCGGCTGGGAACTTGTCGGCCTCTCCAGCGCGCTGCTGGTGGCGTTCTATCACGAACGGCGAGCGCCGGTCGCCAACGGGCTCCGCGTCTGGATCGTCTATCGCGTGTCCGACGCCGCGCTGTTGTTCGCCTCCGTGGCTCTACACCATATGCGCGGCGGCGGCGACTTCGATCAATTCCTCGGCAGCGTCTCCTGGCCGGAAGGCGTCGCCATGCTCTCGCACGGTCAAGCGGTGCTGGTCGGCTCGCTGCTGCTCATCGCCGCGGCCGGCAAATCGGCGCTCGTCCCCTTCTCCGGCTGGCTGCCGCGCGCGATGGAAGGCCCGACCCCGTCGAGCGCAGTTTTCTACGGCGCGCTCTCGGTCCACCTCGGCGCGTTCTTGTTGCTCCGCTGCTCGCCCATCTTGGAACTCAGCACCGGCTTGAGCGTGGTCGTCGTCGTTCTGGGGCTCGTCTCGTCGATGTTCTCGGCCTTCGCCGGACGCGTGCAAACCGACATCAAAAGCGCGCTGTCGTTCGCTTCGCTCACGCAAGTCGGCATCATCGTCGCCGAAATCGGCGCGGCCTCGCTGATCTCGATTCACTACAGCAAGTCGGCGGGCCAATTCCTCCGTTATCTCACGCTAATCCACATTCTCGGCCACGCCTGCCTGCGCACGCTGCAGTTCGTACGCGCTCCCACGCTGCTGCACGACTATCGGCTGTTGGAGAACGCGCTCGGTCGCTATTTGCCGCACGAAACCACGCTCGCCGAGCGCATCTTGCCGCCCGGCACGCGCACCTGGTTCTATCGATTCGCGCTCGAACGCGGTTATCTCGACACCGTGCTGGCGACGCTCTTCGTGCGGCCGGTGTTGTTCGTGTTCCGCGCTTGCGATCGCGTCGAGCGCTCCTGGCTGCAAAAGCTGTCCGGCGAACCGCAACGCGACGACGCCGCCCCCGTCTCGACCGGCACCCTTGACGACTTGGCATGAACGAGCTGCATTTTCCGTTTATCGAACTCGCCGTCGTGATCCCGCTCGTCGGGTCGGCGCTTGTCGCACGCGTGCGCGACCCTCAACGAGCCCTCCGCTGCTCGGTCGCGCTGACCGGCCTGACGTTCCTCGCGGCCGTGGCCGCTTGGCTCGACTACGGCTGGCTGCAATCGGCGCTGAAGTCGGGCGAATACGTGCTCGAAGCGCACGATCGCTGGCATCTCATGCAGCGGCTGACCAACCGCGAACTCTTCACGATCGACCAACTCAGCGCCCCGTTGCTGCCGCTGGGCGCCTTGCTCTACTTTCTCACTTCGGTCGCCACGCTCCGCACGAAGCTCAACCGCGTGTCGTTTACGTCGACGCTCGCTTCCGAAGCCGTGCTTTTGGCCACGTTCGCCACCAACGTCTCCTGGCTCATCATCGCCTTGCTGATCGTCGGCGCGGCGCCGCCCTATTTCGAACTCCGCGCTCGCGGCTCCAACGGCCGCGTCTACGCCCTGCATATGCTGCTCTTCACCGTGCTGCTTGTCGCCGGCTGGGTCGGCGTGCAGGCCGATCAAACGGCCGGCCGCGCTCCCTGGGTCGCCTCGATCGCGCTCCTAGCGGCCATGCTCATCCGCGGCGGCGTGTTTCCTTTTCACACTTGGATGATCGACCTCTTCCAACGCGCCAGCTTCGGCACGGCGCTGTTGTTCGTCACGCCGATGGTCGGGGCCTACGGCGCGATTCGCCTCGTCCTCCCCTACGCTCCCGACGCCGTGCTCCGCAGCCTCGGCATGGTCTCGCTGTTCACGGCCGTCTACGCCGCCGGCATGGCGCTCGTGCAGCGCGAAGCTCGTCGCTTCTTTTGCTACATCCTGCTCAGCCACTCGGCGCTCGTCTTCGTCGGGCTCGAGATGGTCAAACCGGTCGGCATGACCGGCGCTTTGTGCGTCTGGCTCTCCGTCGGCCTCTCGCTCGGCGGCTTCGGCCTTACGCTCCGCGCCCTGGAAGCCCGCCGCGGCCGGCTGCTGCTCGTCGACTATCAAGGGCTCTACGAACACACGCCGTCGCTTGCGGTCTGCTTCGTGCTCACCGGACTCGCCAGCGTCGGCTTCCCCGGCACCATCGGCTTCATCGGCGCCGAACTCTTGGTCGACGGCGCGGTGCAGACCTATCCCTCCGTCGGCCTCGCCGTCGTCGTCGCCGCCGCTCTCAACGGCATCGCACTCGTGCGGGCCTACTTCCTCCTCTTCACCGGCACGCGTTACCAATCGAGCATCGCTCTCGGTATCGTTCTGCGCGAGCGCTTGGCCATGCTCACGTTCATGGCTCTGATCTTCATCGGCGGCTTCGTTCCGCAATGGGGCGTGCTGGCCCGCTACCACGCCGCCGAGGAAGTGCTCGAAGTTCACGACAGGACGTCGCTCGAACACGACGACGAACACGACGACGAGCATTCCGACGACGACTCGGACGACGACGACCACGAGCACGAAGACGACGAGTGGTATCTCGATTATCTCGACGACTAGCCGCGGCTACGTCGCCGCCTTCGCACGGATCGCTTCCAACACCTCGTCGTCACTCGCCAAAGGCGAGGGCGCCACGGCCCGCAGCGGAATCGGCACCTCGTCCATCCGGTAGGCCGTGCCGCGGCGGTGCAGGCCGTAGACGGCCGTGGTGAATTGCACGTCGGCCGGCAGCAAACGATCGGCCCCCGGATAGTCGAGCGCGATCGTCGGAATCGTCTTCAAATAGGCCCGCGCCTCGGGCGAAAGCGTTTGCGTCTCCGCGCTGCCGACCAGCAAACAGGCGTCGACTTCGCGCCGCCTAAGCAGTTCATCGGCCGAGTATTCCCCCGGGCTATAGCGCGGGTAGCCGGCCGCGAGGCTCACGCTAAACGGAAACCCGGTCTGCCACGTCAGCACGCTGTCGGCCCCGGCCACGTCGCCGTAGATCCGCATCCGCCGCGCGTAGAACCGCGTATGGTCATTCAGTTCGGTCGTGAGCCGCAGCAGCGCCTCGACGCCGGCATGCCCGTTGCGCCCAAGCGACAAGCCGCGGCCGAAGAAGAACACGCCCGAGCGACAAGCTTTGAGTTGCGCGGCCAAGTCTCCTAGTACGTCGATCGGCACGCCGCCGACCTCGCTCGTGCCGAGTTCGACCCCTTTCACCAGCGCCCGCAGCGCCCAGAGCACTTCGAAATCGCTCGACGGCCGAATCCGCACGAATTGGTCGGCCCGCTCGGTCGTCTTGGTTTCTTGAATGTCGAACACGATCAGCTTCCGTCCGGCGCGACCTTGCGGCACGAACTGTCCCCGCGGTTCGAGCGAGTAGCGCTCCATGTGCCGGGGATGGCTCACCGCCGGGTTCGCACCCCAGTAGATCACCAAGTCGGCCCGGTTCCGCACTTCGCCGAGCGAGCAAGTCGACTCCCCGACCGTCTGCAAGGCGATGATCGAATTGCCGTGACAGGTCGAGGCCGTCGTATCGATGACCGCGCCGATCGTATCGGCCAAATGCACCGCGGCCCGATGACCCGGCACGCTGCTCCGCGACAACCCGTAGACGAGCGGCAACTTCGCCGCGCGCAAGATCCGCGCCGCCTCTGCCGCGGCCACGTCCAGCGTCGCCGCTTGGCCGCGCACGAGAATCGGCTCCGCCGGCGGCGGCACGTTGTGCTTCGCGAACCAGGCCGCCTGCAACGCGCAGTTCGACTCCATCGCCGTAATCCGACCCCCCTCGACCACCGCGCGCAAGTCGTCGCAAACGCACCCGCAAACGGTACATGCGACGTCTTCGACGATCCTTCGAGCGCTATTCACGACCATTCGTCCGGAGAAGGGAGATAAGGAGATGGGGAGGAGATGTCGGGGATAAGAAAGTAAGTGTGAGCGAGAGGAGCAGACTTCAGACGGAGATATCGCTGGGACTAACAAACCGGAGGACGTACATGGAAAACATAACTCCAGACACCCATCCTCCTATCCCCTCCGATCCCCTCCGATCCCCTGATCCCCTTTCTCCGGCCGAGCAACGCCTCGGAAGCGGCTTACACTAACAATTTTTTTAGCACTTGCTGCTTTTCCACGCCGCTCAGTCGGGCGTCGAGTCCTTGGAACTTATAGGTGAAGCGTTCGTGGTCGATGCCCAGGCAGTGCAGAATCGTCGCGTTCAGGTCGTTCACGTGCGTCGGCTTGTCGACAATGTTGTAGCTGAAGTCGTCGGTCTCGCCGTACACTTGGCCTCCCTTGATCCCGCCGCCCGCGAGCCACATGCAGAAGTTGCGGGGGTGGTGATCGCGGCCGTAGTTCGTCTTGGTCAGCGTCCCTTGCGAGTACACGGTGCGGCCGAACTCTCCGCCCCACACCACAAGGGTTTCCTCAAGCAGGCCCTTCTGCTTCAAGTCGGTGAGCAGCGCGCCGATCGGCTGGTCGGTGTCTTCGCATTGCAAGCGCAGGTCGCCCGGCAAGTTGCCGTGCTGATCCCAGCCGCGATGCAGAATCTGCACCACGCGCACGCCCCGCTCCACCAAGCGCCGGGCCAACAGCGCGCTCGACGCGAACGTACCCGGCTTCGTCACGTCGGGCCCGTACATCGCGAGCGTCGCCGCCGTTTCCGTCGAAAGGTCGGTCAGCTCCGGCACGCTCGTCTGCATGCGAAACGCCATCTCATACTGCTTGATCCGCGTGTCGATCTCGGGGTCGCCGAACTTGGCTTTGCTTCGTTCGTTGAGCGCGCCGAGCGCGTCGAGCATCGTCCGGCGATGCCGCGCGTCGACCCCCGGCGGGTTCTGAATGTAAAGCACCGGATCGCCGACGCTCCGCAGCGCCACGCCCGTGTGCGCCGTCGGCAGAAAGCCGCTGCTCCACATTCGCGTAAACAAGGCCTGCGCCGCGGCCTTCGATTTCCAATTCGGCGTCAGCACGACGAACGCCGGCAAGTCGTTCGTCTCCGCTCCCAGTCCGTAGCTCAGCCACGAACCGAGACTGGCGAAGCCGGGCACTTCGCGCCCCGTCATCACGAACGTGCAGGCCGGATCGTGATTGATCGCGTTGGTATGCACCGTCTTCACGACGGCCAAGTCGTCGATGTGCTTGGCCGTGTGGGGCAAAAGCTCGCTCACCCACGTGCCGCATTTGCCGTGCTGCGCGAACTTGAACATCGACGGCGCGACCGGCAGCCGCGCCTGCCCGCTCGTCATGGTCGTGATTCGCTGACCCATCCGAATCGAGTCGGGCAGGTCTTTGTCGAAGTGGTCTTGAAGTTTCGGCTTGTAGTCGAAGGTGTCCAACTGCGACGGGCCGCCGTTCATGTGCAGATAGATGATCGACTTCGCCTTCGCGGCGAAATGCGGCAACCCCTCCAATCCCGGCTGCACGCGCTCCGCAGGCAATTTGGCCGGCACGGCGGAAGCCGGCGCAGCCCCGCGGGCCGATGCGCCGAGCATCGCCAAAGCCGCCCCGCCGAACCGCAGCCCGACATCGCCGAAAAACTGCCGACGCGTTTGCTGATTCAAGAATTCAATCATTGGGTCCATAAGTCACCTACGTCGCTTGCCGCCGCGCCGTTTCGCATTCAGAGAAGGGAGATAAGGGGATCGGAGGGGATGTGGGGGATGAGTTTTTGGTTTTGGGTTTCTAGTATTCAGTCTCGTTATATTCTTTTCGCTGCGCTATCGACTCGTTCGCAGATTCGAGATTGGAAATCCGAAATTCAGAATCCCAATCTTCATCCCCAATATCCCCTCCGATCCCCTTATCCCCCTTCTCTGGATGCGAGCGGGTTCAATTTCGATTGACCGTTTCGTCTAAGTTGAGGATCAGGTTCGCCGTCAGCGTCCAAGCGGCGGTTTCCGCGCTTGGAGACTTTGCTTTAGGTGTCGATTCACCTACGTGGATCGCCGCCTTGGCCGATTTGGGATCGGCTTGATACATGGCGAGTTGTTTCTCGTGCGCGGCGGCGACGATTTTCAATTCGTCGGCGTCCGGTTGCCTTGCCAGCACCGTGCGGTAGAGCCAAGTGATGCGCTCTTCGCGCGAGCCGCCGGCTTCGGCGAGGGCTCGTTCGGCTAGGGCTCGCGCGGCTTCAAAGTGTTGCACGTCGTTCATGAGCTGCAGGGCCTGCAGCGGCGTGTTGCTTCGTTCGCGGCGGGCGCAAGCTTGCTCGCGGTTCGGGCCGTCGAAGTTCGACATAAACGGCGGCGGCGCGGTCCGCTTCAAAAACGCGTAGATGCTCCGCCGATACAAGGCCGGCCCGTGGTCTTGCAGATAGTAGCGCGTGTTGCTGTCGGCATAGCCGACCGGCTCCCAGATATTCGGCGGCTGATAACTGCGGAAGCCGGCCCCGCCCATGTCCCAGTTGATCAGGCCGCTCACGGCCAGCACGTTGTCGCGAATTTGTTCGGCATCAAGCCGCATCCGCGGCCCGCGAGCAAGCAAGCGATTCTCCGGATCACGCGCCAACACCTCGGGCGTTGCAAGCGACTCCTGCCGGAACGCCGCCGAAGTCACAAGCAACCGCATGTAGTCCTTCATGCGCCAGGCGCCAGGGGAATTCTTGCTCTCTTCCGGCGTCTGGCTCGTGCCGCTTGGTCCCTTCTGCAAGCGAAGCGCTAACCAATCCAGCAGCGGCGCGTTCAGCGGCGGTTCGCCTTGCGAACCGAAGTCGCCGCTCGTCTTCACCAACCCCACGCCGAACACTTGCTGCCACAAGCGATTCGCTTGCACGCGGGCCGTCAGCGGGTGCTCGGACGAAACGAGCCACCGTGCGAGGTCGAGTCGATTCGCGCGTGCGGCGCCTTCACGCTTCTTCAGGGCAGGCAGCACGGCCGGTACGCCCGGCTCGACCTTGTCGCCCGGCTTGTCGTACTGCCCGCGGAGCATGACGAAGGCTTCGCGCGGCGTCGGCACGTCGCCGAACACCATCGTCCCTTCGATCGCCGCGTCGGCCGCTTCGCGCGCCGCGCGGGCCGCGAGCCAAGCCTTGCGCTTCGCCGTCAGATCGTCGGTCGCAGGGCGCGCCACATAAGTGAGGTAGAACTCTTGGAGCTTGGCGACGGCTTCCGGCTTGTGGTCCTTCGCTTTCGCCGGCCCGTCTTTAAGCACCGCCGCTAAATCCCCCGGTACGTCGGGAATCGGCTTCGCGCCGGCCTGCTTCCACCAAACCGAGAACGACGAGAGCGGGTCTTTCGCCGGCTCGACGAGGCCGCGGATCGAGAGCGCGTCCCAATACACGACGCCGCCGGTTTCCTGCAACGTCACCTGCGTGATCCGTTGGCCCGGCTTCAAGCCGAGCTCCGCACCGGTGAGCGAGAGCTTCGTCCACTCCCCCGGCTTCGGCAGCGGCCCGCGCCGTTCGGATAAGGCCAGACCCCGAATGCCGCCGTCGAGCGCGCCTTCTTCACCCCACCACGCACGATGGTTGCCGCCCCCTTCGAGCAACAGCGACACGGCTTGCGGCACGTTGTGCGGATCGGGCCGCAACCAAACTTCGACCACGGCCTCGTCGGGTACGACGACCGGCGTAAGTTGGCACTGCAGCTTGTCTTCGAAGAAGTACGCGTTGGCCTGCCGCAGCACGCGCCGCCCGCTCGGCGCACGCAGCGCGGGGTCGGCGAGCCAAGTGCTGGTATTGCGCGAGGTGTTGCGCACCGAGCTACCCAGCGGCCAAGCATCGTCGAACACGACGTCGGTCACCGCTTGCGAGGCCGCCGCCGCATCTTTCTTTTTCGTCTTGTCCGCAGCGGCCGGGTCGACATACTTCGCCGCTTTCGCCGCGGCCGCGAGCTGCTTCAGCGCGTCGGCCTCGCGGGCCTTGGCCGAGTCGAGCTTTTCTTGTTGGCCCGGTTTCGGGATCTTGAAGAACGGCGCGGTCGTGTTGATGTTGCCGTCGAGCGCCGGGTCGGCCGCGTCGTAGAAGAAGCTGTAGAACGAGTAAAACTCTTTGGTCGACACCGGATCGTATTTGTGGTCGTGGCACACGGCGCAGCCGCCCGTCAGGCCCATCCAAGTTTGCATCGTCGTCGCGGCCCGATCGACGGCGTTGCGATAGAGCCACTCTTCGGCGATCGAGCCTCCTTCGCTCGTCGTCACGTTGCAGCGATTGAACCCGGTGGCGGCGATCTGCTCGGGCGTGGCCTGCGGCAGCAAGTCGCCCGCCAATTGCCAAACGGTGAACTCGTCGAACGGCAGATCGTCGTTGAACGCCTTGACGACCCAATCGCGATAGGCGTACATCAGGCGCTCGTTGTCGAGGTGCAGGCCGTGCGTGTCGGCGTAGCGGGCCACGTCGAGCCAGTGGCGCGCCATCTCCTCGCCGTAGTGCGGCGACCGGAGATAGCGATCGACCATCCGCTCGTAGGCGTCGGGGGATTGATCGGCGAGAAATTCATCGACTTCGGCGAGCGTCGGCGGCAGGCCGGTGAGCGTGAAGGCGACGCGGCGGATGAGCGTCGGCCGATCGGCTTCGCCGCGCGGCGCGAGCTGCTCTTGTTCGAGCTTGGCGAGCACGAACCGATCGACCTCGTTCTTCGGCCAGGCTTTGTTCTTCACTTGCGGCGGTCCGACGACGGCCGGCGGCTCGAAGGCCCAATGCTTCTGATAGGCGGCCCCTTCGGCGATCCAGCGGCGGATCGCTTCCTTTTGCTCCGGCTTGAGCGTCTTGTGCGACGACGACGGAGGCATTTGCAAGTCGACGTCGTCGGTCGTGATTCGCCTCCAGACTTCGCTCGCGGCCGGGTCGCCCGGCTTGATCGCAAAGCCGGCCTCGCGCTTCGCCGTCGCGCTCTCGGGCACGTCGAGCCGTAGATCGGCCTCGCGATGCTTGGCGTCGAAGCCGTGGCATGCGAAGCAATTCTCCGAGAGGATCGGTCGGATGTCGGCGTTGAACGAAAGCTTGTCTGCCGGTTCGGCCGCGGCGACGACGCTCGAAGCCGGCGGCGACGACGACCCGAGGCATAAACAAACGACGACCGATAAGCGCAGCAGAGTCATTGCGCAGGCACTCACGACGGGAGAGAAGGCGGGGCAATCGAGGCGGGGCGCAATCTCCATGATTTTCGATTGCCGGAAGCTTGTCCATAGCGGAGACCGGTTGTAGGGTGGGTCGAGTGCAGCGAGGCCCACGCGGAATGCGGCTATCAGCGGTATGGGGCCCGCAGCGCTCGACCCATCCTACGCGGACGTTGCATCGACCGAGCACGATATGACCGAACCGACCACGGAGATCGACGAACGTGCCGGCGAGCGCGCCCTCGTCGCACAGATTCGCGCCGGCGATGAAGCGGCTTGGCGCGAATTCATCGCCGCCTACGAAGGTCGGCTCGCCGCCTTTGCGCGTTCCCGCTTGGGGGACGCCGGTCCGGCCGACGACGTCGTTCAAGAAACGTTCGTCGGCTTCTTGTTGAGCTTGCCCAACTACGACGAGGCGCGCGGGCTTGAGACGTATCTCTTCACGATCTGCGCACACAAACTGACGGACCACTTGCGCCGCGCCGGCCGGCGACCGACCGTGCCCTTGGCCGTCAGCGACTCCACCTCGGGCCGCTACGCCGGCGGCGAACCGGCGGGCCTGGAGCGAAGCGTCGGCAGTTTAGCGCGCAGCGGCGAACGGCGCGGGCTCGAATCGGAAGCGCTCGCCAAAGTGCTCGCCGAAACGCTCACTCGTTGGCAAGAGAAAGGGGAGCACGAACGGGTCGCCTGCTTGGAACTGCTCTTCGTGCGCGGGCAGGCCAATAAAGCGGCGGCCGCGGCTTTGGGAATTACGGAGCAAGCGGTGGCGAACTACAAGTTCGACTTTCTCACCCGCCTCCGCGACGGGCTGCGAAAGCAGAACCTTTCGCCCGACGTATTCCCGGAATTGGCGTAGGGCGGGTCGAACGAACGCAAGGCCGACGCGTTGCCGTGCGCCCCCCTACCGCGACGCCTTGCGCTCGACTTCCGTCGACGCATTGCCGCGCGCGTCGATCGCCTTCGCGCGGACGATCAGGCGGCGCTTGTCGGCGACGACCGGAAGATCGTCGAATACAAGCGTGAGTTCGTAGAGCGTCTGGCCGGCGCGAAAGCGGCCCGGTTCGGCGTTGACGTGATGGACCAACTGTTGGTCGAGAATCTTCGTGCCGTCTTTCTCCGGGGTGAACGCGCGGTTCCATTCGTTCATGTCGTACGACCGGCGGCCGAGTTCCTTAGCGCCGTCGAACACGGCGACCTCGACGCGCACCAGATCCGGCTCGTCGCCGGGACAAGTCGCCGTCACGGCGACGGCCGTCGCCGTCTTGCTTGCATTGACCGAGTCGATCGTGATCTTCGGCGCGCCGGAGTCGGCATAAGGCAGCACGCAGAGCGGATGAATTGCGAATCGCTGGAAGAGGCCGCCGTCGCGGATGTCGAACTTGCAATATTCAAATCCGGTTTCATTCGCCCCGCTGCGGCCGACGACATCGCCCGCTTTGACCGCATCGCCGACTTTGACCGACACTTCGCTCAGGTGACGAAACGTCGTGTACCAGCACCCGGCGTCGCCGCACTTGTCGCCGGAGCTTGGTCGGTAGTGCTTGACCTGCACGACCTGATCGGCGTACGACGGATGCTTGCCGGCGATGCGGACTTCGCCGTCGGCGAGCGAATGAATCGGCGTGCCGGTCGGGCACTGAATATCGAGTGCGCGATTGAAGTCGTAGCGATAACCTTGCGAGGCGATCTGACGCGGGCCGAACGTATGCCACACCGGCAAGTCGGGCTTTTCGGTGCCCGACAGCGGCCAGACGACGCGCGCCGCGAACGGGCCGACGGCGACGGGCTCGATCTTCAGTCCTTCGGTCGGCGATTCCTGGGCGATCACGGGCCGCAGGCCGAGAACAAGCACGACGAACATAAGGCGGCGCAACATAGCTGGGCGTCCGGAGGCAAATGGGGCCGCGAGGGTCTCAAAGCGAGGCTATCATGTAGAGCCTCCGAGCGAACCGCAAGCCGATCTTGCGCAACCGGCGAAATCACGTGCTCACCCGCACGAAAATGCCGCTTTTTGCGGAGCTAAGACGGGCTCGCCCTTGGCGGCGGCGACGGCTGCAGGCTAGCATGGCAAGTTCGATGCGAGGACAGTCGGAGGCCTCGTTGTGACCTCGGAGCCGGCGGCGGCAACGGAGATGTCGCAGGCCGACCCACCATGAGAAACCGGAACACTTGAACGGCCGACGCCGCACCGGCGACGCCGGCCCTTGGGCATGTTTGAAGCGATCACCAGCAAAACGATGGAAGTCGTGTCGCGCGCGCTGCTGGTCGGCTTCGCGCGATTCATTTCCGGCGCCAGCGTCCGCTACATCAATTGCCAGCCCGACACGAATCAACGGGTGTACTTCGCCAACCACACGAGCCACCTCGACGCCTTGGTCGTGTGGGCGCTCTTGCCGCCGGAAGTGCGGTTGCTCACACGACCGGTCGCCGCGCGCGACTACTGGGAAAAGGGCCGGCTTCGTCCGTATTTGGCGAAGCATGTGTTCGGCGCGATGCTCATCGATAGGCAAAACATCAAGGTCCACCAAAGCCCGGTCGACCTGATGCTGAGAGAAATGGGCGATCGCTACTCGATCATCGTGTTTCCCGAGGGGCATCGAAACACCGAAGCTAAGATCGACGAATTCAAAAGCGGGCTTTATTACCTAGCGAAAAAGCGGCCGGACCTAGAATTGGTGCCGGTTCATATCGATAATCTCAATCGCGTCTTGCCGCGAGGTGAATTCCTGCCGGTGCCGCTGTTAAGCTGCGTGACGTTCGGAGCGCCGATCTGGCTCGAGGCAGGCGAACCGAAGGCCAATTTCTTGGTGCGAGCCCGGGAAGCCGTGATTCGACTCAAAGAGGTTTGAAAACAAGCGCCGGGCGTACGTCGTCGGGCGCGAGAAAAAGATTATGACGGAGAACAACTAGCGTCGGTCGCCTAGCGCCGAGCGCCTGCTCATGGGTACCGGGATCGACTGGCCGGCATTCTGGATTTTCACGACGTTGCTGATGGTTCTGACCGCGGCGACCGTCGTCGGGCAGATGCTGCGCCGACAAACCGAACTAGGCGTCAATCCGGCGGTCGTCGAACAGTTTAATCTGCGCGTTCGCTCCTGGTGGATGCTCACGGCCATGCTCGCCGTCGGCTTCCTACTGGGCGACGACGTCACCGTGGCATTGTTCGGCGGGCTGTCGTTTTGGGCCTTGCGCGAATTCATTACGCTCACGCCGACCCGAATCGCCGATCACCGCACGCTGTTCTGGGTATTCTTTGTCTTCACGCCGCTGCAGTTCTATCTTGTGGCGACCGAACAGTATGAAGTCTATAGCATCCTCATTCCGGTCTACGCGTTTCTCTTCATTCCGGCCCGCATCGCCTTGGCCGGGGATTTCAAGCGCTATCTGGAACGCTCCACGACCATTCAGACGGGGCTGATGATCTGCGTCTACTGTTTGAGCTACGCTCCGGCGATGCTCAGCCTGCGGTTTCCTGCGCCGTACGTGCCGGTCCGGCTGCTACTGTTTTTCTTTATCATCGTCGCCTTGAGCGACGCCTTCCATTACGCCTGCGAAAAGCTGCTCGGGAAGCACCTCATCGCCCCGGCCATCAGTCAGAACAAGACCTGGGAAGGCTTCCTCGGCGGGCTCGGCTGCGCGAGCCTTGTCGGTTTGGCCCTCTATTGGGTGAGCCCGTTCCAGAAGCCGCAAGCGGCGATGATGGGGGCGTTGATTTCCGCGATGGGCTATTGCGGCGGGTTGACGATGTCGGCCATCAAGCGCGACCGGGGCGTGCAAGACTACGGCACGCTTTTGACCGGACACTCCGGCGTGCTCGATCGCATCGACTCGATCTGCTTTGCCGCGCCGGTCTTCTACCACGTCACAAAGTACTTGCTGACGCAGGGGCTCACTTAAGGCGTAAGGCAAAAGGCAAAACTCAGTGCGGCGGCGCACCTCGTTTTGCCTTTTGCATTCTGACTTGCACCTTACGTTATCGCCGAATCACACCGTTGGTCGACGCAGCCTCAAGCGGCGTTACCGGCAGTTGCGGGGCCGACGAGTAGTTCACCACGGGCGCGTCCGAAGTTTTCGTCCATTCGAGCACGATCTGACCCGGCATCTCGGGCGGCTGCGGGCGGCTTGCGCTGGCGACGATCGGAGCCGAGCGTACTCCGCTGGACATCGCCGACGCCGCAAACGGGTCGACCGGAGGAGCGCCGGGAGTCGGGTCGTTCGCGGCCGAAAGATCGACCGGGACCAGACGCGACGAGGCTTCGTTCGCGGCCGGATCCGCGGGCGGAGCGGCCGGGCGCGGCGGAATCACGTTCGCCTCCGATGCCACCGGAGCCGCCGCGTGGTGGACTAAGTTCGGAGTCGGGCGGGCCCGCTTCTTCGCGGCTTCCCCGGCAGACGTCCATTGGAAGAGCGGCGCCGCGGGCGTCGCGCCGGCATTCGCGCTCGCGAGTTCAACGCTTTGCGGAGTCGGTAAGTTCGGCTGCGCGACGTCGGCCGGAGCCGGCGCGGTCGCCGCGGTTAACATGATCGGAGAATCGCCGGCAGGAGCAAACGGACGGCTGCCGTTGCGCACCCACTCGAGCCAGATGTTTTGCAATTGGCCGAGATCGGCGACCCCGTAGTGTTGATGAACGGCGCGCGTCCAATCCTCGTCCTTCATGCCGTCGGCGACGAACTCAAGAAACTTCGCTTTGCCCCCCTGGCCGATGAAGAAACCGGCCAAGGAATGGCCTTGGGCGTACAGCGGCAACACGTCGGCGGGGTACTCCTTCATGGCGAACATCGCGCTGAACGGTATGCCGCGATTGGTTTTCAGAAACTGAATGAGCATCTGATGCTGTTTGGTTCGCTCCGACACGTGCTCGACCGTCGTGCAGGCTCCCTCGTCGGCCCAGCGCGGGACCGGTTGCCGGAAGTGGCTCGCAAAAATCGTGTGCGTCACTTCGTGCGGCAAAACGCTGTCGAGAATGCGTTCGTACGAGCCTTGAATGTTCATCGTCCAGCCGAACACTTCGCCCCGATCGAAGACGAAGCTCGTCGCACCGCCCGCTCCCATCTTCGGACCGACCTGCACCGTGATCGGGCACGGCCGACTCCACGGCGGCAAGGTCTTGCCGAGCCATTCGACGGCCAAGTCATCGCGGTATTGCTCCGCGGCGTCGCCCACGGCCTTGGCCACCTGAGCACTGGGGGCGTTGACGATGAAGTTCTGGGTGCGGTAACTGGCGCCCAACAGAAACGGCAAACAGGCGCATAGCGCCGAGACCAGCTTACGAGCTTCCATGCTCTACTCCGCAGTGTGAATGATCGCCCAAGGCGATGTCGCCGTCGTGGGGCATGCAAGAAGTCCCTTCTTGCGAGACCGACGACGGCCGCTCCCAACTTGCAAACCTCGCGCCCGACGAGGCCGTTCGCCTCGCGCGAACGCCTCGGACTTCGGTCGCTTGTCCGACTCGCACTCTGCTAAGCGCCGTTTCCGCCGAGGTTCTGCGAACCTTTCGGAAATTTTCCCGCCGGCGAGTCGGATCTCATCCAACTGTGTCCTACGCAACGACTCCCCTCGCAGGTTCGTTGTAAGACTTGCAAAACGTACCTGAGTCGTTGCGAACGACCTAGAGCGATTTAGTGGGAAAGCACTCGGCAAGACGAAACCGGCGGGGACGATTACGGCGGCGAGAAGAGAACGAGAGGTGAACTCGTTGTATCGCAGCCGCTTGAGGCTTCAAGTTTTACGTCGCTCGGTTACGGTTTTCCGCCGCCCGCCGAGAGCAATGACAGCAAGCCTTGATTGGCCGGCGGAAACTCGTAGCTTGCCAACTCGCAAGGTCCGACCCAGCGATAACCGACGGGCGTCGGTGCGGGCTCGTCGCTCGCCGTCTCGGCAAGCGCACAGGCAAAGAAATGGAGCCGCACGCGGTCGTGGTCGTACTGCCGCTCGACTTCGGGATAAGCCCCGACGACGACGACCGCGAGTCCGGTCTCTTCCATGCATTCGCGTCGCGCCGCGTCGGCCGGGAGTTCCCCGTCGCCGACCTTGCCGCCCGGGAATTCCCACAGCCCGGCGAGCGGCACCCCCTCAGGTCTGCGACCGATGAGGAACTTCCCAGCATGCTCGACGACGGCGACGGCGATCGGCGTGGGCATCGTGAGGCAAGCGTGCGGTGATCGGCTTCAGCGAGGTCGCCGGCGGTCGGCTCGCTCTTTCCCGCCGGCGATCAACATCCGGAAACGAAAACTACTTCGCCCCCATCTCCTTAGCGGCATCAAGCAGCCGGCCCGGCGAGCCCATCACGTTGTAGCCGCCGTCGAGATGGAGGATCTCGCCCGTGATCCCGTCGGACAGATCCGACAGTAAGAACGCGCCGGTCTTACCGACTTCATCGTGCGTAATGTTGCGGCCGAGCGGAGCCATCTTTTCGTAGAGCCGCTGCATATCGTCGACGCCTGCGGCGCTGCCGGCCAAAGTGCGCACCGGACCGGCGCTGACGGCATTGACGCGGATGCCGCGCGGGCCAAGATCGTACGCCAAGTACTTCACGATGCTGTCGAGTGCGGCCTTGCAAACGCCCATGACGTTGTAGCCCGGCACGGCTTTCTCGCCGCCGAAGTACGTCAGCGTGACGATCGATCCCTTATCGTTCATCACTTGGCGGGCCGCGTTGGCTACGGCGATCAAGCTGTAGGCGCTGATTTCCATCGCCAGATTGAACCCGTCGCGGCTCGTTTCGATCGTGTCGACTTTCAGATCGTCGAGTTTGGCATAGGCCACGGCGTGCACGAGGAAGTCGATCTTGCCGAACTCGTCGGCCGCTTTTTGCATCACGGCCTTGATGTCGTCGTCTTTCTGCACGTCCATCGGCGCTAAGAATTTCGCTTTATCGCCGTATTTGTCGGTGCACTTCGACACGCGCAGCCGGTTTTTCTTCTTCTCGTCGTCTGGCCGATCGGGCAAATGAGTGAAGCCGCAGACACCGCCTTGATCCATGATGAACTGCGCGATGGCCCACGCCAACGATCGATCGTTGGCGACGCCGATAATCAAACCCTTCTTACCGTCGAACAGACCCATGGGCGGAGATCCTTGTGCGTACGATGCCGGAGCGCGACAAACCGAAAGAATAGCGGCTCGCCGTAAGGTTCATCAAGATGGGCCGACTGGGGCGATTAAGCCGCCAGGGCATGCGTGCGGACCATTTCCACGCAAATACCGCCGACCCGCAGCAGCTTATGCATCCGCGTAAACCAAAGCTCTCGGTTCCACCGCAGACCGACATCTTCGCAGACCCGATGCAATTCGCGCCGGTTGTAGGTGCGGCAACACCACATGCGACTTGTAAACGCCCCGGCCATGCTGTCTTCCGTCGCCAGCAGCAGCATCCGCCCGCCTGGCGCCAACACCCGGGCCAACTCCGTCAAACCCGGTCGTGGATCGGGAAGATGTTCGAGAACATAGCCGCAAGTAATACAATCGAACGTGCCGTCGGCGAACGGCAAGTGGGTCATATCGCTGACGAGATAGCGCGGGGTCGAGCTTTTGATTCGGTTGCGAGCCCGCCGCAACATTTCGAAGGAAATGTCGAAGCACGTGACCGAGGCTTCGGGATCGGCGTACTTCAATAAGTGCTTAGAGATTTGGCCGGCCCCGCTGCCGACGTCGAGAATGCTCTTGCAGCCGCGCAAATCGAAGGTGCGTTTGCGAAACAGCCGATCGCCCAGCGGTAAATGAAGCGAAAGCAAGCTCGCGGTCGTAAGCAGCGCCCCTTGCGGGCCGTCGTACTTGTCGCGTACGACGTCGCGATATTCCTTATAGCTGACGCGCTTCATCAGCTTGTGCTCGACCATTCGTCCGAAGAGCCGTCGTTGCTTTAAACGCGTCGGCTTCGGCAGCGGCTCTTTCACGGTCATTCGCAGTGTCTCACACGGTCGAAACCTTCGACGGCGCGCCGTCGACTTCACCCCGCCGCAACGCCGGCGACTAAGCCTTTGCGCGGCTTCCGTAGATATACCACTCGACCATTAAGAGGGCCAGCATGAGGAGAAGAAACGGCCTGCCGACGTCCAATCGAGACGGCTCGCCGGCATCGTTTTCTGCGGGATTTTCGCGGCTACCTTGGAGTATCGCCGCGCGCTCGCCGCTTAAGTTGGATTCGCCGGCATCAAAGAGATTTACGGCGAAAATCTCGTTCACCCCCCCTTGCAACGTTGCGAGATACGGCCCGACGCGCTCCGTCGCATAATACGAGAACTCGCCGGCGGCATCGCGTCGGATCGTTTTGGCGTTGCCGTCGGGCGCGACGACTTGTAGTTCGGCCGCGGCCCCCGGCGAACGAAATCGCAGCACCGCCCCGGCACGCTCGGCCTGACCGACACTTCCGCCGCCGCTACGCCGTGAGGTTTGCACTGCGTTGAGGATGAATTGCTCGAAGCCGCCGCCGTCGACAAGCGGCCAATTGGTCGCGGGCGACGCTTCGTCCGCGGCGACGCCGAACCCGAAAACCACGTCGTCGAAAACGCCGCGCGGCGCAATTGCGGCGAGCGGCCCCCGATCGGAGTCGACGAGCACTCGCCCGCCCGCCGGGGGCCTCAACGGCCTGGCGGCGGCGACGACCACGTCGGTGAAACGAACACTTTCCAGCAGCGGATGCGTCGACTCGACGTCGATCACTTGCGGCAAGTCGACTTCGTCGCCGAATTGCCAACGTTCCCCGGGCGGCAATGAGGAGAAATAGACGGCCGTCGCCCGAGGCGCAACCGGCGGACTGCAGCGGTCGAACAGATAGAGATCGAGATTCCCCTCTTCGACCAGCCGCTCATAAGCCGGAGTCGCCAGGAAACTCGGTTCGTGGTATTCGACGCGAGCCCACCGCCGAGCCTCGTCCGTCGACAAGGCCGCCTGGAGATAGCGATTGCCGGCGGTCACGACGGCGACGCGAACCGGCTGCGGCGGTCGTAAAACCGTCCAAGCCCGATCATCGGCGGAAAGGCAATCCGGCGCATCCTCCGCCCCCGCGGCGAGCCGAGCTTCCCACAGACCGTTTTCTTCCGCAGCGACGTCGAACACCAGATCGCGACTTTCCCCGGCGGCAAGTTCGACACGCTGCACATCGACGAGGCGACCGTCGCGATGCAATTCAACGGTCGGCCGCCGCTCGGCGGTGTCGAAACTCGCGACTTTGATCAATGCCTGCAGCCCGGGCGCCGCCGAACGGCGCACCACGGCGAAGTTCAAGATCGCGGCATTCGGCGCATCCGACGTGCCGACGAGCAACGGCGTGATCGGCAGTCGGCGGCGATCTAGATCGGCGGGCGACGCAAACCGTCCGTCGGTGGCGATGAAGACCTGCGGCCCGACGTCGCCGCCTCCGGCCTCCCGATCGCTTGCCCCGACCGGCTCGACGTCGATCAGCCGCAGCGCTTCTTCGATATTCGTTCCACGATCGGTCGGTTCGATCGAGCGGACCGCGCGACGCAGCAGTTCTCGATGATCGGTCTTGGTCTGACGCACATGAGCCGCATCGGCGAAGCTAATGACCATCGCCGTGTCGCCCGACTCCATTTGGTCGATCAGTTCGAGCACCCGTCGCTTGGCTTGCTCCAGCCGCGACGGCGCGACGTCCGTCGCCGACATGCCGGCTGAGTTGTCGATGAGAAACACATAGCGCCCGCCGTTTAGCGGGCCGCCCAGCCAACTGGGGCGCGCCAGCGCCACGGCCGCCGCGGCGACCGTGGCCAACTGCAACGCCAATAACAGGCTGCGCCGTAATCGTTGCCAAAGAGCATTCGCTCGCCGATCGGCGACGGCACGCGACCAAAGTAGGGTGCTCGGCACCGACACCGGCGCTCGACGCGTCTTCAAAAAGTAGAACGAGGTAATCGCCGCAGCCGCGGCTGCGGCCACCAGCAGATCCGGCCACGCCGCGCCGACAATCGGCCCTGGCCAAGTCATGACCGCACCAGCCCGCCGCCGCGCAATGCGCCGGCGACCACCTGTTCGACCGGAGTGACGTTGTCGATCGCCAAATACCCCAAACCGCGGCGGCGACAAAACTCGCGGGCATCGCGCAAAAACGCCTGCAGCGTTCGCTCGTAGGCGGCGAGCAGCTCCGGGCCTGCCGTAATCTCAACGGCTTCTTCATCTTCGGCGTCGATCAGCTTCAATTCGCCCGTCGCTTCCGGGTGCAACTCTTCACGGCTCAGGAGATGCACGACGGTTACATCCCCCTGCCGCGAGGTTAAGGCCCGCAACGCCGGTTCGTAGCCGGACTTGTCAAGCAAGTCGCTCACCAGCACAACGACTTCCCGCCGAGTGCGCCGCAGCTGAAACCGGCGGGCGCCTTCGAGCAACGACGTCCGTTCCGTCGCCGGAAACGATTCGATGGCCGCAAACAACGCTTGCGCGGCGTGGCGTCCTCGCCAAACGCGGCCGGCGCCGCGGGCCTCGTCACCGAGCGTGCCGACGCTCACCCGGTGCCCTCGCACGAGGCCGATAAACCCCAACGCGGCGACCAAACGCTGCGCCGCCAGCAATTTCGTCGGTTCGCCGAACGACATCGACGGACTTGCGTCGACCAGAAGCGAAACCCTCAGGTCTTCCTCTTCGAGGAAGAGCTTGACGAAGTACCGGTCGAGGCGGGCCGCGATGTTCCAATCGACGAACCGTAGGTCGTCGCCCTGCACGTAGTTGCGGTAGTCGGCGAATTCGACGCTGCGGCCCCGGCGGGCTCCGCGACGTTCGCCGTGCGTCGGGCCGTGCAGCGGCCGCCGGCCGGCGAAATCGAGCCGTTCGAGCTTGGCGAGCGTATCGGGAGAAAGCAGCATTCGGGCAAGCGCTAGGCGTGGGGCGCTTGGCGCAAGCTCAAGCGCTGGGGAAGCCCATCGCCGCATTATAGGCGCTTGGCGCTAGTTGCCGGCCGCGGCGACTTCCACATCTTCCGCCGCTTCAGCGGCCGCGACCGGTCGGCTGCCCGCCGGCTCGCCCTTCGCGAAACAACGCTTTATCCGCCGCAAAAGCGTATGCACCGCGTGGCGGGCTCGGCTGCGCTTGCGGGGGTTCACGACCGTCACCTGCTCGGTCGCCGTCGGCTCGGCCCGCCAATGGGCTTTGTACGGTTCATCCCCTCGCAGCAGGTCGTAAAACTCGAAGCCTTCTTCGATCAGAGCCTCTACAACGCAGATGCCCGCCAGCCGGCCGGGCTCCTCGTGCAAACGCTCCGGATCGAGCCCCGATTGGTAGCCAAACACCGTGTTTCCCGCGGAAAAGTGGTACTCCGCGGCCGCCGGCCGGCCGTCGAGTTCCAGCCAGTGCAGACGCAGTTTTCGATCGGAGTGCAGACTCCGAGCGACCTCGCGGTGGAACCCCATAAAGCAGGGGGATTCGAACCGGCCGCCGTCCCCCAGGCTCCGCCGCCGCCTTTGGTGCAGGTCGACGAAGATCTCCCAACCCACCTCAAACTCGTCCATCGTGCGGGCCGTATGCCACACGGCGCGGTCGGTCGCGAGCACGTCGCGTTGCAGCCGGCGGAGCTGTTTGCGGTGCGATTTGGAGAGATTTGTCAGGTATTCGGCGAAAGTTGTCGGCAATTTCACACGCCAGCAACTCGGCCCGCGCCGCCGCTCCACGGGCGACCCGCGCCGCGCCAGCTCGGCCGTGAGCGCGCCCAACGCTTCGTCGTCGCACACCGCGCCGTCGAGTTCGAGCCGGTCCCAGTCGTTGCGCACCTCGCGCGTGAGGAAGTCGGCGATCGCCGCAATCGCTTCCGCGGCGCAGTCCGGTTCGACGAGCACCGTTTGATAATCGGAGCACACTTCGCCCGAACCGAGCTGACGCACCACGCGCCCCCACAACGGCGACGGCTCGACATACCACGGCGCGAGCGCCACCAACTTCTTCGCCGTCGGCGGCGTCGCAGCACCCGGCTCACTCTCCGCGTCGGTCCCCTCCTCCGCAAACACGGCGACCGCGAACAGCTCGCGCGTCGCTCGTTCGCCCGGGTGCGGCTCGCCGTAGGTGTCCCACCACGGCAGCAACCACTCCGGCGCGCGAAACGGAACGTCGCCGGCCAACTCGCGCCAGCGCGGCGCAAGCCCGGTGAGTTCGTCGATTCGCCGAAGGAGTTGGACGGAAACGCTCATGCTGAAATCTTGCATTCCGTTAAGGAAAGGCAAGTCGCGTCGCTACAACCGCTACGACCGCACCCCGCCACGCGAAGCCCGACCCACGGCGCGCATCGGCGCGACTAGAAAAGCCTATGTCGTGTTTCGCGCCCTGAGGGGCGACGTAGGGTTGCAGGCAGTTGCCAGGCGCCAGGTGCCAGGCGCTGGGGCAGTTGCCAGGCGCCAGGAGCCAGGCGCTAGGGCGGGCAACGGACAGCTTTCATTACCGATCACCAACACACTGGCGCCTGGCGCCCGGCGCCTGACAACTTTCCGTGGACGACCTGCTCCCCATTCTCGCGCCGCCCGCTCTCGTCTTCGGACTGTTGCTGCTCTTGCGCGGGTCGCTCATCGTCGGCTGTTTGCTCACGCTCTTGAGCGTCTGTTGCTTCGGCTATGAGTTCGTGCACTTCGACGCCGGCCCGCTGCCGCTCACCGTCGATCGCATTCTGCTCGGCCTCGTCATCGCCATGTACGTCTGGCAGCGCGGGCTCGGTCGCACCGACCCCAAGCCGCTCAATCGGGCCGATATCTGTCTGCTCGCGTTCACCGGTTATCTACTCGTGAGCATGCTGCTCAGCGATTGGCAGGGCTTCCCCAAGGGGCAAGTCGGGCCGATGTGGCGCTGGATCGGCGGCTACTTCACGCCGCTCGTGCTCTACTGGTGCGCGAAGCAAGCCGTGTGGGATCGCCGCACCGCGCGGCTCGTGCAAGCGAGCTTCGCCCTGTTCGGCATCTATCTCGGCGTCACCGCGATTCTCGAAATCACCAAGCAGTGGTCGCTCGTCTTCCCGAGCTACATCGCCGATCCCAAAGTCGGGCTCCACTTCGGGCGGGCCCGCGGCCCGATGGTCCACGGCGTGAGCTTCGGCCACTGGATCGGAGTCTGCCTGTTGGCCGCGTGGGTCTGGGGCTGCGGCGCCCAGAAATGGGGCAAAGTCGCCGTCGGTTTCCTGCTGCCGCTCTACTCGGCCGGCGTGTTCTTCAGCTACACGCGCAGCGTTTGGATGGGCACCGCGGCGGGTCTGGCGATCGTCGGCCTGCTCACGTTGCCGAGCCGGGCCCGCAACATCGCGCTCGGCTGCGGGCTGATGGCGGGTCTCGTGGTCGGGGCGACGATGATGGACAAGATCGTCGGCTTCGAGCGCGAGCAATCGGCGGCCGACACGGCCGAGTCGGCCAACATGCGCGTCGGGTTCGCCTACGTGTCGTGGCTGATGTTTCAAGACCGGCCGATTTTCGGGTTCGGCTTCGGCCGGTTCCCGCTCGACAAGCTGCCGTATCTCGACGACCGCTCGACGGACTTGTTTCTCGACAAGCTCCGCCCCTACGTGCACCACAACACGTTTCTGAGCATCCTGACAGACACGGGGCTCGTCGGCCTCGCGCTGTTTCTGGCGATGATGGCGTATTGGGGCGTGAACGCCTGGCGGATCATCCGCGACGCCGACACGCCAAGCTGGGCCAAACACCAAGCAATCTGGCTCTTGGGGGCGATCGGCGTCTACGCGCCGCAGCTGTTGTTCCACGAACTCAGCTACACCCCGCTCGATAACTCGCTGGTGTACTTTTTAGCAGGCACGGTCTCGGCCCTAGTGCCTCAACAACTCGCGCCGCAACAACAAGCGCAAGCCAATCGCGCGGCGACAATCTCCCCCGCCGCCCCGCAGCCGCAAACTCTCGCGCCGGCTCAGTGATGCCTTCCAGGTGGCACTGGTTGCTTGCCCACCAGTGCTGAAAAGGGTGGCCCGGACAACTCGTTGTCCGGGTCGCGCAGCGACAAGAGGACCGCTGACCGTGCTGCAAATCACCTGTCGAATCCTCTTGCGCCTGCGGCGCCCGGACAACTCGTTGAGTGTGGACGTGCGTTGCCCGTGCAATCTCGCGGGAACCCCCAGCTACCACCATCGCAACCAACGAATGCCAGGCGAGACAACAAGGTAGACAAGCGAGCTAACAAGAAATTGAAGCGAGGCAAAAAGCCACCAACTTCGCTGCACGACTAGACTCTTGTCACAAATCTTTACGCACGCGGCGACGACACAAAATGCGCCGGCGCAAAACGTAGAGGTTCTCGCATAAAACAACAGGAATGCGGCATGCTCGCCTGAGGCATTCCACCATAACGCGAGATTCACCACAGCGAAACTGAAACAATTAACGATGCAAATCGCAGCGGTTGCGGCAAGAGCCGTCGCCGGTCGTGCTTCGCCTGAGGTCCACAGCGCAAACGCGAGAAGAAATACTGCGACAAGAAGGACGTTGAGAATCATCGAGCACAGCCCGGATTTAGTATGTCAGGACGGTCGACCGCAGGTGGCACACACAACAAGTTGTCCGTGAAGATATAGGAAGCCGGGGCTCCCGGCGGGATACATTTCGGGGTGTTCAACGTCCCGAGTATCCCGGCGCAGGAACCCCGACATGAGCGTTCATTTTATCGCGTTCGACGTGCATTGCGAGTTTTGTGA
>JAEUIN010000097.1 GCA_016793115.1 Planctomycetaceae bacterium
GGGCGCGGTCACGTCGAGCGACGCCGACGGGCCGGGCCGCACCTATGAGTTGCTCGGCGGCAACGGGGCGCTGGCGATCAACGCCCAGACCGGCGTGATCACCGTGGCCAATCAGAAGTTGCTCGTGGTCGGCACGACGACGCTCACCGTCCGCGTGACCGACGGCGGCAGCCCGTCGCTCTCGGCCGACGCCGCGGTCACGTTCGTGATCCGCAAGTCGAACACGCCGCCGGCGTTCACGCTGAACGATGCGGCCGGTGCGGCGGTGCTCGTCAAGTCGAACAAGGCGACGCTCCTGATCGCCGAAAGCGCGCCCGGCTCGCCGACGCAGAACGGCGCCCTGGTCGGCACGCTCGGCGTTTCGGACGTCGACGAGCCGGGAGCCTCGTTCGCCGTCACGATGACCGACAAGTCCGGCGCGTTCGCCTTCGACCCCGCGACCGGCCGAATCTTCGTCGCCGACGCCTCAAAATTGAACCTCGAAAAAACCTCCTCGTTCACGCTCACGTTCAAGACGACCGACCACGGCCTCGCCGGCCTGCCCAAGGGCGTGACGACGACGTTCACCGTCACGATCAAGCTGGTCGACGTCAACGAAGCGCCGACGTTCCCGGCGACCGCGGCGGCCTTCCGCATCAAGGAGAACAACTCGACCAGCGCGACCGTCGGGACCGTGACGGCGACCGATCCGGACAAGACCGCGCCGAACAAGACGCTCAGTTATTCATTAGTCTCGCAGGTTGATCAGAGCGACAATGCCGTCGGGGTGTTCGCGATCGCCGACCCGCGCTCGGGGAAGATCACGGTGCCGGCGGCCGGGGCGCTCAACTTTGAGGCGGCCCAGTCCTACACGCTCGTCGTCCGCGCGACCGACGGGGCGGGGCTGTTCACGGACAAGGTCGTCGCCGTCACGGTTGTCGACGTGAACGAAGCGCCCACGGTCGCCTTGCTTGATGCGTCGCAGAATCCGACGACGACGCTGACGATCGCGGAGAACGCGGCGGCGGGGAGTTTCGTCGGCTACCTGCGGATCACAAATCCCGACGTCTTCCGAGCCGAGATGTTCAAAGTGTCGCTGAGCGATCAATCGGGCGCGCTCGTCGCCGGCCCCTACGACGCCGCCACCGGCCTGGTCGCGATCACCGTCAGCACCGACCCAAAGAAGGCCGCGAAGCTCGACTTCGAAAAATTCAAGCTCGGCCGCTTCGTGCTCACCGCCGTGGTGACCGACTCCGGCTTCATCTCCAACGACGGCTCGAAACAAGGCGCCAAGTCGTCCGCCAAGGCGACGTTCGCCGTCCAACTCACCGACGTCGGCGGGGCGTAGACAAGCATTAGAGCGGTGAGTCCCGATCTGCGCGTGTTACCGTCGATTAATGCGTCGCACGTCGGCAGGTCCACGGTCCCAATCCGGCGGCTCCGTAGCCTGTCGTGAGTCAAGGGCAGTGCGACTTCTTGTTGTTTCGGTTCGAACCGTCTATCGAGGTCAAAGTACTGACAGCTTGTCAGGACCTCGCCAACTATGACATAGGAGACCTACTCGCCTTCTCCATCTGCATCAGTCTCTTCGTCGTCTCTCTCTTCGTCCCAGGAATCCTCATCCGGATCGAATTCCAGCGGTTCATCTTCCGCCGCTTCGCAGATCGCCCGGTAGAAGACGTCTTCGAGGACATCGTCGACGACCGGTGGCGGCGCCATCGCGGTTTCGAACTCCCACGAGTACCAGGCCTGCGTGAAGAGCCACATAATCCCTTTCTCGAACGAGGAGAGTTCACCGAGCAGGGAGCGGCAGACGGAGCGGATGGTGTCCTCGTAGGCCTCAAACGCGAACGACGGACCCCGTTGAACCTGATACTTGAACTCCTCCCAAAAACTTTCAAGCCCGGAATCGTCGCCGCTCAAGCGACTCTCGTCAGGCAGCTCGGCGATTCGTTTGAGAAGGGACCGAACGTGCGCGGCTTGTTGCTCCGCGGCGATCCGCTTGATGACGTCGAAGCGGATTCTCTCGTAGGTCGAAAGCTCGCCCATCGTCGACTCTCCCTGACGGATTTTGCCCAGACGCAAACCGATATCGTCGGCTTCCTATCTTAACGCTGATTTTCGCGAAAGCGCGTCACGCGAACTACGTGACTCCCCGCCGTTTCGCGCGGCCGGGGGTGGTGGTTAAGATTTCGGGAGTCGTCGGGTCCCTCCACGTTCGTGAACCGTTTTTATGGCGAAAGTCTTCAGCGACTTCGACGTGTCGGACTTCTGGGAACCATCGGAATACGCGGAGCGCGAGTACACGAGCGCACCGCCGACCGATGCGGTGGTCGTCGAGGTCGAGCGGCAACTCGGCTACAAGCTCCCCTCGTCGTACGTCGAGCTCATGCGGGTACAGAACGGCGGTGTCCCGCGGCGAAGGTGCCACCGCATGAACCAGAGAACGAGTTGGTCGCACGACCACATCGCGATCACGGGAATCTATCCATCGGCGGCGACCGGCCGTCTTCGCTGCTGGGCAAGTACGGCAGCGCGTTCTTGGTACGTAAGCTACAGCAACTCGGCCTCGACGTCACCGTTAACGAACCAGCAGTAGAAGACCGCCATTTTCGTACGAGGTCAGGTTGACGTCCGGAGATTAGGGACAGCGGCAATCGAATGCCTTGATGGACACGCCGTGCGCGGTGAGCCATCGAGAAACGGGGTGTGACAATCGCATGATTTCGGCGCAGGTTTTCGCTCCGACAAGTGCCGACGACTAGGTCCGTTTCTTCGCCCTAAGCTGATTGCGTCGCCCGCGAACGACGAAAACCCAAATCACGACGACTGCCCATAAAGTTAGAGCAACGTTAAATAGAATTCCCCAGACGGGCGACGGCATGTAATCGACGTGCGACGGCTTTTTGGCCATCGTGGCCGTAGGTCCGGCCGCCCGTGGTTTGTCGATCTGAATCGAATCGAGCATAGCCTCGAAGATAGGTGCCGTTGCCGCGTATTCAGCTGTGATCAGGTCTCGCTTGTCGGCCGGCCCGACAGCTTGGCAATCGATCAGCACTAGGTTGCCGCCGGCGAGAAATGCCGTGCGCGTCGCGAGCAGGAAGTTTATCGTCGGTCGGCCTTTCATCGTATCGCGGCGATACTCGATCGATCGTGCCGGTAGGCCCGCCACGAGTCGATCGGAAAAGGCGAGTCCTTGCGCATCGGCGAGATAGTATCGCCGGCGCTCCGCGTCGGCCAAGAAGGCGGCCCGTTTCTCCGGCGTCGCGACGGCGTCGGCGTAGAGCGGCATCACGGAGATAAAAATGCGCCGACCCGAGTTGGTGCGATCCGGAGCGGTGAAGACGTCGAGTCCCCACGGCATCGCGAGCCTTTCACGCGTCCAGTCGACGGGGATCTGCAGTGTGACGTCCGTCCCCGCTGCTTTGGGATCGCCCTTAGTGGAGTACTCGGTCGTCGGAGCTGCGGCGAGCAAAACGGTGATTGCGAGAGCGGCGTTCATGGCTACAGAATAATTGCCTTTCCTCACAGCGGCAAACATTCGTAGTTAATCTTCCCAAGCGTCAATGATGTTTTTGGCCGGCCGACAGTTTGTTGCTCTCGTTCATTGGCGGCCGAACATCTTGTGTCCTGAATTTGGCCGGCAACTCCTCTAGCTTCTCTTGCGTCCTTGTGAGGTCACGGTTGTGAACACGTCGTTCCAGTCGTGTCACAAACGGGTTTCTCTCGCAGATATCTCAATAGGATGTCGTGACGAGAACGGAGTAAGAGGGAACACGAATGACGCACGAAGGTTGGAGCGGATCAAACAGGCTCGAGAATCTCAATTTGCACAAGGACGTCGCTAGGCGAGAGCCGAACGAGCGTAGTCGCTCGCCGGCTGCGCCCTGGCAGCGGCGGCTGGTCATCGGAATTACGGCCTTTCGGCGGCCGCGACATCTGGAGCGGTTAGTCGCGTCGATTCAACAACGCTATCCCGACGTGTCGATCGTCGTCGCAGACAACGGAGACGCGCCGGCCGCATTGCCGGCCAGCGTCAAGGTGATTCATCTGCCATTTGATTGTGGATTATCGCGGGCGCGTAATGCATTGGTCTCCGCGACGCACCAAGAGTACTTTCTGCTGCTTGAAGAAGACTTTCAATTTACGGCTGAAACTCGGATTCAAGATTTCGTCGATGTGCTGGAGCATGATCCGGAAGTCGGCGTGGTCGGCGGATCTCTGCTGTGTAACGGCGTCAAACAAGACTACGCGGTGCGCATCGATCGGCACCGGGATCAGCTTCGCTTGTCCCCGGCGGTGGGCGGCCACCGCGTGACGCCGCAGGGCGTCACGTATCAGATATGCGATATGTGTTTCAATTTCGCACTGTTTCGTCGCGCGATGTTGCGTGATCACCTTTGGAACGAACACCTTAAACTTGGCGAGCACTACGCTTACTAGAGCCAGTTTCAAAACCGCCTCAGGACGATCATGAGACAAGCGAGCTTGGCGAAGCTATGGAAGAGGAAGGCGTAGAATTCGTAACGGGTGACGAGCCGCCGGAAGGCCTTGAGCCAACCGATCGTGCGTTCGACGA
>JAEUIN010000101.1 GCA_016793115.1 Planctomycetaceae bacterium
TCCAGTCTTAGGTCTTCCTATGAAGCGTCGCGATTTTTTGGCCGGCCTCGGTGCCGGTGGTTATAGCCTGTACGTGTTCGCCGACGGCTCGATCGCCGCGGGCGACGATAAGCCGCGGCAGTTGGCGAGCGTCGAACGTCGTGACTTCACGACCATCGCTCCTTCGGGCGGAGATCGGCAGGCGGCGCCGCACGAGCCCAACATGACGCAGGTCGAGATCGAGTGCGACGTCTTCATCGCCGGCGGCGGCATGTCGGGCGTGTTGTCAGCCGTCGCGGCGGCCCGGCATGGTGCGAAGGTCGTGCTTGTGCAGGATCGCTCGCGCTTGGGAGGCAATGCGTCGAGCGAAGTGAAGATGCATATCGTCGGCGCGAACCATCACAAGAGCCGGCCGGGCTGGCGCGAAGGAGGGCTGCTCGAAGAGCTCCGCCTCGACGACGCTGCGAACAATCCGCAACGCTGCTGGGAACTGTGGGACCTGTTGCTCTACAGCAAGTGCGTGAGCGAGCCGAACCTGACGTTGCTCGTCGACACCGTCTGCTTCGGCGTCGAAAAGAAGGGCAACAAGATCACGGCCGCCTACGCGCGCTGCGACAAGACCGAACACATCTACAAGGTGAAGGCCCGTACTTACGTCGACAGCACGGGCGACGGACGACTCGGCCTCGAAGCAGGCGCCGAAGCCCGCTACGGTCGCGAGTCACGCAGCGAGCACGGCGAATCGCTGGCTCCGGTCACGCCCGACAAGCTCACGATGGGCTCGAGCATTCTCTTCACGTCGCGCAAGTATGATCATCCGATGCCGTTTACGCCGCCGGCGTGGGCGCGCAAGGTCGACAAGAAGCAACTCGCCAAGCGCGGTATCAAGACCTGGGAATACGGCTACTGGTGGATCGAGTGGGGGGGCGAGCTCAACACGATCCGCGACAACGAGCGGATTCGCTTCGAGTTGCTCGGCATCGTGATGGGCGTGTGGGACTATATCAAGAACTCCGGCAACCATCCCGAGGCCGCGAACTGGGCGATGGACTGGGTCGGCATGATCCCCGGCAAGCGCGAGAGCCGGCGATTCATGGGGGACCACATCCTCACGCAGCAAGACCTGATGGGCCTCAACGGCGACTTTGAAGACGCCGTGGCGATCGGCGGGTGGCCGATGGACGATCATCCGCCGGGCGGGTTCGACGCCGTCGATCTGCCGCCGTGCGTGCAAGTGAAGACGCCGGTGTTCAACATCCCGTACCGTTCGCTCTACAGCCGCAACGTCGAGAATCTCATGCTCGGCGGACGCGTGATCAGCGCTACACACGCGGCTTTTACGAGCACCCGCGTGATGGCGACTTGCGCCGTCGTCGGACAAGCCGTCGGAACGGCCGCCGCGCTGTGTGCGAAGCACGAGTGCCTGCCGCGCGACATCTACAGCGACAAGTCCAAGCTGGCCGAACTCCAGCAGACTTTGCTACGTGACGACCAATCGATCGTCGGCCGCAAGAATGAAGACGCCGCCGACGTGGCCCGTAAGGCGACGGCCACCGCTTCCGGCGAGACCGAAGACGGCAAGCCCGCCAACGTGCTGAACGGCTTTGTCCGCGACGTTCCGGGCGAGTACGTCAATCGCTGGACTACGGAAATGACCGGCGACGGGGCTTGGCTTGAATTGGCGTGGAAAACCCCGCAGAAGATCGGCGAAGTGCAACTTTGCTTCGACTCCGGTTTCCAGCGCGAATTGACGCTCACCTCGAGCGATGCGTCGAACAAGTCG
>JAEUIN010000092.1 GCA_016793115.1 Planctomycetaceae bacterium
ATTCATTTGGTTTGCGAAGAGACCGGCGATTACAACTACGTGCTCCGTCGCAAGTCGGGCGGCGAGAAGCTGAAGCTCAGCAAGTACAGCCCCCGCCTCCGCAAGCACACGACCCACGTCGAGAAGAAGAAGTAAGGCGAAACCGTTCAGGGTTCGGGGTTCGCGGTTCAGGGTTTGCCAAATCCCATTTAGCCCCGGAGCTTGTCTCCGGGGTCAATGCGGTTCGAAGGATCGAAGATCGGGGCGACGTCAGTTTGCGTCGCCTACGAAACCATGAACCCCGAACCCTGACTGATTTTCATGCCCAAACTCTGGCGCATTCAATCGCACGATGCTGCGCAAATCGCCGCTCTGGCGCGCAGCGCCAACGTGTCGCCGGTCGTCGCCCAGCTCTTGGCTTGCCGCGGACTGACCGGCACCGAAACGATCCGCGAGTTTCTCGACGCCAAGCTCACGGCGCTGCGTGACCCCGCGCTTTTAGGCGGCGTGGAGCAGGCCGCACAGCTCTTGATGGCCGCCGTGCGCGACCGCCGCAAGATCACGGTCTACGGCGACTACGACGTCGACGGCATGACCGCGACCTCGCTGCTCATGCAATGCCTGAAGCTGCTCGGAGGCGAAGTCAATTTCTTCGTGCCGCGCCGGCTCGAAGAGGGCTACGGACTCAACGCCGACGCGCTCAAGTCGCTCGCCGCCGCGGGCACCAAGGTCGTCGTTACGGTCGATTGCGGCATCTCGGCCGTCGCCGAAGCCCAGGTCGCCGCGGAACTCGGCCTCGAGTTGATCATCACCGACCATCACGAATTCGCCGCCGAGTTGCCGCAGGCCGCGGCGCTCGTGCATCCGCGCCTGCCCGGCACCGCGTATCCCTTCGCCGGTTTGAGCGGGGCAGGCGTCGCGCACAAGCTCGCCTGGGAACTCTGCCGACAAGCCGACGGCGCCAAGAAAGTCTCGCCCCGCATGCGCGACTACTTGATGAGCGCCCTCGGCTTGGCGGCTTTGGGAACCATCGCCGATTGCGTCCCGCTGGTCGACGAAAACCGCGTACTAGTGAAACACGGCCTCAAAAGCCTCTGCGAGCAGCCGGGCATCGGCATCGCGGCGCTCATTCGTGTGGCTCAGCTGGCCGAGAAGAAGCAGCTCGATTGCGAAGACGTCGGCTTCGCGCTCGCCCCGCGGTTGAACGCCGCCGGTCGGCTCGGCCAAGCCGAACTCGGCGTCGAGCTGCTCACCACGACCAATCCCGAACGGGCCCAAGCGCTGGCCGAATACGTCAACGGACTGAACGGCGATCGGCAGAGCCTCGAGCGCAGCATCTACATCACCGCTCACAAGCAGATCACTGAAAAGTTCGACGCCGACAACGACGCCGCCTTTGTCTTGGCCGATCCGGAGTGGCATCCGGGCGTCATCGGCATCGTCGCCGGCCGGCTCACCGAAAAGTTTCACAAGCCCGTGATCTTGATTGCCCTGGATCGGTTGGGCGTGAAGCCCGGCACCGGCTCGGCTCGCAGCGTTCCGGGCGTGGAACTTCATCGAGCCTTGGCCGCCTGCACGCAGCATCTTGTCGGGCATGGCGGACACGCCGCGGCCGCAGGGCTCAAGATCGAAGAACGCAAGGTCGACGACTTCCGCGCCGACTTCTGCGAGTTCGTCGCCGCCGAACGGAACCGGCCGACGGCCGGGCCGGAACTGTTGATCGACGCCGAAACGCCCCTCTCCGTGCTCACGCTCGCCGCGATCGAGCAGATCGAACAGCTAGGGCCGTTCGGGCAAGGCAATCCTCGCCCGACGTTCTGCGCCACGGGCCTCACGCTGGACGAGGCGCCCAAAAAAATCGGCGGCGGTCAGCGGCATCTCTCGCTGAAACTTTCGCAGCATCGCAACTCGATGCGGGCCGTGTCGTTCGGCAACGCCGATTGGGCGGAGGAACTCGAAAAGCTCGACGGCCCGATCGACGTGGCCTTCCGCCCGGTGATCAACGAATTCCGCGGCCGCCGCACGGTCGAGATGCAACTGCTCGACTGGCGAGCCTCGACGACGGCCCCCGCTCGCGAAGCTTCGCCGCTGCCGTACTGATGAAGGCAAAATCGACGTAAGTGCCGATTCACTTGCGCGACTTACGACGAAAGCGCAATTCTGTTGCAATTACGAGTGCGCACTATTTTTCAAAGTAGTGCGCACCCTTAATTCCTAAGTATGCGGTGCGCACTTTTTCGCGCGCGAAGTGCGCACCCCGTCCTCAATGTGCGCAGCGCGCATCGACGTAAGTCCAAGAACGCTTGCGCGACTTACGTCGATTGGGAGACGGCGTCGAAGCGTCCCTTCTCCCTCCTGAGGGAGAAGGTGCGGCGAAGCCGCGGATGAGGGAGCAGACCCTCTCACCAAACGCCGCCGCTGGCCGTCTTAGCCCCCGTCGATAGCGGCGCAGCCGCGTACGCCGGGGGCAGCGTTAAAGCGGTCAGCGGCGTCGATTTATAGATCGACGCTGCCCCGGGCGACTCGCCCGGGGCTAAGACAAAGAGTCGAATTGTCAAAGAACCAACCCCGTATTTTCCACTTTTTCGGGGTCGATTCCAGGGCGTTTTTGGCCGGCCTGCGGAATCTTCACGCCGGCCAAAAGTCAACTTGACTTTCCGTGTTCGACGACTCGCGAAACGCGCCGCCGGTCAGTCGTGAACGAACGCCGTCAGCACGCGCCCTTGCGGGTCGAACTCGATCGTCAACGACCGCGACAACGACATCGGCACGCCTCCGCCGCCGGCGTGACCGACGTTGTAGCGCACCGAACTCGGCCCGTC
>JAEUIN010000122.1 GCA_016793115.1 Planctomycetaceae bacterium
TACGGGCAGCCCGCCTATCGCTTTGCACCGCGGGCCGAACTCGTCGGCCAGTTGATCGAATGCTGCCGCGCGGCACTTACGCGCGGACAAACGCCGGTCATTGAAGCTTATGCGCTCGGCAAGGCGCAAGAGGTGACGAAGTTGCTCACCTCGCACGGCATCGGCGTGTTGCAAACTCCGCCGGTGTATGAGATCAGCCTGGTGTATCAAGCGTGCGGCGTCGATCTCGGCAACTTCGTTCGTTTCGAAGGCCTTCCGCGCGATGGCCATGCGCTGGTCGCGCCGCCGGGCAGGCATCGCGGATCGAATTTGCAAGGCATTCGCCGACCGTGCCGGATCGCGGTGACCGGCTGGTCGCTCGACAGCAACTCGCATCGACGCTACGGCTTCGACCACGCCATTCCGCTTTCCGACCACGCCGATTTCAACGAGTTGCTCGAAGCGGTCGAGCGCGTGGATGCCCGCGAGGTGCATTGCACGCACGGCCCGGAATCGTTCGTCGACGAGCTTCGCAACCGCGGCATCAACGCCTACCGGCTCGGCGTGCCGGCATCCCGCCGCGAGCGGATGCTGTTCTAGCGGCGATCGAGCTTCGTCTGACCGTGATGCGTTGTTGGGAGCGCCCTCCGTGGCGTTCCGGGAAATTAGTACCCGGGACGGCCCCCTCACCCCCGACCCCTCTCCCGCAAGGGGCGAGGGGAGACAGACGGAACGCCACGGAGGGCGTTCCCTACAGACTCCGAGCAGCGGTCGAGGCAAGCCGGGCAGACTTTGTGGGCATCTCAAGCCCTACGGCCGTCAAAACCGGCACAATTGCTTTATCCTGATCGTGCGGTCGGCCGATGGCAATCCGTGAGACTGCGCGGCGAGGTTGCCGTCGCGCGAGAATTGCTATCGCAGGAACGCCGGCATGAATCAGCGCGTGCATCATCTTGATTGGTCGGCCGCTTGCGAGCGGCTGCGAACTTCCGGTGGCGCCGTGGCGTTCTTGGCCGCTCTGCTCGCGATCGGCTGCGATCACGCTCCCGTACCGCCTTCGACGGCCGTCGCCGTGTCAATAACGCCGGGCAACGCGGAGAGCGAGTCTGCCGGCGCCTCGCAGTCAGTGCGGTTTCCTTCGACCAGCACCGGTGCGAGGCTTGCCACAGCCGCGACGTTCGGCGAAATCACGCCGGTTGCCGCGACGGAAACGTTCGGCGCTCCACAAAAGGCCAAATTGCTCGGCGTGCAACAACCGCCGCAAACTGTCGCAGTCAACGCGCCATCGAGCCCGCCTTCCGACAAGTACGCCGCGCCGGCGACCAGCACCTCGCGCGACGCCGCGACGCTTGTACGCGAAGCTGAAACGCTCAACAACAACGGCCTGCAACTCTTGGCCCGCGGCGCGCTCTTCAGTGCTCGCGCGGAGTTTTTGAGCGCACTGAGGACCGCCGCCTTGGCAGCCGATGCGCGTGCGACGCCCGTGGACGATGCGACGAAGGTCAACGCCGTCGACGTCGCGATGCAGGCGCTCGCCGAAGTTGAAGACTTCCTGCCCGGCGGCAAGGCCGCGCAATCAATCGAACAGCGTGCGATGGTCCTTCGCGGCCATCACAGCGGTGCCGTTCCAGAAGCCGCCGTCGCGTCGCTCGGCGCGGCCGATCTCCGCCAGGCCTATTACCTGTTCGCCTTCGATAAGCTTAGCGGCGCCGTAGCCGGCCAACCGTGCGGCAGCGTCGCCTTGCATGGATTAGGGAAGACATTTACATCGATCGATGCCACACGCCAGTCGGGCGTCGTTGATGCTCGCGGGAAGGCAGAAGTGTGCCTACGAGCCGCGCTTCAGGCCGACGGACAGAACTTTCCGGCGGCCAACGACCTAGGCGTGCTCTTGGCGGAAGACGGGCGACTAGAAATGGCTCGCACCGTTCTGCAAGTCGCTCTACGAGTATCGCCGCAGCCGGCCACTTGGAACAATCTCGCTGCGGTCCACGAGCGACTCGGCGAACGTCAACACGCCGCCGCGGCTCGCAATGAAGCCCAGAAGTTGCTCGCGGCCCAAAGTCGCGCACCCGGCGGACAAGTGCTGCCGACTCACAACGTGCAATGGGTCGACGCCGGTCGGTTCGCCGCCGCGTCACGCCCGCAAGTCGACGAACCGCTGCGCGGCGCGACAGCGACGTCGGCCGCAGGCCCGGGCGCGCAAACGTCGCCGACCATGCGACCGGCCGCCGCTCCCGTGATCGAAACGGCTCAGCAGCCTCGCCGCAACTCCATTCTCAACTGAGCGACATGCCGCGAACCGACCTAAATTCGAAGCCGCTCTCGCTGCAGGCCGTTTGGCTTGCTGCGCTCGTGGCCGTGCTCTGCCTCGGCGGTTCGGCGATCGCCGAGCGGTGGTCGCTTTTCGGTGGCCGCACCATGCCCGTCAATTACGAAACGGTGAACTCGCCGCAGATCCCCGAACAGCAATTCGTCGAACCATCGGAAACCGCCTTCGGCGAGCCGCTGCCGCAATCGGTCCACCAAGCGAGCTCCGGCCCGATTGTCGATCACTCGCATGTGACCGGGATGTACATGGCCGCACCGCCGGGGCTTTCGCCGGCCGCGCCGTATCCGATTTCCGGCGTCGACTGTAATGGTCCATGTGCAGGCGGTTGCGGAAGCGGCGAACTCGGCTGGGGAGCGATGCGGCCGCTCGATTGGCAGCCGTACGCCCAAGGCGAATACGTCGGCCATGCGCGGCAGGCGCACGTCGGCGAGTACCGACTACGAGTCGACGACCAGCTCGAATTCGTCTTCCGCCTCACGCGCGAGGAGACGTCGCACCCGTACCAGTTGAACGTCGGCGACGAGATTCGCGTCGAGTCGTTTACCGACCCGCTCTTGAATCGCGACTTGCTCATCCAGCCCGACGGTACGATCACGCTGCGGCTCGTCGGCCAAGTGAAGGCCACGCGGCAAACGGTCGTGCAACTGCGCGAGCAAATCGAAACGCTCTACGAAAAATATTACAAGATCCCGTCGATCACGGTGACGCCGCTGAAGGTCAACACCAAGCTCGAAGACTTGCGGGCCACGGTCGACGCTCGGGCCGGCGCCGGCGGCCAAAATCGGCAAGCCAAGGTCACGCCGGAAGGCACCATCGCGCTGCCGGCCGTGGGGAACGTGCCGGTGCAAGGCCTCACGCTCGGCGAACTCAAGCGCGAGCTCGACCAACGGTACGCCGCCGAAGTCGAGGGGATCGAAGTCACGCCCGTGCTACTCCAACGGGCTCCGCGGTACGTGTACGTGCTCGGCGAAGTCCGCACGCCCGGCCGGTTCGTGCTCGACGGCCCGACGACGGTCATGCAATCGATCGCGATGGCCGGCGGCTGGAACGTCGGGGCCAACACGCGACAGATCGTCGTCTTCCGCCGCGGCGACGATTGGCGCCTCATGGCCACGATGCTCGACCTCCGCGGCGCCCTCTACGGCAAAACGCCCTGCCCTGCGGATGAACTCTGGATCAACGACGCCGACGTCGTCGTGGTGCCGAAGTCGCCGATCCTCGTTGCCGACGACTTCATCAACCTCGTGTTCACGCGCGGCCTCTACGGCGTGGCACCGTTCAGCGTCGGCACGAACTTCTCGTTCCTGAACACGCTCTCGTCCGTACCGTAGGTCACAACGACTCCGGGCTTAGTCATCCAGCCGCAGGTCGCGTTCCTTTAGGCCGAGTTCGTCGGAGAGCAGCGCGTCGATTTCAAAGTCGGGTTGTTGACGTACCAGCGGGCTCGGTTGCTTGTCCTTACCGCTGGGGCGCGGGTCGGCGACCGGGACGATGACCAGCTGTTCGCAAACCGGGCAGCGCCCCTTTTTGCCGGCCCGAGCGTCGGGCACGACCAGCCGATGGCCGAGCGGGCAGTAGAAATGAATCGACATGCGCAGGATTCCGAAATCGCGACGACGCGCCAATGAAGGTTTGCGGCGCGTCCCTCTCTGCAAGTTTCCGCAACGGCCCCGCGTCGGTCAAGTTTTCGCCTATTCTTCGGCGAAAACCTGTGTTCCCTCTTCCTTCGTGACGGGGAGCTTCATGTCGTCGGAGGTGAGTTGCACCAGGCAGCGGTGATCGCCCGGCTTGAGGCATTGGGCACGGACGACGAACGTCGTTTCGCTCTTGGCCGGCAATTGCGGCAAGGCTTGAAACTGAATCTGGCGACCGGCGGCGGAATACTTCGCCGGTCCTTCGGCGTCGACGGCCTTGATGCCTTCGGGCAGAGTGACCGTGAGTTGCACGTTGGTCGCCTCCTTCGAGCCTTGATTGGCGACGAGGATCTCGTATTCGGTTTCGCCGCCGACTTCGATCGGGTCGACCGTGTCGCCGACTTGGAACACGATCGACGCGACGCCTTCGACCAGCACCGACTCTTCCTTGCGGGCCGAAATGCCGCGATCGGCCGACGACTCGACGCGGAAAAGTTGCTGGCCCGGCTCCACGGGCAAAGCCGTGAGCGAGACGGTGCCGCGTTGTTGCGGCGGGAGTTCTTCCAACAGCCAGCGAACGCTGTGAGTTTCCTGGTCGTATTCGCCGTGGTTGTCGGCGTCGACGAATTGCATGCCGCGCGGGAGGTATGTGGCCAACTCGACTTCGCGCGCCGCGGCCGTGCCGGGATTCGTCAAAGAAACGGTGTACGTCGCTTGTCGATCGAGGAACCGTCGCTTGGGGCCTTCGATGTCGACGGCCAGCGCCGGCGCGACGATTTCAAATTGCGTCTTGGTTTCGGCCGCCACGCGACCGTCGCCTTTGCCATGGATGACGTTTGTGCAGCCGCCGGCTTTCACGGCTCGCAGCGCCAGTTCCAGTTCGCGGGTTTCGCCCGGCTGCAGATCGCCGATTTCGTACTCCAGTTCGCCGCCGGCGGCATGCTCCATGCCCGAGGGAACGACTTCCGTCAGATAAACGCCGGTAGCGGCCCCCGTGCCGGGATTGAAGACGCGAATTTTGAGCGGCACCTCGTCGCCGACCATCACGCTACGCGGCGCGGAGACTTCGATGGCCAAGTCGGGCTTGGTGCAAACCGTGCGAGCCGACGCGGATGCGGCAAAGTGGACCGTCGCGACGCTGCCGATCTCGCCTTCGGTCGTCGGCATCAGCTCGACCTGCACCGTGGCTTCGTCGCCCGGTCGTAAGGCACCGAGTTGCCAAATAAGTTGACCGTTGGTGCCGGTGGCCGCTTTCGGCGTACTGGAGGTCAGTTGCGTACCGTGTGGAACGACGTCGTGAATTTCGACGTTGTTGGCCACCGAATTGCCGGTGTTGCGCACGACGATTTCAAACACGGCCGGCTTGCCGATCTGAATTTCCGGCGGCGCGAACTTTTCGACGACGATGGTCGGCGTTTGTGCGCCTTCAAGAGCTTGTTCGCCCGGCTTGCCGGTTCCGGCGGGGCCTGCCACGGGCATCGAGAAGGTACGCGGCGGGGAAGTTTCCGTGGTCGGTGTCGTGCGGACGAGATCGGCGGCCGCAGGTTGCGCGGCAAACGGTGCCGGAGCACTACGCGCGGCCGGCGGATTGTCGAACGATCGCGGCGGCGGCGCGGCGATCGGTGCGGAAGCCGTCGGCGTTGCGGTTGCGGTCGGTGCGCTCGAAGCCGGAGCGTAGGCCGACGACGGCGGCAACGCGGATGAAGGAATGCTCGGAGTCGTTGCGGCCGGCGCGGCATAGCGATCGCCGGCCGTCGGTCCAAACGGCGCTGCTACTGCGCTCGCCGAAGTCGGCAGTGGGTTCGGCGGCGGCGGCAGCGGAGTTTTGGAAAGCGGCGTGCTCGGCGGAGCCGGATTGCGGGCGAACGGGTCGCTCGATGCGGAAGCCGAACCCGTCGCGCCGGCCGAAGCTTGCGCCGGGGCGGGCGTCGGCGTGCCGCGTACCGGCGCTTCGGCCGCGGCTTGCGTTACGGCGTAGCGGCCCTCGGTCGCCGGGCGTTGTTGAGCGTAGTAGTCGGCGAACTCGGCGCCGCGCGTCGTCGGTCCGCCGGGAGCTGCCGCGTCGCCGTCGCTGGAGATCGCCGCACCGAAACGAATGCGGGCCGTAGAGGTCTGAGGGCTTGGGGCTTCGCCGCTCGGCGCGTCGTTGCCGCTTACGGCGATCGTCGCATACGGATTCGCCGTGGCGGCAGGCGGCGTCTCCGCTTCGGTCTCCCGAATCGCCGCGGCCACGACTACGCCGACCACGGCGATCGCCAAACCGGAAATCGCCAACATGCGATACGAAAAACGCGCAGGCTCGGAGCGCTTCATGGCGGAAAGCTCGCGAAGGGAACGTAAGCCGCGAGGGGCGGCGTGATGTGAAAACGAAGATCAAACGAAGTGCGCAGACCGATGGGGGGCCGTTCAGTACCAAAACCCCGCAACTTCGCCAAGATCAATGAAGCGGCGCTGTGTCGTCGCTAGTTGCTCAGGTCGTCGCAGGCCCGGCGTCGTCGTGGCCGTATCGTCCACGAAATTCGTCGGCCGGATACTTCGCGGCGTTGCGAACCATCTTGCGAGCCACGCAATCGGCGACGTCTAATCCCAGCACGTTCGCCAATGCCAGCAGATAGCAGACGACGTCGGCCAACTCCTCGCCGACCGCTTCGCGCTTGCCGGAATCACCCGCAACCGCCAAAGAAGCCTCGGGCGTGAGCCACTGAAAGTGCTCCATCAATTCGGCTGCTTCGATCGACGCCGACATCGTGAGATTCTTCGGCGTGTGAAACGGCTCCCACTGCCGCTCAGCGACGAAAGCCCGCACGAGTTCGCGAAGCTCGGCGACCGTGGTTTGCGCGTCGTTCATTGGGAAATATCCGGTGGCTGGGTCTGGAGCCGGAGGCGAAGACGCAGTTACTGGGGCACCGCTACGCTATGCCCCAGCCACCCGAGTCGCAACTTGGAATGATTAGGCCGCCGCGCCGTGGGTTTCAAAGCCCGGCAGCAGCATCTGCACCGGCGGTTCGATGCGCTGAAAGTAACGTTTGCGATACACCTCGGAGAGGTGCACCATCACCTCGAGCACGAGCAAATCGGCCCGGGTCATCACATGCCGCGCGCTGCGGGCACCAAGGCCGCGAACCATTTCTTCGAGCACTCGCACGTGCAATTGCATCGTCTCCGGCGCCGTCACGCGGGCATCGGCCAAGAGCTCCGCAATACGCGCCATCGAGTCGCCGAGGTTGCCCGAGCCCATGATGACGTAGGCCCGCATCAGCTCGTGGTAGTGCGAAACGAGTTCGGCCGGCAGGCTCGAAGGCTTGGCGATGACCAACTCTTCGATCTCGGCCTCGTCGCCGAAGACGGCCGATTGCCGCCGCTGCGTCGCCAGTTGTGTGGCGCGACTGCCGGCATCGGTCAGACATTCGAGGTCGCGAATCAGCGAACGTTGCTCGTCGAGCAATCGCTGCGTTTCCAGATGTTCTTGCTGCAGCCGATGTTGCTCGGCTTGAGCCAACCGGCGATTTTCGCGAAGCAGCCGATGCCGCTCCATGGCCCGAGCGACGATCCAAATCAGCGAACGCGTGGTGGTCGTGTGAACGCAAACATAGGCATCGGCGCCGGCTTCCAACGTTTGGGCCAGCATCTCTTGTTCGCTGAGCGAACCGAGCAGCACCAGCGGCGCTTCGGCCCCGCCGCCGACGAGGGCTTCCGCAAGGTCGAGGCCGTCGATCTGCCCCGGCTCGTGCGACGCGAGCACGGCGTCGTAAACCTCGTCGCGCAGGCGTGCCAGGCCGTGGGCCATGCCGCGCGCTTCTTCGATTTCGACTTTCACGGCACTGTCGTGCGCGAAGGCTTCCGCCAACCACGCGCCGGTGCGGTGAGCGCCGGTGACGAAGAGCAACCGCAAGCGCGCCGGCAGCGTTCCGGCGGGAACGATCGGGGGCGTCGGGCGTGGCATGGAAGTCAAAGGCGACATGCCGGCAACGACGGCTCGAGGGCCGTCGCTCGCAATTCGTAAACTTGGAAAGATGCGGGGCGGTACTCTAGCGATGCCTGCGGCCAGGGTCAACGTCGGCCACTGCGGCGATGACGGCATGGCACGCGCAGAGCCGGCACTTTAGAATACGGCGACTTTCCGGCCTGATTCTCGGCCGTTTCCTTCAGCAGAGTTCGACAACACGACAGGCGGCCCGGCGTGAAGATTGCGTATCTCGATTGCTTGAGCGGCATCAGCGGCGACATGACTCTCGGCGCTCTGGTCGATGCCGGCGTTGATCTGGGCGCGATTCAGGCCGCTATTGATTCGCTCAAGTTGCCGACGTGCAAGCTCGTCTGCAATGAAGTCAAACGCAAAGGCTTTCGCGCGTCGAAGGTCACCGTCGAGCACGAGCCCGAACATGCCCATCGGCATTTGCATCACATCACCGACATGATCGACGCCTCGGCCATGACGGCCCGGCAGAAGGATTTGGCGAAGCGGATCTTTACGAAGCTGGGAGAGGCCGAAGCCAAGGTCCACGGTACGACGATTCGCAAAGTGCATTTCCACGAAGTCGGCGCGGTCGACTCCATCGCCGACATTTGCGGCACGGCGGTCGGCTGGGATCTGCTCGGCGTCGACCGTATTTATTGCTCGCCGGTGCCGACGGGGCGCGGCTTCGTGCAAATCGAGCATGGTCGCTGCAGCGTGCCCGCTCCTGCGACGGCGGAGCTACTGCAAGGCGTGCCGCTGGCCGAATCACATGTCGACGCCGAACTCACGACACCGACCGGCGCCGCGATTCTGGCGACGCTCGTCGATGGTTACGGTCCGCTCCCTTCAATGAAGATCGAGCGTATTGGCTATGGCTCGGGCGACAAAGACTTCGCCTCGCATCCGAACATCCTGCGACTGTTCCTCGGCGAAAGCACGGCGACCGCGGCCAGCGACCAAGTGTGGGTCGTCGAAACGAACCTCGACGACGTGAGCGGCGAAATCATCGGCTACTGCACGACCAAGCTCTGGGAGAAGGGCGCGCTCGACGTTTACACGACCGCGATTCAGATGAAGAAGAATCGGCCCGGCACGACGCTCACCGTGTTGTGCCAAGCGGCCGATCTGGAACGGATCGAAAAAACGCTCTTCCGCGAGACCGGTACGCTCGGCGTCCGTCGCTGGCCGGCGAGTCGCCATAAGCTGGAGCGCAAGGAGCACGCCGTCGAAACGTCGTGGGGTTCGGTCGCCGGCAAGCTCGGCTGGATCGCCGGCCAAGAACCGAGCTTCTCGCCCGAGTTCGAAGCGTGCCGCACCGTGGCTGAAACGCACGGCGTACCGCTGAAAGACGTATACGAAGCGGCCCATCGGGCCTTCGATGCCGCACGGACTCCGCCCCCCGCCGCTCCGCAATAGCCGCCACCTTACTGCAACGGGACGACACGGATGTTGTTCGCCGAATTCAACCCGAGCACGTGGACGACGCCGGCCTTGGTCGCGGCCCTGACGTTGGCCGTACTCATGCGGCTGCGCTCGCGACGCGAAGTAACAAGGCCTGGCTCTCGTAAGGCCGCCGAGCCGATCGTCGCGCAAACGACGATCTCCGCGCACGCCGTCGCTCACGATCGTCGACTGGTCGAGTTCTACGAAACGGCCCGGGAAATCGAAGCCCGGCTCGATATGAAGCGAGCGCTTCTAGAACAACTCATCGCCGCGGCCGACGAGCGCATCGACGAACTTCGGCAATTGGAAGCCGACTTGAAAGCGACGTCGGAGCCTGCAAACTGATCGGCTGTCGGCAGTCAAGTTATTTTTGGCCGGCACTGAGACCGTGGCCAAAAGCAAGTTTATTTTCCGGCTATTCGAACGGGCGCACTCGTGTGCCTGTCACATTCTTGCGGCCGGCCAAAAACTCGTGGCATCGGCGGCCGAAATTTGGGATATTACGCAATGCGCCGCTGCGCACGCCGCACCGACTTTAGCCCCCGGCACTTCATGCCGGGGGCAATCGACGGGGAACTGCCTGAGGCCTCACCACCAAATACCAGCCCCGCAGCGCAAGCAAGGGGACATGACTGTTTTTCAAACTTTCAACTTTCAACGCCGAAACAAACAAATCTCCCCACAGTGCCGCCGGCATGAAGCGCCGCGGGTTAAGGACCAAGCCCATGAATCGTCAACGTCATCAACAGCGAGCCGGGAGCGTGAGCGACCGGAGTTTAGGACTGTCGACAAGAGGGGCCGCCCCCTCATCCGCCCTTCGGGCACCTTCTCCCACAAGGGGAGAAGGGCTCAATCCACGTCCGCTTTCTGTTCGGCAAGTCGCCTTATCGTCAATCGTTTTGCAAGTACAACCGCGCTACGGTTACTGCGTGCAAAACGGAGGGGGTGCGTGCAACGAGGTCCGTTTTGCACGCACGACTTCACTTAGAACTAAGGGTGCGTGCAAAAGAGGGTCGGATGCACGCACTTGCCGTTTTGGGGTAATTGCAAATCTGTTGCAATTGGGGCAGATGGAACACCACGGAGGGCGTGTCCTACAGAAGGCGGTTTCTGTTCAGCTGGCGATCCTGACGGCGTGCGGCGTCTGGTTGGCCTCGGCAACGATCGGCGTCGCTCAAGACGCCGCGTCACCGAAAGCAGTCGAGAAGCCTGCCGCCAAGAAGCAACTTGAACTTCCGCCGGGCGTCCGCGTCGAGCGCGATCTCGAGTTTGTGCGTCGCGGCGACCAGTCGCTCCGGCTCGATCTCTATTTGCCCGCGAAGCCGACGGAACGCCCTTTGCCGTTGGTCGTTTGGGTTCACGGCGGCGGCTGGAACGCCGGCGACAAAGCCCGTTGCCCGGGCGTTTATCTGGCGGCCGAAGCGTTCGCGGTCGCGAGCATCAACTACCGGCTGACCCAGGAAGCCCAGTGGCCGGCGCAGATCGACGATTGCCGCGAAGCGATTCGCTGGTTGCGACGCGAAGGCGCCAAGTACGGCATCGCCACGGACAAGATCGGCGTCTGGGGAGGTTCGGCCGGCGGGCACTTGGTCGCTCTCATGGGGACGCTCGACCTGCCGACGGACGAAGCCGTGTCGTCGCGCGTGCAAGCCGTTTGCGATTGGTACGGGCCGAGCGATCTGCTCACGATGCCGCCGAACGTGCTCAGCGCCGGCAAGACCGAAGCCGATCTGGCAAAGGCCAACGGGGCACAGTTGCTCGGCGGCATCGTTCGCGATCGGCCGGAGTTGGCGAAGCAGGCGAGCGCGTACTATCAGGCGAGCGCCGCCGACGCGCCGTTTCTGATCATGCACGGCGACGAAGACCCGGGCGTGCCGCTGGAGCAAAGCCGTAAGTTGCACGAAGCCCTCAAGAAGGCCGGCGTCGATTCGACGTTTACCATCGTGAAAGGGGGCGGCCACGGCGGCCCGGCGTTTCAGACGGACGCGGTGAAGAACGAAGTGCGCAACTTCTTTCGGAAGCACTTGGCGAACTAAGCGGCGATGAAACTCAATCGGCCATCACGAAGCGGGATCGATCGGCGTAGCGCCCGGCGGCGGAGTGCCGCCCCCGGCGCGAATGTACTCCGCGCGATTCTTTGCGTAATCGCCGCTTGCCGGATCCTCTGCGGCCGCCGCGTTGCCCGCTTGATGGGCGTCGAACATGACGCGCAGGTATTTGCGGCACCAACCGCAGCCGGTGCCGGCTCCAAAGCAATCGCTCATCTGCGCGACGCGACGCGGCTTCTCGACGCGCAGAAAGTTTTGCAACTTGCGCTTTGTGACGTGAAAGCAGAGGCAGACTTCGTCGTCGAGTTGCATGGCGAATCGGTGCAAAAGTTAGACGTCGGCGTCGGGAGCGGCGAGCTTCAACGCGATCCGGCAAGCATGTTCGAAAGCCGGGATATCAAGTCGTTCGCTCGTCGTGTGGACGTTTTGCTGGCCGCAGCCGAGCGTGACCGTCGGGATGCCGCGGGCCGAAAGCCAGTTGGCGTCGAGGCCCCCGTTGCTGATGGCACGGACCGGATTCAGGCCGACCGCACGGACGGCTCGCTCCGCTTCAATGACGCACGGCTCGTCGGTCTTAAGCGCGAACGATTCGTAGTCTTGCCGCGATTCAAACTTGATCTTACCGGCGACGCCTTCATGGTTGGTGACCGAGGCCGCGGCCTTTTCGAAGGCGGCCCGAAAGGCGTCGAGGATGCGTTTGCGGAACTTGGCGTCGTGAGCCCTACACTCGGCGCGGAGTTCGAGATGATCGGTGACGACGTTCGTGGCCGCACCGCCCGTGACCACGCCGACATTGCTGGTGCCGCGGATGCCGTCTTTCTCAATCAGGCCGAGCCAGCCGGCGTTTTGCAGGTCGGCGATGGCCAGGGCCGCGATCGTCACGGCGCTGACGCCTTTTTCCGGAGCGCCGCCGGCGTGACTCGCCAAACCCTCGACGCTGACCTTCATCCGAAAGGCGCCGGTCGCGCCGATGGTCAGTTTTTCGGCGGGGCCGCCGTCCCAGTTGAAGGCGAGCTTCGGTTTGCCGAGGAGGCTCAAGTCGCCGTGGCGTGCGCCGAACAGGCCGACCTCCTCTTGGACGCACCACAGGAACGTCAGCGGCGGATGCGGCAGCTTATGTTTGAGAATGGCCAGCGCGGCCGAAAGGATCGCGGCGCAGCCCGCTCGATTGTCGGCGGCGAGCCCGGTCGACTTGTCGGCCGATTGCACGAGTTTGCCTTTTCGCACCGGCTTGCTGCCGACGCAAAGCGGGACCGCGTCCATGTGTGCAACCAACAACCGGCGCGGGCCTTTCGTTGTGCCGGGAAGCTGAAACGTGAGGTTGCCGATCTCACCGCCGAGCGGCGAACGTTTGGGGGTGTCGTCGGTACGGACCTGCGACATGTCGGCCCCCGCGCGGCGGAGTTCGTCTTGGATCATCGCGGCGACCTGCGACTCTTCGCCGCTGCGGCCCGGGACGGCCATCAGCCGCATGACGAGATCGAGAGCGGAGTCGTCGTTGCGCGACGGCGAGGGTTTCTTGGACGCGGGCTTCTTGTTGCGGGAAGCAGACGTTTTGGCGGGAGTCATCGTGGGAATGGTCAGAGTTGTGGCACATTTACCGGCGCTACGACACGATTTTAGCCGTTTTCAGCAGCTTCAGGCCGCGAGGACTTGGAATTTTTCCGGATGGTTCGACAATTGAAGTCTCTGCTGTTTACGTAGGCCCGGCGTGCGACGTGGGGCCGTGAAAGGAACGGATTGACCGTGCGACATCTGCTGGACCTGACGCTTGCCGAGTTGAAGCAGTGGCTGACCGAACGTGGTCTGCCTGCGTTTCGGGCTGCGCAGATTCAGAAGTGGCTCTTTGAAAAACGGGCCGGCTCGTTCGAGGAGATGACCGATCTGCCGAAGGATTTGCGGACCAAGCTGGCGGAAGAGTTCGTAATCTTTTCGAGCAAGGTCGTCGCGCATAAGACGGCCGAAGACGGTACGGAGAAGCTGTTGCTCGAATGGCAAGACGGGCAGCGGATCGAGTGCGTGCTGATCCGCGAAGGGAAGCGACGGACAATTTGCATCAGTACGCAAGTCGGCTGTGCGATGGGCTGCGTGTTTTGCGCGAGCGGGCTCGACGGCGTGGCGCGGAACCTGACGACCGGCGAAATCCTGGAGCAGATGCTGCTCTTGAATCGCGTTCAATCTGAAGAGGAGCGGCTGAGCAACATCGTGGTAATGGGGATGGGCGAGCCGCTGGCGAATCTCGATCGCTTGTTGCCGGCCTTGGAGAAAGCCGGCGATCCGGCGGGGCTCGGCATCGGCGGGCGGCATATTACGATCTCGACCGTCGGGCTGCCGCCGGCCATGGATCGGCTCACGGCCATGCAGACCAACTACCATTTGGCCGTGTCCCTCCATGCCCCAAACGACGAGCTGCGAAATCAGATCGTGCCGGTGAATAAGAGTATGTCGATTGCCGCGATTCTCGAAGCGGCCGATCGATTCTTTGCCGATAACGGGCGACGGCTGACGTTCGAATATGTACTGCTCGGTGAACTCAACGATCGGCCGGAACATGCCGAGGAGTTGGTCGAGCTACTTCGCGGGCGGACGGCCCTGCTGAACGTGATCCCGTACAACACCGTGGCCGGGTTGCCGTATAAGACGCCGACGGCGCGGGCTCAACAACGATTTTTGGACATCCTTCGCGACGGCGGAGTGAACGTGCAGGTGCGGACCCGCAAAGGTGACGAGATCGACGCGGCCTGCGGGCAGTTGCGACGAAGCTTTCCGCAACAGGCGGCGGCAGGCGGCGGCGTGGAAGTGCAGATTGGTGCGCCGTCGATGGACGTCAACGGTTCGCAAACCGGCGGCAACTGAGGAAGTCGATCGGTAGCGAAGTTTCGTCGGTCGTCGAAAGATCGGCCAGCGCTTCGCCGAGCACGCAGGCGAACTTGAAGCCATGGCCGGAGAGGCCGGCGACGAACGTGACTTGCGAATGTTGCGGGTGGCGGTCGACGAGGAAGTTTTCGTCGGGCGACATCGTGTACATGCAAGGGGCGTGGTCGATCATGGTCGGCGTGACGCCCGGCATGTACGTGCGAAGGAAGTTCTGCACGCGAGCGAGGTCGGCGGCGTCGACGGACTTGTCGAGAGAGCCGGGATCGGCGACCGGAGTGCCGCCGCTATGTTCGGCGCACTTCAGGCCTTCTGGCCCGACGACCGGAAAGCCGTAGAAGACTCCGGCGGGTTGGCCGAGGTCGTCGACCGTTTCATAAAGGAACGACGGGCAGCCGGTGGCGAGCGAGTACTCGGCGGAGGTCGGCGAGAACCAGTATTGTGGCTTACGGCGGACTAGAAGCGGGATGCCGAGATCGGTGAGGAGCGTACCCGCCCAAGCGCCGGCCGTGAGAATGAGGCGGGCCGCGCGATAAGCGCCGTGAGCCGTACGGACCTCGACGCCGGCGCCGTCGGGCCGCCATGAAAGACACGGTTCGTCGAAGCGGAGGTCGGCTCCGAGGTCGCGGGCCAAGCGAACATGGGCGGCGATGCAACGTTCGACGCGGAGGAAGCCGGCGTGCCGTTCAAAGACGCCGACCATGCTCTGCGGAACGCGGAAGCCGGGAAAGCGGCGATGGATCTCGTCG
>JAEUIN010000127.1 GCA_016793115.1 Planctomycetaceae bacterium
CACACCCCAGAGTCGGGCCGTGTTGTCTTCCGCCCCGCTAAGCAATCGCTCGTCGTCGAGAAATCTCACCACTCGAACCGCCCCGCCGTGCCCGCGAAGTTCGAGCGGCTTCTTCGGATCGAGAGTGGAAAGGTCGCTCACACGGATCACGCCGTCGGCGCCGCCGGTCGCCAAGTACCGACCGCTCGGCGAATACGCGGCGGCGAACGTCTTAAACTCGTCGGCATCGACAAGCTGCGGCTCACGCACGCCCGGCACGTCCCAGAGTTTGGCCGTCCGGTCGTCGGAAACGCTGACGAGCCCCCGTCCGTCAGGCGTGAATTGCAAAACCGTGATTCGCGCGGTGTGGGCCTGATGCTCGACCGTCGTCTCGAGCGTTGCCGTTCGGACGATGCGCACCATGCCCTCGGCCGTCGCATAGGCGAAGTACTCGCCGTCGGGCCGGATCGCGGCCGTGCGGATGAACTCGTTCGTAAGGTCAAGTTTTCTCGGTGTGGGGGCGGGACCAAGTTGCCAAAGTTCGACGGTGCCGGCGGTGCCGTCGACGGTGAGCATCCGCTTGTTGTCGACTGTGAAGCTCAACGAAGTCGCGCCTCCCGGGCTTCCGAATACCTGACGAACTTGCGCACCCTCGACGGAATCAATCCAGCGCACCGCGCCGCCGGTGAGTCCGACAACAAGCGTCTGATCGTCGGCCGCCGCGGCGATCGTCAGAATCTCGCCGGCTTCGGCGACCGGCCAATCGGTGATGGCCGCTCCGCTTGGATCCCAAATCTTGACGTGACCGTCGGCCGAGGCCGTCGCCAGCCAGCGTCCGCCGTTGAAGAACGTCATGGCGACGATCGGTTCCGCATGGCCCGACAACTCGCGCGTGGCGCCGGCCGCCGCGAAGTTCCAAAGTCGGGCCGAGCCGTCGTCGTAAGCCGCGGCCAACCGCGAGCCCTCGCCGTTGAGAATCACGTGCGTCGCATCGGCCGTGCTGACGGGCAACGTGCCGAGCGCCGCGCCGTCGTTCAAGTTCCAACGCCGCACCGTGTCGTCGAGCCCGGCGGTGACGAGCGTCGCACCTTTTTCGCCGACTCCGGCTTTCAAGGCGACGGCGGCGATCGGTCCGGTGTGCCCCAGAAAAGTCTGCCGATCTTGCGAAGCCCGGCGCACGAGATAACCCCAGGCAAAGTCGCGCCGCTCTGGCGGGCATCGGGTCCCGTCGTGCAAGAGCGCTAGGGCCTGATGCGGCGCTCGCTCAAGCAAAGCCTCGGCCTGATTGAGTTGCATCGTGTACAGACTCTCGTCGAGCCGATTAATCCGATCGGCCAGGTCGGTCGCCTGCCCACGAATCATTTGCTCTTGCTGCTCGGAGCGATCGAGGGCTTCACGGAGCCGTACGCTATACCAAGCCCCGCCGACGCCGGCGACCGCCAACGCCACGACGGCCGTCAACAATCCGGCGGCGGCCCCGCGGTGACGGGTCGCCCACTTCCAGCCCCGTTCCAAAGCCCCGATCGGCCGCGCCGCGATCGGTTCGCCGGACAGAAATCGTCGCAAATCGTCGACGAGCGCCGCCGCCGAAACGTAGCGACGTTCGGGCGAGCGCTCGAGGCACTTCATGCAGATCGTCGCGGCGTCGCGCGGGACGCCCGGCACGACAATCCGCGGCGACGGCGGATCGAAATCCCGAGCCTGCCGCAACGTATCGAGCGGCGTGGCCCCCAGGTGCGGCGGCCGACCGGTCAGCAACTCGTAAAAAACGGCACCTAGACTGTAAAGATCGCCGGCGGGTGCGACGGCCGCCGGATCATCGATCCGCTCTGGTGCCAGATAGCCAGGCGTGCCGGCCAGCGCTACGCTCGAAAGGTGCGCCACGTCGGGACCGGCGTCGTCGTTGATCTCCCCGGCTTGCGACGACGGCGCTCGTTCGTCATCGGCCGCACTGCGCGGCAGCCGGGCCAAACCGAAGTCGGCGATTTTTGGGCGG
>JAEUIN010000135.1 GCA_016793115.1 Planctomycetaceae bacterium
TCCGCCGCAGCAAGGCTTGAAGTTGCCGAGCTTGGAATGGCTCGAGCGGACGGGCGTGCGTAGCGTTTATGCGTCGTTCGTATTGTTGACTCTCGGGCTTCTGACCGGCGTGATCCTGAACATGGTCAACGGCCAGTTTGCTTGGAGCGACCCGACGGTGCTGCGCTTCGCCGTGGTCGTGGCTTGGCAAACGGCCGCGACGACGTTCCTCTCGCTCTACAAGCCGGCCCGACAAGGTCGCAAGACGGCCTACGTCACGATCGCCACGGCCGTCGTGGTGCTGCTCTCGCTAGGGCTCGGGCACTTGCTGCCGAGCGCGCATGGAGCACCGCGCAAGACGGAAGACTTAAGACTGAAGACTGAAGTAGAAGTTCTTCATCCCACTTCGGTCTTCAGTCTCCAGTCTTTAGTCTTCGCTCATTCGCCGTCCGGCGAAGGAGCGGCCACATGAAGCTTCAGATGGTCGGCTGCAGCCACCACAATGCTTCCACGGAAACACGCGGGCGTATTGCATTTAGCCCGGCGCAAGCGGCCGAGGCTTTGCAGAAGCTGCGCGAGCGTTGGCCGGCGACCGAAGCGGTACTGCTGAGCACGTGCAATCGCATCGAGCTTTATACGGCGTCGGAAGAAGACGAAGCGACGCCGTCGCATCAAGACGTCGTGGCATTCTTCGCCGAGTTCCACGGGCTGGCGCCGATCGACGTCTTCGACGACCTCTTTGAACGCTCCGGCGAAGATGCGGTGCGCCATCTCTTCACAGTCGCGGCCAGCCTCGACAGTATGGTGCTCGGAGAAGCGCAGATCCTGGCGCAAGTGAAACAGGCCTACGAACTGGCGACGAAGCAATCGTCGGTCGGCCCGCTGACGAATCAGGCCTTTCAGGCCGCGCTCAAGGTGGCGAAACGCGTCGCCACCGAAACTTCGATCAACGAAAAACGGGTCAGCATCCCGAGCGTGGCCGTTAGCGACTTCGCGAAGAATATCTTCGAGCAGTTCGACGACAAACGTATCCTTCTGATCGGCGCAGGCGAGATGGGTGAGGAAACGCTCACGTATCTCAAGGCCGAGGGGGCGCGGGACATCGTCGTCGTCAACCGCAGCTACGATCGGGCCGTGGCGCTGGCCGAGATGTTCGGAGGCCGGGCCGAGCAGTGGGAATTCCTGCCGCAATTGCTGGTCGACGCCGATCTCGTGATCACGACCACGGGCGCCACCGAACCGATCGTGACGTTGGCCGGCTTTCAGCGGATCGAGGCCGAGCGGTTTCAGCGAGATCTCTTTATTCTCGACCTCGCCGTGCCGCGCGATTTTGACCCGGCGATCGGCGATTGCACCGGCGTGTATCTGTATTCCATCGACGATTTGCAGGAAGCCTGCCGACGGAATCGGGCCGAGCGTGATCGGGAACTTCCGGCGGCGCTGGGAATCGTCGAGGCGGAAACCTCGAGGTTCATGGCCGATTTGCATCATCGGGCCACGGCGCCGATCATCAAGCGGCTCAAGCAAGGCTGGCAGACGCCAAAGGAAGACGAACTGCGCCGGCTGTTCAACAAGTTGCCGGAGTTAGACGACAAGGCCCGTGCGGAGATCGCGGAGTCGTTCGAGCGGCTGATCAACAAGCTGCTGCACCCGCCGCTGGAGTCGCTCCGCGACGAGGCCCGGCACGGGGTTCCGCACGGCTTGCTCGATGCGCTCAAACGGCTCTTCCGGATTAAGGAATAGTCGGGTCTGCCGCGCAGCAAGTGGGCGGCGTCATTTGCGGTCGCGAAATCGCAAGCGTTTGCGCGGGTCGTCGCTTGCTTGATCGTCGTCGTTGACGCATCATAGCGCCGCTTCGCGACTTTCGAAACCGTTGAAGGCGATTCCCATGCGCTCCGCACTACTGCTCACGATCTCGCTACTGTTCGTCGTCCCGCGGTTCGCCTTTGCTCAAGCTCCGACGGAGTCGTATCCACCGAACCAGCAGTTGGTCGACGCCGTCGAGCCGTTCGTTAAGCGCAACGAGTTAGCCGGCGCCGTAATGCTGGTCGCCGATAAAGACAAAGTCCTCGCGTGCGACGTCGTCGGCCATGCCGATATTGCGGAGCGGCGAGAGATGACGACCGATGCGCTGTTCTGGATCGCGTCGCAGTCGAAGACGTTGACGGCTGCGGCGTTCATGACGCTGGTCGACGAAGGGAAGGTCAGCCTCGACGACCCGGTGAAAAAGTATCTGCCGGAATTCGCCGACGTTTGGGTCGCCGTCGAGCGCGACGACAAGCACATCTTGCTAGAGCGCCCGAAGCGCGAGATCACCGTGCGGCACGTGCTGAGCCACACCTCGGGCTTGCCGTTCAAAAGCGCGCTGGAAACGCCGACGCTCGACGGGCTGACGCTCACCGTCGGCACACGCAGCTACGGCGTGACGCCGCTGGATTATCAACCGGGGGAAGACTATCGCTACTCCAACGCCGGCATTAATACGGCGGGACGAATCATCGAAGTCGTCAGCGGGATGCCGTACGAGAAGTTTATGTCGCAGCGGTTATTCGAGCCGCTTGGAATGAACGACACCGTCATTCGCCCGAGCAAAGCCCAACTGCGTCGCCTCGCCAAAGGCTACAAGCCCAACGCCACCAAAGACGGGTTGGAAGAAACCACGATCAGCCAACTCACCTACCCACTCGATTTGGAGTCGCGCCAACCGATGCCGGCGGGCGGCTACTTCTCGACGACCGACGACATCGGCCGGTTCTGCCGGATGCTGCTTAACGACGGGGTGTGGGAAGGAAAACGCGTGTTATCGAAGGAGGCGGTCGCCGAGATCAGCAAACGGCAAACGCCGCCGGCGCTCAAAGAAAGTTACGGTTTAGGCGCGAAGGTTGCGCCCGACGGGTTCGGCCACGGCGGTGCGTTCGCGACGAACATGAACATCGACAAGCAGCGCGGCCTCGTCACGGTGTGGCTCGTCCAACACCAAGGCTTCCCCGGCGACGGCAAGTCGGCGCATGTCGCGTTCCGCAAAGCGGCGGAGACGATCTTCGGCGGGAAGTAGGCTCTCGTTCTCTGACGCGAAATCGCAAGCGCACCGCAATGCGGCTCACTTGTGATTTTGCGCGAGCATCACCACTTCAGCCCAAACTGGGCTCCACCGCTCTTTTTCGCCACGCCGCCTTTGAGCTTCTTCGGCTGTTGCGGCAGAGGGGCCGGCGGGGTTTCCGGCTCTTCAATCTCTTCCGGTTCCGGCTCTTTCTTCACCGGTTCCGGTTTGGCCATAAGGGCCTTGATCGACAGGCCGATGCGCTTTTGCTCCGGATCGACGGATTGAATCTTCGCTTCGACGATTTGTCCTTCCTTCAAGAAGTCCGTGAC
>JAEUIN010000152.1 GCA_016793115.1 Planctomycetaceae bacterium
CGTCGGGCCTTTGCGCGTTTTGCCGGTCGGGCGCTCGTGAAACAGCGGAAACTCCTGTTCTTCCGTCGGCAGCGCAGTGACCCGATCGTTCTCGATGAAGCAATACGGCACCATGTCGAGCGACGCCGAGATGCCGAAGTAGTAATCGAACCCGACGGCGTTCGGGCCGTCGGTGATCGGCGCCGAGTAGTCGACGTTGTGAACCTGCTCGGCCGTTTCGATCGTTAGCTCGCTCACGTCTTTGCCCGGCAGCAGCTTCCAGTTCATGCCGAGGTGCCATTTGCCGATGCAGGCTGTGTTGTAGCCCTTGGATTTGAGCATCGTGGCCATCGTTTCTCGGCCGGGCTCGATCAATCGCGGGCTCAAGCCGCCGAGCACGAAGCTTTGCAGTTTCGTTCGCCACGCATACCGGCCGGTCAGCACGCCGTAGCGCGTCGGCGTGCAAACGCTCGAGCCGCTATGTGCATCCGTAAACGCGACCCCTTCGCTCGCGAGGCGATCGAAATTCGGCGTGGCGATCTTGCCTTCGGGATTCAAGCAACGGAGGTCGCCGAAGCCGAGATCGTCGCACAGAACGACGATGATGTTCGGGTTCTTAGCCTCAATCGCCTGGGAAGCAGGAGTGGCTGCGACGACGGTGACGAGCAGCGCAATTGCTTGAAGTAAGCGATTCGACATTCTGAGTAATCCTTGATTTCGCCGCAGGCATTTTCCTGCGGATATTGAATGAGCCTACGATTAGAAGATCTTACTTGCTGGTATTGCGCTTCGCACGGCCCGGGCGGTTGGTAGCAGGCTCGCGCTCGGTGCCGGGCCAGGGGTAGTTCATCTTGCCCGCTGACGCATCGCGCGGGCCGTCGGGCAACTCTTTGGCCCACGCCAGCGTCGCGGCTTTCATCTCCGCGACGACCGACGAATGGTGCTCGGCCACGTTATTGAGTTGCGTCGGGTCGGCGGTCACGTCGTAAAGTTCGACGCGGCTGTCGTCGGGATTGAATAGCAGCTTCCACGGGCCTTCGCGCATCGCCAACATCGGGCTGCGGTGAAACGGTTCGCCCGCGATATTGAACCGCCACTCCCAAAACAGCGGCTTCGTCCGTTGCTTCGCGTCTCCCCTCAGCACGCCGACGAGCGACTCGCCGTCTTGCGTTTGCTCGGCGGGCAAGTTGACGCAGGCCAACTCGCAAACCGTCGGCAAGAGATCGACGCCCGACATGATCGCCTCATTCTCGATGCGAGCCGGAACAACGCCCGGCCAGCTGACGATCCCCGGCACGCGAATTCCCCCTTCGTAGAGGCTTCGCTTTCGTCCGCGAAACGGGCCCGCGCTGCCGACGCCGCTATGTCCGGCATTGCGAATGTGGATGTCTTCAGGTCCATTGTCGCTGGAAAACACGACCAGCGTCTTATCACGCAGGCCAAGCTTTTCGAGGCCGGCGATCAAGCGACCGACCTGCGTATCGAGATCGGTGACCGAAGCGGAAAAGACTTGCTGCGCCGAAGCGTGGGGGAAATCCTTGCCGGCGGCTCGCAAACCGGCGTAAGGCGCCATTTGCTCTGGCGTCGGGTTGAGCGTCGCGTGCGGCACGAGCGTCCAGAGTTGCAGGTAGAACGGGCCTTCTTTGTGCTCTTCGATGAACCGAAGCGATTCATCGACGAACTTCTCCGTCGAGCGGGCGCGGAAGTACGGATCGGCGGCGGGGCCGTTGGCGCCGTCGCGTTCGCCGGTACCGACGAAATCGAAGCCGTAGGCGTCGGGCTCAGGTCCGCCGGAGTTGCTGCCGAGGTGCCACTTGCCGACATGGGCCGTCGCGTAGCCGGCCGATTTCAACAAACGAGCGACGTTCGGCACCTTCGGATCGAGAAACTGGCTCATCCCTCGAGCCGCGTTCTGCTGCTCCGTCGCAAAGTGCCCGTGGATTTTCTGACGGGCCGGATACTGACCGGTGAAAAACGCGCACCGGCTCGGCGAACAGACCGAAGCGTTGACGTAGAAGTTCGTGAACTGAATGCCCGAGGCGGCGAGCTTGTCGAGGTTCGGGGTCTTAGTGACGCCGTGACCGTAGCAACCAAGGTCGCCCCAGCCGAGGTCGTCGGCGAGAATGAAAACGACGTTCGGCTTGGCCGGCACGTCGGCCGCGATCAGAGGCGAGGCGAACCCAAAAAACGACAGAATTGCAACTGCAACAAAATTGCCGGTGCGTACATCCGGCCCGGTTTTGTACGCACCCTTAGTTCTAAGTGTTTCCGTGCGTACAAAACGGTGCTTGATGTACGCACCCCCTCGATTTTGTGCGCAGTAACCGTAGCGCGATTGTAATTGTAAAACGATTGCAAGAACGGCTCGAAGCCGAGCAGAAATCGGGCTCACAAAAACAGCTCGCCGCGAATTCCTCTCCCGCCGGGAGAGGGGGCCCGAAGGGCGGGTGAGGGGCGCGTCGATCAAAGGTTGGCTGTGAAGGTTTATAGTCATGGCCCTTAGCCCCCGGCACTTCATGCCGGAGCGATGCGGATTGATTTCTGTCGGACGGCACAAAATTGGGA
>JAEUIN010000109.1 GCA_016793115.1 Planctomycetaceae bacterium
CCCGAGGAACGTGTCTCTCAAATCCTCATGGCATCTCTGCCGGGTGTCGAAAAGCTCTCGCCGAAGCTGTGCGTGCCGGTACAAGTCGCCGGGAAGTCGGCGATCCTCACTGGTATTTTGCCGCAAAGCGAGTTCCAAGCGAAAGCGGCTTGGCAGACCGTCTCTATGTTCAGCAAGAAGAAGCACGTCGGCTGCACCAAAGCGAACCACGATGCTTCCGCTGGCGATACGTCTCCCGAGTCCCTGGCAACCAAGCGTACGATCGAAAACCTGGAAGGGCATTCCGTTATTTTGGGTGCCGATGCGGCCCAGCAACTGGAACTAGCCGCCGGTTCGTCGCTCGTGGTGCTGGGCAACAAATTTGACGTCGTCGCTGTGTTGCCGACGACGGGAACCGTGGACGACGGCCGTATCTTCGCGCACCTTCATACCGTGCAGCGCTGCGCGAAGGCCGGCGAAGTTGTTAGCGCGATCGAGGTTCTCGGCTGCTGTGAGGATGCCGCCGGCGATCTTGTCCCGCAGCTTTCGTCGCTCTTGCCGGATGCGAAGGTCGTGTCCATCTCGCAAGTCGTCGAGACGCAAGTCGGCGTCAACCGCTTGATGTCTAGGTCGTCCATTTTCGTTTTGGGCGTCCTCGTGGTGGTCGGCGGCACGACCGTCGCCTCGTCTACGTCGGCTAACGTGCGCGAACGACGTCGTGAAATCGGCACGCTCATGGCGATCGGAGCCACGCCGGGCCTGATACTCCGGCTCTTCCTGACGAAAGCGGTCTGGTTAGGCGTCGTCGGCGGCTTCGCGGGCGCCCTCGCAGGAATTGTCGCGGCAGTAGTTTTCGGGCCGCATTGGGCAGGCGTGGAAGTATCGCCGCTTCCCTACCTCGCTCTCATTGCAGTGGCGGCTGCCACGGGCGTCACTTTGCTGGCCGCCTTCTGGCCGGCACGCCAAGCCGCTCGCCTCGACCCATGCACTTGCTTCAAGGAGATTTAGTCGTGTTTCAATTACAAGATGTCAACAAAGTTTATGCCCGACGCGGCCATGAGGTAGTGGCATTGCAGGCTCCTTCCTTGGAGATCCATACCGGCGACTATGTCGCCATTGTCGGACCGAGCGGCAGCGGCAAGACGACGCTCCTATCCATCCTAGGAGGAATGTTGTCGCCGAATGCCGGCCGCGTATCCGTCGACGGCGTCTCGTTGTACGAGCTTACCGTCGCGAAGCGGGCCGTATTCCGTCGCGAGCGAATGGGGTTCGTGTTCCAGACGTTTAATCTCGTGCCGTATCTTACGGCCGTCGAAAACGTGCAGATTCCGTTGTATTTGGCAGGCATTCCAAAGTCGGAACAGCGCCAGCGTGCGGCCGATCTATTAGAACGCGTCGGGCTCAAAGACCGGCTCGATCACAAGCCGAGCGAGTTAAGTACCGGGCAACAGCAGCGGGTGGCCCTGGCTCGCACGCTGGCAAATAATCCGCCGGTGATCCTGGCCGACGAGCCGACGGGGAATCTAGACCCGGACAGCAGAAGGATTGTGCTCGACTTCTTTGACGAGCTCCATTCCGAAGGCCGCACAATCGTAATGGTAACGCACGATTCAGTCGCAGCGGAGCGAGCGCGAGGTTGGTTGCGACTGAGCGAGGGGATGATTTCCCGTTGCGAGAAACCGGTTATGGCACGCGCCGCTTAGTCGTGCTGGAATCCTACCGAGTGGAAAATCGAACATGCCTCTTCCATACCAATACCGTGACTACCCGTTAGCCATCTTTATGGGCTTTGCTTTCGTGATCGGCGGCGTGATGACGTTCTGCGCCGAGGCTTCGCAGTCGGTCGAGATCACATTGGAAAACGCCTGTTGCTCGACGCGGCGTTGTCCGGTGGTGGAATCTTTGGCCGCGCTCCCCGCGAGCGAGCGAATCCGGCATACCATTGGAGACGCGGCAACGACCGTTTCCTTGCGTACCAGCCGCGCTACCTCCGTTCGAGAATTGTGGGATAGGGTTGAAGCTGCGCAAGGTCGACCGATCCGGATGGTCGTCGACAACCGCGAGTACGTTAGCAGGCCGCTCAATTAGTGCCGTTTCCCTCTTAGACAAAGTAGACGGCCATGCAGTTTCGCATCGAGGGAATGGACTGTGCGGAAGAGGTGACCATTCTCCGTCGCGAGATCGGCCCCCTCGTCGGCGGCGAAGAGAGACTATCCTTCGACATTCTCAACGGGCGAATGACGATCGCCGTGCCGGAAGGTTCGCCTCTTCAAGAAACCGCCATTGTCGAAGCAGTACGACGGACCGGTATGACGGCCGTGCCGCTCGACGGCGACCATAAACCTGAGCAAGGCGATACGAACCAACATCGGCAAAAGCTCCAGATCCTGACTTTGATCAGCGGCCTGTTGACCACGGCCGGGTTTGTCGCCGATGCGTTTCTCGGGCGGGGAATCTCGGCCGCATTAGGGAGCGAGCATACCGCCGGCGATGTCGGCGTACCGCTGATTGCTAAAGCCATCTATGGCGCCGCGATTTCGGCAGGTGTGTGGACCTTCATTCCCAAGGCCGTTTCGTCGGCGAAGCGTCTCCGGCCAGACATGAACCTGCTCATGGTCGTCGCCGTCTGCGGCGCCATCTACCTGGGCGATTGGTTGGAAGCAGCGATGGTTGCCTTCCTGTTCACGCTTTCGCTCGCGTTGGAATCATGGAGTGTCGGTCGGGCTCGTCGTGCCGTCGCGGCGCTCCTGAATCTGACGCCTCCCACGGTCTCCGTATTGGACGGTGACGGCGCCGAAAAGAGCGTCCCGGCCGTGGACGTTTCTCTCGGCACGCGATTCGTAGTTCGTCCCGGGCAGCGTATCCCCCTGGACGGAAAGGTCCGATCGGGTACAAGCGAGATCAACCAAGCGCCGCTAACTGGGGAAAGCGTGCCGGTGCCCAAGACCGTCGGGGACGACGTGTACGCAGGTACGGTGAACGGCGATGCGACTTTAGAAGTCGAGAGTACCAAGGCTGCCGATCAAACGGCGGTGGCGAATATCATTCGCCTCGTCGGCGAAGCCCAAGCAAAGCGTGCACCCTCCGAGCAATGGGTCGATACCTTCTCGCGATACTACACGCCGATCGTGATGGGCGCCGCATTGGCGGTGTACGTGATCGGTGGCGGAATAACTGGAGATTTTTCCGGGTGGCTCTACCGCGCCTTAGTTCTGCTAGTCATCGCCTGCCCTTGCGCGCTCGTGATCTCGACGCCGGTAAGTATTGTCGCAGCGCTCGCCGGCGCAACGCGACGCGGCATCCTGATTAAAGGCGGCCCCTACATCGAAGCACCGTCACGACTTCGTGCCATTGCTTTCGATAAGACGGGGACGCTCACCGTCGGCCGTCCAACCGTTTTGAAAGTCGTGCCGTTTCAGGACCACGACGAACGAGCTTTGCTGGAACGCGCCGCTGCTCTGGAGGCCCGCAGCACGCATCCCTTAGCGGTCGCCGTGACGAAATACGCCGAGCAGCAAGGAATCGCCGTCCGACCGGCAGAACGGCTACAAGTGATCGCAGGCAAAGGAGCGACGGGCGACTACGACGGACGTCCGTTCTGGATCGGCTCGCACCGTTACTTGGAAGAGCGCAAACAAGAGACGGACGACGTCCATCAACAGATAACGCAACTTTCCGAAGCGGGACACAGCGTCCTCGTCGTCGGTAACGACCAGCATGTCTGCGGATTCCTCGTCTTGGCCGATGCCGTGCGTCCGACGGCGATTACAACGATCAAGTCGCTACGCGACGTAGGGATCGAGCACCTCATCATGCTTTCTGGCGACAATCAAGCGACGGCGGCGCGAATTGCCAAGGAAGTTGGAATCGACGAAGTCCGAGCCGAACTACTCCCCGCCGACAAGGTGACCGCCATCGACGAATTGGTGAAGCGATATGGCAGCGTCGCCATGGTCGGCGACGGGATCAACGACGCTCCGGCGCTAGCCAAGGCGACGATTGGAATCGCCATGGGCGGCATCGGCAGCGACGCGGCGATCGAAACGGCGGACATTGCGCTGATGGGCGACGACATCAGTCAATTGCCATGGCTCATCGGCCATTCGCGGCGAGCGCTGTCGATCATCAAGCAAAACATCTCCTTCTCGCTCTCATTGAAAGCCGTATTCGTAGCATTGACCATCTGGGGTCACGCCTCACTGTGGGCTGCAATTGCCGCCGATACCGGCGCCTCGCTCCTAGTTATTTTCAACGGCCTCCGGTTGTTGCGTACTTAGCAACTTTGATAAGCGAGAGCCTCTCTCAGTTCATGCGACGCCGTACTGCTGGCCAAGCCACGCGATCGCTTCGTCAAGGGTCTGCTGAGGCGCCTGTGCATAGTGTCGATCGGCGATAGTGTCCGGAGCGTGCCCCAGAAACAGCACCTCGATGCCGGCGAACTCCTTGTTGCTCTTGAGCAGGCTCGCCGACGTTTTGCGCAGTAGCTTGGGCGGCTTCTTAATCTTCGTTTTTCGGCGCAACCGGGCGAACGCGCTGGCGATGTTGTCGATCTTTTCGAGCTTGCCATCTGCCGTCAGAGATTCACTTTTCAGCGGGCCATTCTGCTCGTTGGCCAAAGCCAGCGGCCCCGTTTTCGCCCGCTCCTGGCGCAGGAGCCGGAACGTCTCTTTCCATAATACGTACGTGACTATCGGCACGCCCTTGTGATCGGCAGTTTTGGATCGCTTGCGCGTAATGCTGCCCGCTTCCCAGTCGACCTCGCTTTGCAGCAGATCGCTGATGTCCTGTTGCGTCATGCCGCAGTTGGCCATCAGCAAGATATACAGCTTCGTGCGGTCCGTTGCGGCGGCTCGGAGCGATGTAACTTCTTCGATCGTGAACACGGCGGGCGTCGCGAGCTTCTTGCCGATCGTCAAATCTTTGGAGTCGAGGTTACGCGGTAACGACTCGATCGCGTCTGTGCGCCACAACCACCGCACGAACGACTTCATCGCGCTGAAGTGGTCTTTCGCGTAATCGGCCGACCAACGCTTGTCGACGATGCCGCTGATCAACTCGGCATGATAGTCGGCCACGACTTTGCCGGTGATGCTCCGAACCGACACGCGTCGGCCGAGCCATTCGCGAAAGTGGTGCAGATGCACCCGTAAGACGTCGCAACGACCAGCCGACAATTTGCCCACCGCGACCTGCGCCCGTTTGCCGTTCAGGTACGCTTCGATGAGGCTTTCCAGAGTCTCGTTGGGTTTACGATTCTTCCCTCGTTGCGACTCGATGCGATCTTGCCAGATCTCTCCGCGGATTCGCGCCGGACTGCCATCCATAGCCGCCAGGACATCGCGGGGCAGGGTGATGTTCGGCGTCGCGTCGGCAGCATCCCGAGCCACCAACAGCATCGTAGACTTGATCTCTTGGATTACGTGCGGAGGCCAAGCCGACAAGGAGCGCGGGCTGTCGGTGAAGTTCAACGGCGCCAATTTGCCGGCGGCAAGGCGGTCGCGAAGACTGTCGATCTTGGTTCTCGCCAGCTGCGCGTTGTTCGTATCGCCATGTTCCAACGACCAATGCAGGACTTGGGTCCAATCATCGACGGCTTGTTCGTATTCAGGCTGGAACGGCTTGGGAATTAGCGCCTGCTCGGCGTCGATCTCGATCTTCTTGCGATGCCACGCTTCCAGAGCGTTACGATAGCCCGGAAGGTCGCTCTTCGACGTGCCGTAGGCGAAGTAGAGGGCCTGCCCCTTGTACTTCTTTTTCCAGCGTCCTTGACGACCCGCTGCGCCCGGTTGCCAGGTGAGTTCGATCTTGCGAGGCATGCGTCCCCCAGAGTTCCGTTCGGTGATACCTTTCGTGATACCTTTTGTACGGGGTGGGGGGAAGAATCGGTATCTCGTGTTTTTATAAGTCGTTAATACAAAACAACTTAAGAAAGTGATTTTACGTTCGGGACGTAGAGGTCGCATGT
>JAEUIN010000179.1 GCA_016793115.1 Planctomycetaceae bacterium
CGAGGCTTCGATAATCTCGATCTTCGGCTTCTCGATCTGCGGCGTCATCATCAGGCCGAGCACGAGCAAGAGCGCCAGATGCACGACCATCGAACTGCCGCCGGCCGCGAGGCCCCAGACCACGTTGCGGCTCATGCGCGGCCCGTCTTCGCCGGCTTCTTCGTCTTCACCCTGGGCTTCGGCTTGCGCATCGGCCGAAGCGTTGCCGCCGGCCGCTTGCGCGGCGGGCGCGGATTGAGGCGGTTGTTGAGCGGCGGCGGGTTGTTTGGTCGCGGCAGGAGGCGCAGGCTTCTTTGCCTGCGCGGCGGGTGCTGGGGCGCGTTCAGCCACGGTTTACCTCTTCCTGGTTTACGCTCGGCGCGAGTTCCGGTCGACGCCGACGGAGTCGCAATCGGCCGACTCAAAAAAGGAGCGGCGGCGATTGCGAGAAGAAATCAATATAACGCCGTCGCCGCCGACGACAAAAAATTCTTAACGACGCCTAAGCGCCCATCGGTCGTCAGGCCGATCGGCGACGAGCGGCAAACCGTCGAAGTCCGCGTGCCGGTCGGGTTAAGCCCCTCGCCGCGCCCCCGGCTTCTTCGCGGAGCTTTTCAGAGTCGGAGCCTTTTTACCGACGGCGGCCGGCTTTTTCCGGGCCTTCTTCACCGACTTCGGCTTAGCCCCCGGCTTGGCCGGCGAGGTATCGGTACGACGGACGGTCGTCCGCCCGGCCGCTTTCTTGTCCGCAGCCGGCTTGGCGGGAGATTTCGCGGCGGCCGCCGATTTGCGCGGTTTCTTCGCCGCCGGCTCCGCCTCGACCGCAGGAGCCGCGTCTTTTGTGCGCCGTGTCTTCACCGGCCGTGCGGCTTTCGCCTGCGGCTCGGCGGCGGCGACCTCGGCCGCCGGCTTCGTCGGCGACGGAGCGGCCGGCGACGAATTCGCCGGGCCGGTCGCGTCGGGCGCCCCTAGCACGGCGACTTGCACGTCGGCCATGCCGTTCCAGCTATGTGCTTCAGGCGAATCGTCGTCGAGCGGACGGTAGCGGAAAAAGCAGGAGTTGGCCGCCGGATTCACCCGCGGCGCACGGACGACGACCATCGCCCCGCGGCGCAAGCCGAACTTTTCATCGAGGGGCGACGTGCGACCTTCGAGCAGGAACTCAAATTTGTCCCCCTCGCGCAATTGATGAACCGACAACGTTCTCATGAAACTCCCAATTCGTCGCCGAACGACGAAACCGACTGATAAGTAATCTTCCGTGGGGCGCGGCAGGCCGAATGGAATTTGCGGCCGATGACGATTGCGCCGAGCGACGCCGAGCGGGCGAGTCGCAATAACCGTGCGGAAAGTGTACCGCACGCCCCCTTTCGACGGCAATGGACCTCGCCGCGGTTTGACGACTTTCCACGCCGAAAGGCTCGCCGAGGCGCGTGATGTAGAGTTGTGAGTTCCGCCGACTCCGACGCACTCGCACATGACCGCGACACTCGCCGCCGTTCCCCTCATTTTCGACCCCGCCGCTTCGCGCGGCCCCACGACGACCACCGCCTGGGCCGAGGCGGCGCGGGCCGTGTTTGCGCCCGCGGCGAATTTGCGCCGCTTTCGAGTCGGCGACGAGGCCGCGGTCGAACTGGCTCGACCTGCATGGTCGTGGCTCGCTCCCTATCGCCTACCGGGAGTGGATGAACTCGGCGAGCCGCAAGACTTTCGCTATCGTTCGCTCGACGCGCTGCGCGAATTGGTCGAGCAAGTCGTCGCCGCGCGGATGCCGATTCGACTGGGACGCATGCCGGCGGATTCCCCGACGATCGAACTTTTGCGGACGGCCGTCGGCGGACGCGGGCGCGTCGTCGTCCGCCCGGCGGCGACGTATCCGGTGATCGAACTCGACGACTCATGGCGCGCACCGATCGACAAGCTCAACTCCGGCCGGCGCAGCGACTATCGCCGCGCGGTCAAGAAAGCGCGCGAAGTCGGTGAGCCGCGCACCGAAATCCTCACTCCCCAAGCAAATCAACTCGACGAACTCCTGGAAAGCGCATTGGAAATCGAGGCGCGGAGTTGGAAGGGAGAGGCCGGCACGGCGCTGCGGCACGACGCGCGGCGGGCCGAGTTCTACCGGCGCTATTGCCGGTCGGCCTGCGAAGAGCACTCGCTGCGCATCGCCTTCCTCTATTACGGCGACGTTTCGGTCGCCACGCAAATCGCCGTCGAGCTCGACGGCGGATTCTGGTTGCTCAAAGTCGGCTACGACGCGACTTACTCTCGTTGTTCGCCCGGCAACATGCTCATGGCGGCGACGATCGAATACGCCGCCGCCGCCGGTCTGCGGACCTATGAGTTTCTCGGCATGAGCGACGCGTGGACGCGCGTCTGGACCGAACGCGAGCGCGAATCGGTCGTCGTCCGCGTCATCCCGTACAACGCGGGCGGTGCGCTCGCGACGCTGGGCGATGCTTGCGGCGCGGCCCGCCGCCGCATCGAACCGCGCAAGCAGCTCTCGCAACTCGTAAAATATGCGAAGTCGACGGTCTCGCGGCCGCTGCATGGGCTTATGCATAAGGCGGCCCGCAACTACATCGCCGGTGAATCGGTCGGCGAGGCGCTGCAGGCGGCGCGTCGTCTGCAAGTCCGGCACGAGTTGCCGTGCACGCTCGGCTATTGGGACGCCGACGGCGAGGCGCCCGACGCGGTGCTCGCTCGCTATGTGGAAGCCGTCGAGGCGGCGGCCATCACCGAGTGCGACACCTATCTCTCGATCAAGTACCCGTCGCTCGGCTATTCGACGGAACGCTTGCGAAAGGTTTTGCAGACCGCGGCGAAGCGCTCGCTACGCACGCACTTCGACGCTTTGACGCCCGACTCCGTCGATCGGACGCGCGACGCCGTCGAGAAGTTTCAGGCCGAATACCCGGCGCTGCGGTTCACGCTCCCCGGTCGGTGGCGGCGCAGTCCCGCGGACGCCGACTGGGTCGTCGAGCGCCGGCTTCCCGTGCGGATCGTCAAAGGACAGTTTCCCGACGTCGACGAGCCGGCGGGCTTCGATCGTCGCCGCGGTTTTCTCGACGTCGTCGAGCGCTTGGCCGGGCGTGCGGCGCACGTGTCGGTGGCCACGCACGATGCGGCGCTCGCCGAAGCGGCGCTGCGCAAGCTCTTGGCCGCGGGGACGCCGTGCGATCTCGAGGTGCTCTACGGGCTTGCCTGGCGCAAGCCGGTCGCAGCGGCGCGGCGGCTGGGCGTGCCGGCGCGGATCTACATTCCGTACGGCGCGGCGTACCTGCCGTATTGCTTGAAAGAGGCCCGCCGCTCGCCGCGAATGATGCTGCGAGCCTTGGCGGATTCGCTGCGCGGTTGAGCGTGACGCTACGGCGTCGGTGCGCGCGTGAGCGTCATCAGCCAATCGCCGTTGCCTCCGGCGAAGGTTTGCGGACGCCGGCCGTTGCGGTTCGACACGCACCAGACGAGCGTGTTCCCTTCGAGACGATAGATGCCGAGACAAGTTTGCCCGCGCTGCGGACCGTCGGTGTAAACGGCGTCCATGTTGCCTAAGCGGCCGTCGCCGGTCATCGTGAACGTTCCGCTGCCGAGGCTGCGTCCTGGCCCGCCCGGCCCCATTTCGCGGCCGACGATCTGATTGCCGGTCACGGTGAGTTCGATCTGTCCGCGTCCTTCGATGGAGCCCCGCCACACAATCGGACCGCTGCTTGCCGCAAGCGACGCGGAACCGGAGGCGCGCGATTGAGAAGTCTTCGCGGCGGCGGCGAGTTCGTCGCCGTCGAGAGCGGAGTCTTTCGTCGTGTCGAGCCGGTTGAAGCTTTGCGAAAGCTGCGCCCACTCGTTGCGCGTGATCTTCCGGTCGCCGTCGGCGTCGGCAAGTTGCAACAACAGTTCGGCCGCGTCGGTCGATTCGAGTTCCGCTTCGCCGAGGGCGGCGTCTTTGTCTTCGTCGAGCGTGCGGAAGCGTTGGCCGAGCGCGGTCCATTCCGAGCGCGACAGCTTGCCGTTGCCGTCGGCGTCGACAAACTTGAGCGGGCTCGGTTCCCCGGTCGGCGCGTTCGCGGCCGGAGTCGCGGTCGAATCCGCGGTCGGTTTCGCCGCAGGCTTCGCGGTGCTTCGGTTCGCCAGGAAGTTGCGATCAATCGCGCTCAATTGGTTGACCGGAACGGCGATCACCTCGCCGTCGTCGGCCTTTTTAAGATAGACCTGTCCTTCTTTGATCTCGACGAACTCGGCCTTGATCGAGAACTTGCCGCTGGCGTCGGTCCAAGTGCGCGGCGCCGCGCCGGCCCAAGACGAGACCCCGGCGATCAGCAGCGAAACGGCGACGAGCCCGCTGTGAGCAAGGCGCATGAGATTCCATCTCCGGGAAGAATCAACGCAGACTCGGCCGAACGGCCGCTAGGACGGGAACCCGACCTCCCCTTATTAAACGCCGCCGGCCGACAAAGTCGCCGGAGATTTGCCGAAGTTTTCCGAATTGCGGCCGCCACGTCGCCCTTCGCCGGGCCTTCCGCGCGCCGTATCGCCCAGGGAAGTACGGCTTAACGCGCGGGCGGTCCGTCGTCGTCGGCCGCGGCCGCGAAGAAGCGTTCGATTTGGGCCGCGGCCAGCGCCGTCCCCCGCCGTCCTGCGGCTTCTTCCGCCTCGTGAATCGTCACCGGGTAATAGAGGCAGATGCGAGCCGCCAGCCGGTAATCGTCGCAAGCTTGCCGCCAGGAATACTGTCGTACGCCGTTGGCCGCGAGCGTTTCGTGCCAACGGCGCACCAGCGATTCCTCCGCAGCGGCTCGCACCGGGGGGCGGAGACTGCCGCCAACCAGGCGGGCGACGTCGAGCACGCCGGGTCCGCGAATCGCTAACTGCCAATCGAGGATGACGACGGGATGCTCGGCCGATTCCGGGTCGAAAAGCAAGTTGTCGGCTCGGAAATCGGAGTGCGCGATCGTTTGCGGGCCGCGTTCGAGCAGCGCCAGCATCGTTTCCAAGCCGGCGAAAAGTTGCTCCCCGCGAGCCATCGCGGCGGCCGGCAAGCGGCCGGCGAACGATTCGCGAAATCTCGGCCAAGCCGCGCTATAGCGCGAGGGGAGAATGTTTCGCGTCGGCATCCAAGCGAGCGACGCCAGTTGCGGCACACTCCACCAGTGCGCTTGAAAGCGAGCCAATGCCTCGATCGCCGCTTCGGCTTGCGACGCACTAAGTCCGGCGACTTGGTCGCCCGGAGTCAAAGCGGCCAGGTCTTCGAGAACCAACAGGTGAGCGCCGTCCGCGGTGAGCTCACGAGCGTAACAGCGCGGCAAGCGAATCGGCGCGTCGGGCGCAATCTGCTCGTAAAACTGAAACTCGCGCTCGTAGGCGTTGTAGAGTTCGCCGATCCGCCGATAGCAGGCTTCGGACGACGAAACCTTCACGACGACCGACTTCGGGGCCGACGCTTCGCCGCGGTCGTACGTCAACCGCCAGCGGACCACGCTGTCGAGAAAGCCGATTTCGGCGCCGATGCGCTCGGCTACGATCGAGGTGACTTGCGCCGTTTGAAGACACGAGTTCTCGCGCAGGATTCGTGTCAACCAACGGGCATCCGGCGCGAAGGGTGTCGTGTCGGATTCCGACCGGATATTTGCCATGGTCGGCGATTCTAGCGATCGGACGCCCAACTGTCTCGCAGATCTTGGAACGCCGATTGATTGACCCGCACGAACCCTTCGCGCGGTCGATCGAGATCGGCGATCAGCAGCAAGATTAACGAGAAGCAGACGATCATCGCGAAGGTCGCCGGCGAACGACGAGAATCGGACAGGCCGGCTTGATAGCCGATTTCCGACATGGAGAGCAGCGCGGTGAGATACAGAATCAGCCAAAGCACGATCGGCACGCGGCTTTGCACGGCGATCAGAATCCGCGAAGCTTGCAGGTCGATCATTTCGTTGAGCGATTCGATGAACAGGCCGACGGTGATCGAGTGCGGATCGCCGCGGCCGACGTTCTCGGCCTGCGCCCAAAGCCGGCGGTGGATGTCGGCCGATTCGGCCAGCATCGCATCAACGTCGCCGGTTTCCGAGACGCGCAGCCGGCCGTCGACGTAGCGGCGCAACAGCGCTCGTACTTCGCTGCGCGGAGCGTCGTCCAGGAGCCCGGCGCGGAGATAGGTCGTGCCGACGGCGTTGGCTTCGTCGACCGCGGCTTTGCGCCGCGCGTCGAAGCGCGTGGCCGCGAGTCCGAAGGTGAACGCGAGCATAAACGCCAGCAATCCCATCGTGGCGCCGACGATCGTCCCGATCGTTTGCTCCTTTTCCATGCCCGACATGCGGCGACGATAGCGTCCGAGCCGCAAGCCGCCTTCGATCGCGGCGGCGGCCAGGAGCAACGTGCCGACAAAAAACGCCCAGAGCGGCAACACGTCGAGCGGTTCGGTGCGCAAGCGAAGCGTCCTTTCCTAAACGATTCCGTTGAAAATCGAGGCGCGTCGCTAGCGCACTCCTTCGGCCTGCCGCTCCTTCGCCTGTTGCGCATCGGCCTGTCGCTCGTCGGCCGACGTGAAGTAGACGCCCTTTCCTTGTTGCAGCAGCTCCTCCGGCGACAAACTCGCGAACAGGTGCATGATCCGCGCCACGACGCCCGTCCAGCCGGTTTGGTGACTTGCGCCGAGACCGGCCCCGTTGTCGCCGTGGAAGTATTCGTAGAACAGGAGATAGTCGCGCCACTCCGGATCGGTCTGAAACTTCTCGGAGCCGCCGAACACGGGACGCCGACCGGCCTCGTCTTTCAGGAAGATCGCGGCGAGTCGACGGCCGATCTCTTGGGCGACCTCATACAAGTTGAGAAAGCGACCGGAACCGGTCGGGCATTCGATGGTGAATTCGTCGCCGTAGTAGGAGTAGTACTGGATCAACGCGCGAATGATCAGGGCGTTGACGGGCATCCAGACGGGACCGCGCCAATTCGAGTTGCCGCCGAACATGCCGGTGTCGGATTCGGCCGGCAGGTACGACACTTTGTACTCCCGGCCGCCGACGTGCATCACGTACGGATGATCCGCATGGTAGCGCGAGAGCGAGCGAATGCCGTAGGGGCCGAGGAACTCGTTTTCGTCGAGCATCTTCGACAGCACGCGGCGGAGTTTCGCCTCGTCGAGAATCGAGCCCAGAAATCGACCGCCGCAGCCGGGCTTCGTCGGGTCGTGCACCGCGGTGCGGATCTCCGGGCGACTGTCGACGAAGCGGCGAAAGCGCCGCTGGTAATCCGGGTTTTGCCGCAGCATTTGGCCGCTGAAACAAGTCGCGGCACAGAGCGGCAGCAAACCGACCATCGAGCGCACCTTGAGCCGTTGCGCGGAGCCGTCGGGAAGACGCAGCACGTCGTAATAGAAACCGTCTTCCTCGTCCCACATGCCGGTGTCGCCGCCGATGTTGGCCATCGACGACGCAATCCAGAGAAAGTGCTGCGCGAATTTGAGCCCCATGTCGACGTAGTCCGGGTCGGTCTGCGACAACTCGGCGGCGATCTCGATCATGTTCTGGCAATAGAGGGCCATCCAAGCCGTGCCGTCGGCCTGCTCCAAGTAGCCGCCGGTCGGCAGCGGCGCGCTGCGATCGAACACGCCGATGTTGTCGAGCCCGAGAAAGCCCCCTTCAAACACGTTGCGGCCGCTCCGGTCTTTGCGATTCACCCACCAGGTGAAGTTGAGCAGCAGTTTTTGAAAGCAGCTCTTGAGCCACTCGCGGTCCCCTTCGCCGTCGCCGGCGCGCTTGTCGAGGCGATAGGTGAAGATCGTCGACCAAGCATGAACCGGCGGATTCACGTCGCCGAAATTCCATTCGTAGGCCGGAATCTGGCCGTTGGGGTGCATGTAGCGCTCGCGCAGCACGAGTTTGAGTTGCTGCTTGCCGAACTCCGGATCGACGAGCGACAGCGCGAGTACGTGAAACGCCAGATCCCACACCGCATACCACGGATACTCCCATTTGTCGGGCATGGAAACGACGTCGCCGTTGTACATGTGGTGCCAATGTTCGTTCCGCGGCGCTCGCTTGCGCTGCGGCTTGAACGGATCGGCGCCGCGCTCTTCGAGCCAACGATCGACGTCGTAGTAGTAGAACTGCTTGCTCCACAGCATGCCCGCCAGGGCCTGCCGCATCACGTCGGCCTGATCGGCGTCGAACGTCGACGGGACGACAGCGGCGTAAAACTCGTCGGCCTCTCGGCGTCGGGCGGCGAAGATTTCGTCGAACCCGGCTCCGCACGGAGCGCTCGCGCCGCCGGCCGCGAATTCACTCGGCGCCGCCGTCGTAAGCCGCAAGCGAATCACCGCACTCCCGCCCGCGGCGACGTCGACGAGGTAGTGCGGGCTCACCTTCGTGCCGCGGCCGAGCGGGTTCACGGCGTCGGTGCGGCCGTGCACGACGCAGGCGTCGATGCCGTCTTTGACGTAAGGCGTGCGATTCGCGACGCCGAACAGCCGCTCGGCGTTGGTTTCATTCTCGGTGAACAACAGCGGCACGCCGCGATCGCAATAGAGATAGTAATCGCCGAGATTGGTTTCGCTCGCCTTCACGGCCGACGTCGAGCCGCAATCGATTTGCTGCAGCAAGGGGCGCGGCCCTTCCACGGTCCACGACCACTGATTGCGAAACCAGAGCGTCGGCAGCAAGTGCAGCGGCTTGGCTTCGGGGCCGCGATTGTGAACCTCGATGCGAATCAGCAGATCGTCGGGCGAGCCTTTGGCGTACTCGACGAACACGTCGAAATAGCGATCATCGTGAAACACGCCGGTGTCGAGCAGTTCATACTCCATCTCTTGCCGACCGCGAGTGCGATTGGCGTCGACCAACTCCGCATAGGGAAACGCCGCCTGCGGATACTTGTACAAGTATTTCATGTACGAGTGCGTCGGCGTGCTGTCGAGATAGTAGTAGTATTCCTTGACGTCCTCGCCGTGATTGCCTTCGCTATTGGTCAGGCCGAAGAGACGCTCTTTCAGAATCGGGTCGTTGCCGTTCCAAAGCGCGAGCGCGAAGCAGAGCCGCTGTTTGTCGTCGGACACGCCGGCCAGACCGTCTTCGCCCCAACGGTAGGCGCGCGAGCGAGCTTGGTCGTGCGTGAAGTAGTTCCACGCGTCGCCGCCGTCGCTGTAGTCTTCACGAACGGTGCCCCACTGCCGCTCGCTCAGATAGGGCCCCCACTTCTTCCAAGCGTCGGCCCCGTCGCGAGATTGTTCCAAGCGCAAGTGTTCGGCGGTCATCGCAGTCGAGCTCCTAATTGGGCGGTGCGACGGAGCAACATCGATTTGAGCACTTGCCGCGCGTCGCGAAAACTGTTCGCCGCAGTTTTCTCGGCGAACTCAGACGAATCGCTTCGCCGCCGGCCGTGCGTCGTCGGCGTGCGCAGAAGGGAATTCCCCTTGACAAAGCGAAACCGCGGCTTGCACGCTGCGAATTCAGCAATGGAGACGCTTCGCGCGCCGCCCAACTTAGGCGAAACTCAATCACCTGCTTGGATCGTCCGCTGTGCCGAATACTCTCGCCCCTTTTGAGGAGCTTGCTCATGTCCGCCCCCCAGCGCGTGTCGCGTCGCCGCTTCATTCAAACCTCGACGCTTGCCGCCGGCTTCGGACCGCTCGCCTTCAGCGGCCTGGCTCGCGCGGCCAAGGCGGCGAATGAGCGGATCACGCTGGGCTTCATCGGTATGGGCAAGCAGTCGCGCGGACACGTGAGCCGGTTCCTCGGCATGCCCGACGTGCAAATCGTCGCCGTCTGCGACGTCGAGCCGACGCGCCTGGAAGACGCCAAGCAAAACGTCGAAAAAGGCTACGCGAAGCAAACCGGCGGCGGCAGCTACAGCGGCTGCGCGGCGTTCAAAGACTTCCGCGAACTCCTGGCCCGCGACGACATCGACGCCGTCGTGATCAGCACGCCCGACCACTGGCACTCGATTCCGACGATCATGGCAGCCCGGGCCGGTAAAGACATCTACTGCGAGAAGCCGCTCGGCGTGTTCATCGCCGAAGGCCGCGCGATGGTCGATGCCGTGCGCGCGAAGAACGTCGTCTTTCAGACCGGGAGCCAACAGCGGAGCGAGTTCGGCGGACGCTTCCGACAGGCCGTCGAACTGGTGCGCAACGGTCACATCGGCGAAGTGAAGCGCGTGCGGGTCGGCGTCGGCGAAGCGGCCGTGCCGTGCGACTTGCCGACGGAAGAAGTTCCGGCCGGGACGGATTGGAACATGTGGCTCGGCTACGCGCCCGAGCGCGGCTACAACGAAATTCTCTGCCCCAAGGGGATGCACAATCATTTCCCGGCGTGGCGGAAGTATCGCGAGTTCGCCGGCGGCGCGCTTTCCGACATGGGCGCGCACCACTTCGACATTGCGCAGTGGGCGCTTAACAAAGACGACTCTGGGCCGGTGAAGATCGAGCCGCCGACCGACGGCGCGCGGACCGGCCTGAAGTTCACCTACGCCGACGGCGTCGAGCTGTTCCACGGCGGCCCCAGCGGGTGCACGTTCGAAGGAACCAAGGGAACCTTGTACGTCGATCGCAGCAAGATCGAAAGCACCCCGGCCGGCATCGTCGAGCATAAGACGACCGCAAGCGAATGGCGCTGTGAGCCGTCGGACAATCACCACCGCAACTGGATCGAAGCCGTGAAGTCGCGCAAGAAGCCGATTTGCGACATCGAAATCGGTCATCGTTCGGCGAGCGTGTGCCAACTCGGCAACATCGGCTACGAACTCAAGCGGCCGCTCCAGTGGGATCCGCAAACGGAGAAATTCGTGGACGACGACGCGGCGAATAAGTCGCTCGTGCGGGAACTCCGTTCGCCTTGGAAACTAGCCTGATTGAACGGCGAGCTGCATTCGTCGTAGCCCCCCTGCTCTTTAAGCCGGGGGCAAACGACGCCGGCGGAGCGTTTTTATCTGGCGTTGCCGATCTGTGCCACGACGGCAAAAATAGAACGTTTCCGTTCCGCGACGCCTCCGCCGACCGATGCACCTTCCCGTTCAACTCGACGACGAAACGCGCACGGCCCGCCCCGCTCCGCGCGTGCCGTTGCCGCTTTTGGTCACCGGCATCGCCGGCGTCAGCGGGTACAACGCGTTTCACTACTTCCGCGAGCGCTATCCCGGCCAAGTCATCGGCATTCGGCAGCGCGACAACTATCGGCTCGCCGGCCCGGGCATCGTCGCTTGCGACGCGGAAGACCCGATCGCGCTCCGTAAGCTGTTCGCCGAGCATCGCTTTCGGGCCGTGCTCGACTGCGCCGGCAATTGCGCGCTGAAGGCCTGCGAGCTCGACGCCGACTTGGCTTGGCGGATCAATGTCGAAGGGGTACGCAACCTGCTCGACGCGATCGAAGCAACGCGCCGCCCCGGCGACGACCCGCTGCGCCTCGTGCATCTTTCGATCGACTTGGTCTACTCCGGCCTCGGCTACGGCGGCCACGTGGAGACCGACCCGACCGATCCGGTCACCGTCTACGGCAAGACCATGGTCGCGGCCGAGCAATTGGTTGCCGAGCGCGCCCCCGAGGCCTGCACGCTGCGGATTTCGCTGCCCATGGGCGTGAGCTTCAACGGCCACGCCGGGGCGATCGATTGGATTCAATCGCGTTTCAAAAAGGGGCGCAAGGCGACGCTCTACTTCGACGAGGTCCGCACGCCGACCTACACGGATTGCCTCAACGAGTTGTGCGAGACCGTGTTGTCGTACGAGGCCCTCGAAGAGCCGCTCGTCGGCTTGTTTCACGCCGGCGGTCCCCTTCCCTTGTCGCTCTTTGAGATCGCGCAGATCGTCAATCGCGTCGGCGGCTACGATCCGCAACTGTTGATGGGTTGTCCGCGCTTGCACGCCGGGCCCGTGCCGCCGCGAGCCGGCAACGTCGCCATGGACTCCTCGAAACTGGAGCGGGCCCTCGGCTATCGGCCGTTCGATCGGTGGCCGTTCTGCGATGAGCACGTGCCGACGGATCGGCTCTGGCACTACCGACGTCGCGCCGGTTTCCCCGGCTCGCCCGAACTCTTGGCGGCGACGCTTTATCGCCGCCCCGCTCGCTAGACTCCGCCGGGGGAACGCCCGGCCGGCCGCATTTCGCGCCCGCCACTTTCATCTCGCCCGGCATCGTGCGTAGAATACAGTTCCGCACTGCTTCCCGCCTCGTCTTTCCCGCCATCGCCGTCGTCGGCCTGTTCTTTCGGAGTTTCCATGTTCGCGCTCGCGTCGGTTCGTCGCCCGGCCGTCCTCGCCTGGTTTATCGCCGTCGTCGCCGCGGCGCAATTTGCGATCGCCGGCGATTACAATCCGGTGCTCAGCATCGGCGACAAAGCGCCGGCGTGGAGCAACCTGCCGGGCATCGACGGCAAGAAGCACTCGCTCGCCGACTTGAAAGACAAAGAGGTCGTCGTCCTCTGCTTCACCTGCAACAGCTGCGACGTCGCGACCGAGTACGAAGACCGCATCATCGCCTTCGCCAAGCAGCACGCCGGCCCGACGTCGAAGGTCGCGTTCGTCGCCGTCAACGTGAACAAGATTCCCGCAGACAATCTCGCCGCGATGAAGAAGCGGGCCGAGGCCAAGAAGTTTCCGTTCGTGTATCTCTTCGACGAATCGCAGAAGATCGCCAAAGACTACGGCGCGACGTTCACGCCCGAGTTCTTCGTGCTCGATAAGAATCGCAAGATCGCCTACATGGGCGGCTTCGACGACAACAGCAGCGCCAAGCAGGCCAAGAAGCCGTTTCTCGAGGCGGCCCTCAAGGCCGTGCTCAAAGGCGACAAGCCGGCCACGGCCGAAACGGTCGCCATCGGCTGCATGATTCGCTACGAGCGCGAGCGGCGCAAGAAGTAAGCCGCTCGTCGGATTCGAACTGCACTGCCGAACGGCACTGCCGAACTGCGGAGCCCAACTGCGCCGCCCCCGCACATGCCGGCCGAGCCGGCACTCCGTCGCGACGCTCCGCACGCGGGCCTCAGCGACTTTTCCCGTCGATCTGCCGTTGTCTAAGCGCAACTCGCCGGAATACATTGCCCCCCGGCGCGACACGACGGCGAAGTCTGCGCCGCCGTGTCGGTCGCCGTCTTCCGGGGGAAAGGATTCCAACATGAACGTGCGCGTTCCGCTCGCCTTCTTCGCCGTCTTGTCGCTCGGCGTCTCGCAGCTCCGGGCGCAAGTCTTGCCGCCGTTCGAGATCAGCTCGCGCGAAGCGGCGATCGTCGATTCCTCCGCCCAAGTGGTCGGCGAAATCATGTCGGTCCCGGCCAAAGCGATTCCCCGTTCGCTCTTGTCCGACGCCCAAGGACTCGTCATCGTTCCCGGCGTGCTCAAAGGCGGCTTCGTCATCGGCCTCGAACGCGGCCGCGGCGTCGTGCTCGTCCGCGGCGACGACCGCCGCTGGCAACTGCCGCAGTTCGTCACGATTACCGGCGGCAGCATCGGCTGGCAGGCCGGCTTGCAGGCCACCGACCTGATTCTCGTCTTCAAGACGGCGCGCAGCGTGCAAGGCTTGCTCAACGGCAAGTTCACGATCGGCGTCGACGCCGCCGCCGCCGCCGGTCCGGTCGGCCGCGCCGCTTCGGCCGGCACCGACGGCCAACTCCAAGCCGAAATCTACTCCTACTCGCGCAGTCGCGGGCTGTTCGCCGGCCTCTCGCTCGACGGCGCCAAAATCGATCTCAATCGCAACGCGACCGAAGTCTACTATCGCCCGACGGCCGCCGTCGCGCCGGGCCAAGCCGCGCCCATTCCCGCTTCCGCGCTCCGCTTGCTGCAAGTCGTCACGCAATACACGACGCCCGTCGTCGTCGCTCCCGAGCCGGGGATGACCGCGGTACCCGCGCCGGCTCCAGGGCAGCAACCGGCCGGCCTCGTCGCCGCGCCCGATTTGCAGCCGCTGCGCTTACAACTGGCTGCGGCGTCGCAGCGTCTCGGAGCGTTGGTCGCCGAACCGTGGCGCTCCTATCTCGCGCTCCCGGCCGAGACGTACGGCGGCGATCGGATGCCGTCGCGCGATGGACTGGTGCAAGCGCTGGCGAAGTTTCAATCGGTCGCGGCGCATCCTGAGTACGGCGCCCTCACCTCGCGACCCGAATTCGGCGAAACGCTCCGCCTGCTCGAACAACTGGTCGCCGCCATGCCGGCACCGACGCTCGTCCTTCCCCCGCCCCCTCCGCAATAAAGCGTTCTCATTTGCCGACGCCGAGCGCTCAAGGTGCCGCCGGCTCCCCCGCCGGCGCGACGACCTCACGCCCCGCCCCGCGTCGCCGACCGCCGGCGCTCGCCGCCGGGCCGCAAATCGCCCAATCTCCGCTTGTTCGCCGGCAGGCACGATTTTGGTTCCCTGCGGCCCGAAAATTGCCCCTCCAGTGCCACGTTGCGTCGACCCGGGTGAGTCGACGCCGGCGCATCAACGACGTTGCGTCCGCGCAAAGCCTCTCGATACGAAATGGTCATGAGCACAGCCGCTGAAAGAAAACACGTCGCCGCCGCTTTGAGACCTGCCCGCTCGATCGCCGCTTCGCGCCGCGATCGTGTGATCGTGTTGATTGCCTTGTTCAAGTTCGGCAAGGTCGCCGTGCTTTCGGCCGTCGGCTTCGGCGCTCTGCAAATGCTCCGGCCGGAAGTCGCCGCAGGGGCCGAGGCCTGGGCCGCGGAACTCGCGCTCAACGACGAGCGGCAACTCCTGCAATACTCGCTCGAGCAGGTCGGCGCCATGAGCGCCGAACGCTTGAAGGCCTACGGCGTCGGCGCGTTTTGCTACGCGGCTCTGTTCGCCGTCGAAGGGTTCGGCCTCTGGTTCGAAAAGCGCTGGGCCGAGTATCTCACGGTCGTCGCAGGCGCGTCGCTCATTCCGATCGAGCTCTACGAGCTCTCGCGCCACGTCGGCCCGGTCAAAGTGGCGATCCTCCTCATCAACATCGCCATCGTCTGGTACCTCGTCGTCCGTTTGAAAAACGAACGCGCCGCGGCCCGCACGGTCGCATGAGCCGAGTCGTGCGAGCCGAGTCGTGAGCGGCGCTATTTCGCGCTCGCCCGCTTCGCCGGTTTCTTCTCCACGGCGACCGGCGTGAACTTCGGCAACGTCTCGCGCCGCGCGTTCCAATCCGGTCGCGGCTCGGCTCGGATCGACCAGATCGTCAGGTCGTCGAGTTCGGCGAGCCCGCCCTTCGGCCCGGCGAGCCCTAGGCCGACGCCGCCGCTCGGCGCAGGCTTCGCAAAACACGGATGCTTGGCGTAGAGCGTCGGCCCGCCGGCGAATTGCACGACGAGTTCGTCCCCTTTCAGTTCCGCCAATACTCGATACGTGCGACCCGGCTCGTAGCGAAAGTCGCCGGCCTCGGCCACGACGACCGATTCATGGTCGGCCAAGAGCGAGAGCCCGTCGCGCGAGAACTTCAGGCGGGCCACATGATGGCCGAACTCGACGAACGGCACGATCGCCGTTTCCTCCCCGTCGACGAATCGCACCGCAAACGCGGCGACGAACTCCGCCGGCGTGGCGGGCACGCTCAATCGCGGCTCGAGCCCTTTATGATCCTTCCGCGCCGCTTGGAACTCAGGCGAAGAGGGCCGCCCGCGCAACACTCCGTCGACGATTTCCCACCGAGTCCCCTGCCGCTTCGCCCAGCGCGACTTATCAAGCTCCGCGGCCTGCGAAAAGTCGTCCTTCACGACGACCTCGCCCGGCACGGCCAAGAGCGGCCGCAACTCGCTCGCCTCCGAGGCCGCGCTCATCGACGCGCAGACAAGACAGACGCCGGCAAAACCAACGCGGGAAAACCAAGCAGCGGCGATCGCCGTAAGACGTTGCATTTGTCGATCACTCGTCAGGTTCGGAAGATTCGTCGGGTTCGAAAGATGTCGAATCGGAAAGGTGCGTTACATCGACGTCTAGCGCGAGGCAATTATTCTGCTCGGTCGCTTCTCTCTGCGGCGTGCGTGCCGGCTTTTTGTGGCGTTGCACCGGGGAAAGGGTTAGGGTGACGGCGATCGCCGGCCGCGCGAGCCCGAATCGCACCGGGCCCTCTCCCTGCCGGTTCTCGCGATTGCCGTTCGCCGGCTCCGTTTCCGGAAGAGGGGAGGCGGCGAAGCCGTGGCGGCGCCTGAATGAGTTGTCCGACGGCCGGTCGCCGTTTTCGCACCAAAAATTCAAACAGGAGCAATCCCATGCGTTCCCGCCAGGTCCGGCTCGTCTCCCTCGGTCTCGCCGCCGCGACGCTGCTCGCGGCCGGAGCCGTCGCGCTCCGTCCGGCCGCTTTGTCTCGCGCCGCGGCGGCCGAGGCCGGCGACGCCGCAATCCGAACGTTGCTTCAAGAGCGTTACGACGTTCTCAAGACGGTCGTCGACGAAACCGAAGCGGCGCACCGCATCGGCAAGGCCTCGCTCGCCGAGGTCGCCGCGGCCAAGCGGGCCGCGCGCCACGCCGAACTCAAGCTGTGCGCCGACGACGACCGGCGCGCGGCGGTGCTGGAAAAGATGCTCGCCGACGCCGAAGACTACGAACGGAGCGCCGAAAGCGGATTCCAATCGGCACGGCTCGCGCACTCCGACGTGCTGAAGGCCACGGCCGAGCGACTGAAAGTCGAGATCGCCCTCAAGCGGGCCAAGAGCGGCCGCCGGTGATCAAACCGAAGTAGACGGGCGAGTTTCAACCCCATGTGGAAATCGCCTAAGGGCTCCTCGCAGTTCCCGCCCTGCGACCCGTCCGGTCCCGTCTACCTTAGACGTGCGTTCCTTGTTTCGCCGGCGTCGCGTCAGGGAGAGGGCTAGGGTGAGGGTCAACGGAGAAAGTCGAAGAGATGCCCGGCGCTTTCCGACCCAAGCTCAAGCCGGCTTCAGTGCCGTGTATGATTTACAGGCACATCGTTAAAGTCATTCAATAAAGCTTACGACACGATGAGAACGCAAAGCTCAATAGCTCTCCAAGGACGACTGATTTCCGAACTCGCCGCACTTTTAGTACAAACCGCCGACGCTGCGGGCGAATGGGAAGAGCTGTTTTATGATATTCGTTATGTAGATGATTGCGCATTAAAACGATTAGTTCTTCGAGATGCGACTTCGAGAAGAATTGTTCATGTTCATGGTGAAGCAGGCGAAACACAGGCGAAGTTATGGCAACTGCGAAACCGAAGGGGATCAGATAAATGGTTCGGACTATCGATTCTCATTAATCGATCTGGGCAGTGCGACGTCAAATACGACTACAATGCGAACTGCATTGAGGCTTTCGCTCGTGACGAAAAAGCCCATCGGCCGTTTTAATTGAGGAGGGTATACAGGGGGCAGGAAACCGGACCCTTTTTCTTCTGCCCTTGCCCCCCGTAATATCATGTCTGCCGATGATTTAGTGATCCGACTCGTCGATGCTGTCAGCGACGGCGATGTCGTCTTCGCGAAACGCTGCTTTTCCGAGCATCCGGAATGGATCTCCGGCGAACATTGCGGCGACACTTGGCTCGGTCATGCTTCGATGAGTGATTCCGTCGAAATGATCCATTTCTTAATTTCGTTGGGGAGCGACGTCAATCAACTGAGGGAAGGTCGGGGATCGAGGCGCGTCCTGAGCAATGCGATCGGGAACGCGTCTTTTGACGTCGCTAAAGCCATTCTCGAGTCCGGCGCTGATCCTAATGCCGGCTTGCCGATTCTAGATGCTGTCCTTTGCGAATCAGGCGACGCCCGCGAACGCGTTCAGCTCTTGGAACACTACGGCGCGAACCTGCACGTCGTCTATCCGTTCGGACCGAACAGCGTTCCTATGACCCCGCTCGGCCTTGCGACGCTCTACGGCTTGGACGACGTCGTCTCGTATCTCCGTTCGCGCGGCGCGCGGCTGCCGAGCAAATACTCACCGCAAGAGATCGCCACCTATCTCGGTGAGCCGGAGCCCGCCGGCACCGGCGAACCATCGCAAGGCGGGTCCGCGGAGCAGGACGAGTCGCCGACGTACGCCGACCAAACCCTCTCCTACTTCACAGAACACTTCGGTCCGGTCGATCCGTTGTCGTTGATCGAGATCGTCCCGACCGAACCGCAGGTGACCGTGCACTTTATTCCGGCCGATGCGTCTCGCAAGTGCGTCACTCTGTTCACGACGGGCTTGGCGGAAGCGGAGATGAAGGCCCCGGACGAAGAGGGGGCGGCGGACTTTCGTCATGCGGAGTTGTTTCTCCAACTGCCGGCCGATTGGAAATACCGCGCGTACGAAGACCCGCGCTACGCGTGGCCGATCCATTGGCTGCGGACGATCGCCCGCTACCCGGTCGCGGCCGACGCTTGGCTCGGCGGACCGGCGACGATCTTCGCTGCCGGCGAGCCGCTCGGGGCGGGCCTCAGATTCGATTCTTGGCTCCTGATGGCCGAGCGCAAATACTCGGCCGAAGACGGTCGCACCGTGCAACTTTATCGCCTCACGCCTCTCTACCCGGAGGAGCGCGAGTTGGAAGAACGCGAAGGCATCGGCGCGCTGTTGCGCGCGTTCGACAAGCACGGCACGCCGTTCGTCATCGATCCAAATCGCAGGAACGTTGCGACGTAGCGGCCGCGGGGTGGCCCGGACAACTCGTTGTCCGGGTCGCGGAGCGACAAGAGGACTTTCTTACGACCAGCAGCGGCGGCTCGCACGTCATACCCGCCGCCGAATCCTCATGCGCCTGCGGCGCACGGACAACAAGTTGTTCGTGCCACCCGGCGCATTAAGATAATTCGTCCAAAAACGGTTTAATAATGGCAAGTATTCACACTTTGGCAGCGTGGGGCACGGTGGACAACAAAGTTTGGTCTGAGTGGTTTCGATTTATGAGAGAGGCATCGAAGCGCCTAGCGTCACCACTAACTCACTTCGGTATTAAAGGCGAAGGGCTTGGCACCAAAGACATTCGACCAGTTGACGCATTCCAAGAGATTCAACCCTGCATTGAATCGTCTATTGTTGAATGGCTTTCTGGGTATTCGCTTCCCAATGATTTTCAAACAGCAGCATTTGACTACAACATTCATATGAATCGTTGCGCATCGTATGTTTCGATTTCCGCAAAAGAAGACTATTCGTCGGCCCTTTTAAATGATCCCAATAGTTGGCTGACTAAATTAAGGCCGTTTTGCTCCTTAAAGAAGGGCGCTCTGTTTCAAATGGACGAAAGGGAGATCCCGCTATTATTCGTCTCTGGTTCCTCATCGCAGGATAGCATTGAGTCCTTTGTAATGTTAAAGGAATTTGGTTGACACTACCAAGGAGCGAAGATAAAGCAAAATTCATTCTGTAACAGCGTGGCTTGTTGAAGGATCGGGCGTCAGTCGGTTTCCTGTGCGAGATAGACTTTTCCGGTTTCCCAATCTTCGCGGGGTGGCCCGGACAACTCGTTGTCCGGGTCGCGGAGCGACAAGAGGACTTTCTTACGACCAGCAGCGGCGGCTCGCACGTCATACCCGCCGCCGAATCCTCATGCGCCTGCGGCGCACGGACAATAAGTTGTCCGTGAAGATATAGGAAGCCGGGGCTCCCGGCGGGATACATTTCGGGGTGTTCAACGTCCCGAGTATCCCGGCGCAGGAACCCCGACATGAGCGTTCATTTTATCGCGTTCGACGTGCATTGCGAGTTTTGTGA
>JAEUIN010000216.1 GCA_016793115.1 Planctomycetaceae bacterium
CCGACGAGCGACGTCAGCAAAAACAACCCGCCCAGCATCGCGCGCGGACCGGCGTTACCGAACTGCCGCACCAGCGCTCCGGCTGCGAGTTCCACGCCGCCGGAGCGTTCCAAGGCGGTCGCAAGCGGAATCATTCCCGCGATCAAGACGAGGCTCGGCCAATGAATCGATTTGTACGCGCTCTCCATGTCGACGCAGCGCGTCCAGCCCAGCAACAGGCACGTCACGAGCACGGCGACGACGTTCGGCACGACGCCGGAAATCATCAAGGCGACCATCAACACCAAGCAGGCCGCGGCGTACGCCGCCCGTTTGTGCGCCGGCGCGATCTGCTCGACTTCGGCCGGCAGCGTCAGCACCAGCAATTCTTGCGACTTGGCTTGCAACCGGCGGATCGCCTTCCACGGGCCGATCACCAAGAGCACGTCTCCCCCTTTGAACTTCTCGTCGCGCAGCATGTCGGGAATTCGTTTTCCCGCCCGGCGCAACCCCAGTACGTGCAGTTGATGGCGCGTGCGAAATTCGTTTTCCGTCACGGTCTTGCCGATCAGCGGCGACTCAGGAGGCACAAGCACTTCGGCCATGCCGAGTTCGCGCGACCGGTGATCGAGCGAACCGCCGCGCATGCTCAGCGGTACGGCGCCGAAGTCGGTGACGAACCGTTCCAAGTCGGCCGCCGCCCCGTACTTACCGGCAAAGAGGATGTCGTTGGCGTGCAGACGCGTGTGGGCCGTCAGGTGGATCGAGTCGCTGTGAAAGCGTGAGCGTCGCTCGACGGCGACGAGGTTCACGCCGTAGCGGCGGCGCAGGTCGAGGTCTTTCAATTCCTTCGCGACGAGCGGCGAGTCCGGCGGAACCCGAAACCGCGAGACGTGTTCTTCGAGGCCGTAGTCGTGGATCAGCCCGCGCATCGTCGGCCGAGCTTCGCCGGCGGCGGGGAGATCGGCGGCCGAGTTCAAAAACCGTCGAGCGAAGAGCATGTAGCCGACGCCGACGGCGAGCACCGCCGCGCCGATCGGCGTGAAACTCAGAAAGCGAAAGCCCGCGTAACCTTCGCGCTCGAGTACGGCGTCGACGATCATGTTCGGCGGCGTGGCGACGAGCGTGAGCATGCCGCTTATCAGGCCTGCGAATCCCAGCGGCATCATCAACCGGCCAGGCGGAATCTGGAGTTGCGACGTGATTCGCAGCACGATGGGGATGAAAATGGCGACGATGCCGGTGGAACTCATGAACGCGCCCATCAGGGCCACGGAGATCATCAGCGTCGCCACGAGCCGGATTTCGCTACGCCCCGCCAAGCCGACTAAGCGATCGCCCGCGACATAGACGACGCCGGTCCGCACCAGCGCCTCGCCGACGACGAACAAGGCCGCGATCATGAGCACGTTCGGATCCGCGAACCCGGCCAGCGCTTCCGACACGCTTAACAGCCCGAGCGTCGGCAAGGCGACGATCACCAACAGGCCGACGACGTCCATCCGCGGCTTGCCGGCGACGAACATCGCCATGCAGACGCTTAGCAAAATCAACACCCACGACAGATCGCTCATCGGGCTCGTTTCCATCCTTGACCACGGCGACGATTAAAAACCGCCGCCGGAGTGTATCGCCGGAGGCGGCGAGCGGCGAGGCCGCGGATGAGGGCGACCTCAAAGGACGCCCGAAACGGCAACGCGGGACGGCGTTCGGCGAAGCGACGTTCCTGAAAGTCGCGACGAGAAGCTGCCGCGGCTTCCGCCCCTCGAACCCGTCCATCCGGGCCGCTCACGCCCCTCCGCTCCTCGGCGTAGTCCGTCGCCCGAGCCTTTTCGCGACGGTGTCGGGGGCACGCAGCGAAGCGTTCTTGCCGACGGCGGCCGTGCTCATCGTCCGAGGCGTGCTGGTTTCAGCTTGGCTCGGCGAAACCGAAACGTTCAAAAAGAACGGTTCGACGAAGGCGCATCGCGTGTCGTCGAGGTGCGTCGGCCCAGCGACCGGTGGTCGCTCGCGGTTCGGCGTGCGAACCGGACTAGCCGACGAGTTCGTGCAGCGGGTCGGGATTGCCGTCGAGCAGATGTTGCGGGCGCCCGTGCAGGTCGTTAAAGGTCGTCGTGCGATAGTCGATGCCGAGGTTGCGATAGAGCGTCGCGAACACTTCGCCGAACGTCACCGGTCGATCGACCGCCTCGCCGCCCAGGCGATCGGTCGCGCCGATCACTTGCCCGGTGCGCATCCCGCCGCCGGCCATCAACGCGCAGGAGACTCGCGGCCAGTGATCGCGGCCGACCTGCTTGCTGATGATCGGCGTTCGGCCGAACTCGCCCCAGGCGAGCACCGTGACGTCGTCGGCGAGGCCCCGCTCGTGCAGATCGTCGACCAGGGCCGACACGGCTTGATCGAACGGCGGGAAGTCTTCCCGTTCGCGGTTGAAGATGGTGTTGTACGAGCCGCCGTGCCAATCCCACTTGCTGTAGTTGACGGTGACCACGCGGCAGCCGGCTTCGACCAAGCGGCGGGCCAGCAGCAGGCTTTGCGGAACGCGGGGAGCGCCGTTGCCGTCCATGTGGACCTTGGTATCGCCGGTGCCGTACCGCGCGACGGTCCGCGGATCTTCTTTCGACAGATCCAGAGCGTCGACGATTTTCGACGAGGTCAGCAAGTCGATCGCTTGGCCGACGAAGGCGTCCATGCCGGCCATCTTGCCGGTGCTGTCGATGTCGCGGCGGATGCGGTCCATGCTCGCCAACAGCGAGCGCCGATCGCCGAGCCGCTCGGGGGTGATCCCCGAAAGTTGCATGTCTTCGCGATTGGCCGCCAGCGGATTGAGCGGGGATTGGGCGACGCCCAGGTAACCGGGCCCCGGTTCGTTGTACGGCCCGTGCGTGCAGGTGTAGCAGAGGCTGACGAACGGCGGCACGCCGCGCTCGGCTTGCCCTTGCTGCCTGGCGACGATCGAGCCGAATTGCGGCCAACCGCCGGCCGGGACGTTGCGGCCCGGCAAGCGTCCGGTGAAGCATTGGTGCGCATCGTGCCCGGCTTGGGCGTCGACGATCGAGCGGATCACGGCGAGCTTATCCATCCGGGCGGCGAGCTGCGGGAACAGTTCGCAGATTTCGATGCCGGGGACGTTCGTGTCGATCGGACGATGCGGGCCGGCGATCTCGGAGGGAGCGTCGGGCTTCAAGTCGAACATGTCTTGATGCGGCGGGCCGCCGACCAAGTAGATCATGATCACGGCCTTGCGGGCGTCGCGCGTGCCGGCGCGGGCTTCGGACGCCAAGAGCTGCGCGAGCGACAGTCCTCCCAACCCTAAGCTCCCGATGCGGAGAAAGTCGCGGCGGGAGACGCCGTCGCAGAGCGCGGGGCGCGCAACTGCGGCATAAGGGAGACTGAGCATGGCGGGGCTCCGTCGGAGAAGTCGGGGGGACGGCGGGCGGGAAGGCGGGCGAGGACCGATCGAAGCTTGTTTATAAGTCGTGTGCGCGGACCGGGCAAGACGGAAGCGGCGGCAGGGCGGAACATCACGGCGTCACGGTCGCATTGAGTCGGCCGGTCGGCCGCATCGCCGCCGGGCGCGACTATCCGAGGGAAA
>JAEUIN010000218.1 GCA_016793115.1 Planctomycetaceae bacterium
CCCCCCCACCCCCCCCCCCCTTCTCTTACAAAACCTGCCCACGGGGGTGCGGCAACCCCCCCACTACCCGGGTGTTGGGGGGTGGGGGGCCCCCCCCCGGGGGCCGCGGGCCCCCCCCCCCCCCCCCCGCGCCCCGCTTGCGTTTGTGCGCGGCACCCCGCTAAATTTCCGTGTCGCGGCGCAAGCCCGCTAGGCCGCTTGCCGCGGCGTCGAAGAGTTCGTCGCCGCCGATGAAGCGACTTGACGCAGTGCGGAGCGACGGGATGTCCGAACACGATCTCTTTTTGGTTCACCTCGTCGCGACGGCGTACATGGTCGGCGTCATTTGGTTCGTGCAGATCGTGCACTATCCGCTGATGCTCGAGGTCGGTGACGCCGCGTTTTGCCGCTACTCTCGGCTGCATCAATCGCGCACGTCCTACGTCGTCGGTCCGCCGATGCTCATCGAAGCGCTTTCGGGTCTCGCGTTGATCGCCTGGTCGCCGATCCTTCGCACGTCGCCGGCGTTCTACGTTTCGCTCGCGCTGTTGACGCTCGTGTGGTTATCGACCGCGTTTTGGCAGGTTCCGCTGCATAAGTCATTTCTCCAATCATGCGATCGCAACGCCGTCGAGCGGCTCGTTCGCACCAATTGGATCCGAACGATCGCCTGGACCGGGCGAGCCGCGCTAATCGTCGGAATAGGGCTTGGCGATTTCGCTCGCGGCTAGCCGCGCGGCATCGGCCTCCGGTCGCGACCACCGGCTGCCGGTCGCGGCCCCGCCGGGTTCTCGGCTCGCGTGAAACGCCGCAGCCGTCGTTCCCCAAACCTTCTCGCGCTACTCTTTCGCACCGAACTTCGCGAGGATCTCCTTCCACGGCAGCATCGTCTCGAGCGGGATCGGTTCGCCCGTCAGTTCGTCCCACTTCGCGCGCTGCTCCTCGGTCAACAGCTTCAGCGCTCTCGTGTCGGCCAACTTGCGGGCCACGATCAAGCGCCCGATCGCGAGCGGCGTCACCTTCTGCTTGCCGGTCTTCAAGCCGTCGAACTTCGTGCGCAGTCCGTCGCCGAGCGCCTTCATGCTCGCGCGCTGCTCTTCGGTCAGTTCGAGCCGTGCCGCGACGTCGTCTTTCAAGAAGGCCTGCACGCCCTGCAATTGCAGTTCCACCTGCTCCCACCGCGCCCGCTGGTCGGGCTTCAAGATCGCAAAGATTTTTTCGCGATACACCGGGGCGAGTTCCTTCAGCGCGTTGTCGAGCGCCGGGCCTTGCTCCCCTTCCGGCCGCACGATGATCGTCGCGCCGATGTTGAGAATCTCGGCGTAGAAGTGGTCGCTGATCTCCTTCACCTTCGCCGTCTGCGCTTCGTCGAGCTTAAGCAGCTTCACAAAGGCTTGCAGCACGGAGTCGATCGTCATGATCGCGAAGACCAACAGCGCGATGCCGAGCCCTTGCAGAACCGTGACGGTGACGTTGACCATTCCCTTGGCGATCATCTCCTCGGCCCTCGTGGGCGGGGCGGCCCGTCCTTGCGCGAACGAGCGCAGCAGGTCGGGCGACGAGAACGTTCCGAACCCGACGGCGAGGCGCCGGACAAAGCTGCGGCGAGGAAGCGACATGCTCGAACCTCCGCGGAGTTTCGCGTCTTGAAAGAAGTACCCGTTCCGGCGAGGGGTAGTGTAACGGCCGCCGGCGGCGAAAGGCAAAAACGGGCCTTATCGTTTCCAGGCTCGTCAGGGGGCGACGCTCCCGTAGGCAACGCCCGCGGAGGGCGTTCTCGACAGGTCGGAGACTGCGCTTTCGCGATCGATGCCGGTCGGCTCCTCGTCCCGGAGGGACGGAAAGAAATTAGCCGGTGGTCGAGGCCGGCAGGCCGACACCACCGGTTGTCGAGCGCACAACACGACCGGGCATCCCGGAGGGATGCCGAGACGGTGACCTTGACGCGTATGATCTTGGCATCCCTCCGGGATGCCTTTCGTGTGATTCCTGCGGTTACCGGTGGTATCGGCCTCCGGCCTCAACCACCGGCTACTTTCTTCGAACCCTCCGGGTTCGCGGCCCGTCAACTCTGACGCTGCGATTTGACAAAGTTTGACGGCCCCTGCTCTTTCCGCCGACAATGTTTCGGAGGGCGTTTTGATTCTCGCGCGGAGCTGAGAGCCGTTTTCATGGCTCTAGAGCGTCTCCGCTCGCTACAGTCTTCTGAAACCCGCTTCAGGTACGCATGATGCTGCCTCTCTTCGGATCGCGGAAAACTTTGTGCGACGGACTTGCGCGCCGCGATCTGTTGCAGATCGGCGGGCTCGGAGCGCTCGGGCTCACGCTCGGCGATGCGCTGCGGCTCAAGGAAGCCCAAGCGGCGGCGACCTCGCCCGCCGGCGGGTTCGGCCGCGCCAAGGCTTGCATCTTGTTGTTTCCGTTCGGCTCCCCGCCGCAGCACGAGACGTTCGATCCCAAGCCCGACGCGCCGCGCGAGATTCAAGGCACCTACGGCGACACGGCGACGAGCGTCGCCGGCGTGCGCATCTGCGAAGGCTTGCCGAAGACCGCGCAGGTTATGGATCGCTTCACCATCGTGCGCTCGATGACGCATCCCTACCCGGTGCACGGCGTGGCCTACGCGCTCACCGGCATGCCCACCTACACGCCGGCCATCGAAGCGAACCCGCGGGCAAAGGAACACTATCCGTTTCTCGGTTCGGCCGTCGACTACCTGGAGCGGAAGCGCGGCGGCGCGGCGCTCTCGAGCGTGCCGCGCAATATGGGTTTGCCGTGGCGCTTCGGTTCGAAGAGTTCGCTGCCGACGTTGGCCGGCCCTTACGCGGCGTTTCTCGGCGACGCCTACGATCCGATCTGGACCGACTTCACCGGTCGCGGCAGCAAGGTGGTGCCGAAGCTCACCGATAACCAAACGGCCGAGGTGCGCGACCCGTTTGCCGGCTTACTCCCCGGCGGTAAGTTTCGGCTCGATAGCGGCGAGCTCGCGGCCGACGTGTCGCTCGAACGGCTCGGCTTGCGGCGCTCGCTCACCGGGCAATTCGATCAGGCCCGGCAGTGGCTCGATCGCTCGCCCGACGTGGCGAACTTCGACGAACATCGCCGGCTGGCGATGTCGCTGCTCACGACCAACGGCGTGCGCGACGCGCTCGACGTCGATCGCGAACCGGCCGCGGTCCGGGAGCGCTTCGGGCAAACGTTGTTCGGGCAGTCGTGCCTCGCGGCCCGCCGGCTCGTCGAGGCGGGCGTGCGGTTCGTGTCCGTGTTTTGGGATCCGTTCGAGCCGTTCGGCGGCTCCTGCTGGGACACCCACGCCAACCACTTCCCGCGGTTGAAAGATTATCTGCTGCCGGTGTTCGACGAAGCCTATTCGGCGCTCTTGCTCGATCTTGACGAGCGCGGCTTGCTCGACGAGACGTTCGTGCTCTGCGTGAGCGAGCATGGGCGGACGCCGCAGATCGACTCGAAGCCGAAAGGGGCCGGCCGGCACCATTGGTCGCGCGTCTATTCGGCGACGCTCGCCGGCGGCGGCACGCCGCGCGGCAAGGTCGTCGGCCGCAGCGACGCTCACGGCGGCGACGTCGCCGAGACGCCCGTTTCGCCGAAAGACCTGTTGGCGACGACGCTCCATTTGCTCGGCATCGACGCCCACACGACGGTGCCCGATCGCGCCGGCCGCCCGGTCTTAGTCGCCGGCGACGGCCAAGTGCGCCGCGAGTTGATCGCGTAGCGACGCCGCGAATGAACGCGACGTTCGCGCTGCGGCGTCTCAGGAACCCGGAGGGTTCTCAGATAGTAGCCGGTGGTTGAGGCCGAAGGCCGACACCACCGGACAACGAAGTAAAGAGCGAACGGGCATCCCGGAGGGATGCCAAGAACGTGTGCGTTGGCGCAGTCGCGCCCTCTCGGCATCCCTCCGGGATGCCCCGTCCGTTTCGCAAACGGCAACCGGTGGTGTCGGCCTGTCGGCCTCGACCACCGGCTAATGGCTTGCCGTCCCTCCGAGACGGACTCTCAGCGTCGCGTTATGTTTGCTGCGGTTCGGGCGCGGCGTCGTCGAGCGGCACCGTGGCCGGTTTGGGGCGGCGGGCGAGGCTGATACCGACGGCGGCGGCGAACAGCGCGAGACCGGCGACAAGGGCGTCGAGGCCGGCCACGTAGAGTTTCGCCCAGCGATAGCCGCGGATGCCGAACACTCCGACCATGCGGAACAAGATGGCCAGCGCCGTGTAACGCAAGAGCTTGTCGTTGAGCAACACGCTCGCGGAGAACGTCGCCAGGAAGAGGCAGGGCAAATACCAGGGCACGATCCAGTCGGGGACTTCGAGGAGAATTCCGGTGCGGCCGCGGGTGTATTGGTTCACGAGCGCCACGACGATCATCGCGACCGAGGCGACGCGAAACGACAGGGACGCTTCGCTCGTGATCCGCCACGCCAACAGCCAGAACAGGCCGATCAGCAAGTGGTAGCCGAGAATCATCTCCGGAAAGCCGGGATGGCGGGCCCCTTCGACGACGACGAACGCCGTGAGGCTGAGCGCGCCGGCGAGTCCTTTGGCGGCTTCGCCGCGGAGCATGGCCCGACCGAGCAAGAGCAGGCCGGCGATCAACAGCGGCCACGACATCATCACCGCCGGCGGGTCGAAGAGCGACGTCGAATCGCGGCCGACGAACGTCGCCGTGACGACCGCGGCGTTGAAGCCGAGGAAGGCCCGCGGCACGCGGGCGATCGCCGCCGCGCCGTAGAACGCGCCGACGGCGATGAGCACCGCGAGCGGCGGCAGCATGCCGGTCGCCGCGCGGAATTGGTCGAGAAACGCCTGTTGGGCCGCGTCGTCGCCGGAGTGGAGAAACGAGGTGGCGGCGGCGAAGGCGGGGAGCATCAGGGCCATGTTCGTCGGCAGGCGGCTCCGCGTATGGCGTCGGCCGGCGAGAAACAAGACGGCGAGCGCGAGCCAGAGCGGAGCCAAGAAATAGGGATCGAAGATCGATTCGTGCTCGCCGACCACGTGAAACGATTCACAGAGAAAGTAGGCGCGGCCGCAGACGAAGAGCACGAGCGGCGCGAAGATCGCGAGCGGATACCACGGGAAGCGCCACGGAGTCCCGTTTTGCGACACGTAGGCCGGCCCGCCGAGGATGGCCGGAACAAGCGTGAGCAAAATCGCCGCGGCGACCGTTGCGAAACCGAACAGCAACCACTGCAAGCGCAGGTCGGCCGCCTCGACGGCAAATTGTTGCACGGCGATCGGGTAGAGAAAAAAGAGCGACATCAGCCCGTGATACGGCAAGCGGTAACCGAGCGGCAACCGCATGCGGAGGCCGAACACCAGCGCTTCGGCGACGGCCGCGGCGAACAGCGCGCCGCCGAGCGACCACAGCGGGCCGGTTTTCGGATCGGCCTGCAGCGGGTTGTCGAGCGCGAGGCTCACCATGGTGAGCAGCAGCACGGCGAGCAGGCCGAGCATTCGCAAATCTTCCCACAGCACGCCGAGTTTGCGGAGCACGCAGGCCGTGCCGCCGAGCAGCAGCACATAGCCGGCGAGGCTCAAGGCCAACGCCGGGAGTCGGCCGGGCATCGCCTCGGCCGGGAAAGAAACGAACAAGCCGTAGACGATGAACGCGGCGCTGACGACATACAGCGGGTTGTGCGTGGCGAGGTAGCGCGTGAGCGGCCAAGGTTCGCGGGGCGGTTCGTCGGAGGGCGCTGCGACGATTTCGACGATCGGCTCGGCCGCCGGCTCCGTCGTTGGTGCAGTCGTTAGTGCGGTCGCCTCGTCGCTGCTTTCACTTGTCGTGTCGGCGGGGAGAGAGGGAGCGTTCGAGGCGTCGTCGGGTTGCGGCCGTTCTTCGGAGCACATGCGGCGTTCCTTTCGCTTAACGGCCGCAAGGCCGAGTCGCGAGCCTGCGGACGTCGGGTCGTTCCGTTGACCGCGTACGTCTCATTCTCGGACTCGGCCGCGTGCGGCATCTGCCCCGCGGCGAAAGGTTGCACGTCGTGCGCCGCCGACGAAGAGTGCGCGAGATTCTCAGAATGAGCCCGACGCGGGTTTGAGGGATCGCGTCATTCGCGGCGCGGCGTTCGTTTTGGGGTGGAACGGTGGAGTGGAAGAACGGTGGACGAGAGGTTTGGCCGCGTGGGCCTCGCTGTGCTCGACCCACCCTACTTGGACGTCGCGGACGCGGAGTGCGCCGCCGGCCAAATTAGAAGTTCGACAGCGTGCGGTCGGCGCGTTATTATCCGTCGCGCACATCTTCTCTTGTTCGCCCTTCATCTCTCTTCGCACTCGAGGTTCGCCGATGAATACCGTCGGTCTGGGAATGATGGAATTGGTGTTGGTCGCCGCGACGATGTTCGGCGGCGGGACGTTCGCCGTGCCGCATGGTCCCGACGCCGGGCTCGACGGCGCGGTGCCGGCCGAGTGTTTGCTCTACGCGGCCTACAACGGCATCGCCCCGGCGAAGGCGGAGAGCGGGAACCAAGTCGAACAGTTGTTGGCCGAACCGGAAGTGGCCGCGTTTGTGGCCGAACTCGACCGCTTGATCGACGAAGGCATCGACCTGGCTCCGGCGCGCGATGAACAAGAGCGGACGATCAAACGCCTGGCGCCGACCGTGGCTCGCACGCTGCTTACGCGGCCGAGCATGCTCTACTTGGCGAAGGTGGCCCTGCCGCCCGAGCAACCGAGCGGCAACGGAGCGATCGTCGTCAACGCCGGCGAGCGCACGAAGGAGTTCATGGCGGCGCTGGAGGAACTCGAAGCCCTCTATCTGGAAGAGGTGCCGGCGAATCTCGGGGTGGAGAAGTCCACGGTCGACGGCGTCGAACTGCGGAAGTTGCCGACGCCGCCCCAAGCGCCGCCGGTCGCGTGGGGCAATGTCGACACGTATGTGTTTCTAGCGTTCGGCGAAGGGGAAGCCGAGTCGGTGGTGAAGCGGCTCAAAGCAAAGCCGGCCGCGACCGAATGGCTGACGAAGCTGCGCGCAGAGCTCGGAGTCGAGCGGCTCGGCAGCGTGGTGTATCTCGACGCCGGCGCGATCGTGAAGACCGTGGAACCGCTGTTTCCGCTCTTGGCGGCGGAAGCCCCGCCGCCGCTGAAAGACCTCGGCAAGCTGCTCGACCAAACCGGGCTGCGCGGGTTGCGGCATGCGGCCGTCGCCTTCGGTCTGGATAAGGAGATGAGCGTTTCGAAGATCGTCGTCGGCCACGACGGCGAGCCCAAGGGGTTGCTCAAGCTCGGCGGGGCGACGCCGCTCACGCTCGACGACGTGAAGTCGATCCCCCGCTCGGCCGATTTCGCGGCCGTCGCGCGGTTCGACGCCCAAGGCGTGTTCGCCGCGCTCCGCCAAGTGGCCGAGCAAATCGAGCCGCAGGCCGGTGCGCGACTCGACCAAGCCCTCGGCCAAGCGCAAGAGCAACTCGGCTTCAGCATCGAGAAGGACTTGCTCGCAGGACTGGGCGACACGTGGACGATTTACAACAGCTGCGAAGAGGGAGGGCTGCTGCTGACCGGGCTTTGCGCGACAGTCGGCGTGCGCGACCGGGCGAAGGTCGAGAAGGTGCTGGAGCGCGCGTTGCGGCTGGTGGAAGCGGAAACTCGCGAAAACGACAAGCCGGTGTTTCGCGTGCGCAAGACCGAGGCGGCGGGCAAGACGATTTCGTACGTGCAGGTCGTCGGGCCGTCGCCGGTGGCGCCGGCGTGGTGCTTCGACGGCGAGCGGCTAATTGTGGCGGCGAGCCCGCAAATGGTTCGCACGCATCTTGCGCGCGGGGCCGACGCCGGTTCGCTGGCGGATGTGGAAGCCGTGAAGGCGCACTTGGCGACCGGCGACGTGACGAGCCTGACGTATCAAAACACGCAGCTCGGGCTGCAGCTGCTCTATTCCTATGCGCAATACATGGCGACGGTGGGCGCCGGCATGTTGGAGAGTGAGACCGGGTTGCGGGCCGACATCTCGAAGTTTCCCTCGTTCGGCGCGATCAGCCGGCACATGCGGCCGTCGATCTCGCTGACGCGGCACACGAAGAACGCGATCGTCGTCGAGTCGCACTCGGTCGGGCCGTCGCTGTCGCTGCCGTTTGTCGGCGGGATGATGGCGGGCTTCTTGACGCCTGCGGTGTACGAAGCGCAAGGCGCGGCGAAGCGCGCGGTGGGGTCGAACAACTTGCGCAATATCGGCATGGCGGCCATCATGTATGCGTCGGAAAAGGGGAGCCTGCCGACGAACATCGTCGATGAGGGAGGCAAACCGCTCTTGAGTTGGCGCGTGCGGCTCTTGCCGCATCTCGACCAGCAGGCGCTCTACGAGCGATTTCATCTCGACGAGCCGTGGGACAGCGCGCACAACCGCACGTTGATCGCGAACATGCCGGATTTTTATCGACACACGGGCGTCGTCCTCGCGCCGGGAGCGGAGGGGCGGACTTTATATCAAATGCCCAGCGGGCCCGGCACGCTTTACGACTCGAAGAAGCTCAGCCTCGACCAGATCGGCGCGGCGGGCATCGCGACCTCGCAAGCCGCGCTGGTCGTCGTCGCCGAGCCGCAGTTCGCCGTCGAATGGACGAAGCCGAGCGACTTGGAAATCGATCTGCAGAACTATTTGGAGCGGCTGCTGCTCGATCGCAATCGCGCGGCGACGGTGCTGCGTCTCGACGGCTCGGTCCATGAACAGCCGGCGGCGAGCGCCGCCGAACTGGAGGAGTCTCTTTTCCCCAGGTGATTCTCGGCGGCGGGCTCCCAAGCTAGACTAGGTGCGGCTTTCGGTCGGTCGTTCGGCCGCGAGCTCCTTCCCGCTTTGCTTACCCGCCTGGAGTCGCCTCGCCCATGAAAGTTGCTCGCTTGTTCGTTGCGTTTACTCTCGCTTGCTTGCTCGCCGTTGCGTCGTCGGCCGATCGCGCGGCGGCGGGCGAGTTGTCGTCGGAAGAAAAGGCCGACGGCTTCGTCAGCCTCTTCGACGGCAAGACGCTCGCCGGCTGGACCGGCGACGTCGCCGGCTATGAAGTGATCGACGGCGCGATCGTCTGCTCGCAAAAGAAGGGGGGCAACCTCTTCACCGACAAGGAATACACCGACTTCGTGCTTCGCCTCGACGTCAAGATTCCCGAGGGAGGCAACAACGGCATCGGCATCCGCGCCCCGCTCGGCGCCAACGCCGCCTTCGCCGGCATGGAACTGCAGGTGATCGACGATGCGGCCGAGGTCTATAAGAACATCAAGGATTGGCAACATCACGGCTCGGTGTACGGCGTCGTCGCCGCCAAGACCGGCTCGCTCAAGCCGGCCGGCGAGTGGAACGTGCAGGAAGTCACCGTGCAAGGCCGGCGCGTGAAGGTCGTCTGCAACGGCCAGACGATCGTCGACGCCGATCTCGACGAAGCGACCAAGAACGGCACGCTCGACGGCAAGGAGCACCCGGGCGTGAAGAACGCCAAAGGACACGTCGGCTTCCTCGGCCACGGCGCTCCCGTCGCTTTCCGCAACATCCGCATCAAGGAACTCCCCGCCAAGTAACACTTGCGGCGATCCGCAATCCGAGGCCGGTCGAACCAAGCGTGCGGTTCGACCGGCCTTTTTTTGTTTCGCCGCCGAAGCGCAAACCGAGAAACGGCGGGAAATTGCGCGCCTCCGCGGCAGGATTGTCGCCCCGTCGGCGGCGACCTAAACTTATCTGAGGCTTCGGCCTCAGCCGGACGTCGGCCTGCCGGTGCCGGCTCAAGTTCGCGCCGCCGCTCCGCTGTCGTCGCCGCCTCTTCGGATTCGCCAGGACAATCAGACCCGAGCCGTTGCGACATGGAAACTAAAGGAGTCTGGGGGGTCACCAACGCGGAACTGGAAGCCGCGGTCGCCGCGGTCGACGATTCGGCCTTCTTGGTTCCGGCGCGGATCGTACGCCGCGTGCTGCGCCATGATCGCAGCCTGACCGAGTCCGGCCTGCGGCTTCCGCACCGCAAGACTTATTTCATCTCCCGAGAGTCGTTGCTGGCGTGCGTCGAGCCGGAAGAACTTGGCCTCGACTCGGCCGAAAAAGTTCCGCCGACCGCGATTTTGCTGGCCCGTCCCGAGCCGGAGCAGTTGTCGGCGATCACCCGGCCGCGCGTGCTGGTCAAGTATTGGCGGCTGCTGTTCCATGCCCGCGTGCATGTCGAGATGGAAAAGCTCGTCGCGGCGGGCACGCTCGACACGACCGCCGTGCAGCAGCGCATCGCGGCGATCGGCCGGCTCGAGTTTGAAGAAGTCCAGGCGGTGCTTAAGCAAGAGAATCTCTTGCTGCCGCCGGTCGACGACGCGTCGACCTACATCGAATTCGTCGCCGTGTATTGGGAGTTGAAGTTCTTCGCGCCCCGGCTGCTGCCGGATTATTTCCCGTCGATTCGCGATTGGGCGGCCGTCGAAGCGCTCGTCGAGCGCGACTTCGCCGGTAAGCCGTGGTTCGAGGCGACGCGCTTGCCGGGAAGCCCGGAGCCGCACGAGCAAACGGTGGAGGACGAGGAAGCGCTGACGGAGCGCCGCGCCGATCCGACGGCGACGAACCCGCGCAAGCAATCCGATCGACTCTATTGCCGGCTTATGAACTTGGCCGACCGGGCTCGCGTGGGCGGCAACGACGTTCGCTCGGCGCTCATGCGCTGGTGGGCGGCGCTGCGCATCGGACCGAAGTTGGCGCGGGCCGCGCGCGAGCAAGGCCGCGAAGATTTGCGCCACTTGGCGCAGCGGCTGGCCGAAGCGGTCGACATTCCGCAGGGCGATCGGAAGACTTGGGCCGATGCGCTCGAGGAGCTGTTGCCCGTCGCCGCGCGGGGCATTTGGACTCAAGAATCGCGGTTCCTCTACGACCTGCAGAAGGCCTGCCTCGATCATGAGCGGGGCGTGTTCCAACTCGATGTGATGGGCTGGCTCAAAAGCTTCGGCAAGCGGCCGCTGAAGCAGGCCTTGCCGAATCAACGCGTCGTGCTGCTCTCGAAGCACTTGCGCACGGCCGCCAAGCGTTTGCCGTCGCTGCATATCGGCGCGCTCCGCCGCGATGCGATCGGCGAAATGCTGCGTAAGCTGGTCGAACAGGCCGAGCAGGAAGTTCGCGCCGCGCTGCGGCCCAAGCTGGTCGCCGGCATCGACGAAGTCGGCCTCACGTCGCGCAATCGGCCGGAAGCCGTGGCCCGCAAGAAACTGGTCGAGGAACTGCTCGACCGGGTCGTGAAGCGGGGCTTCTTCAACATGGGAGACCTGCGCGACGCGATCGCCCGCAACAATTTGAAACTGCGCGACGTCGAAGAGCCGCGCGAGTTTTGGACGGGCGACGAAGCGCTGCGGGCCGATACGGCGTTCGCCGCGAAGCTGGAAGGCGTGTATCGGCGCGGCGAGGTTTATCGCCGCGTGCCGCAGTGGCTCAGCTCGGTCGCCTTCGGCACGGTGCTCGGCCGATTGCTCACGAAGTACGTCGCCGTGCCGTTCGGCGGCGCTTACATGATGATGGCGTTCATCCAGCATCATCTGCCGGAGCGCTGGATCGAGGAAGACCACGTCGAATTGCGCAGCGTGCCGATCGTCGGTCTGCTCGGCTGCGTCGTCATCATGCTTTATTCGCCGACGTTCCGCGCCGGCTGCTGGGACGTCGTGCGGGCCTTGAGCGGCTTGTTCTCCGACCTCTTCATTCGATGGCCGAAGCGTCTGCTGCAGACGGAGTTGATGCGGCAGTTCATGCAAACGAGCGCCTACCGCGCGTTGCAGCAGTTCGTCTTTAAACCGCTGGCGACGACGATCGTGCTCGGTTTGCTGTTGATGGCGCTCCGGTTTCGGGCGATCGGCTGGCAAGGCTGGCTGAGCGTGTTCGTGGTCGCCAACCTGTTGGTGAATTCGAAATGGGGCCGCGCCGTCGACGAATGGCTCTCCGATCTCGGGCACCGCTCCTGGCATCAACTGCGGATGCGCATTTTCACCACGGTCGTCCACGCGGTGATGGAGTTCTTTCACGAGGCGCTCGAATCGATGGAGCGGGCGCTCTACGCGGTCGACGAATTCCTCCGGTTTCGCACCGGCGAAAGCCGGCCGGCGACCGCTTTCAAGGCGGCGACCGGGTTCGTCTGGTACTTCATCAACTACGTGGTTCGCTTCTGCGTGACGCTCTTGGTCGAGCCGCAAATCAACCCGATCAAGCACTTCCCGGTCGTCACCGTCTCGCACAAGATCATCCTGCCGTTGGCCGCGCCTCCCTTGAGCGGCGGGTTCTCCATTCTCGGCGCGCAATTCGGCTGGCTGTTCGACATGTCGGTCGAGTCGGCGAATTGGCTGGCCGTGAGCATCGTCTGGCTGATTCCCGGCATCTTCGGCTACGTCGCCTGGGAGTTGCGCAACAACTGGTTCCTCTACGACGCCAATCGCTCGCCGAACTTGAAGCCGGTCGTCGTCGGCGACCACGGGGAGACGACGATTCGCCTGCTCCGCTCCGGCTTCCACTCCGGCACCATTCCGAAAACGTTCGCCAAGCTCCGTCGGGCCGATCGCAAGGCCCTCGCCGTCGGTTCGTGGGACGATTCGCGAAAGTATCGCGATCGCTTGCACGACGTGGCCGAAGAGGTCGAGCATTTTATCGAACGGGAGTTTTGCGAGATCCTCGCGCAAAGTTCGCGGGCCGCCGAATTGCGGCTGCACCTCGACGACCTGGCCATGGGGATCAATCACCTGCGGATTTCGCTCAGCGGCGACGACGTCTACGCCGAGCGGCTCGTCATCACCGTGCAAGACAAGTCGGGCTGGATGATCGCGAAGATGGACTTGCCGTCGTGGTACGAGCGGTTGAGCGTCGAGCAGGCGCGGACGTTGATGACCGCGGTTTCGGGGCTCTACAAAATGTGCGGCGTCGACTTCGTGCACGAGCAGATCGAAGCGTCGTTCGCGCCCGACGTGCCGCGCTACGACTTCAACGAGCGCGGGCTCTTGGTCTGGGCCGACGATCAAAGCGACGCGCCGGTGCAATACGATCTGCGCCGCAATTCGGAGCAGTCTCAACTCGTTTCGCCGACCGTGCCCTGCTCGCTGCCGACGCTCGACCGGCAACGGTTGTTCTTCGCCGCCGCCCCGATTCGCTGGGCGCAGTGGGTCGACTTCTGGGATCGCGAAAGCCGCAACCTCGACGAAGGTACCGTGACGCACGATCTCGATCGCCCCTGGGGCTCGATGCGGTAACGGGTTCCCAACAGGAAGAAATGCGAGGCGACATGTGCGCCGCGGCGTCGACCCGGTCGCTGACGCTCCCGGCTCTGAAGCTGGTGCCGACGCCGAACTTGGTACCCGCCTCGGAGTCCGGAGCGAAAGCGACGGGTTCGACTTTGAAGCGCAAACGCCGCGCAGATTAACCGCGTGGGCCTCGCTGCGCTCGACCCACCCTACTTCAGCGGCGGACGTTGACGTCGTCGGGGCGTTGGCCGATGGTGATCGTGAGCTTCAGCGGCGATTCGCCGCGGAGCGCGATCACTTCGACTTTGGTGCCGATCGTCGTCTTGGCGATTTGCAGCGTGAGTTCCATCGCGTCGACGACCGGCTTGCCGTCCCATTGCAGTATGATGTCGCCCGGGCGCAAGCCGCCGAGCGCCGCCGGGGAATTGGCGATGACGCGGGTGACGAGCAGACCGCCGGTCTTTTCGAGGCCGGCGTCCTTCAATTGCTCGGCCGTGAGGTTGTCGAGCCCGACGCCGAGCCAGCCGCGGGCGACTTTGCCCCCTTCGATGAGCTTGGCGTAAACTTCCTTCGCCGTGTTGCTGGGAATGGCGAAGCTGATGCCGCGAAACGCTTCGCCGACGATCGCCGTATTGATGCCGACGACCTTGCCGGTGATGTCGACCAACGGGCCGCCGCTGTTGCCGGGATTCACGGCCGCATCGGTCTGGAGGAAGTCTTGATACGGGGAGCGCGAGGCGAGCCCGCGACGTTCTTTAGCGCTGACGACGCCGACGGTGAGGCTGCGATCGAGTCCGTAGGGATTGCCGATCGCCAAGACCCAATCGCCGACCTTGAGCTTGTCGCTGTCGCCCCACTCGGCGGCGATGAGTTTATCGGCCTGGAGCTTGAGCACGGCCATGTCGGTGAGCACGTCGTAGCCGACGAGGCGGACGTCGCCGATCGTGCGGCCGTCGGCGAGTTTGACTTCCAGCGCGGCGGCGTCTTGGACGACGTGGTAGTTGGTGACGACGTAGCCGTTGGCGGCGTCGACGATGACTCCCGAGCCTTGGCCGCGCATCCGTTCCCCGCGGCCGTAGGGGACGCGCAAGCCCCATTCGTCTTCGACTTCGCGGCGAACGATCTTCACCGACTCGGTGTTGATGTGGACGACGCTCCCTTCGATGCGTTGAGCGACGAGCGTGAAAGCCAGCGAGGTGTCGCCTAGTTTCACCAGCGAGGCTTTGTCGCCCAATTTCGCCAGTTGCTCCTCGGCGACTTCGGCTTGAGCGCGGAGTTCGCCGCGCTTCACCGCATATTGAAACTGTTCGGCGCCCAGCGGCAGCAACAGCACGAAGACCAGCGCCGCGAGAATGACGACGAGGATCGGCAATCGGTTGGGAGCCGACCGCGGCGGCGGAGGAGGCGGCGCCGGTTGATAGTACGGAAATGGCGTCGGTTCGTCGCTGTGCATATAATTGACCGCGCTGGAGTGGCTGATCGGAAAGCGTTCGTCGAGATTATATCGCCGCCGCCGCTCTTGAGCAGCGGGCCGTGCGAAGCGATCGGTTCGCCGGATTTCTTCTGAGGAAATATGAGGTGTCGACGCCGCGTTTTTTTCCTTCGCCCCATCATTGCGGAGCCGACGGATTTCTCGGCATCGGCGGACGACTTACGCCCGAGTGGCTCCTCGACGCCTACTACCACGGCATATTTCCCTGGCCGCTGGGGGACGGAACCTTGGCTTGGTTTTCGCCCGACCCGCGCGCCGTGATCGAATTCGCCGACTTTCATGTCTCACGCCGGCTGCGCGACACTTTGCGCAGCAAGAAGTTCACGGTGACGTTCGATCAAGATTTCGCCGGCGTCATCGACGGCTGCGCCACGGCCCATTATCGCAGCGAAGGAACGTGGATCACGCCCGAGATGCGGGCCGCCTACGTTCGCCTGCACAAATTGGGGCACGCACACAGCGTGGAAACCTGGCACGAGGGAAAGCTCGCCGGCGGAACCTACGGCGTGGCCGTCGGCGGCTTGTTCGCGGCGGAGTCGATGTTCTACCGCGTTTCGGACGCCTCGAAAGTCGCCGTGACCCGGCTTGTCGAACATTTGCAGACACGTGGCTACGCCCTGCTCGACATCCAGCAGATGACGCCGAATTCCAAACGGCTCGGAGCGACGACGATGCCCCGGTATGAGTATCTCAGGCGAGTCGCCGCAGCGGTGCGCCTACCGGTGACGTTTGGGGACGGCGGATGCGAAGACGTAGGGAGTTTGTAGAGAACGTGACATTTTCACGAACCCGGAGGGTTCGCAGAAGGCGGCCGGTGGTCGAGGCCGAAGGCCGACACCGCCGGCTCATGTCTTCCCGTCTCTGCCGAGACGGGATTTAACCTCGCCGCTACTGCGTGGGCCTTGCCGACTGCCGCTTTGCGGCCGTCGGGTTCGACCCACCCGACTAGCGCGTGGCGGCGTCGGCTTCGCGGAGGGCGGTGCTGACGGCGTCGCCACCGGTCGTCGGTTCTTCGACGGCCAGGCCCATGGCTTGGGCGTAGATGCGATCGCTGATCGCGAGGAACTTCTGCTTCACGTCGGGAGCGACGCGACGGCACTTGCCGGCGATGCGGTGCAAGTTTTCCGGCGCCGACTCGGCGGCGACGCTCACGCTGGAGACGAAGCCGGTGGTTTCGCGGAAGTTGTGGTCGGCGATGCCGCCGATCATCGTTTGAAAGGTGCGCGCGAAGACCTCGACGCCCAGGTTGTCGAGCTGGACGAACGAGTCGAGACGACACTGGATGTAGTCGGTCTCGTCGGCGTTGCGCAACTGCGCGGCCGTCATGGAGATGATGCAGCGTCCGCGAATCGGGCGCGGCATCAACGTGCCGGTGTAGGTGCCGTCGCAGTAGAGCACGTAGTGCGTCGGCGACTTGTAGAGGAAATGAATGTCGCCCGAAGTTCCCTGCCCGTCGTCGATGCGGTAGGAATGGGCGCCGATTTTCTTGATGGAGACGTTCGTCACGCCCATCACTTCCCACATGTTGATCACGAGCTCCGGGTTCTCGACCATGAAATGGAAGAGTTCCGGCCGGCACTCGATGGTCTGCTGCGGCAAGCGGCGAAAGATCGTCGTATCGTTGATGATTTTTTGGGTCAGGCCGCGGCCTTGCGGCGTGAGCTTGTTGAGCGGCAGCTTGCGCAAGGCGTCTTCATGGAGTTCGCGCGTGGTGCCGTGCGGCGGCGGAGCGGAAGCGGTCGGCGTCGCGGCCTGCGACCACTGCGACGTCGAGGTCGCAAGCGCCACGGCCAAAGCACCGAGAAAGCGGCGTCGCGACGTACGTCGAGCGCCGTTGCCGAATGTCGTACCCAAGAAAGCCCCCTGCTAGCGTCGTGTCGGCGGCCTGCCGATCATGAGGCAAGACTTAACGACCCTACTGGTAATTCGGCCTTCGCGCGGCGAACCGCCACTGTTTTTCACCCTAAGCTGCGGCGAGCGACGAAGGATGAATCGCACATTGATCTTGTGACGACGGGCGGCTCTCGGGCATGATGCCGGCCGGACGATGCCCAACCTTTCCAATCGCCGTAGTCGTATGCCTGCCAAGCCTGCGAAGCCGAACGCCGAGACGAGCGCGCCGCGTCGTCGGAAGAAGCTGCGGAAATTGCTCTGGCTCCTGCCGGCCGTGCCGGCGATCGCGTTATTGATCGGATGGAATTGGTGGCCGCAACACGCGGCAGCTCGTTGCGAAGCGCGCCTTGCGGATTGCTCCGACGCGGACGTCGCAGCTTGTTTGCGCGACTTAGACGGGTGCGGCGACGCGGCCGCTCCGGCGCTGGTGCGGCTCATGCAATCACCGCGCGCATCCGTCGCCGCCGGGGCTCGCGATCTGTTGAACGCGCGGCTCGGCCGGCTGACCAAAGGCGAGGCCCCGCTCGTCGAGGCGGAAGCGTCGCGTTGGGCCGAACTCACGGAACAACTCTGCGCGGCGACGACCGAGGGGATTGCGCAGCCGGCGCTGGATTGGACTTGGAACATGCTGGAGACGAGCGGCCGGTTGCGGCTCGCCGGGCGTTTGCCGAACGCGGCCCACGGCCGGCTGACCGTGGCTTGCCGCACGCTGCTGGAACGAACGGTGTTGGAACCGGCTCCGCTCCCGGCCGCGGTTGCCGGCGGCGAGCCGGCGGCGGCCGCCGCGGCCGACGTCGCCGCGATGCGGCCTGCGGGCGACGCTGAAACGGCGCGCATTCTCGCGGCCGTCGCTCAAGCCGAACGAGCGACGGCGGATCGCGAGGCGGCAGCCGCGCGGCAGGCCGCAGCGATGCGCCCGTTGACCGTCACGCCGGCGCCGACGCTCGACGTGCCGGGCGTCGACCAAGCGACGCTGTCGCAAGGTGCGGCCAACGCGGCGGCGCGCGTGAACCCGATGCGCGGCGCGCGGGCCGACGAGCAAGTGTTGCAAGCTTCGACGGCGGCCGCCGAAGTGCGGTTGGAATCGTCGGCCGCGGCGGAGCGCGCACCGCTTCTCGGCGCCGCGCCGCTGCAAACCCGCACGGCTTGGGAACTCTTCGCCGATCTCGGCACGGCGAACGAAGGCGCGGCTCGCGACGAACTTCGCCGGCGCGAATTCAGCGACCGCGAGATTGAGCTCGGTGCGCATCTCACGAGCGGCGACCCCGAGGAGCGACTGCACTATGTGCGCTTATTGCCGACCATGGCCGGCGGGGCTTCGCTGAAGCCGTGGCTGTTGCATTTGGCGGGCGACGCCGACGCCGAGGTGCGGCGAGCGTGCGTCGGCTTGATGGCCGGCACGAAAGACGCCGCGATCTTGGCCCGCTTGCGCGAACTGGCGTTTACCGACCTGGACGACGAGGTGCGCAAGCAAGCGCTGCGCATCGTCGATCCGAGCGGCCGCGGCCGATAACTTCAGGGCCGATTGGCGAGCGTCAGTACTTCGGGAAGATGGCCGGCGTCGGGAAGCGGTCTTCGTGGCTGAAGGTTCCGTCGCCGAGATATTCCTCGCGAGGCAGATCCACCTGCGGCCAACTGGTGGGGCGCACTCGGACGACGCGGCCGGGGCGGATGCCTTCGATGATGAGATCGGTCTCGAAACGAATTTGGATGCCGCTGCTGCCGAGCGGCGGCTCTTGCGTCGTCTTCACGACGTCGAGGATCACACCTTTCGAAGCCATGTGCGCCGGCCCGTACGCGCCGCCGGCATGTTTCAGCGTGTTTTCGGAGGCGTTCATGAAAACGCCCGCATCCTTTTTGAAATCGGCGTAGAGCGAAGCATCCATACCGCCGAAGAGAGTCGCGGTCACTTTCGCACGGCCGAACTTGCCGTATTCAACCGCGTCGATCCAGGCGGGGAGCCAGCGACTGCGCATGAACGCCTTGTGCACCGCAGTCTGATTGCGGGCGGCCCGCTCGATCGCGGAGTCGTCGAGCCAGATGTCCGAGATGTGAAAGCGGGTGAACACTCCGCCGGGCGTGGGCTTCCAGGTGATGCCGAGTAAGACCGGCTTGTCGTCGAGCGCTTTCTTCCCGGCGGCGGGCCAAGCGCCTTCGGCGACGAGGTCTTCGACGCCCAAACATTCGCGACCGCGCCAGATGCGCGTGGCGGCATCGAACGTCATCTTCTCTTCGGTTGCCTTCTCGTCGTCGCCCGCTTTCGGTCCGAGGGAGGCGACAATCATCCCCTCTTTGTTCTGCAGCTCCACTTCCTTGAGCTTCCAGACTTTTCCCTCGCGCAGGCAGCGGCTCGGTTCGTCTTCGAGCAGAAGCACGTGGTTCTCGGCCGGTGCGGTGCCCGCGCCGCTGTAGCCGGCGTTCTTCTGCCGATTGTCGATCGGCAAGACGGGGACGGCGGAGATCTTGGGGTCGGGCGGCAGAAAGGCCCGCACGTGCAACACGGTGCCGAGCGGGATGTCGCGGAGATCCGCCGGGGCGCCGTGATAGCGAACGACGCCGTAGGGGAGCAGCGCAAACGGGTGCGGAGCGTTGCGGAAATACGTGCCTGCGCCTTGCACGCGGATGCTGCCGCGGCGATTGGCGTGATCGACGAACACGAGCTCGCCGCGGTAGGCGTGCGCCATTTCCAACGGGGGAAACTTCCCCGCTTCGGGCCGGAACACTTGCTCTTCGGCGTGTGCGGAGCACCAACCAAGGATCGACAGCGAGAAACCAAGAACGAGCGAGAAGCGTGTCATGGCGTGAGCGGGAGAGTGGAGAGCGTCAGTATTTCGGGAAGATGGCCGGAGTCGGGAAGCGCTCGTCGATGCTCGAAGGCCCGTCGCTGAGATACTCTTCGCGCGGCACATGCACGTCGGGCCAACTCGCGGGCCTGACGCGGACGATGCGCGTCGGACGGAGCCCCTCGGTGACGAGATCGGTCTCAAATCGAATCTGAATGCCGCTGCTGCCGAGCGGGACGTCGCCGGGCGTCTTGGCGACTTTTTCGATGATGCCCCGCGCGGCCATCTGCGTCGGCCCGGCGGTGCCCCCTTCCGTATGCTTCAATGTGTTCTCGACGCCGTTCATCAGAGCGGGAACGCCCTTTTTGAAATCGGCGTAGAGCGAGTCGTCCATGCCGCCGAAGAGCGTCGCGGTCACTTTCGCGCGGCCGAACTTGCCGTACTCGACGGCATCGATCCACCCGGGCAGCCAGCGGCCGCGCATGAAGGCCTTATGCGTCTCCGTCTGATGGTGCTGCGCGTTTAGCAGCGCGGCCTCGTCGAGCCAAATGTCGGAGATGTGAAAGCGGGTGAAAACTCCGCCGGGCGTGGGCTTCCAAGTGAGGCCGAGCCAGACGGGTTGATCGCCGAGCGCTTTCTTCCCGGCGGCGGGCCAAGCATTCTCGGCGACGAGATCCTCGATCCGCAGGTATTCACGGCCGCGCCAGACGCGTGTCGCGGCATCAAACGTCAGTGTTTCCTCCTCCGACTTCCCGCCCCCGCCTTGCTTCGACTCGCAGACGGCGGTGATCGTTCCTTCGCGGTTCTTGATCTCCACTTCTCGGAGTTTCCAAACTAGGCCTTCGCGCCGGCAGCGGCTGGGCTCGTCTTCGAGGAGGAGGACATGATTCTCGGCCGGTGCCGACCCGGGCCCTCCCAAACCTGACTTCTCCCGGCTGTTGATCGGCAACACGGGGACGGACGAAGTCTTTTCGTCGGGCGGGAGAAACGCGTGGAGATGCAGCATCGTGCCGAGCGGAATGTCGCGCAGGTCGGCCGGTGCGCCGTGATAGCGGACGATTCCGTACGGCAGCAGAGCGAAAGGAAGCGGGGCGTTGAAGCGGAACTTGCCTGTGGAAGCCACGCGGAGGCTGCCGCGCCGATTGGCGTGATCCACAAAGACGAGTTCGCCGCGGTAGGAATGCGCTTTCTCCAGGGGCGCAAACTTCCCCGCCTCCGGCCGGAACGGCTCGACGAATTCGGTTCTCGATTCCCGCTTATCCGTCGCTTGTTCTTGGCCGAAAGCGGTCGTTGCGGCGAGCAATGAACAAGCAAGCACCCGGCGGAGCACGCAGCTCATAGCGCGATCACCTGGTTGCTGTCGCCGAACGTATCGGTCTCCACGCCCATCCGTTGCGCCATCAGGAGCAACAGGTTGCTCATGTGGGCCTTGGGGTTCGCAGGACGACTGCAGAGCGAATAGTGCTCGCCGGGTTTGTCGAGCCGGTAGCCCTGGAAGTGGCCTTGGTTGAAATCGAGGTGGCCGCCGTGCTTCAGCCCCAGGTCCGAACCGCCGGCGAGAACGAGCGGAAGATTCGCGTTGCCGTGGCTGTGGCCGTACGACATGCCGCTGCCGAACAGCGCCATGGTCGAGCCGAGGAGCGGCTTGCCGTTGAGGTCTTTCGTCTCGGCAAGTCGAGTCAGGAAGTAGCTAAACTGCTCGATGGCGAAGGTGTCGTACTGGGTGAGCTTTTCCATGTAGCCCGGATCGCCGCCGTGGTGGCTCAATTGATGGCGCGACTCGGTAATGCCGATCTCCGGAATCGAGAAGGCATCCCCTTCTCCTCCCAGGCTGAACGTGGCCACTCGGGTCACGTCGGTCTGGAAGGCGAGCACGATCAGATCGTAGACGGTGCGGAAATAGTCGCCCGCCATCGTCGCGGCGACGTCGCGGTCGGTGCGTCGGCGATCGGCTTCGGAGACGACCGGGAGCGGAGTGTCGAGCCACGAATCGGCGCGGCGGGTGCGAATTTCCGCCTCGCGAACCGAGGTCAGGTACTGGTCGAGGCGTCCTTTGTCGGCCGCTCCCATCGCTTGCTCCAGGCGGCGCACTTCCGCCAGGTTGGCGTCTAAAACGCTCGCTTTGCGACGCAAGGCCCGCCGCTGCGCCGCGGTGCCCCCTTTCGGCTCGGCGAAGAGCGACGCGAAGATTTCGCTGCAGCGGCGCATCGCCGGCAGGCGGACGCCGTCGGCCGTCCAGGCCAGCGAATCTTGCGTGAGGGCGACTTCCAGCGAAGGGTAGCGCGTGTGCTTGGCGGTGACCTCGGCCATCTTCTGGTCGACGGAAATGGTGTTCCGATCCGAAGGGCCGAGCTTGCCGCCGGTCAGCCAGACGGAGATGCAGTTGTGATGGTGGCTGAGAGCGCCCGGGTGATGCAGGCCGCTGATCGGCGTGATCGCGTCGCGATGCTTTTCCAAAGGCTTCAGCGACCGGGAAAACTGATAGTCTTTGCCCGGCGTTGTGATTTGATAGTTGAGGGAATGCACGCCGTTGGCGAGATAAATGAAGGCGCTGCGCCGAGGCGTCGCCGTTTCACGTTCCGCGGCCCGCAGCGGAACCATGCACTCCAGAAACGGCAGCGAGATGCAACTGCCCAACGCGCGCAGCGCGTGCCGGCGATCGATCAACCAAGATTGGGAAAGAAAGTTGCTCATGAGAATTTGAGTGACGTTGTCGGGTGATCGGGCGGGATTGGTTAGCGTTTGCGGAGCAGGTCGGACAGCGCTACGGCGCGGATGAGGTCTTGAACGCGGTAGTCGTTTTGTTTCGCCGCGGCCGCGATCGCGTTGAGATCGTCCTCGTCGTCAACGGTCAGCACGCGGCGAAGGGCGTAGGTGCAAAGGTGCTCGATCAAGGCCCGGGCGACTTGCTCGCGATCTTCCAGCAAGAGCCGCTTGAATTCGACGGAGTCCTGGAACGAACGGCCGTCGGGCAAAACGCCGGAGGGATCGATCGGCGGATCGTTGCCGACCCCCTGGGCGACCTTCTCGTGGGTGCGCCATTGTCCGACGGCGTCGTAGTTGTCCCAGGCGAGCCCCAAGGGGTCGATCTTCGCATGGCACGCGGCGCAACTTGCGTTGTTGCGATGCGCTTCGATCTTCTGACGCAGCGTGGCCTTCGGGCTTTCCGGCGGGCTCGGCTCGATGGCGCTCACATTCGCCGGCGGAGGCGGCGGGGTCTTACCGAAAATCGCTTCACTGACCCAAACGCCGCGGTGAACCGGGCGATGGCGCGTGCCGTCCGAGGTCAGCCCCAGCACCGCGCCCATCGTCAGCAATCCGCCGCGATGATCCTCAGGCTTGAGCGACACGCGCTGGAAGCCGTCGGTCTTCGGCTCCGGCAGCCCGTAGAAATCACAGAGCCGGGCATTGGCCATGGTCCAGTCGGAATCGATAAAGCCGTCGATGGGCAAGTTCTTCGCGAACATCTCGCGGAAGTATTCGACCGGCTCCGAACGCAAGCTCGCCTCCAGCCAGGCGTCGTACATCGGATAGAGCTTCTTATCCGGCGGAAACATGCCGACGCGATGCAATTGCAGCCACTGCCGCGCGAAATCGTCGACGAAGCGGCTGGTTTTGCCGTCTTTCAAGAGCCGATCTACTTCCTGCTTGAGAGCTTCGCCCCGCAGTTTGCCCGCTTGAGCCGCTACGAAGAGTCGGTCGTCGGGCATCGAACTCCACAGGAAATACGAGAGCCGCGAGGCGAGTTCCCAATCGGTGAGACGTTCGCGGGGGGCCGGTTCCCCTTCGACGAGATAAATGAAGTGCCGCGAGGTCAGTACGCCCTGGAGTGCGACGCGATAGGCGTCGGCCGTTTTTTCACCCGCCTCGCGCTCCGAGCGGTAGGCCTCGAGATAGTCGGCCAACTCCGCTCGGTTCACCGGGCGCCGCCAGGCGCGCCGGGCGAAGCGCTCAAGATGCTCCGCGACTACCTCAAGCGTTGCGTCGTCGGGCGGCAGCAAGCCCGCGCGTCGCGATTTCTCGGCCGCCGTTTCCAGCGGCCCTTCCCACTCGATCCAATCGAGGAGCACCGTCGAAAAGATGCCGTTTCCCTTGTCGTCGAACATCTGCGGGGCGTTGGGATTGAGAAGCAACGTCTCGCTGCTGTGCGTGAAGATATACCCGGCCCGGCTGCCGAGCGCGTTGCGAAAGGCCGCCCCGGCACGGCGATCGACGACATCCGTGGCCACGACGCAAAAGTCGAGCGTCGCGGGCATCTCGAGAAACACCTCGAACTCGTATACCTGCGGCTTGTCTTCCGGCGCGGTAACGTCGAACTCGAGGATGCCGTCGACCGTTTCCTCGCCGGTCCGCTTGCCGATGCTCAAGTGCGCAGGCTGACCATCGATCGGGCGGACTCCGCTGGCCTGAATGCGGACCTTGTAGAGCCCGCTATGCTCGGGGCCCGTCTTTCCGAACCAGTGAGGCGCGAGCGCGCTTTGAACGGTTCCGGGAAAGAGCAGATAGCGGAGCGGCCGCTTGATGCCGAAGCGGTCGAGCGCTTCTTGCTGCGTCTTGCCGCCGGCGTAACGCAATTCGGCGGCCGTCTTCCGGACCTTGCGGGCTTCTCCGGAAGCGGCTGGGAAAGCGCGATCGAGCACCATCCCGGCGGCGCCGTAGTAGCGATCGACATGCGACGGCGAGAGGGAAAGCTCCGACCCGATGCGCTCGAACCCGTGCCACAGCGTGTCTTCGTTCAACTCTCCCGGCTTGGTCGGATCGTAGCGCACGCCGAGCAAGTCGTAGACGGTGTTCTGATATTCTTTGCGGCTCAGACGATAATGCGTCACGGCCGGCCGGGCCGCCATGCGCGCCGCTCGCCCCTCCTTGAGCCGTGCGTCGAGACCGGTGACGAAGGCCGCGATCTCCGCTTGGGTCGGCTGCGGCTCCGTTTCCGGAGGCATCTCGCCGCTGTTGACCTTGTCGAGAGCTTCGGCCCAGTGATGCGTGTCGACGCCCGCCTTGAAATCGCGCGAAAGATGATCGAGCCGTAAATCCCCCTCTTCCTTCTGGGGGCCATGGCATCGAACGCAATGTTTCTGCAGGAAGGACTCGAACGGTTCGGCTCCGCCGACGACGCCTGTGAAACCGAGAGCGACGACGACGAACGGCGCAGCAAGACGGCAAGGAGAGAAAACGGCGCGAGGCGAGTTCATGCGTAAGACCTTCGAATCAGGCGGGAAACAGGCTCGTTCGACGCGGGGCGGCGAGTCGTCGAGCTTCGGCAGGCGGGCGCTTCGGGCGTGGGGAGGACTTAGGCTCGAGACGGCGGCGCAGCCGGCTCGTCGTCGAGTTTCAGGGGAGCTTAAAGATTACCCGACAACACCCTCTGTTGTCCGCAGAATTCCGGACGTGAGCCGGCGGGCTGAGAAGGTGTTCACCGCGGCGGCGATGGGGCTGGAGCCCAGGCGCAGCCGCGGATACTGAGGCACCGCTTCATTTTGCCGCGGCCGGCCGATCAATAGGACGTCGTGCAACGCGGTCTAGCGTCGGAGTCGGCTTTCGAGCACGTCGATGCGCTTGGCCGTGAGTTGGTCGCGCCCCTTGTCGGCGGCGTACCCGCGGATGCCGTTGATGCCGACGTCGAGGCCGAGGAATTGGCGAAGGTTTACGCCGGGGGCCGGCGCGACGAGCATTTGCACATCGCCGGCGTCGTTGGTCAGAGCATAGCTCGGGGCCGATTTGCCGTCGGCGATTTGCATGAGCCGGCCGACGCCGTCGTAGCGCGTAGGGTCTAAGGCGGCCCGTTCGGCGATCGAGGGCACCGGCGGACGCGCGGATGCTTCCCGCTCGTCGCGACGAGCGGAATCGTCGGTCGCGCCGGCGGCAAGACCGTGCTCGACCTCGGTCGTCTGGGTGCGCAGATGAGCGATCGAAGTGTAACGCTTCTGGATGTCTTCAAAGCGCTCGAGCTTGCTTAGGAACATGCGGGCCCGGCTGCGATCGCCGGCCGATTCGGCATTTTCGAGAATCGCATCGGCGCGATGCGTGAACTCGGCGAAGCTCCAGGCGGTGGGCTCGGCGACGACCATCTGCGAGAGCGCGAGCTCGAGCTCGTCGAGCACCGTCGGCGGCGCGGCGTCGGCGGGGAGCGAGCGGAGCCGGGCCGTAAAGTCTTGGCCGCCGCGCGGCAGCGGCTCGTCGTAGGAAACTGGGCGCACGTCGCCCGACGGGCCGAGATTGGGCTGAGCCACGTCGGCCGCGGCCGGACGGCGGAGCAAGTCGGGATGATTCACGAGTTGGCTTTGATGAATCCAGCGAAACTCGCCCGACGGCGGCAGAATCTTGTACCACAGCGTTTCACGATCGCCGGTCACCAGCGCGCGGGCTTCGAGAATGTCGACCGCTTCGCCGTCGTCGAGCTTGACCTGCACGGCGTCGCGCAGATCGCTCACCACGGTGCCGACGCGGACGTTGACCTGGCTGCCGACGACGACGCCGGTCGACTCGCCCGTGCGGCGGACGAAGTCGGCCGAGATCCAACTGAACGCGCCTTCCGGCGGACGAATCGCGCACCAGCCGGCGGGATCGTGTCGCCACACTTCGACGGCGTCGCCGTGCCGCAGGGCGAGCACCGGGTAGAACGTTTCGCCCGGCCCGGAGCGCACGGCCGCTTCGCCGACGTTGACGAAGGCCGAATAGGGAAAGCGTTCTTCCGCCGATTGCGCCGCGGCGGCGGCCGCGCCGGTGAGAACGAGGAGCGTCGCCAAGATGTGCCGCATGGTGAACCTCTCGCAGCGCCGAAGTGTCTGGAGCGTCGATGGATAGGTCGATAGAAAGCGGCGAACTTGTAGCGAAACGGCGGGAATCGAACAAGACCACGGGCAGCACGGCTAAGGGTGACGCTCGCGGCTTGCCCACGGGTGCTTGAATGGACCCTCGCAATTGCCCAGGAGGCCGGGCCGCCGGCGCGACCTACACACGGACCGCCGCCGACCAAAACGGACGTTGGCCAAGTGCGCCGCCGGCAGTAGAATCGCAACTTTTCCCCGTTGCAGCCGTTCCAAAGTCGGTACGCCGTAAAACCTTATGCCTCGTTACAACCCCGCCGTCGTCGAGCCCAAGTGGCAGCAGTATTGGGAACAGCACAAGACGTTCGCCGCCCCGCGCTTGCCGGCCGGCGAAAAGCTCTACGTGCTCGATATGTTCCCCTACCCGAGCGGCAACGGGCTGCATGTGGGGCACCCTGAGGGCTACACGGCGACCGACATCGTTTGCCGGTTCGAGCGGATGAACGGCAAAAGCGTCGTTCACCCGATGGGTTGGGACGCCTTCGGTCTGCCGGCCGAGCAGCATGCCATCAAGACGCAGCAGCCGCCGCGGGTGACGACCGAGCAGAACATCGCTACGTTTCGCCGGCAGTTGAAGATGCTCGGCTTCAGCTACGACTGGGACCGCGAAGTGTCGACGACCGACGTCGAATACTTCCGCTGGACGCAATGGATTTTCTTGCAACTCTTCGACACTTGGTACGACCCGGCGGCGCAGAAAGGCCGGCCGATCGCCGAGTTGCCGATTCCGCAAGACGTCGCGCTGCAGGGCGACTTGGCCGTCGAAAAATACCGCGACGATCATCGCTTGGCCTACCAGCTCGAAGCGCCGGTGAATTGGTGCCCCGCGCTGGGCACGGTGCTCGCCAATGAAGAAGTCATCGGCGGCTTGAGCGAGCGCGGGCAGCATCCCGTGGTTCGCATTCCGCTCCGGCAGTGGATGCTGCGCATCACGGCCTATGCCGATCGGCTCGAAAGCGATCTGGAAGGGCTCGACTGGTCGGAAGGCATTAAGGCGCTGCAGCGCAATTGGATCGGCCGCAGCACCGGGGCCGAGGTCGACTTCTTCATCGGCCGCGATCCCGCGCCGGGCGGCAAACCGCTGCCGGCCGAGTTTAAGCAATGGCGCGCCGCGCGCGGCGAGAGCGGGTTCCCGCGCACGCCGGGTCCGGAAGTGTTGCGCGTGTTTACGACCCGCCCCGACACGCTCTACGGCGCGACCTACATGGTGATCGCTCCCGAGCATCCGCTCGTCGATCGGCTCACGATGCCGGAGCGCAAGACCGAGGTCGTCGCTTATTGCGAGCAAGCGGCCCGCAAGAGCGATCTCGACCGCACCGACTTGGCGAAGCACAAGACGGGCGTGTTCACCGGCTCGTTCGCCGCGAACCCGGCCAACAACCGGCCGATCCCGATTTGGATCGCCGACTACGTGCTGGCCGGCTACGGCACCGGCGCGATCATGGCCGTGCCGGCGCACGACGAGCGCGATTACGAGTTCGCCAAGCAGTTCGATTTGCCGATCGTGCCGGTCGTCGCACCCGCGCCGGGCGCAGCGACGGACGTCGCGCTGGAAGACATTCAAAGCGGCAAGGTTTGCTTCGCCGATCACGGCGTGGCGATCAACTCCGGCGAGTACGACGGCACGCCGACCGCGGAATTCAAGACGAAGATCACGGCCGAGCTCGCCAAACGGGGCGCGGCGCGCGAAGCGGTGAACTACAAGCTCCGCGATTGGCTCTTTAGCCGGCAGCATTTCTGGGGCGAGCCGTTCCCGATTTTGCACGAACTCGACGAGGCCGGAAACCTCACCGGCCGGTTGCGCGCCGTGCCTGCCGAAGAGTTGCCGGTGAACTTGCCGGTGATGACGGAGTTCAAACCGCACGGCCGGCCGGAGCCGCCGCTCGAAGAAGCTTCGAAAGACTGGCTCTACGTCACCGTCGACGGCAAGCGCTATAAGCGCGAAACGAACACGATGCCGCAGTGGGCCGGCTCGTGCTGGTACTTCTTGCGCTTCCTCGATCCGAAGAACGACAAGGCGTTGATCGATCCGGCGATCGAGAAGGCGTGGATGCCGGTCGACTTGTACATCGGCGGCGCGGAACACGCCGTGTTGCACTTGTTGTATGCCCGCTTCTGGCACAAAGTGCTCTACGATCGAGGCGTGGTGACGACAAAGGAGCCGTTCCAAAAGCTCGTCAACCAGGGAATGATCCTCGGCGAGCTCGAAATCACCGGCTATCAGCGGGCCGACGGCTCGTGGGTCAGCGCGCGCGACGTGAAGGAAGGCGAGAACGAAAAGTCGCTCCATAAGCAGACCGGTGAGGAGTTGCGCGAGGTCCGCGTGGCCGCGGCCGACGTCAAGAAAGAGGGCGACTCGCTCGTCTTAGCGGCCGATTCGTCGATTCGCGTCGACAGCCGCGCGTACAAAATGTCGAAATCGCGCGGCAACGTCATCAATCCGGACGACGTCGTGAAGGAATACGGCGCGGATTCGCTGCGGCTCTATGAAATGTTCATGGGGCCGCTCGAGGCGACGAAGCCTTGGGCCACGACCGGCGTGAACGGCGTGCGCGGCTTCTTAGATCGCGTGTGGCGGATGATCGTCGACGATCGGGCCGAGGCGATGACGCTGCACCCGGCCGTGCAAGACGCGCCGCTCAACGAAGAGCAGGCCCGCGTGCTTCACCGGACGATTCGCGACGTGACGCAAGACATTCGCCGGCTCTCGTTCAACACGGCGATCGCGAAGATGATGGAGTTCACGAACTTCTTCACCGGAGCGGACGTGCGCCCGCGCGAAGCGATGGAGAAGATCGTGCTGCTGCTTTCGCCGCTCGCGCCGCACATCGCCGAAGAGCTGTGGGAATTGCTCGGCTCGAAGCACACCTTGGCCTACGAGCCGTGGCCGAGCTTCGATCCGGAGAAGATCAAGGAATCGTCGCTCGAAGTGCCGGTGCAAATTCTCGGCAAAGTGCGCGGCCGCGTGATCGTGCCGGCCGACGCCGACGATAAGACGATCGAAGCCGCGGCCCGGGCGGACGAGAAGATCGCCCAATTGCTCGAAGGAAAGACGATCGTGAAGGCGATCGTCGTGAAAGGCCGACTCGTCAACTTCGTCGTCAAGTAGAGCGAGCCGGAGCGTTCTTCTCGGCAAGGGCTTGTCGCCGCGTCAAACTGACGCGGCGCCGCCGCTCGCGCGTTACATGTCCGTAACGAATCTTCGCCATTCCAATTCGTCGGGCGAGAATCCAGGTCTTTGTCGTTCGACTTGGTATTCTGCGACTTTGGCGAGAGAGGCGGACGGTGTCGGTGCATGAAAGCGTAACGGACGCGACGACCGGCGGGTTGCCGTTGTCGCCGATCTTGTCGACCGAGGTGAATCAGGAATTCGCTTCGCCGCCGGTGCGGAGCTTTGATCGGCGCGTGGTGTGGATTGCGGCGTTGGCCGCTGTGCTCGGCGTCTTGGCGACGTTCGCATCGCAGATCTTGCTGGCGCTGATCAACTTCGTCACCAATCTCTGCTTCTTCGGCCGCTTGTCTCTTGCCGACGCTTCGCCGGCCGACAACCGGCTCGGCCTGTTCGTCATCTTTTTGCCCGCCGCCGGCGGAGCGCTCGTCGGACTCATGGCTCGCTACGGCTCCAAAGCGATTCGCGGACACGGCATTCCCGAGGCGATGGAGCAAGTGTTGACGAACGAGAGCCGCATTCCGGCGCGGATCACGCTGCTCAAGCCGTTGTCGGCGGCGATTTCGATCGGCACCGGCGGGCCGTTCGGCGCGGAAGGACCGATCATCGCCACGGGCGGAGCCCTCGGCTCGCTCTGCGGACAGGTGTTGAGCGTGACGGGCGCGGAGCGCAAGGCGCTGTTGGCCGCCGGGGCCGCAGCCGGTATGACGGCGACGTTCGGCACGCCGATCGCCGCGGTGTTGTTGGCGATCGAGTTGCTGCTCTTCGAGTATCGCGCGCAGTCGTTCATCCCGGTCGCGGCGGGAACGTTCGTCGCCGCCGTCGGACACAATCTCGCGGAGGGGAGCGAGGCGATCTTTGCGATGCCGGCCGTCGCCGCGCCGGGAGTCGCCGGGCTTGCGGCGTTCGTCGTGTTCGGCGGGCTGCTGGGGCTGCTCTCCGTCGGAATTACGCGCGCCGTCTACGCGATTGAAGACGCGTTTGAGCATCTGCCGATTCATTGGATGTGGTGGCCGGTCGTGGGCGGATCGGCCGTCGGCGCGGTCGGCGTCTGGGCGCCCCGCACGCTCGGCGTCGGCTACGACAACCTGCGCGACTTGCTGCACGGCTCGCTCGCGCTCCACGCTCTGGCGGTGCTCGGGCTGTGGAAGTTCGTCTCGTGGTCGATCTCGCTCGGCAGCGGCACCTCGGGAGGAACTTTAGCGCCGCTGCTGACGATCGGCGGCTGTTGCGGCGCGCTGCTGGCGGCCGGCATCTCGGCGGTGGCGCCGGCGGCGGCCGTCGACGCGCGTTTGGCCGCGCTGGTCGGCATGGCGGCGCTGTTCGCCGGGGCGTCGCGAGCGCCGCTGGCTTCGGCGTTGTTCGCCTTCGAAGTGACGCGTGAAGCGGCGTCGATCTTGCCGCTCTTGGCCGGCTGCACGATGTCGTATCTCGTCTCGTGCTTGGCGATGCGCAACTCGATCATGACGGAAAAGATCGCCCGCCGCGGCGTGCCGACGCCGACCGAGTATGTCGCCGACACGCTCGATCGGATGCTCGTCCGCGATCTGGCGACCAAAGACGTCGTCGTTCTGCAGGCCGACGATACGCTCGCTAAGGTGCGGGCCTGGTTTGAAGCGGCGACGCCCGAAAGCCGGCATCAGGGGTATCCGGTCGTCAATGCCGGCGGCCACTTGGTGGGCGTCGTCACTCGCAAGGATTTCGCCGGCCAAAACTGCGGCGAAACTCCCGTCGGACGGTTGCTTGCGCGGCCGCCGGTCGTGGTTTACGAAGATTGCAGCGCCCGCGACGCCGCGGAGCATCTCGTTCGCCACGACATCGGACGATTACCGGTGGTCAGTCGTCAGTCGAAACGCCTGACCGGGTTTCTCACGCGGAGCGATCTCCTTTCCGCGTATGCCCGCCGACTCCGCGAGCATCAGCGCACTTAAGGCCGCGACAAAATCGGCAAAATCCCCTTTCGCGACGGCGAGAGCATTCACTTTTCCCGCTCCACATTTCTCTGGCGGAATCGGCGGGAAGGCCGATAGAATCGCGCCCGTCGCAATGCCGCGCGAATGAGCATAACTGCTTAAGCGTCGACACGGCGGCGCAGGACCGATGCGGAATCGCGGGACTGCGGAAAATGCTTCGTTCTTCCGCGAGGAACACGTTTCGCCGCGGTTCGTTCGACCTGTTCCGGCGTTTCGCGGCACGGCGTTTGCCAATTGCGGTTGAATGACGCCGGATGATCGCGGTCGCACCGATCGTCGAGCCTTTGTGTTTCGCGTTGTATCAGATACGCACGCCCTTCTGCGATGAGTCGCCCATGAGCTTCGAAGCCTATGACTGCGAAGGCTTTTACGACGAGATGTTTCTGCCCGACGGCATGCCGCGCGTGCAGGCTTCGCTCCTAGCGAGCAAGATCATGGCTCTGACCGACGGCGAACTGGCTCGCCGCCAGCAGGCCGCCGAACGAGCCCTGCTGAACATGGGCATCACGTTCAATGTGTACGGCCACGAGGCCGGCACCGAAAAGGTGTGGCCGTTCGACGTCGTGCCGCGGATCATCGAACAGTCCGAATGGCAGTATGTGGAACGCGGACTGAAGCAGCGGATTCGCGCGCTCAACATGTTCATCAACGACCTCTACCACGATCGTAAGATCGTGAAAGACGGGGTCGTTCCGGCCGAACTTGTCGAGTCGGGCAAGTGCTATCTGCGCCCCTGCCAGGGGTTCGACCCGCCGGGCGGCGTCTGGTGCCATATCACGGGAACCGATTTGGTGCGCGGCGGCGACGGTCAGTTCTATGTGCTCGAAGACAACCTGCGTTGTCCGTCGGGCGTGTCGTACGTGATCGAAAACCGCGAAGTGATGAAGCGGACGTTTCCGCAGGTGTTTCAAGGGCTCGGCGTGGTCGCCGTCGAGGACTACCCGGAACGGCTGTTGGAGACGCTGCAATTTTGCGCGCCGCAGGGCTGCGACGACCCGACCGTGGTGGTGCTTACGCCGGGACCGTACAACTCGGCGTACTTCGAACACTCGTTTCTTGCCCAGCAGATGGGGGTCGAACTCGTCGAAGGGCGCGACCTGACCGTCCGCGACGGCTACGTATATATGCGCACGACGCACGGTCTCACGCGCGTCGACGTCATCTATCGCCGCATCGACGACGACTTCCTCGATCCGCTCGCGTTCCGCAAAGACAGCACGCTCGGCGTACCCGGGCTGGCCGAGGTGTATCGCAACGGCAAAGTGGCGCTGGCCAACGCGCCGGGCACCGGCATCGCCGACGACAAGGCCGTGTACGCCTACGTGCCGCAGATCATCAAGTATTACCTCGGCGAAGACATCATCTTGCCGAACGTGCCGACGTTTCTCTGCTCCGATCCGCAGCAGTGCGAGCACGTGTTGGCGAACATCGACAAGCTCGTCGTGAAGCCGACCAACGAATCGGGCGGCTACGGCATCGTGTTGGGGCCGCGCGCGACCGGCGAAGAACTCGCGGCCGCGGCCGAACGGATCCGCGAAAACCCGCGCAACTACGTAGCGCAGCCGATGCTGAATTTGTCGCGTGTGCCGTCGCTGGTAGGGGATCACTTCGAAGGGCGGCACGTCGACCTGCGGCCGTACATCCTTTACGGCAAAGACATCTACGTGCTCCCCGGCGGCTTGACGCGCGTCGCCTTGAAGAAAGGCTCGATGGTCGTCAATTCGTCCCAAGGAGGCGGCAGCAAAGACACCTGGGTGCTCGGCTCCGATACGGTTCCCTTGGCGGACGACGCGCACGAAGCGAACGGCCGCGCGCAATCACAATCACAATCGCAATCGACCAACGGTCAACTGCAACACCAAACGGCGTAGTCCTTCGATCGGACCGCACGTCGCAGGCGGCGCCGTTTCACGCTTCGCATCGTCGTCTCCCCCACGCTTTCGCCAACACACATCATGCTTAGTCGCGTCGCCGATTGCGTTTACTGGATGAGTCGCTATTTGGAGCGGGCCGAGAACATCGCGCGCTTTGTCGACGTCAACTACAACTTGTCGCTCGACTTGGGAAACCGGCTCCGCGAGCAATGGGAGCCGCTCGTCTACACCAGCGGCGACCACGAAGACTTTGTCGAGCGGTACGGGCATTCTTCGCAACGTAACGTGATCAACTTCTTGACGTTCGACGTCAAGAACATGAATTCCGTTCTGGCCTGCCTCAGCGCCGCCCGCGAAAACGCGCGGACCGTGCGCGACATCATCTCCTCGGCGGTGTTCGAAGAGCTGAACAAGTTCTATCACCAAGTGAAGAACGCGGCCCACGATCCGCGCGTGCTCGAGGAGCCGCACGACTTTTTCCACCAAGTGAAACGCAATAGTCACTTGATCTTGGGCATGCTCGACGCGACGATTTCGCGCGATGAAGCCTGGTACTTCGCGCATGTCGGCAGGCTCATCGAGCGGGCCGATAAAACGTCGCGGATTCTCGACGTCAAATACTACATTCTGTTGCCGCAAGTCGCCGACGTCGGCACGCCGCTCGACTCGATTCAATGGGCGGCGTTGCTCAAATCGGCCGGCGCGCTCGAGATGTATCGCAAAAGCCGCGGGCGGATCACGCCGCGCGACGTCGTCGATTTTCTGCTCTTCGATCGCGAGTTCCCCCGCGCGATTCGGTTTTGTTTGAGCGAAGCGGAGGAGTCGCTGTTGGCGATCCTCGGCACGGCTCACTCGATGTATCGAAACGAAGCGGAACGCCGCATCGGGCAGCTCAGCGCCGAGATCGACTACGCGCAGGTGGACGACATCATTCGCACCGGCTTGCACGAATACCTCGACTCGTTCCAAACGAAGCTGAACGCCGTCGGCGGGGCGATCAGCGAGTCGTTCTTCGGTCACACGTCCGAAAACGCGACTCCCGTGGGGGCGTCGTAGGTCTCGACGCTTGCCGCGTTGCGTGCGTACGGCCGCGTCGGGAGACGCCGCGGCCGCTCGGTCTATTTTCGTTCGACGTTCGCGTTTTCGCCGACACATGATTTTCCACATCAAGCACGCAACTCGTTATCGCTACACGCGCCCCGTATTTTGCGAGCCGATGACGCTGCGGCTGCGGCCGCGCGAAGAGGCCGCGCAGCGGCTGCTCCGCTTCAATTTGTGGATCGACCCGCAGCCGGCCGGGACGTGCGAATTCGCCGACGTCGACGGTCACACGGCCGTGCAGATTTGGTTCGAGCGGCCGCTGACGTCGCTCTCGATCGTCGTCTCCAGCATCGTCGAAACGCTTCGCTCGAATCCGTTCGATTTTCTGCTCAGCCCCGAGGGGGTGCAGGTTCCGCTCCGCTACGCATCTCCGATGCGCGATGCGCTGACCCCCTACCTGCCGCCGCGGGCGATCGCACCCGAAGTGCAAGCCGCCGCCGATGCAGTATTGTCGTCGACCGGTGGACGGATGCCGCACTTTCTGACGGAACTCACGCGCTGGATGTACGAGGGGTTCGAGCGCGTTGCGCGTCCGCACGGCGACGCCCGGGAGCCGACCGAGACGTTGGCCCGCCGGCAAGGGTGTTGCCGCGATCTCACGGTGCTGTTCAACGAAATCTGTCGCGCCGTCGGACTCGCGGCGCGTTTCGTGAGCGGCTATCACGACCGCGAGGCGACCGACGGTCGCCGCTACCTGCATGCCTGGAGCGAGGTCTATTTGCCGGGCGCCGGTTGGCGGGGGTTCGATCCGACGGAAGGGCTCGCCGTGGCTGATCGGCATGTGTCGCTGGCCGCCGGGGCCGTGCCGCTGCTGGCGGCCCCGACGATCGGCACGTTTCGCGGCAACGGCGCGGAGTCGACGATGGAAACGCAACTCATCATCCGCACCGGCGAACGCGCGGAGAACGTGGAATCGGTCCTCGATTCGGCGTTAGCGGCCCGCTGACGATTTCGCTGCGAGCGGGTCGCCGTGCTCGCGCAGCCAAGCGGAGAGTTTATCGCCGAGCTCCCGGCGGATCGCGGCCGACTGCGCCTCGCCGCCGAGGTCGTGCAGCTCATTTGGGTCGGCGACGACGTCGAACAATTGTTCGCGGCCGATTTGCGGATAGCGGATCAACTTATAACGCTCGCCCCGGATCATGCGTTGCGTGTCGGTGAAATAGCCGATCACGTAGTCGTGCGGGCCTTTCGCTTCGGGCCGCTTCAAGACTGCGGCGAAGCTGCGGCCGTCGATCTCCCGCGGCGCGGCGATGCCGCAAAGCTCGCAAACGGTGGGGAACAGGTCGCGCAGGTAGCATTGCGCCGCCGTCTCGCGGCCTGCGGCGATGCCGGGGCCTGCGGCGATGAGCGGTACGTTGATCGTATGCTCGTACATGTTCTGCTTGCCGAGCAAGCCGTGGCTGCCGACCGCTAGGCCATGATCGCTCGTGAAGAATATGATCGTGTTCTCGGCATGGCCGCCACGCTCAAGGGCCGCGAGGATGCGGCCGATTTGCGCGTCCATGTGTTCGATAAGAGCGTAGTAGACGGCGAGTTCGCCACGAATGAGCTCCGGCGTGAGCGGCCGCGGCAACAGTACTTCGTCGCGACCGTTGAGATTGCCGTGGTCGAACGGATGTCGCTCGGCGAAGTTGGCCGGCGGCGCGAGCTTGGCCGGGTCGTAGCTCGTTTCATAACCGCGCGGAAAGAATCGCGGATCGTGGGGCGCGGTGAAGTTGACATGCACGAAGAACGGCCGATCGTCGGTCTCGCTCACGAGTTCGATCGCCGCATCGGCGAAGGCTTCGCTAATGTTTGGGGTGAGACCGACGCCGCGCTCGGGATACGTTTTGCCGGCGTCGTCTTTGAACACCCACCCGGTGTAGCCCGTCACGGGAACGCCGCGATGGTCTACGGCAAAAGTTAGCGGATACTTCCCGCCGCCGGAGCCGTAGAGTCCGCGCGTCGCTTGATAGCCGAGCTTCGTCGGGATTCCCGTCGTGTGCCATTTGCCGACATAGAACGTGCGATATCCGGCGGCGCGCATCGCTTCCGGCCAGCGCGGGAGCGCCGAGTTGAACTTTCCGCTCGCATACGGCGTCTGCACGCGAAAGGCCTGGCAACCGGTGAGCATCTCGGCCCGACTGACGACGCAGATCGGGTACGCGCACACGGCCCGCCGAAACAAGACGCCGCGGGCCGCCAATCGATCGAGCGTCGGCGTGCGGACGGCTACGTTGCCGGCCGCGGCGAGGCAATCGGGGCGCATGTCGTCGGCGCAGATGATGAGCACGTTGGGCCGCCGTGCGCCGGCGGCAGAAGCGCTTTCTAATAGGAAAACGATGGCGATCAATGAAAGCAGCGGACGCGACATCGGGCATGACCTCCGGAATTCGGTTCGGGCGGTTATAGCCGCACTTTGCCTAAGCTAAAGGCCGCGTTCGCGACGAGCAAATCGATAAGGCGGGCATTGCCGGCGACGGCTCGCCGGCAGACTGCGATTGACAGCGTGATTTTCGGCGGATTACATTCCCCACCGTCGCGGCATGAGGCCGCATTTTTCCGCCGTTGGGAAAGGACTCCCGTGCCGCAAAACGCCGCCGCATCCGCAGCGCCGCCGAACGCCGCTCGCCCGCCACGTTCGCGCCGCCCGAGTGTTCTCGCGAAGGTCGCGCTCCTCGCGTTTTCGCTACTTTTCGCCCTCGGTTCGCTCGAAGCCGGGATGCGCATTCTGGGCGTGAAGCCGCATACTGCGACCGTGCTTTCCACCTACTTTCAGCAAGATGCGCAAACCGGTTGGCGCGGCCGGCCGAATGCCCAGTGCCGATTCACGACCTCGAACTTCGACGTCTTCGTGACGCACGACGCCTCCGGCTATCGCCATGGTCGCTACGACGCTCCGCTCGCCGCCGACGCGACCGCGCCGCATCCCGTCGCCTGGGTGCTCGGCGATTCCGGCACGTGGGGTTGGGGCGTTCCCGACGGCAAGACTTATGTCGACCTGCTCGACGCGTCGAGCCCCGACGGCACGCGCTATCGCAACCTCGGCCACTGCGGCTTTTCCAGCGTGCAGCAATGGCTGCTGCTGAAGGAACTGTTCGCCGCCGGCCACAGGCCGGATGAAGTGTTCGTGTTGTTTTGTGCCAACGACCTCGGCGAAAACCTCGACGACAAAGATCAACAGCCGCCGCGGCCGTATCTGGCGGTCGTCGACGGCCGAGCCGAGTTGCGCAACTATCCCACTCCGCCCGCCGCCGGCCTAAGCGTCCTCACGTGGTTAAAGAACAATTCACTGGTGTGGAACCATGCACACTATCACGCGATGCGGGCCAAAGGAGCATGGCGCGAACGCTTAGCCGCGAAGTCCGTCGCGGCGGCACCCGCGGTCGTCGGCCCGACGCAACCGGGGCCCGCCGCGCCGGCCGCTTCGGCATCGTCTGAGGTGCGGCCGTCGTTCGCGCATGTTCCGGAAACGCCGGAGCTGATCGCTTTGCGCGAAGCGTATCGCGGGATGCGCGACCTCTGCCGCGAACACGGCGTTCGCTTGATCGTCCTCGGCCACGGTTATACACAGGCCGAACTCGGCCGCGCCTGCGAACAACTCGACATTACGCTCATCGACGGCTCTCGCCGATGGCGGCGGCATTGGGCCTCGGCCGAAGCGGCGAGCCGACGGATCGACTTTCCCACCGACCCGCACAACAACGAATACGGCCACCAGCTTTTGGCCGAAGGCTTCCGCGAAGACTTGGCGAGTTTGCAGGCCCGCGCCGGGGCTGCGGTCGCCGAGCGCATCGAGGAATCGAGTTTGAAGACGCGTTGAAGCCGCCGTCGCTTATTTAGCCGCACGTCGAAGAGGATTTCGCATGACCGCTATACTGGGCATTTCGGCCTTTTATCACGATTCCGCGGCGGCGCTCGTCGTCGACGGCCGGATCGTCGCCGCGGCGCAGGAGGAGCGGTTTACCCGCAAGAAGCAAGACGAAGGCTTTCCGGCAAACGCCGTCGACTACTGCCTGCGCGAAGCGGGCCTCTCGATCGAAGAGCTCGACTACGTCGGATTCTATGAGAAGCCGTTGCAGAAGTTCGACCGCTTGCTGGAAACCTATCTGGCGTTCGCGCCGCTCGGCTATCGCTCGTTTCGCAAGATGGTGCCGCAGTGGCTCAAACAGAAACTGCGGCTACCCAAGGAACTCGATCGCGGGCTCGGCGGCAAGTATCGCGGACGCTACGTGTTTCTCGATCACCATGAGTCGCACGCGGCGAGCGCGTTTTTTCCGTCGCCGTTCGACGAAGCGGCGATCCTCACGCTCGACGGCGTGGGCGAATGGTCGACGAGTTGCCTCGGGGTCGGCCGCGGCAACAAGATCGAACTGACGCACGACGTTCGCTTTCCGCACTCCCTCGGCCTGCTCTACTCGGCGTTCACCTATTACACCGGCTTCAAGGTGAACAGCGGCGAGTACAAAGTGATGGGCCTCGCGCCCTACGGCCGGCCGATCTACAAAGACCTGATCTTGAACCACGTGATGGATTTGAAGGACGACGGCAGCTACCGGCTCGACATGTCGTACTTCAACTATTGCCAAGGCCTGACGATGACCGGGCCGAAGTTTCATGCCCTGTTCGGCGGGCCGCCGCGCGAGCCGGAATCGAAACTCACGCAGCGCGAGATGGACCTCGCGGCCAGCGTGCAGGCGGTGACCGAAGAAGCGATGCTGCGAGCTTGTCGTTACCTGCACCGGCGGACGAAGCTCAAGAATCTGGTCTTGGCAGGGGGCGTGGCGCTGAATTGCGTCGGCAACGGGCGCGTGTTGCGCGAGGGGCCGTTCGAGAACATCTGGATTCAACCGGCGGCGGGCGACGCCGGCGGCGCGCTCGGCACGGCGCAGTTCATTTGGCATCAACTCCTCGGTAAGCCGCGCGAGCCGCGCGGCGCCGACGCCATGCAGGGCGCACTGCTGGGGCCGAGCTTCACCGACGACGAAATTGCCGCAATGCTCGACGCCGAAGGGGTGCGCTACACGACGTACGGCGACGAGGAGCAGTTGTGCGACGTCGTTTCTTCGCTTTTGGCTCAGGAGAAGGTCGTCGCTTGGTTCCAAGGACGCATGGAGTTTGGGCCGCGAGCGCTCGGCGCGCGGAGCATTCTCGGCGACGCTCGCAGCACGAAGATGCAAACGGTCATGAACTTGAAAATCAAGTTCCGAGAATCCTTCCGACCGTTCGCGCCGTTGGTGCTGCGCGATCACGTCGATCGCTATTTCGAAATGCGACCGTATGAAGATAGCCCCTACATGCTGTTGGTAGCGCCGGTTCGCGAGGAGCATCGCCTTACGCCGCCGCCGGAAGCGGAGGCGGCGTTCGGCATCGACAAGCTGCGCTACCCACGTTCGACGATACCGGCCGTGACGCATGTCGATTATTCGGCCCGTGTGCAAACCGTCGACGATCGACGGAATCCGCTACTCCACAAATTGATGACCGCGTTCCATGAGCGAACCGGCTGCCCGGTGCTCGTGAACACCAGCTTCAACGTGCGCAGCGAGCCGATCGTGTGTACGCCGGAAGGCGCTTACCGCTGTTTCATGGCGACCGACATGGATGTGTTGGTTCTCGGCCGCAGCGTCGTCCTCAAGAGCGAACAGCGGGCCGTCGATGCCGCCGTGCGCACTCGGCATCTCTCGCAATTTCAACTCGATTAACGGAGCGCCTCCATGGGCTTAGTCGAAATCAATCGCAACCCCGATGAACGGACGTTGCGGCAGTTCGGTCGGATCGCCGCCGTCGCCGTGCCCGCGCTCACGTGGTGGTTCACGCGCCCCGTAGGCGTAACTGCGACGATGGTCGTCGCAATCGGCGTCGGTCTCGCGGCGCTCATTGCGGCCCAAGTTCGCCCCTGCGTCCTGAAGCATCCGTTCGTCGGGCTGTCGCTTGCGACAGCGCCGATCGGCTTGATCGTCGGCGAGTTGGTCACGCTCGTGATGTTCTTCGTCGTGCTGATGCCGCTCGGGCTGGTGTTTCGCGCGCTCGGTCGCAACCCGCTCGATTGGCGCTTCCGGCGCGATGCGACGACTTATTGGACCATGAAATCGCAACCGCGCGACGCCGCGAGCTACTTCCGCCAATTCTAGAACAATCACCGACGCACCGGTGGGCAAGCCGCCAGTGCCGCCCAGGAAACAATCCCGCAGGAGAATCAACTCATGGCTCGCGTCGATCGTTCGTTTGAAGAAGCCGCCGGAGAAGGTCGTTCGTCGCTGTTCGGCGAGTTCTTCGGGTTTCTGATGGACAATAAGAAGTGGTGGCTGTTGCCGATTCTGCTGATGTTTTTGGCGCTCGGCACGCTGGTGGTGCTCGGCAGCGGCGGCGCCGCGCCGTTTATCTACACGCTGTTCTAAGCGAAATTCAAATTGACGGAGATCCGGCCCAGGGGCGGTGAGTCCCTGGGCCTTTTTCATGCGCCCGATCGCTCGCAGGTCGGCGGCGTGACGGATTCTTGCGGGGTCGTTATACTCTCGCCGTCGCTCGCTTCGTGCTCGTCTTCCCGCCGAGGTCCCCATGCCCGCCGCCGTTTCCTCTTCCGTTCCGCTGGCGATGAACATTCGTGTTCGGCTTTCCGTCATGATGTTCCTGCAATATTTCGTGTGGGGCGCGTGGTTCGTCACCTTGGGAACCTACATCCTCGGCAACACCGGCGATAAAGGGCTCAAGATCTTCGAAGAGGGGTTCATCGGCATCGCCTACGGCACCGCATCGATCGGCGGCATGATTGCGCCGTTCTTCGTGGGAATGATCGCGGACCGCTTTTTCGCCTCGGAGCGCATTCTGGCGTTTTTGCATTTGGCCGGAGCCGCGGTGCTCTATTACTTGTCGACGCTCACTGACCAATCGACCATCTACGCCGTGTTGATTCTCTACTTCGTCTGCTACATGCCGACGTTGGCGTTGTCGAATTCCCTTTCGTTTCACCATCTGACCGACCCGGGCCGGCAATTTCCCGGCGTGCGTGTCTTGGGGACGTTCGGGTGGATCGTCGCCGGTTGGCTCGTCGGCAGCCACATTCGCATCGTCGACGGCGCGCTGCGGTTCGTCGTCGACGGCGTAGCGGGCGCAAGCATCGAACCGACGAGCTACCCCATGATGTTGGCGGCGGCCGGTCAGGCGGCGCTCGGCCTCTACTGCATGGCGCTCCCGCATACCCCGCCCAAGAATCGCGGTGCGGCAGTGAAGATCGGCGACATCCTCGGATTCGACGCCTTGCGATTGCTAAAGCGACCTTCGTTCGCGGTGTTCGTCGTCGGTTCGTTTCTGATCGCCATTCCGCTGCAGTTCTACTACAACTACACCAACGCCTATCTCAACGCGATCGAGGTGCCGAACGCCGCCAGCAAAATGACGCTCGGGCAGTTTTCCGAAGTGTTCTTCATGCTGTTGATGCCGCTGTTTTTCGTCCGTCTGGGCGTTAAGTATATGTTGCTCGTCGGCATGCTTTGCTGGGCGGTGCGGTATGCCCTGTTCGCCTACGGCTTCACTCCGGCCGCAGGCCCGATCATGTGGATGCTCTACATCGGCATCTTGCTGCACGGCATCTGCTACGACTTCTTTTTCGTGACCGGACAGATGTACGTCGATCGCGTCGCCGACTCACGGATCCGTGGAGCGGCGCAAGGCTTTATCGCCTTCGTCACGCTCGGCGTCGGGAGTTTTATCGGCGCAAATCTATCCGGCGTGGTCCAGCAGATGGTCACGACGGGCGAGGCGATGGATTGGCAAAGGTTTTGGCTCTACCCGGCCGCCGGAGCCGCGGCCGTGATGGTGTTCTTCGCCTTGTCGTTCTACGATCGCTCGGCCGATGAAGCGCCCGCCGAAGAAGTGGCCCGCTAGTCGAAGGAGGCGTGCCGGATGGATCGTCGTTTCATCTTCAACGTCGCGCCGTTCAACGCCTGCCATGCCTCGACGATCGTCGAGAGCGAGCCCGACAAGTATCTCGCGGCTTGGTTCGCCGGCACGCAAGAAGGGGCCGGCGACGTTCGCATTTGGCTGTCGAGCTCCGCCGACGGCGTGAACTGGACGCAGCCCGACGTCGTCGCGCAAGAGCCCGGCATCGCTTGCTGGAACCCCGTGTTGTTTCGCGAGCGGAAGTCGGGCGAGATCATTCTCTATTACAAGATCGGCCCCAGCGCTCAAGCGTGGTCGGGCTTCTTTCGCCGCAGCAAAGATGCCGGCAAGACTTGGGGCGAGAGCTACATCATGCCGGCCGGCCTGATCGGCCCGAGCAAGAACAAACCGCTGCAACTCGACGACGGTACGGTGCTCTCGCCGACTTCTGTCGAGTCGTATCGCAACTGGGCCTGTTGGATCGATCGCAGCGTCGACGGTTGCCGCAATTGGACGCGGCACGGCCCGATTTACCATCCCAAGACCTCGCAGGGCGTCTCGCAGCCGGCGCTGCTCAAACGCCGCGACGGTTCGCTGATGCTCTTGGCCCGCAGCCGCACGATCGGCCAGGTTTGCGCGGCGACGAGCCGCGACGGCGGCGTTACTTGGTCGGCCGTCGAGGGGATCTCCGCGCTGCCGAATCCGAATTCCGGCATCGACGCCGTCACGCTCGCCGACGGGCGGCACCTGCTGGTCTACAACCCGACGCATATCGGACGGACGCCGCTCGCGGTGGCGCTGAGCAACGACGACGGGGCGACATGGAAGCAGGCCGTGGTACTGGAAAACGAGCCGGGAGAGTATTCTTATCCGGCGATCATTCAAGCGGCCGACGCGACGATTCACATCACCTACACGTGGAATCGCACGAAAATTCGCCACGTGACGCTCGAGCCGCGCGAACTTTCGGCGGCTGAAGCCCCGCTCCGCTAGCGCGGCGAGAGCTTGGCGTGGTTGAGCAGTTCTTTAAGCTGCGCCTGCGACGTCGGTTTGACGAGATGGACGTCGATTCCCGCGTCGGTCGTGCGGCGGCGATCGTCGGCCTGTCCATAGCCCGTCACGGCGACAAGCAAGGCGTTTCTGGTCGCCGGCAGGTCGCGCAGGGCGCGGGCCAAGTCGTAGCCGTCCATGCCGGGAAGGCCGATGTCGAGAAGTACGATTTCCGGACTAAACGCGGCGGCGAGTTGCAGAGCAGTCGCGGCGTCTTGGGCCGTGCGGACTTCATGCGAACCGAGCTTCATTAGCAGTCGTGAAACGAGCGTCGTCCCGCTGATGTTGTCGTCGACGACGAGAATCCGCCGTGCGACGACCGCGGGCGGGCCCGCCGGGCTTGAGCCTTGTTGCGCGATTTCAACCGCGAGCGGCAAGCGAACCGTGAAGCAACTTCCCTTGCCGAGGCCGTCGCTGGCGACGGCGACCGAACCGCCGTGCAACTCCACCAAGTTCTTCACAAGCGTGAGGCCGATGCCGAGGCCGCCCTGGGCGCGATCCAACGAACTCGCGGCCTGAGCGAACAACTCGAACACGCGCGGTAAGAATTCGGGATCGATGCCGATGCCTTCGTCGCGAACTTCGACGACGGCCGAAGCCCCGTCGCGCGCGATTCGGCAGCGGATCGTCGTGCCCGCTTCGCTGTACTTCGAGGCGTTGTTCAGCAGGTTTGTGAGTACCTGAGCCATGCGCACGGGATCGGCGTCGCACCACAGAGAGTCGTCGGCGATTTCGATGACGAGCTTCTGCCGTTTGCCGTCGACCTGGCTGCGCACGGCGGCGGCGACGCGGGTCGCGAGCGTCGAAAGCTCCAACGGCTCGCGCTGCAACTCGACACGGCCGCGCATGATCCGCGATACGTCGAGCAAATCGTCGACCAGGCGGACCATGTGTCCCACCTGATCGCGCATGATCGGCAGCGTTTCGTCGTCCGCCTCCCGCTCGAGCGACAGCAAATCGAGCCCGGTTTGCAGCGGAGCGAGCGGATTACGAAGCTCGTGCGCGAGCATCGCGAGGAATTCGTCTTTGCGACGGTCGGCGTCGCGCAAGAGTTCCTCGCTGCGGGCGAGCTTTTCCTGCGCGACTTTGATGTCGTGGATGTCGGTCGAGGTTCCGAACCAACGTTTGATTTCGCCGTCGCCGCCGTGTAGCGGCAAAGCGCGGCCGAGAAACCAGCGATAATCGCTATCCTCGCGCGACCAAAAGCGATACTCGATGTTGTAGGGCAGACCGGAACGCACCGCCGCGTACCATTGATCGAGACACCGGCGGACGTCGTCTTGATGAATGATCGGAGTGAAGCTGTCGTCGCCGCCGACCGATGCGTCGAAGCCGGTGAACTCGTACCACCGTCGATTGAAGTAGTCGACGTAGCCGTCGGGGCGAGCCATCCAAGCCATTTGCGGCATCGAATCGGCCATTTGGCGGAAGAGCAGTTCGCTTTCGGCCAACGCCTCTTCGACGCGCTTGCGGTCCGTGATGTCGTAGCTCACTCCGATGAATCGGACCGGCTCGCCCGCCGGATTGCGGAGCAGTTGCCCCTTCGAGGCGACCCAGACCGTCGCCCCGTCGGGACGGACGATGCGAAACTCGTCGTCGTACGACTTTTCTTCGGACTTGATGAATTGGGCGACGCGCGGTTCGACGCGCGGTCGATCGTCGGGATGCAAAGCATTTCGCCAGTGGGCCGCGACGTCGCCGGCCTGGGCCGGATCGATTCCCAGCAGTTGGTAGATGCCTTCGCTCCAACTAGCTCGATTCTTGACGAGATCCCAATCCCAGGTGCCGATGTTGGCCGACTTTTGGGCGAGTTGAAAGTAGAAGCGGTCGGCGGCGGCCAGCGTGAAGACGTCGGCCGAGTCGCCGCGTTCGACGACGACGGCGTCGACGTCGCCGGAGCGAATCGCCTCGAGCGTCGCCACCGCTTCGGTCAGTTCATCCTGCAATTCGACGACGCGGCGGCGAAGCCGTTCGTTTTCGGCTTGTAGTTCACCGGGATCCAAATCGCGAACCTGTCCCTGGGGCATGGAGTGAGCCGCCGCTTATGGAGTTTCGCGTTGCCGCAATTGCAGGCCGACGAGCGTCTTTTCCGTGTCCGACATATCGCCGATGATCCGCCGCACCGGGTCGGGCAGCTTGCGCACCAAGGTGGGAATGGCGACGATCTGGTCGCCTTTCGCGAGCTTCGGGTTTTCGAGCAGGTCGACGACTTCAATCTTGTAGCGATTCGGCAGATACTCTTCGCAGATTCTGCGCAGATTGTCGAACGCCGCGATCGACTTCGCCGTTTGCCCGGCGACGTAAAGGCGGAGATCCCATACGTCGGGTTCCGACGATTCGGCGGCTTGTTGAACAACGTCCGAGGCGGCGGTCATGCTCGGCCTTCCTTGCGGTAATTCAGTTCGTTTCCATGCGGCTCGCTAACGAGGCGAGTCGACGTCGGATTTGCGACTCTCGGCCATTCGCGATCGGTCGGACGCCAGCACATCTTCCCGACGCTGTGATTCTTCGTCTAACAGATCTTCTTCCGCTTCCTCCGCAGCCAACTCCGCCTGCAGGGCGGCGATCTGCGCTTCGACGACCTTGCGCTTACGCGCCATGAGCCGTTGCTTGCGCTCGATCTCTTGCTCGCGGACGAGCCTGGACGCCTGTTCGCGCGCTTCTTGCGCGAGCCGCATCGATCCGGTGAGCACCCCCTCGGGGCCGATATAGACGTCGCGTAGATCGATCCCCTCGCTCGTCAGCAAGAACTCGCGGATTTGATTGGAATGCGCCATGCCCCGCGACTTCAGAATATACATTCCGCGGTTGCGCTCGCCGCCGAGTTCAATGTCGCGCAGCAAGATCCAGGTGTCGACGATCGACGACATCCCTTGCTCGGTCGATTCGAGCGTCTTTCCACCGCTTGTCAGCGAGAGAAAGAAGGCCGTGATGCCGTGTCCTTTCAAGAAATCGACGAGGCGAATTAGCATGGCTTCCGCTTCGCGCGCACCGGCGGCCGTAGCGAAGTTGCTGACGGGGTCGACGATCACGACGCTCGGCTTGAATTGGAGAATATGCTTATGCATCTGCGCGAGATGCATTTCCAATCCGTAGAGCGTCGGCCGAGTCGCGTGGTATTTGAGCAGGCCGCGATCAAGCCACTGCTGCAAGTCGAGCCCGATCGAACGCATGTTGCGAACGTTTTGCGACTGCGATTCTTCGAAGGCGAAATACATGCAGCGTTCGCCGGCCGCGCAGGTGGCGTTGGCGAAGTGGCCGGCGAGGCTGGTTTTGCCGGTGCCCGCCGTTCCGGAAACCAAGACGCTCGAGCCGCGATAATAACCGCCGCCGCCGCCGAGCATCGCATCGAGCCGCCGCACGCCTGAAGAAATACGCTCGCCGGAGGCGTGATGCGCGAGCGCCATCGACGTGATCGGCATGACGGAGAAACCGTCTTCGTCGATTAAGAACGGATACTCGTTGGTGCCGTGCGTCGTGCCGCGGTATTTAACGACGCGGAGCCGGCGCGTCGACACTTGATCGTTGACGCGGTGATCGAGCAAGATTACGCAATCCGAGACGTATTCTTCGAGTCCCTGACGCGTGAGTTGGCCGTCGCCGCGCTCGCCGGTGATGATCGACGTGACTCCCTTCTCCTTTAGCCAGTTGAAGAGGCGTCGGAGTTCGGCGCGGAGAATCGCTTGATTGGTGAAGCCGGAGAACAACGTTTCCAGCGTATCGAGCACCACGCGCTTCGCGCCGATCGAGTCGATCGCTAAGCCGAGTCTTAAGAAAATGCCGTCGAGATTGTATTCGCCCGCCTCGTCGATCTCGCTCCGTTCGAGCCGCACGTGGTCGAGCGAGATTTTGTCTTCGGCTTGCAGCTTATCGAGATCGAATCCGAGCGAGCGAACATTCTGGGTGAGATCGTTTTCGGTCTCTTCAAACGCCATGAAAACGCCGGGTTCGCCGAACTCGGTCGCGCCGCGCACGAGGAACTCCATGGCGAAGAGCGTCTTGCCGCATCCGGCGCTGCCGCACACCAACGACGTGCGGCCGCGCGGCAAGCCGCCGCCGGTGATTTCGTCGAATCCATCAATGCCGGTCGCGGCTTTCGGTAAGGCTTGCTTGATCAAATCTGCCATCGGCGAATTGTCTTCAGGCGGCTGAAGCGGCTTCCTCTACGGTCATGCGACAGGCGCGGATTTGGCGACTGAGAGCCGAGCGGCCTTGTTTTACGCCGCCAAACGTCAATTAACCACGACATTAAAGGCACCGGCCCGGCATTTTCCCTGGTATCCGTGGGTGCGTTTACCCCGCCCAGCCTAGTGTGCCAAATAGCTAAAGTCAACGAATCGGCGCTCAGTTTCGTGAATCCGAATATCTCTCCGCAAAGCCGCGAAGGATTCGTCGAGGCCCGACTGAATTACCGCTTACTTTGCCGGGCGAGGTAGACGATTACAACGCGACACGACCGAGAGCAAAGACCGGACGGAAGGTGCGGACCAGTTGCGATAGGTAGAGGAGCGACGTCCTTGATCGTTGTCGCCGTGATCAAATCTCGCGCGAAATTCGCTACGCTGCGTTTGGGTGAAGTTAGGCGATCACGCCGCCGGGGATTCTTCCACCAATAATTTCTAGGTCGAGGCCGTGCTTCGATACTCATTTCAGCCGGCCGGCCGTGCTTGATGGAGGCGGTTTCGCGCCTTGCGGTTTCGCAATCCGCCGGGGCGAGGCCGCAAGGTCGCAATAATCGCCGCGGTTCGCGTAATCGCGCTGCGCGGCCGATTCGCGACTGCGGAGCGGCTGCTTGTCGGGCCGCGTCTACCTAGTCGCCCTCCCACTTTGTAGACTGTCGGTTCTGCGCAGTCCGGCAAGGCGTGCTCACGAAGAGCTGCGGTCGCGCACGGCCCCTGAAACGATGAGTCATCCGTGATCAAGACGTTCAAGAAACTACTGGTCGCCAATCGCAGCGAAATTGCGATTCGCGTCTTTCGTTCCGCGCACGAGCTAGGCATTAAGACGGTCGCGATCTACTCGCATGAAGATCGCTTCGCGCTCCATCGTTTCAAGGCCGACGAGGCGTACCAGATCGGCAAGGCCGGCGAACCGATTCGCGCTTATCTCGATATCGACGGCATCATCGACATCGCCAAGGCGCACGGCGTCGACGTGATTCACCCAGGCTACGGATTTCTCTCCGAGAACCCGGACCTGGCACGCGCCTGCGAGCGGGCCGGCATCACCTTCTGCGGCCCGTCGCCGGACATCCTCGACAAGCTCGGCGACAAAATCACGGCGCGCTCGATCGCCCGCTCGGCGGGCGTGCCCGTGCTCAGCGGTTCCAGCGAGCCGCTGAAAAATGCGGATGAGGCTAAGAAGCTGGCCGAGCAACTCGGCTACCCGGTGCTGCTGAAGGCGGCAAAAGGCGGCGGCGGCCGCGGCATGCGCGTCGTGCCGAAGCCGGAAGATTTGGCGAATGCGCTCGAGCAAGCGCAGCGGGAAAGCCTAAACGCCTTCGGCTCGACCGACGTGTTTTTGGAAAAATTCATTCAACGCCCGCGGCACATCGAAGTGCAACTCATGGGCGATAAGCACGGGCGGCTCGTGCACTTGTTCGAGCGCGATTGCTCGCTCCAGCGCCGCCATCAAAAGGTCGTCGAAATCGCCCCCTCGGTAAACCTCGACGCGCAACTTCGCAAAGACATTTGCGACGCCGCGCTCGCCGTCGGGCACTCGGTGAACTATCAAAGCGCCGGCACGGTGGAATTTTTGGTCGACAGCGATACCGACAAGTTCTATTTCATCGAGGTCAATCCGCGCATTCAAGTCGAGCACACGTGTACGGAAGAAGTCACCGGCGTGGACCTGATTCGCACGCAGATTCTCGTCGCGCAAGGGCGTACGCTCGCCGATCCGATGATTTCGCTGCCGTCGCAGGAGTCGATCCGTACGAACGGGTACGCCATTCAATGCCGCGTGACGACGGAAGATCCGCTCAATAAATTTTTGCCCGACTATGGCCGGTTGACTCACTATCGCTCGACGGGCGGCCCCGGCGTGCGACTCGACGCGGGTACGGCGTTCTCCGGCGCGGTCGTTACACCGTACTATGACTCGTTGCTCGTGAAGGTGATCACCTCCGGCCGCACGTTCGCGGAAGCGGCCGGCCGCATGGAACGCGGTCTGCAGGAGTTTCGCATTCGCGGCGTGAAGACGAACATTCCGTTCTTGATCAATCTCGTCACGCACGAGAAGTTTCTCGCCGGGCGGTGTACGACCCGCTTCCTCGACGAAACGCCCGAACTGTTTAACTTCCAGCCGCGCAAGGATCGCGCCTCGAAGTTGTTCAACTATTTGGGCGAAACGATCGTCAACGGCAACGCCACCGTGAAGGGTAAGCCGCAGGCGATGCGCCGCGATAAGGCGCCGGTGCCTGCGCTCGATCACAAACAGCCGCTGCCGAAGGGAACACGCGATCTCTTCCTCGAGATGGGGCCGGAAAAGTTCTCTCAATGGATTCTTAAGCAAGATCGCTTGTTGCTGACCGACACGACGATGCGCGACGCGCATCAGTCGCTCTTGGCCACGCGGTTGCGCACGTACGACATGTTGGCGATCGCCGAGCACTATGCGCGCAACCACGCCGATTTGTTTTCGATCGAGATGTGGGGCGGGGCGACGTTCGACACCGCGATGCGCTACCTTCGCGAATGCCCCTGGCAGCGGCTCACCGATTTGCGAGCCAAAGTGCCCAACATCCTTTTCCAGATGTTGCTGCGCGCCTCCAATGCGCTCGGGTACGCGAACTACCCGGACAATCTCGTGAAGACGTTCGTTCACGAGAGCACGCAGGCCGGCATGGACGTCTATCGCGTGTTCGACTCGCTGAACTGGATGCCGAACATGAAGGTCGCCATGGAGGCGGTGATCAAAAGCGGCGCGATCTGTGAAGCGGCCATCTGCTACACCGGCGACATCCTCGACAAGAAAAAAACGAAGTACGACCTCAAGTACTACGTCGAGTTGGCCAAAGAGCTTGAGAAGATGGGCGCGCATATCCTTGCCATTAAGGACATGGCCGGCTTGTGCAAGCCGTATGCCTGTGAGCTATTGGTGAAAGCTCTGAAGCAAGAGGTCGGCATCCCGATTCACTTCCACACGCACGACACGAGCGGCGTGCAGGCCGCGGCCATCATCAAAGGGGCGGAGCAAAAGCTCGACATCGCCGACGCCGCCTTCGCGCCGCTCTCGGGTCTCACGTCGCAGCCGAATTTGAACTCGGTCGTCGAAACGCTGCGCTACACGAAGCGCGACACTGGCCTCGACGCGGAGCAATTGCAGCGCACGGCCGAATATTGGGAAGTGGTCCGCGAGTTCTACACGCCGTTCGAAAGCACGATGAAGGCGAGCACCGCCGACGTCTACCACAACGAAATGCCCGGCGGTCAGTACACGAACTTGTTTGAACAGGCGCAAGCGGTGGGCTTGGGCCATCGTTGGCATGAAATCACGCGGATGTACGCCGACGTGAATCGGATGCTCGGCGACATCGTGAAGGTGACGCCGTCGTCGAAAGCCGTCGGCGATATGGCGCTGTTCATGATCGCGAACAATTTGACCGAAGCCGACGTGCTCGACGATCGCCGTGATTTGTCGTTCCCGGAGTCGGTCATCGATTTGCTTTCGGGACGCATGGGGCAGCCGCCGGGCGGGTTTCCTAAAGCGATCCAAAAACGCATTCTCCGCGGCGAGAAGCCGCTGACGACGCGCCCCGGCGCGAAGTTGCCGCCGGCCGATCTCTCGGCCGCCGCGGCGGAACTCGAGAAGAAGTTCGGTCGCAAGTTCTCGCAGCGCGACGTCGTCACCTACTTGATCTACCCCCGCGTCTACAGCGATTTCCTCGCGCAGCAAGATCAGTACGGCGATCTGAGCGTGTTGCCGACGCCGACGTTCTTCTACGGCCCGCAGTTGGGCGAAGAAGTGACGATCGAGATCGAGCAAGGCAAGACGCTGATCGTGAAGCTGCTGACCGTCGGCGATCCGATGGACGACGGCTATCGCAACGTGTTCTTTGAACTCAACGGACAACAGCGCGAAGCGAGCGTGCGCGACAAGTCGCAGAAAGCCGTGGCGGAGCATCGCGCGAAGGCCGACCCGAACAACGCTCAGCATGTGGGCGCGCCGATGCCGGGCATGGTCGTCAACGTCGCGGTGAAGGTCGGCGAGCAGGTCGCGAAGGGAGCGAAGCTGTTGTCGCTCGAAGCCATGAAGATGGAGACGACGTTGTACGCCGAACGCGACGGCAAGGTGGCCGAGGTCACCGTGCAGGCCGGCAGCCACGTCGAAACGGGCGACCTCGTGGTGCGTTGGGAGTAGCGTCTTAGCCGATCGGACTTCGGCGAAGCGTTGAGCAGAACAGCGCCGTCGTGAGCAGTCCGAAAAGCAGATTGCGGGCGACCATCACGTCGCGCGCGAACCCTTGCGACGGATTGCCGACGTCGACCGAACGGCCTTCGTAGCTGCCGGCGCGGGCGTCGGCGATGAGGACCGAATGCGGCGGGTTTTCCTTTGAATACGGTGCGACGAGCATCGTGTCTTGATAGTGATATGGGAACAGCCAGCCGGTGAGGGCGCAACTCACGACGGCTCCCGCGACGACGGCGAGAAAAAGCCTGCGCCCGCAGTGCTCCGCCGCGCCGAGCAACAATAGCGGCACTGCCCAGAGCAGGTATTGGACGGAAAAGACCTTGGAAAGAAATGTCGCCGTCGAGACGGCCGCCGTCGCATAGCGAACGGCCGCGGCGCCGTCGAAGCGCTCGCGCAAGAGCGGTGCGGCCAGGGCGCGAACGCCGAGCACAAACAACGCGGCCGGCAGAAGTATCGTCGCCCACTTCAAGATGCGCGGTTCGCTCGGGCCGCCGAGGTTCCAAGAGCCGAAGTCGAAGTAGCAGGTCAACTCTTTCGCCGGTTCAAACACCATCATCCAAGCGGCGTAAGACGATTCGATTTGCACGCCGCGCGCCGTGTGAAAGCGAAACATATTCCACAGGTCGTCGCCGACGATGCGATAGTAGTAGACGAACGGCAAAACGGCGGTGACGACGAGTACGAGCGGCCCCAGGAGTCGTTTCCAATCACGCGGATTGTTCCGGAGCGCCGGGACGTCGCTCCAGAGGGCGAACGGCACGGCCAAGACGGGGATCAGCTTGAAGGCGATGCCGAGGCCCAGCGAAGCATAGCCTGCCGTGCACCAGAGCCAGGCGATCGCGGAATCGGCGTCGTCGGCCCGGAGGCGGCAATAAGCCCAGGCGACGAGGAAGAACGTGAGGACGACGTCGAGGCGCTCGAGCAGCACATAGCCGAGGCACGCCGTGGCCAGCGTGTAGCCCCACAGCCCGGGAGTCAAAAGGTCGGGCGCGCGCCGTCTCAGGATAGCTCCAAAGAGCGCGAAGCCTGCGACGTCGAACAGCAGCATCAGGGCGCGAAACTGCTTGTCGTAGTGCAAGTAATGCTTGTCGTTCAGTTCGAAGTAACGCTCCCAGACCGGCGTGACTCTCTTGATCGCCTTATTGAAGATCGGCTGCTCGACCGGCTCGGCCGGCAATCGCCAACTCGAAAGCTCGCGCGGCAGCGCCATGATCCAGTAGGCGACCGGCGGATACTCCAAGTCGGCGAGCTTTCGCAGCGTGCTGGTCGACTCAACTTGTTTGTAGGGCGTCTGCCCGTAGTCGACTCCCTGAACGACGTACTGAAAGTAAACGCCGACATCGGAGATGGAAGCCGAGAAAAAAGCATAAAAATAGACCCGCGTGGCGAGGAAAGCGGCGACCGCGATCCACAACGGCCACGACCGTGCTCGCCCGACGCCGCGCGCGCGGGAATCGCGCGGCATAAGGTCGACGGCATTGGGCGAAGCGGTTGCCGGCATGATGAGAGCGGGAATCCGACGTGAGGAATGCGCGCCCTACGCCGACGGCGTTAGGCTACGATTTGCGGGCGGCTAAGCCGTAGCATGACGGATGATACGCCCTTATGACAAGCCGCGTCGTCGCAGGGGCGGTGCGGCGTTTCGACGCATTCCGTCGACGTATGGCGGATACGTTAACGCCTTGCTAACCTGTCTGCTTGTAAGGCGTTAGGCCTGGGAAAAGCGATCTTTCGGCGTTCTTCGAACGGAGCTATTCTAGCGGCCCGCTTGGAGTGGCGCGTCGTAGGAGGCGTTGCGGCCCGCCCGGCGGACCGACACATACGAGGCAAGGAGGCCCAGAATGAGCAATCTCAACGTTTACGGCTGGATTCGCGACAGCGTGCGTCGCGCGGTGCTACTCGGTTTCTCGGATGCCGTGGAACAGATCGGCACTCTCGAGGGAAATCAAAACATCAACCCGCAATTGCTCGCGATGCTGAAGCAAAACCCGGCGACGGCCGCCGTCGGCGGCGGTGCGACGGCAACCGCGGAAATCGCGGACGAGCCGACGGATGCCAAGCCGCGTCGCCGTCTCGGCCGGAGCCTCGACGACATTCGCGACTCCCATAAGAGCTAGGAAGCGGCATGCGCGACGGTTGCGCTCGGTGAGCAAATCTACTCGCTGAGCGTAAACCGGCCGACGAGATAAATCACTCCGAACAGCGGCAGGCAAATCAGCAGGATACCGATGAGAGCTTCGACCACGTTGCAGGCTCCTAGGTGCGATGCTGTGGAATTGGGTTTGATTTTCGTCGATGCGACTACGCCATCAACTTGAGAATGGCGCGGCAAAAGTCGGGTAGATCGTCCGGCTTGCGGCTCGACACGAAGTGCCGATCGACGACGACCGGTTTATCTTCCCAAATTGCTCCGGCGTTGACGAGATCATCTTTGATGCCCGGCGACCCGGTTACGCGGACGCCGCGGTAGACTCCGGCGGAAATGGCCATCCACCCGCCGTGGCAAATCGCGGCGATCGGCTTTTCGGCGGCGTCGAAGTCGCGAATGAGTTGCAGCACGATCGGATCGCGGCGGAGTTTGTCGGGCATGAAGCCGCCGGGGAGGATCACCCCGTCAAAATCCGCGGCTTTGACGTCGCAAATCGCGGCGTCGGACCGGCAGGGATAGCCGTTTTTTCCTTTGTACTTCGTCCCCGACTCGGGGCCGGCGACGACGACTTCGGCACCGGCCTCGATCAGGCGAAGCTTCGGATACCAAAGCTCCAAGTCTTCATAGATATCGTCAACGAAGGCCAAGAAAGTCTTGCCGGTTAAAACGCTCATCGCGGCGCTCGCTCAATTGAGTTGCGGGACGCTAAGATTATGGCCGCACTTCGCCCTTTCGACCAGCAGGCGGGCCGACCGACTATCGGATCTTGCGCCAGGCCGCTAAAGCGGCGTCGCGCGCACGGCCGTGATCGACGATCGGCCGCGGATAATCTTTGCCGAGCGTGACGCCGGCCTTGGCCAACACGTCGGCCGGAGCTTCTTCGGGCCGATGGATCCACTTCGTCGGGAGCTTCGCCAACTCCGGCACATAACGTCGGACGTAGTCTCCTTCCGGGTCGAACTTCTCCCCTTGGCTCGTCGGGTTGAACACCCGGAAGTAGGGCGCGGCGTCGGCACCGCAGCCGGCCGTCCATTGCCAGCCGAGCGAGTTGTTCGCCAAGTCGGCGTCGACGAGCGTATCCCAAAACCACGCCGCCCCGGCTTGCCAAGAGAGCAGCAAGTCTTTCACAAGAAACGACGCGACGATCATACGGACCCGATTGTGCATCCAGCCGGTGCGCCACAGTTGCCGCATTCCGGCATCGACGATCGGAAAGCCGGTTTGGCCGCGTTGCCAGGCGCGCAGTTTCGCGGCGTCGCTCGTCCAGGGAAATTTGGCAAATTGCTCGCGCAACGGTTTCCGATCCGTATGCGGAAAATGATGCAGCAGATGGTGGGCGAACTCGCGCCAATAAAGCTGACGCAAAAACGCTTCCGCGGCTTTCTTGGCCGCACCGTCGCCTTGGTGGGCGTGTAAGCGCAAGGCATCGCGAACTTCGCGCGGGCTCAATTCGCCGAAATGGAGATGCGCGGAGAACCGGGAGACGCCCTCGTGGTCGGGCCGGTTGCGCTCGGCCTCGTATTCGTCGAGCCCCTTGTTGAGAAACGACGAAAGTCGCTTACGAGCGCCAAGTTCTCCAGGTACGCCGAACTCGCGAAAATGGTCGGCCCAATTTCGTCGCGGCAACAGCTTCCAGTCGGAAAGTCTTTCAGACTTCAGCGGCTTCAGCGGCGGTGTCATCCGGCGGGGAGCTTCGACGACGTCTTGCTCGTGCTCAGTTGCGGTCGCTAAACACGCCTTCCAGTACGGCGTGAACACCTGAAACGGAGTTCCCTGCTTGGTGGCGATCGTGTCCGGTTCACGAAGCAGCGCCGAGTTGAACGTCGCAACATTCCATCGCCCGGACAGCTTTCGTTCGACGGCGGCATCGCGTTTGGCGAGATGGGGCTCGTAGCGGCGATTCCAATAAATAGCGTCGGCCCCGCATTCCCGGGCGACGTCTTCCAGCACTTGATCGGAACTGCCGCTGCGGAGCACGAGAGGCGAGCCGAGTCTTTCGAGTCGCGCCGCCAGTTCCTCAAGGGAATGATGGAGCCACCACTTGGTTGCGCCCCCCGGTTGCCATGGCCGCTCTTCATCCGGCGACCAGATATAAAGCGGGATGACCGCCCCGCCGCGCGCGGCTGCCGCATGCAAAGCCGGGTTGTCCGACAAGCGGAGATCGAGGCGAAACCATACGACGGTTGCGGCGGTCATTTGCGTAGAGCGGCGGGCGTGGTCGACGGAAACAGAGCCGACGATTATTGCCGGACGCTAGTCTTCGGCCGGCCCGAACAGCGCCAAGGAGGCCGTGAATCCGTGAAGAAAGTTTTTCCCGCCGACGGGGCCGATCTCTCCTTGCGCGAAAAAACCGGCAAGCGGAAGACCGGGCCACTCTCGTTGAACACATGCGGCGTCGTGGTCGGCGACGTCGAATAGCCGCGTGCCCCGCCCGTTGCAGGTGAAAAGTAATCCGCCTCGCGGCGTGAAGCCGGTCGCCGATTGCCGTAGCAAAGACTTCAATTCCGCGTCGGCGCTCTCGGCATCGCGAATGTGAAACTGAACGGTCTGACCGGGCCGGAGGTATTCGCCCACCGCGATCGCTCCTGTTTCGCGCTCGGCACCCATGCAGTTGCGAATCAAGAAGTCGCCGGGAGAAAAACGGTCTTGGTATTCGTTCACCACCCGACCGACGTGCAACCCTTGCTGCATCAAGGCGCGATCTTCCTCGGAGAGGCCCGCGAAGATTTCTTGCACCTGTTGCAGCGGCGGGCGTCCGCCGAGCGACTGGATCCATTGCCGCTCGGCCGCCGTGACGACAAGCGGCATGCCGATCGGCCGGCAACCTTGCGAAACGACCGTGCGAATCGAGAGCGGGCCGTGCAGCAAGACGGCGACCGCGCCGTCGGAGAACGAACTGCCGTCGAGCGCCACGCGATTTCGCCCCGGACCGTGCGCGCCGCTCGCCATGCCGCCGACGACGGGCACGCCCGGCCGATCCTCGTTGAGCCGCTCCAGCAACCAATCGGCCGGAAAACTGAACGGCTCTCCCAACACGATCAGGGCCGAGCCCGCTGGCCACTCGCCGGCAAGCTTATCGGGCCAACCGTGAATCGCCGGGCCTTCCGGCGTGCGGGCAAACTCCAAGCGAATCGGTTCGACGACGACGCCGGGCAGTTGTGCGGCCCACACCGCGACGGACGGCTTACCTTCGATCTCGCGGTCGTTGCCGACGATGGATTCCCCCGTGCACGCGAGAGCGGAACGGGGCTTGAGCCGATCCTGAATCCTTGCGGGAATTTCGTTCCCGGCGTCGCCGTAGGCATGGGAATAGAACGCCAAGACCAAATCGGGACGCTCACCCAACTTGGCGGCGACGGCGTCGCAAACTTCATCGACGGCGGCGGCAGAGTCGGCGTGAGTAGAAAGAGCGGCGGTGAATTGCATGAATGTCGTCGGAGCGAGCGCGTGTCGAGACACAAGCGTCACATTATAGACGACCGGCGGGGCTCGGTCGCCGACTCCCGACGCAACGGCACGCGCAATCGGCCGCTATTGCGTGTTGCGGGCCACGGAGAGATGCCCGTATAGAGTTTCGGTCCCGCGAACGATGTAGAACTTCACCGGTTCCAGCGTGCCGAAATCGGGCCGGTCGAGTATGTAGTTCACGTTGTCGGACGTGATGGTTTCCCAGATGTGCATGCCGACGAGGATATCGCCGCGGCGGATGCCTTGCTTCGCGGCCGGGCCGTCGACACGGACGTCGGTCACGACGAGTCCGCCGCGATACTTCGTGCGGTACGCTTGAAACTGCCGTTGCGGAACGGCTTCAAGTTTCAGGCCGAGGATCGTCCAAAACCGATCACCTTCGGCGAGCCCGCCGTCGAGCGTCGGGCGATTACGTTCGGGGAGCGAGGCGAGCGTGAGGTCGATGGTTTCGACCTTGGAATCGCGCTCGATCGTGAGCGGCACCGCGGCGCCGGGCTGTTTGCCGATGAGAGCCCGCTCGATATCGAGCACCCGAAACACGGGTCGCGAGGCGACGGACTTGATGATGTCGCCCGAGCGGAGACCGATCCGTTCGGCGGGGCTTTCCGCCAGCACCTCTTTGATGAGCGCTCCGTCGATCGTCGGCTTGGCATTTTCGACGATGAGGCCGTGCCAGGTGCGGTCGATGCGGCGCGTGCTGAGGAGATCGGTGGCGACGTTCAAGGCGTTGTCGATCGGAATGGCGAAGCCGATGCCTTGAGCTCCGGCCCGCACGGCGACGTTGATGCCGATCATGTCGCCGTCGATGTTCAAAAGCGGACCGCCGGAGTTGCCCGGATTGATGCTGGCGTCTGTCTGGATCAGGTCTTGATAGCTTTGCGTGTCGCTCACTTGGACGGAGCGGTGCAAGGCGCTGATGATGCCCTGCGTGACCGTGTGTTCGTAGCCGAAGGCGTTGCCTACGGCGATGACCGTCTCGCCGGTCATGAGATCGGCCGAGGTTCCGATGCGGATCACCGTCAGCGGCTGAGCGGAGTCGATCTTGATGATCGCTAAGTCGGTCTTGGGATCGTGCGAAACGAGCGCCGCGACGAAGGTTTGCTCGTCGTGAGTCGTGACGAGGATCTTCTTGACCCCGTCGACGACGTGGTGATTGGTGATGATATAGCCGCGTTCATCGATGATGACGCCGGTCCCCATTCCATTCACGCGGCGCCGATCGCCGGGAGCGGCGGAAGCCGCATCGCCGACGAGCTTTTCGCCATGGATGTTGACGATCGACGGACGAGCGCTTTGGACCGCGCGGACCAGCGGCGTCATTCGCAGTTCCGAGGCCCAGGCTCCGTCCCAGAGGCATCCGAGCGTTGCGATGACCGCCGCCGCGGCACGCAAACACGAGATAAGGCGTGTGGACGACACGGGCATGGAACGCTCGTCGCGGTGGGTGGCAGATGACTGTGTCGCATGCCGTCGCCGGGCGCAGTTCGAGCCGGGCCGGGCGATAGCATGACGATCAGGACGTTTCATCGGCCCCGTCGAAACAGGCCCTTCAGCGGGCGATAGCGGGGCGGTACAGAACACCTAGTTTCCCAACCGATTGCGACGAAAGCAGGCGACTCTGCGAGATTTACCGTATATCTCGGCGGGGTTTGTGCCGAGCGCTGCGGTTTGCTGTGCGCTAAGATCGACGACGTGTCGCCGTTCTCCACTGCACGCCGTTTTTCTGCTGTCGCGAAAGACTCGAAGTTGCGAGCGACGGCATCGGGCCGCCGCTTACGTCAGCCGGAGCTTGTCCAAGGGATTCTTCATACCCAAGGCGACTGACGTCGCCATCCGCTTCGCTCGCGGCGAAGTTTTCCGAATCCTCAGAGGCGAATTCGAGCTCCGCCGACGACTTACGGACCATTTGCCCGTCCGATGTCGGCCGGCGACGAGAGGTGGACGACGGTGGCGGAAGCTGCGAAGCCTGAGGAATCGGTGGGCCGGCGAGTTCTGGTCCGTAAACGCCGCCTTGCGGTTCGAACACAGGTCGAGTCGGCACCGGATGGAACCGCGATTGAGCGGCGGGGGAAGGTTCCGGAGGTGCCGGCATTCCTTCGCCCTCTGGTCCATAGCTTCCTCCGCCCGCCGCGGGATCGTAGCCGGCGGCACCATAGCGATTCATACAGGCCGAACAATGACATCCGCTTCCGCCTGCCGTAGTGCAAGTCGTCGCGCAATCCGTCGAACAGCACTCGCCTCCGTAAGTCGGGCCGTTCGAGGTCATGTGCGGCACTCGATTGAGTTCGAGCGACCAATCGCCGCGTAACACGAGTCCCTTGCGCTGAAAGCAACAACAGCCGCCGGAAGCGAGCGTTGCGAGAATGACGACCGCCGAAAGCCGGTACGAGTACTTAAAGTGCATTCGCATATTGCCCCCTAACATTGCGGATCGATCTCGAGCGAGTTCGACCCTTAGGGACTCATCGTCCGACGAGCGCCGCTAAATTGAGCACAACCGGCAAAGTCGACGCCGCCGGAAGAGTCGGGCCCGTGTGAAACGTGTCCTCCATCGGAACGGTGAGGTCGTGTTGACCGAGAAAGCGTCGCCGCGCTACAATCCTAAGGCTAACTCCGAAAAGAGCTTGCGCACGGCGCGGGCCCATTCGACCGCTCCCGCTCGAGGCTGCCATCTTGCCTGAATCGCCGATTCTCGAAGTCCGCGACTTGCGAACCTATTTCAACACCGAACACGGGACGGCCCGCGCCGTCGACGGCATCTCCTTTTCGCTCTCGGCCGGTCGCACGTTGGCACTCGTGGGCGAGAGCGGCTGCGGCAAGACCGTCACGTCGCTGAGCATTCTCAAGCTGATCGCAATGCCGCCGGGCGAAATCGTTTCCGGCCAAATACTTCTCGCCGGGCGAGATTTGGTATCGCTCTCGGAGCCGGAAATGCGGTCCGTCCGCGGCGGTCAGGCAGCCATGATCTTTCAGGAGCCGGGAACGAGTCTCAATCCGGTCTTCACGATCGGCGACCAGATCGGCGAGGCGATTCGCCTGCATCGCAAGCTGCCGAAATCCGAGGTCCGGCGCGAAGTGCTGCGGCTGCTCGGAGAGGTGCGGATGAGCGAACCGGAACGCCGTATCGATCAATATCCGCACGAACTTTCCGGCGGCATGAAGCAGCGGGCCATGATCGCAATGGCGCTTTCGTGCAATCCGCGGCTGATCATCGCCGACGAGCCGACCACGGCGCTCGATGTGACGATTCAGGCCCGCATTTTGGAACTCTTGCGTCAGATGCGCGAGACGCATGGTACCGCTGTGTTGCTGATTACTCACGATCTAGGCGTGGTCGCGGAAACGGCCGACGACGTCGTCGTGATGTATGCCGGCAAGGTTGCGGAACAAGGCGACGTCCACTCGGTTTTCGCGAAGCCGTCGCATCCGTACACCATCGGGCTGTTCAAGAGTCTCCCGCGCGTCGATCGGAGCGACGACCGGCTCCAAGCCATTCCGGGCAATGTGCCGTCGCCGACGAAATTCCCCGAGGGATGCCGATTTCGAACCCGTTGCCCCTTGGCCGTCGCCAAGTGCACGGAGGAGCCGCCGTTGATCGACGTCGGCGGAGGACATCGTTCCGCTTGTTGGTTCGCCGAGGAACTGGCCGCCGGCCGGCCGGTGGAATTCGCTCCCGTCGGCGCGGCTGCCGGAGGTGCGGCATGAGCGCCCCGCAAACACTCGACGAAGCGCCGTCGCCGGCCGACGCGACCGACGAATCGCTGCTCGTTGTGCGCGATCTCTGTAAGTATTTTCCGGTGCGGCGCGGCCTATTCTCGCGCATCCGCCAGTGGGTCAAAGCCGTCGACGGAGTGAGTTTCCGGATCCGTCGGGGCGAAACGCTCGGATTAGTCGGAGAAAGCGGTTGCGGAAAAACGACGATCGGAAGGACCGTGCTACGGCTCACGCCGCCCACGTCGGGCTCGGTGCTATTCAACGGCGAAGACGTGCTGCAAATGCCGCGCAGCCGGCTCTACGAGTTGCGTCCGAAGATGCAGATCATCTTTCAAGATCCGTATGGTTCGCTGAATCCGCGCATGACCGTCGGCGGTGCGGTGGCCGAGCCGTTGAAGATTCACGGCGCGACGAAGGGAGCGGCCTTGCGCGAGCGCGTTGCGAAATTGCTTGAGCATGTCGGCATGCCGGGTGACGCGCAATTTCGCTATCCCCATGAATTCAGCGGCGGGCAGCGGCAGCGAATCGGCATCGCGCGGGCGCTGGCGCTCAATCCCAGCTTCATTGTTTGCGACGAGCCGACCAGTGCGCTCGATGTTTCGATCCGGGCGCAAGTCATTAATCTGTTGCAAGATCTGCAACGGGAGCACCGGCTCAGCTACCTCATGATCAGCCACGATCTGGGGGCCGTGCGACACATTAGCCATCACGTGGCGGTCATGTACTTGGGGCGAATCGTCGAACAGGCGCCGACGACGGAGCTTTACGACCGTTCACGCCATCCCTATACCCGCGTTTTACTCTCGGCGATACCGGTTCCCGACCCGACGAAACGCCGCGTGCGTGTGACGGCGGCCGATGACGAAATTCCGTCGCCGATCAACGTCCCCAGCGGCTGCGCATTTCACCCCCGCTGCCCGCTGTATGCCTTGCTTGGTAGGCCGGAACGATGTCGCGCGGAACTGCCGGAATTAGCGCCGGTTGCGACAGGATCATCGCATCTCGCCCGCTGTCACTATCACGATGAGATCGACAAGCTGTCGTAGCTCGCCTGAACCGCCGTTAGACGGTGACGCTCGTGAGCGATTGAAATTCGGGATCTTCCCGCACCGGATCGAAATCGCTTTCGCCCGCGATAAGATCGCGGTAATCCGGATCGAGCCGTAGTGCCTCGCTTAGGTAGTCGCAGGTGCGACGCTTGTCGCCGTTCAGGCTCCAATAGCAGGCCAGGTTGTAGTGTAGTATGGCTTGCTTGGCATCGATGGCCAGCGCCTTTTCCAGGGCTTCAATGGCGCGATCCAACCGCCCGGTACGCTTATAGCACCAGCCGAGTGCGAGATAGATATCGATCTTGCTCGGCTTTTTGTCGGCCGAAGCTTCAAGGGCTTCGATCGCTTCGGCGAACCGACCTTGGGCTCGGAACGCTTCGCCCAACAAGTAGAGCTGAATGCCTCGAAACGTGCCCGGTTCATCGATCTTTTCCAGGGTCTGAATTGCCAATTGAGGCAAACCCAGCTCAAGGTAGCCCTCGGCTTCCCGCAGCAATCGTTGATAGCGAATGCGATTGTGAAGCGACACGGCCGATAACCCTCACCGATTCCCGAACGAAGCCGGCTTTCTGAGCGCGAAGACTGGATTCTCTCGCCGTACGACTGCGTTCTGTCGTGCGAGCGAAATCTGCTCCTCTGTGTCTAATACTATTCCAGCCGGCCCGGCGGAAAAGCCCAAAATACTTCCGAGCGCATTGCCTCATATCGGACGTTTACCCGGCGCGATATTATCCAGAATCGAGTTTGTCGCGGCAAAGTTTCGAACGCAACCGCTCGCGCCTAGCGGGTTTCTGTGGAATTCAAACGACTCAACGCCTCGCAGCTTGAGGTTCGCGCGCACGGTCGTCGCGCCACCGATATTCGATCTTCGTAAAACCGCAGCGGTTTGGCTGCGGTTGCGGGCGAGAATCGCGACGAACTGCCGCTCGGCTAGGCCGCGGCTATCGGCTCTGCGACGCCGCCGAAGCGGGCCACGAGCGGCAGCGCCGGAATCTCCAACTGAAGCGTTGGGCCGAATTCCGCGAAATCGCGGTCGACCTCCCCCAGCAACTCTTCCGATGGGGCCGCTTCGGGCCCGACGAGCCGCGAATAGAAGTCGATGAACCGGTCACGCTCGGTCCATTCTGCGTCGAGCACGGATGGCAGTAGCGACGACAGGGCGACGACTGCGGCGTGACGCGGAATCGGAGCTTCGCCGAATACGGTCTCGATCGTCGTGTGCCGCCGAATCAATTCTCCTAACACCGGCGGAAGATTCCAAATCGAGGTCAACCGGGCGGCCGCTTCCGCGTGGTCCCAGCCGAACGCGGCCCGCTCCAATCGGCTGAGCGCGTAGCCGCGCGTGCGGCGGGCGTCGATCAGAGCGTCATACTCGCGGGGCAACGCTTTCGCGAGAATCGGCATCGCGAGATCTTGCAGCAAAGCCGCGGCGAACAAGTCTTCCGATTCCTTTGGTGCGATCCGCTTGGCCAGCGCCCGGGCCAATAACCCGCGGCGCAGCGAATCCTGCCGGAGGCTCTTCAAATCGAACGGCCCCGATTTGGGATTCGGCATTACGCTGAAGACGGCCGTCCAAAGCACGAAGTTTTTCACCGTCCGCGCGCCCAGCAAGCTCACGGCCTGCTTCACGCTCTTCACTTCGCGAGCAAAGCCGAAATACGACGAATTGACGAACTTCAGCAATTGGGCGGTGAGGCCGGGATCGGCTTCGATCGGTGCGGCGAATTCGCCGGGGCCGTTTTTGGGATCTTTGGCGAGTTCCATCAATCGCATCGCGCTCTGCGGCAACGCCGGAAGCTGATGGCCGGTGAGAATCTTGTCGAGATCAAGCGGTTGGACCGGGGCGCCCATGGAAGTGTCTCTGCGAACTTCGAAGCGGAAGTGACGCGGTCGTGCCGGTATGTCGAGCCGTGGCAAGCCGCAATGCAAAGCTAGGTCATGGCCTCGGCGGGGGCAAACACGGGTGAGCCTAATTGCACGGCGGCGAGAAGCGACGTTGCCCCGCGGCAACGAGCGGTTGCCTTTCGGCAACGTCGCACCGAGACGCGCGACTGCGAAAAATGGTCGCTCCCGAGCGACTAACCTCCGCCGCTATGCGGTCTTACGGGTGTTGGCTCGAATCGCGGCCTCGGCGTCGGTGCTCGGTTTGCATCGGTATCCGGCCTCACGCGACGCCGCTTGGCGCATCGCGTTGTCACTCCACGAAGCCCGGACGCCGACATGCTGCGCTATCTCGTCAATCTGGTGCTGTTCGCCACCGCGCTCATCGCCGGCTATCAGATCGTCAACCGCATCGGCAGCGATGCCGCCGGCGAGCGGGCGCAACGATCCGCCACGGCCGAATCGCTCCATGTCGACGTTGCCCCGGAAACGCGCAAGGCCGATATCGTGAGCGTCGCCGAGGCTTGGCAACGCTATACGGAAGCAGCTCGGCGAGGCATCGTCTGCGCCGACGACGTGCCGCCGCACCCGGGCGTCGTGGCCGCGGTGCTCGTAATCCTGGCGCTGCGCGTGCTCACGCTGCCGATGCGGGCGACGGCCGCGGCCTGAACAGGCTCTTGTTCGCAGCCTCGGCCGGCGACCATAATCCGCCATGGCCGATACGATCACCGCCGCCGAGCGCAGCCGCATCATGGCCGCGGTTCGCTCCCGCCACACGTCGCCCGAACTGGCCGTGCGGCGCATCGTCGCCTCGCTCGGCGTGCGCTATCGGCTGCACGGCAAGAATGTGCCCGGCAGCCCCGATTTAGTCGTTGCGCCGCAGCGCAAGGTTCTCTTCGTTCACGGCTGCTTCTGGCATCGCCATTCATGCCGACGGGGGCAATCGACTCCGGCGGCCAACAAGAAGTTCTGGGCCGCCAAGTTCGCCCGCAACGTCGCTCGCGACGCCGACGTGCGCCGCGCTCTGCGGCGCGAAGGGTGGCGGGCTCTGATCGTTTGGGAGTGCCAACTTACGCCGGCCAAGCTGCCGGCGACCGTCGGCCGCATCCGCCGGTTCCTCGTCGCCGAGCCTAGCACTGTCCCCGCAGCGAAAACCGGTAAAACCGCGAAAACCTCGGCAAAAACGCGATCTCGGGCCGTTCGATCGGAGCCTCAACGAAGCATCGCTCGCAGCGACGCCTAAGTAACTTTGCATCACAAAGCTACTTCGCTTCGGCACCGATGCCCCTCTGCTGAGGGGGCCGCTTCAGGTGTCGGTGCAGAAAGTCGAACGTTCCCACCGCGTGGATCTCGTGCGGGCCGTCGAAGTATTCGATTTCGGTCCGCTCCGGAATCTTCAGATCGGCGTAGAGCATCCGCACCTTGGCATACTCGTACGACACCCACTCGTCGACGCCCACGCCGTCGCGGTGCCCGCGCTCGACCATAAACGGCCGCGGCGCGATCAGGTACGCCATCTCCGCGTAATTGAACGTATGCCCCAGGTCGAACTCATACATCTCATACTCGCTCGTTTGCATGTAGCTGTAGGTGTCGCGCGTGCTCACGCACTTGCGCACCCATTCGTTGAAGTCGCCGGAGCAAATGGAGAGGCAGTAGCGGTCGACGAGCGCCGGCACGCGCATCGCCGTCTTGCCGCCGTACGACAACCCGTAGAAGCCGATCCGCGCCGGGTCGACGAACTCCAGCGACGCCAGCCACGCGGTGATCTGCTCGTGCTGCGGCACGATCACGCTCCAGAGCGTCTTCTTCAGCGGGTAGAGCTTGCGGACGAGCGTGCGGAAGTGATCGTTCCCCAGATACGGATTCTGCGGCGCAAACGTGATGAAGCCCCGCTCGGCCAACTTCGCCGCGAACATATGGTAGTGCCGCTCGCCGCTCGGGCCGATCGTATCCGCCGGCCGACCTTCCAAGCCGTGCTGGCAAACGACGACCGGCCGCCGTTCGCCCCGTTGCAAATCCTTCGGCACCAATAGGTGTCCGTACGCGAACACGCCGGCATCCTGCTTCACATCGCCGAATACGTCGAGCACGACTTCGTAGCCGCGATACTTCTCGGTGTCGTAAATCTGTCGCGTCCGCGCGTTCGGCGGCAACAGCGGATGCTCGAAACGCCCCAGCACTTCGTCATAAAAATGCTTGCGATACTTCGCGCACGACGCCTGCCACTTCGCCGGATCGCGCGACGCTCGATCGGCGTCCTTCCAATAATCCTTGCGCACATATTCGCTTTCACGAAGCAAGGCCTGAGTGTGTTCGATCTGCTGCACGACCGGTAAATTCGGCGGCGGATCGAAGGCCTTCCAGGGACGCCCGGAAGCCCCTTCGGCGATCAACTTTTTGTCGGCGTCGCAGGCTTGCGCAACCGCCTCCCAAAACGGCTCCGACCAATGTTCACTCCTGCCGTCGCCGCTTAGGATCAGCGTTCCGAAATCGGCGGAGCCTCGTCCTTCGGCGACGAGCTTCTTCGCACGATCGAACTCTCGTCGCACCTCGGCCGGGTCGGGCGTCTGGAGAGTCCCCGGCGTTTTTGTGTTGCGAACGTTGGCCGGTCGCACCGGCTCGTCGACTTGCGGCGTCGCGGAAGCTTCCACGAGCAACTTTCGCGGCGCAATCATCGCCGCGAGCTCCGCGTCGCCGAATTCATTCAGCAATCCCCAGACGTTGCGATAGATCGGCTCCTTCCACAATTCCTCGCGCGGCGCGAAGTATCCGCTCACCCCGACAATGTCGATCCGCGGATCGAGGGCTCCGGCGTACAACGCGAGTAGTCCGCCTTCTCCGTAGCCGACGACCGCCAGGTCGCCGTCCGATTTGGGGCCGGTCGCCTTCGGCCGGTGATAGCGCTCCACAAGCGCGAAGATTGTTTGCAGTTCAAATCCGATCTGACTGCGCCCCATTTCGAACGCTTGGCGCTGAATGAATTCGCGATGCGGTTGCGGCGTCGTGCGCGTTCCCGCGACGACGGAAAGTTCCGTACCGCGATTCACGAGCCGCGGAATGACGACACGAAAGCCGCTCTCCGCCAAACGCGCCGCGATGCGACGCGGGGCGGGAAGCTTGCCTTCGACGTCGAGCAACTCTTCCGGCGACTGATCCGCATCGCCCAACAGAATGACGACCGGCGGTTCACCCCCCGACGTCGGCTCTAATTGAACGGCTTCTCCTTGAAACTTCCCGTCCACCGGGAACGTCCAGCGAATGATCATCGACTTCGCGGCCATATTCCCCGTGCGCGGGTGATCGAACAGCTTTCCACGATCGTACGATCCTGTTTTCCCCGGCAGCGTGACTCCCAAAGACTTCGCCAGCCGCTCGCGATTCGCCTGCAAGCTCGTGCGGTTCGCTTCGACGCTGGAGAGCTCCCGCTTCCAATGCCGCGCGCGGCGCGCCACGCTCGCCGCCGTTTCTTGGTCGGCGAACTTGTGCAAGTCCGTCACCATCTTGGTCGAGATGTCCCCCGTCCAAGTCAGCGGTTGCGTTCCGGCCAGCGGCGGGCCGTCGGCCGCGTACGACTCTGCGGCGAAGAACGGCGGCGAGCCGACGACGCCGAGTGCGACCAAAACCACGAGGACGTGCGAACGGCGGGAGGAGCGCATGCGATTTGCCCCGAGCGGTGGGAAGAATTATCATTCGCAGACACTAGGAATGTTCCGTCGGTTGCGTGCTAACGTCCGGGCGGCACTGGCGGCTTGCCCACCAGTGCGGAACATGACGCTGTCGAAGCACTGGTGGACAAGCCGCCGGTGGCACCCTTAGCGCTCGCAACCGCCGACGCATTCAGTTAGCGCTCGCCACGATACTCCTCCCCCGCCGTAGGAACAACCATGCGTCCGACTCGCCAAGTAACTCGCCGCGACTTTATACAATCGGCCCTCGCATCGACCGGCGTCGCCGCTGCGGCGCTTTCCAGTTCGTCGTGGCTCTCCGCGGCCGTCGCCGCCGAAGCGAAAATGCCGAAGCTTCGCCTCGCCGTGAAGTACGGCATGATCCGCGTGCCCGACGCCACCGTCGAGCAGAAGCTCGCGCTGGTGAAGAAGATCGGTTTCGAAGGAGTCGAGATCCAAGCGCCCGGCGACATCAACTTGCAAGAACTCGTCGCCGCGTCGCAGGCGACCGGCGTCAAGATTCACGGCGTGATCGACAAGACGCACTGGACCGTGCGGATGAGCGATCCCGATCCGAAGGTCCGCAGCGAAGCCGTGGAAACGCTCAAGCAAGCGCTGCGCGATGCGAAGACCGTCGGGGCCGACACCTGTTTGCTCGTGCCCGGCAAGGTGACCAATCCCGAAACGGAAAACTGGGAACAATGCTTCGAGCGCTCGCAGGCCTGCGTGCGTCAGTGCCTGGCGACGGCCGAAGAGTGCAAGGTGATCATCGCGATCGAAACGGTGTGGAACGACTTCATCACCAAGCCGGAACACATGATCCGCTACGTCGACGAGTTGAACAGCCCCTACGTCGGCGCGTACTTCGATTGCAGCAACATGCTCAAGTACGGCGTTTCGAGCGCCGACTGGATTCGCCAACTCGGCAAGCGGCTCGTGAAGTTCGATTTCAAAGGCTATAGCCACGCCAACGGCTTTAAGACGCCGATCGGCGAGGGTGACGAGAATTGGCCGGAAGTCCTCAAGGCTTTGGGCGAAATCGGCTACGACGGCTGGGCCACGAGCGAAGTGGCCGGCGGCGGCGAAGCGGAACTGACGGACATTTATCGGCGGATGGCGAAGGCGCTGGGGAAGAGCTCGGCGCGAGGGGCCAGGGTCCAGGGGTCAGGAGTCAGGCGCTAGAAGAGTGAACGACTCATTTAGCCGCGGCGCGGCGGGAATATCCGGCGTCGGCGCGGGCTCTTGTTCAGTAGATAGTCAATCGTTTGGGTGGCACTGGTGGCTTGCCCACCAGTGCGTTGCGAGCGGTGCTGTTGCACTGGTGGACAAGCCGGCAGTGGCACCCTTGTGATTTTCGGACGTTAGCATGTCGCAATCTACGACCGAAGGAGGCGAACAGTGTTGTTGCGAACAGTGTGTCGCTCGATCTTCTGTCTGGCCGTCGCGCTCTTCGTCGGCTGCGGAGAGCACACGGTCTATGAGCTGACGCTGGAGCCCGGGCCCGAAGGGTTGCGGCGGACGCTCGTCGCCTGGCGCGAAGAGCCGGTCAAGCGATTGTCCGATGCCGAAGTCGACCGGCTGGCCGCGTTGTATCCGGAGCGAGTCGGCGGCGAGGCCGATATTCGCCAGGAGTTTCGCGGCACGTATCGCGGCCCGCTGCCGGCCGACGTCGGCGGGGCCGGTTCGTTTCAAGCGGTCGAGTCGCCGCTCGGCGTCGGCTACACCTACCTGGAGCGGTTTCGCGGCACGCTCGATCAAGACTCGGCGCTCTACGATCGTCGTGCCGCGGTCGATCGGTTTTGCGATCTGCTGATCGAGTGGGCCGATAAACAACTGGAAGCGAATGAACACCGAGCGGCCGTGCGCCGCTTCTTGCAGCAAGAGTTTCGGCAAGACGCCCGCAACGTCGCCGCGATCTTGGCGCTTGAGGCCGACGAAGCGATTCCGGAAGCGGAGAGCGACGAGGTCGCGCCGCTGCATCCGGCGCTCGTGAAACTCCTGGCGCTCTTGGTCGAGCGGGGCTACTTCGAACCGCACGAGCCGGCGCTCTTTCTGGGGCCGGGACAGCCGGAGAGCAAAGCGCTGGAAGGGCTCGCGCGGCGAGCCGTCGCGCGGCGGTGCGGCTTCAGCCGCGCGCAGGTCGATTCCCTCTATGCCGCGCTGCCGAAAGGGGAGGCGTTCGCGGAATCGTGGCGAAGCTTCTTGAAGTCGACGCCGGAGTATGCGCTGCTCGTGCGACAGGGGAACGGGAAACCGAGCGCGGCCGGCCCGGCCGAAGAGCCCGACGCCCTCGGCGTGCTGACGATCGTTCTCGAGCCGATTCTCGGCGACGGCGCGGCCGTGTTGTTCGCGCGGGGACTCGACGTCGTGCGGATTCGTCTGAAGTTGCCGCAGGCTCCTTATCAAACCTCGGGCTCTTGGAGCGCCCACGACGGCGAGGTGCGCTGGACGTTCTCGCTGCGCGCGAGCGGCGGGCGAGCCCGAGTTTGCTATGCGGCGTGGAGCGCGGCCGATGCGGAGTTTCAAAACAAGCATTTCGGCAAGCTCGCGCTCGCCGACGCCAAGCTGGCGCGCTTCGCCGTGCTGTATCAGTTGCTCGAGCCGCGGCAGCGGGAAGAATTGGCCGACCATCTCCGCAGCTTGGAGCCGGGCGACGCCATCAAAGGGCGGGCCCGCGATTTTCAGTTGATCGGCGCGGCCGACGATGAGGCGAAGGCCACGGTCGCGGAGTTGCTGGAACTGTTGGCCGAGAACCTGTAGGACGTTGTCTTCCCTGCCGAAGCAGGTGCCGGGTGGCACTGGTGGCTCGTCCACCAGTGCCCGCATTTTGCACTGGTGGGCAAGCCACCAGTGCCACCCAGCCGGGCCGTTTATCCGGGCGATCGTTACAGCCGGAACTCTCGGCTTGCGAAGTTAAGGCTCATTGTGGGCGATTTGCTTCCGGGCGATTTTCGACCTACGGTTGCGTTTGGATATTCCCACCGAACAAGCCTGCCCGGTTCGCCTCGCTTCGTCCTTCCAATCTCGTCGAGAGTTTCCGCCATGCCGTGCACTTTGCAGAGCGACGTTGAGTTTTACTCGATGGTTCACGAAGTCGTCCGGTTGGCGAAATCGGCCGGCGACACGACACGCCGCAAGCAAGAGCGGCGGGCGTTCGAGTGCCGGCAGTGGGTCGCGCCGCTCGTCGAAGGGTTCGCGCCGACCGATCTGCAGCACTACCCCGTCGACTGCCGCGATATTTCCACCGGCGGGTTTTCGTTTTTGAGCGAATCGCTGCCGACCGCGAAGGACTTGTCGCTCCGGCTGGGCGCGCCGGGCGCCTGGACCTATCTCACCGCCGTGGTGATGCATTTCGAACCGGTCGACACCGATCGCGGCCTCATGTTTCAAGTGGGCTGCAAGTTCACGGGCCGAGTCGCCGCGTAGGGCTTGGCGTGCCGCTGCCGGCTTGCCCACCGGTGCTTATCGAGCAATCGATCGCACTGGTGGACGAACCGCCGGTGGGCACTCAACGAATTGTGCGACTCCGCAGCCCCGCACGTTCTTAATGCTTGACTTTGGCGCGTGCGCGCGTGAAGGTGACGAGCGGTTCCGAACCGCGCTCGTTCGCCCCCCTGCTCCGCAGTGCCGATGCCCTCTTGCCGCCGCATTCTCGCGCTCGCCGCTCTCAACGCGGCGATTTTTGCGCCGGCCGTGCGAGGGGAGCCTCAGGAGAGGTTGCTGTCCGTGCGGGGCGACGCCCCGGTGCGCGTGAAGTCTTTGCTCGATCATCACCTGGCGGACGATCTGTTTCGCCTGCATGAGTTCTTCTTTGCGGAACAGGGCGATACCGGACTCAAGACGGCGAAGGAAACCAAATTCGTCATTTACGGCACGCTCGACGCCTATCGCGACGCCTTAGCGAGCGAAGGAATTCGCATCGCCAACCCGGCTTGCTACATCCCCGGGAAGCGCGAGATTTGGCTCGGTTACGACGGCGCCCGCTTCGATGCGGCGCTCTCCGCCGCCGCCGCGGCGGCGGAAAGCGCCGAGGGACGCGTGACCGAATTGCAGGTGAGCTTCGCCAGGCGGCAAAAGCAGGATGAAGCCCGCTACGAACGCGAGAAGATTCCGCCGCCGCGCCGCAAGGAGCTTCAAGCGCAGGCCCGGCGCGAGTTTCAAAAGACGCTGGCCGCGATGCAGCGTGAAAGCGAAGCCGCGGAGAAGAGCAATTCGCGATTGCTCAACGAAGCGACGGCGCGCTTGAAAGCGGCGGCGACGCACGAACTTGTTCACTATTTCGTCGACGTCGCACTGCCGCGGTCCGGCCGCGGCGAATTGCCGACCTGGCTCAATGAAGGGACGGCGCAAGTTTTCGAGCATACGCCGTGGCGCAGCGGCCCCGACGCCTTCAAACCGCCGCCGGAGTTGCCCCGGCAGTGGCGCGCCGTCGGACTCAGCGCGCAGAACCCGCCGAGCCTGCGCGAACTGTTGACGGCTGACGCGAAGGAGTTTCTCGTTCACGACCCCGAGGCGAAAGCCGAAGTGCGGCGCAAATACGTGCTGGCCTGGAGCGTGGCGCAGTTGCTGGCGAAGCAGGAGAAACTCGGCGATCGCGCGGCGCTTGAGAGGTACTGGGCCGACGTGAAGACGGAGCCGATCGCCCGATTTGAGAAATACCTCGGCCGGCCGCTCGCGGAGTTTGAAGCCGAGTGGCGGAAGTTTGTGCGGCCGTTCGGGCCGTGAGTTGTCGTGGCGCGACACGTTCCGCGACGTTGCGGGAAGTTGGTACCCCAAGGCGCGGAACGCCGCGGAGGGCGTTCCCTACAGTGCTAGTCGTGGTTCGGGTGCTCGAGCGCCGGCTTACCGAACTTGGCGCGCCAGCGATTGGCCGCGGCGACGACTTTGCCGTTGCGCAACAGGCGGCGCACGACGGCGTGTTTGCCGGGAAAGTCGATCAGGATCAGCCCCAACAAAATCGAGAGCAGCCCCTGCCCCGGCGTGAAGATCATCACGATGCCCGCGATGAGGATCACGACGCCGGCGATGTTGTGACCGATGCGCCACGCCCAGCCGCCGACGGATTGCGGGCGGGTGAGCTGCGGCTCTGAATGCCGGACGAAGAAATCCGTGGGGAGATACAAGAGCGCGACGCCCGCCGCGGCCAAACTGCCGACGAACGTCGCGACCGCGGCGACCGTGCACCAGACGTAGAACATCTTGACCCTCGGCGACTCCGCGGCGACCGGTTTACGCCTGGAGCAAACCGGCGACGGCGGCCACAATAACAGCTCGTCCATCTTCCCGACGGCGGCCCCGTTCGCAAGGGCTCCGGGCCGGCGGGTTCGCTCACGCCTCTGCAACTTGCTTGCCACGACCTTGTCGGCCGACGTTTTGCATTACGAATTGATCGTCGTCGGCGCCGGTGCGGCCGGGCTGATCGCCGCCGCGCGGGCCGCGGAATTGGGGAAGCGGACGTTGCTCTTGGAGAAGAATCGGAAGCCGGGTGTGAAGATTCTGATCTCCGGCGGCACGCGTTGTAACCTGACGCACGATTGCGACGCGCGCGGCATCGTCGCGGCGTTCGGTTCGGCGGGACCGTTTCTGAATTCGGCGCTGGCGCGGCTGGGGCCGCGCGACGTCGTCGAGCTGTTTCACGCGGAAGGGGTGCCGACCTATGTGGAGGCGGGCACCGGCAAGGTGTTTCCGTTGAGCGACCGCGCGCTCGACGTGGCCAATGCGCTCGTGCGCCGGCTGCGACGCTCGGGCGCGGAGCTTGCGCTCGGCGAACCGGTGACGCGGATCGAAAGAATTGAGGGAGAGGAGCGAGCGCGATTTCGCGTGACGACGCCGCTACGATCGTTGACCGCGGCGAAGTTGCTTGTGGCCGTCGGCGGCAAGAGCTACGCCGGCTGCGGCACGACCGGCGACGGGTATCGCTGGCTCGCCGAACTCGGCCACACGATTCGTCCGCCGCGGCCCGCGCTGGTGCCGCTGACGAGCGACGCGGCCTGGGTGCGCGAACTTTCGGGGATCGCCATTCCCGATATGGTTTTGCGCGTCGCGCCGAGCGATCCGGCGCGGCCGGTGAAACGGGTGCGCGGTTTGCCGCCGGGCGTATTGATCGAGCGCCGCGGCGCGGTGTTGTTCACTCACACCGGACTCTCCGGGCCGACGCCGCTCGACGTGAGCCGCGAAGTGACGAAGGCGGGCGATCCGCGCGACGTGGTGCTGCTCGCCGACTTTTTTCCCGACGTGCCTGCCGAGAAGCTGGCGGAGCAATTGCGCGAGGCGGCCGAGCGCGACGGCAAGAAGTTCGTCGTGGGACTGGTGCCCGACGTGCTGCCGCGGCGACTTGTCGAGGCGTTGTTCGTGCAGGCCGAGGTGCCGATCGACCGGCGGGCGGCGGAGTTCGGCAAAGCGGAACGAGCCCGCGTCGTCGAAGCGCTGAAGCGCGGACGGATTCCGGTGAGCGGGAGCCGCGGGTTCGACAAGGCGGAAGTGACCGCCGGCGGCGTGGCGCTCGACGAGGTCGACTCGCGGACGATGGAGAGCAAACTCGTGCCGGGGCTTTATCTGGCCGGCGAGATTCTCGATCTCGACGGCTTCATCGGCGGCTACAACTTTCAAGCCGCCTTCAGCACGGGTCTGCTCGCGGCGGAGTCGCTCTGAGCGGCGGCGCGAGATGTCGCTTTGCGATGCGCGAGCGGGCGAGTTAATCCCACCACCAGCCGCGCGGCGGCATGTTCGCCGGGCGGACGCTGCGCGAGAGCGTCGACAGCGCGCCGGCGGATTCGATTTGCATCGAAGCGCGGTCGGCGAGGCGGCGGACGTCGACGGTCACGCCGCCGCTGGCCGTGGCGATGATCTGCGTCTTGGAGAGTTCGCGGCTGTTGGCGACCGTGGCGACCGTGGTCGGCGCGGCGAGTCGCTCGGTCGAGTAGACGCGCTCGTTCATGAACCCGGCGCGATGCCAACCGACGCGGTCGCAAACGCCGTCGCTCTTCAAAATCGAACAGACGAGCGCGAGGTCGAACACGTTTTGCAGTTCGGCGTAGATGGGATATTTCTGAGCGAGCGCGGCGAAATGCGTCGTGAAGTTGGCGGCGAACTGCTGATTGGCGAGGTTCGCCCCGCCGGTGCCCACGCGCCGGCCGGTCACGGCGAGAAACTCGTTTTCACCGAGCAGCTTCACCCCCTGCCCGCGCAGTTCGTAGACATCGTGGTTTTCATTAGTCAGCAGCGCGTCGTAATTGAGCGTGAACCACCAGCGGACGAGATCGAGCGCGGGCGGCTTGCCGCTTTTGTCGGCGGCGACGAGGGCCAAGTAGTTCGGTACGGCGGCGATGCTCTCCTCTTTGCCGATGCCGAGCAGCTTCATGCGATAGTCGGCTTCGACGAGCACCTGCGCGACGCGCGACGTCGGGTCGATTCCGGAAATCGAAATCGTTTGCGAGCCGAGGCGTTCGGCGAGCTGCGCGGTCCACTGCAAACGCGTGCCGGGCGCGAGCGGACGCCGACTCGATTCGCCTGCAAATCGGGTCAGCCGGTCGATGCCGTCGGCGGTCGGATCGATTGAGCAGCCGAATTCGCCTCCGGAGGTGAATTCGCGCCGCAAGAGCGTCACGAAGTCGTCGAGCCGTACGACCGGACGGTCCGTGTCGACGGCGAGCAGCCGGTTTTCGCGACCGAGATACCAGTCGCCCGCCGGGCCTGCCAGCACGACGTCGCCCGATTCCGGGTAGACGAAAACATATTGAATCTTTTGCAGACCGGCGAGAGCCTGCATCGCGTCGTCGGCGGACAGCCCTTGGGCGGCGCGAAGTTGCAGCTCGCGTTCGAGCCGCGAGAGCGAAACCTTGCGGAGTTTGGAGGGGCGACGTACGTCGTCGCCCGCTAGTTGTCGAGCGGCTTCGCGGCGAAGTGCGCCGAGTCGCGCGAGTCGGTCGCCGTCGACGACGGGGCGCATCGCGCCGGTCGCGTCGACGTAAACGCCGCTGCGGTGTTCTTTGACTTCGCCCTGGGTGCCGCCGGCATCGCGCCAGGTCTCCGGAGCGATCGTCGACGACATCAGCTCGATGAGCGATTCGAAATCCGGCTGCACGCCGCCGCCGAAACCGGGGCGCAGCGAGACGGTCGACCGTGAATCGCTCGCCGGGCCGATTCCGCCGCCGTACATCTGAGCGAGGACGTCGCCGCGGTAGGCGTCGTCGCGAATCGCGGCCAATGTCGTAAGAGCGGCCTCTTGGGCGCCGGCTTGTCGTTGCAGCGCGGCGATTTCTCGCAAGGCCGGATCACGCTCCGCCGTCGGCAAGCGTTCGACCGCGGCGAGCGCGGGGGCAAACTCGCCGGCCTGGGCATAGTCGCTCCAACCGGCCGGCTCCGCCGCCGCGGCGGGCATCGACCATGCCGACACGAGCGTCGCGCCGGCTAAACAAAATGAGAGGGCGATTGCGAAGCCGAACGGGGGCGTGAGACGACGTGCGGCGATCATGGTCCGATCCTTCGTCGAATGCCGGTTGGAGAGAGGCGGCCGAACTTAGTCGGCCGGCGGCATTCAACATGGCGATTCGCGGTCGCCGGCGTCAAGAGAACGGCGCGGCGAATCGCCGCGACCTGAAGCTTCGGAAGCGAAACAAAAAAAGCAGGCGGTCGTTGCCGGCGACTCGACGCCGGCGCGAGGGCGCACCAAGTGCGAATTGCGGCCGAACGGGGAAATGAAAACGGCCCGCCCGAGATTGCTCTCGGGCGGGCCGCTCGTATGACCAATTCCGACTGAACTTTGGCGCGACCGGCTGCAGCGACGTCTTGCTACATGATTCAGGCGAAACTTGAACGAACTCGGACGCGAACGACGAACTCCGACTCAAACCAAACTTCCGACCGGACTCAAACTAGCGAGCGCAACCGCAAGGCGGCTCGGCCGCGGCGCACGTGGCGTCGCAGCAACCGTTCCCGCAGCCGCTGTCGCAGCACTTGTGGCGGTGGCAGAGGCTGTGGATACGGCAGTGCAGGCCGGCGAGGAAATCGCGGACCGGC
>JAEUIN010000228.1 GCA_016793115.1 Planctomycetaceae bacterium
CGGCGGGGATAAACCCCGCCGCTCGCCGGCCGTCCGCTAACTCTTTTTCGCGCGGAGTTCGGTGAGCGAGCGCTCGACTGATTCGAGTTGCCGCTTGGCTTCATCCAAGCTTTCGCGCTCCTTGGCCACGACGGCCGGCGGGGCGCGCTCGACGAAGCTGGCGTTCGAGAGCTTTCCTTCTTTGCCGCGGATCACTCCCTGCAAGTTGTCTCGTTCTTTTTCCTTGCGGGCAATTTCGGCGGCGACGTCGATCAAGCCTTCGAGGTCGACGTGCAGTTCGCCGAAAGGCAGCGTCAGCGTCGCGGTCGTCGCAAACGGCTTCGCCGCCGGGCCCCATTCCACCGCCTCGGCTCCGGCGAGCGACGCGAAGTACGGCGTCATCGGCTGGAGCAACGTGCCGGTTTCCGCATCGCTCGTAAGCGAGAAGCGGATCGAGGTTTTCGGCGTGATATTTTGCCGCGCGCGGATGTCGCGCAGCCCGCGGAGGAGTTCCTGGAAGCGGGCGAAGCGGGCTTCGATCGTCGGGGCTTGTCGATGCACGTCGGCCGCAGGCCAGTCGGCGATCATCACGCTCACCTCGGCGCGGCGCGGGTTGTCGAGCCCGCGCTCCGGAGCGAACTCGCCGAGGCGCTGCCAGATTTCCTCGGTGATGAACGGCATCGCCGGATGCAGCAGGCGCATGAGCACGTCGAGCGTATGGGCGAGCACGCGCTGCGCCGTCGTGCGCTGCTTGGGGTCTTGCAATCGGTTTTTCGCCATTTCGACGTAGAAGCTGCAGAATTCGTCCCAGGCGAACTCATAGAGCTTCCGCATCGCGTCTGCGTAGCGATACTTGTCGAGGTCTTCCGTCACGCCTGCCGTGAGCGTGTTCAAGCGGCTCAACACCCAGCGGTCTTCGACGGTCAGCTCGGCGTCACTCACCGGGCCGGCCGTGTAGCCCTCCAAGTTGAGCATCGCGAAGCGGGCCGCGTTCCAGAGCTTGTTACAGAAGTTGCGGGCCAGTTCGAAGCGCTCGCTCACCACGGCCCCGCGCGGGAGCGCGAGGTCGTCGGGCTTTTCAGCCCATTGCGTGCGGAACGGCTTACCGCATTTTTTGCAGTCGACGCGCGGCTGCACCCGGTTCTTCTTCGTTTGCTCGATCAGCTCATGGCAGTGGGGGCACTCGAAGTCGACCGGCATCCGCACGTCTTGCGTTTCGGTCGTGAGATAGGCGAGGCCGAAGCGGAGAGCATCCGCGCCGAACTTGTCGATCACGTCGAGCGGGTCGACGCCGTTCCCCTTCGACTTCGACATCGTGTCGCCGAAGGCGTCGAGAATCTTGGGGTGGATGAAGACTTCTTTGAAGGGGACTACACCGTCGCGCAACCCGTCTCGCTTCGGGAGACTGCGCTCATTTCCTTCTCCCTTCGGGAGAAGGTGGCCGGAGGCCGGATGAGGGCCGGGTTCGTTCTGAGTTGACGCCAAGCTCGCCGCGGCGCGACCCTCACCCGGCTCGCTGCGCTCGCCACCCTCTCCCGGCGGGAGAGGGTTTTTGACGTTGTGCAGGCTCGTTAGCACCATGCGCGCCACCCATAAGGTGATAATATCGCGGCTCGTGATAAGCGTGCTGGTCGGGTAGTAGTACTTGAGGTCGTCCCAATTCGGATCGCCGGTCTTCTCGGCCGGACCGGGCCATCCGAGCGTGCTGTGCGGCCAGAGAGCGCTCGAAAACCAAGTGTCGAGAACGTCGGGGTCCTGCACGAAGTTGTGACCGGGCAGCGCATCGGCGGCCAAGTCGCCGTCTTGCAAGCTCACGAGCCACTGCCCGTTTTCGTCGTCGCGGAACCAGCAAACGTCTTTACGACTGCCGAAAGCCTTGATGAGATCGGCCTCGCTGCAAGTCTTGCAGTACCAAATCGGAATCCGGTGTCCCCACCAAAGTTGTCGGCTCACCGGCCAGTCGCGTTTTTCACCGAGCCAGTCGAGATAGGTGCGCGCATAGCGCTGCGGAAAAATCTTCACTTGGCCGTCGCTCACGGCGTCCATCGCCGATTGCGCGAGTTCGTTCATCCGCACAAACCACTGATCGGCCAAGTACGGCTCGATCGGCGTCTTCGACCGGTCCGACATCGGTAGCTCGATCTTCCGTGCTTCGACGTCTTTCTCCGGATCGTGCAATCCGGCCGCGGCCATGTCGGCCACGACGCGCTCGCGGGCCTTCGAGATCGCCAGCCCCTTGTACGGGCCGGCGGCGTCGTTGAGCGTGCCGTCGGGGTTCAAGATGTTGATCATCGGCAACTGTTGCCGCTTGCCGACTTCGTAGTCGTTTGGGTCGTGAGCCGGCGTAATCTTCACGCAGCCGGAGCCCATCTCCGGCTTGGCCCACTCGTCGGCCACGAGCGGAATCGGCCGGTTCAACAGCGGCAGCATCAGCTTGCGTCCGGCCTTGGCCATGTCGCGCAGTTGAATAAGCTGCGGCAGGTGGGTCGTGCGGCGCGCGGACAGCGCGTCGAGTTCCGCCTGCACGGCCGGCTTCTCTTTGTCGCTCGCGGCGGCGAGCTTCGCGCGGAGTTCCTTCTCGACGGCGTCGAGCGCGGCGGCCGGATCGGGATGCACGGCCACGGCCGTATCGCCGAGCATCGTCTCGGGGCGCGTCGTCGCGATCGTCACGCGCGTCGGCTCGCCCGGCTTGGGATCGATTACCGGATAGTGCAACTGCCAGAAGTTGCCGTCGACCGTGACGTTTTCGACTTCGTCGTCGCTTACGGCCGTTTGGAGGAAGGTGTCCCAATTGACGAGCCGCTTGCCGCGATAGATTTTGCCTTCTCGAAAGAGGCTAAAGAAGGTGTGGCGCACGGCCCGCGCGCAGACGTCGTCAAGCGTGAAGCGAGTCCGCTGCCAATCGCAGCTCGCGCCGATGCGTTTGAGTTGGCCGAGAATGCGTTGCTCGTAGTCGGCCTTCCACTTCCAGATGCGATCGACGAGCGCTTCGCGCCCGAGATCGTGCCGGCTCAGTTTTTCATCTTGGAGCAGGCGTCGTTCCACCACGGCTTGCGTGGCGATGCCGGCGTGATCGGTGCCGGGCATCCAGAGGGCGTTGTAGCCTTGCATCCGCTTGAAGCGAATGAGAATGTCTTGCAACGAGTTGTTGAGCGCGTGGCCGAGGTGCAACGCGCCGGTCACGTTGGGCGGCGGAATGACGATCGTAAACGGGCCTTTAGGAAACTTCTTCCGGCTCGGGTCGGGCTCGCTGTGGAAGTAGTCGCGGCCGTCGGGATTGCCACCTTGCCAAAACCCGAACCAACGCCGCTCAGGCTCGGCGTGGTGGTATTGCTTCGGCAGTTCTTCGGCGCTCGGCGGCATGCTGTGGGCGGTGCTCATATTGCTACAAGGGCGGAGGGGAGAAGGAGGAGGTCGGAAGGGATACGGAGTTAGGACGAGGTCGCGACGACCTTCCCCGCTCCGCCCTCCACCTTCCCCGCTGCCTTCCGTTCATCTTTCATTAGTTTGAATTCAATGCTGTCGACGAGCGCGATCCAGCTGGCTTCAATGACGTTTTCACTGACGCCGATCGTGCCCCAGACGTCGTCGTCGTCGCGGCTTTCGATCACGACACGGACGCCGGCGGCCGTCGCAGCCTCGCTGTTGATGACGCGAACTTTATAATCGACAAGCTGCATGTCGGCCAAGTTCGGGTAGACGTCGGTCAGAGCTTTGCGGAGCGCGGCGTCAAGCGCGTTCACCGGGCCGTCCCCTTCGGCGACTTCGTGGCGAATGCGGTCGCCGATCTTGAGCTTCACCGTGGCCTCGGTGGTGATCTCGCCGGCCGAGTCGGCCTCGACGTTCACGTGGTAGCTCAGTCGTTCGAAATGCGACGTGAACTTATCGGCACAGCGCTGCACCAAGAGCTCGAACGACCCTTCGGCCGCTTCGAACTGATAACCGGCATTCTCAAGCGCGACGACGCGGCCGAGAATCTGCTCCATCAAGGCCCGATCGTGCTGCAGGTTGTGCTTGGCCGTGAGGGCTTCGATGTTGGAACGGCCGGAAAGCTCGCTGACGAGCACGCGGCGTTCGTTGCCCACGAGTTCGGGCGGCATGTGTTCGTAGCTGTGCGCCGCGCGGTTCACGGCATGGACGTGCATCCCCCCCTTGTGCGCGAAGGCGCTCGCCCCGACGAACGGCTGATTCGGCCGGTGGTTGAGATTGGCGAGTTCGTAGACATAGCGGGAAAGCTCGGTGAGCTTTTCCAGGGCGCCCGGCTGGAGCACCTCGTATCCCTTCTTGAGCGCCAGATTGGCGACGACGCTTACCAAATCGGCGTTGCCGCAACGTTCGCCGAGGCCGTTGATCGTGCCCTGCACTTGCACGGCTCCGGCGTCGACGGCGGCCAGCGAATTGGCGACGGCCAGTTCGCAGTCGTTGTGCGTATGGATGCCGACCGGGGTTTTCGTCTTCGCCAGGGCGGCGATCGCCGCTTGGATGCGCTCGGCGACTTGTTCCGGCAACGTGCCGCCGTTGGTGTCGCAGCAGACGACGATGCGCGCTCCGGCGGCCGCCGCGGCTTGGATCGTTTGCGCGGCGTATGCGGGGTTGGCCTTCCAACCGTCGAAGAAGTGTTCGGCGTCGTAGATCACTTCGCGCCCTTGCGAGCGGAAGTAGCCCACGGTTTCGCCGATCATCGCCAGGTTTTCTTCCAGCGACACACGCAGCACTTCGGTAACGTGGAAGTCCCAAGTCTTGCCGACGATCGTCACCGTGGGCGCGCCGCTTTCGATGAGCGCTTTCATGCCCGGATCGTCGGCCGCGGCCACGCCCTTGCGGCGCGTCATGCCGAAGGCGGCGATGCGCGTGTGGGGGAACGCCTCGCCCTTGAGCTTTTGAAAGAACTGGGCGTCTTTCTCGTTGGAGAGCGGGTAGCCCCCCTCGACGTAGTCGAAGCCGAGTTCGGCCAAACGGCGGGCGACGAGGACTTTGTCTTGCAGCGAAAAGCTGACGCCTTCGCCTTGGCTGCCGTCGCGGAGCGTGGTGTCGTAGATTTCGATGCGGCGCATGGTATTGGGGAGTTTCGCGGAGCGTGGCGTCGGGGGGACGAGGACTGTCTTGCGGATTCAGCGGGCTCTCGCACGCCCGCCATGGATTGCCGGGAAAATAAAAAACCCCGGAGCCTCTTCGGCCCCAGGGTTGGCGTTGATTCGATCGTTCGCCACGTCACCTACGGCCGACCAACTCCCTTGTCCGTAATAATTCGGACCGAAGCGATTCCGACCTCGACGACAACGGCTACGCCTTGCCCAATCGGCACCAACGGCACGATCGGCAGGCTCAAGCGGGCGTCGACAACAGACATTGGGTTCATCGCGTGGCGCTCGGGAGACGAGAATGTCCAAAATAAGGGGGCCGCCCCGGCCTGTCAAACGATTGCGTTTTGTCGCGATATTTGGTCTCAAACGCGTCGCTTCGGCGCAAGTTGGCCGTTAAAGCACGTTTAGGAATTCGTTGTGGCACGGCGTCTGCTGCGGGGCATATAAGGCCACGAATCACCTCGCCCGTTGACATGCCGCGGCACCACTTTGTGCCAACTCAAAATCGCTGGGCCGTCGACCTGCGCCGGAAAACCACGAGACCGCACTTTGCCGTCGAACTCCAAGCCCAGATTCGAACTTGATTCGATATTGATCTGCTTGGTCGCCGAGCGGTCATCGACCCGCGTAGTTGTCAGTTTCCTAGCGTCGGCCCAATGCGCGACAGGGTCGAGTAGGAAAGGAGCAGTTAAGAATGGCTGAACGCGACGACGGCTCGCAATCGCTGCAGGTCGTCGAGAAAACTTTCAGCCAGCTTGTCGCCGGCGTCGGCGATTATGCCTTGTTCCTCCTCGACGCACAGGGGTTTATCAAGAGCTGGAACGCCGGTGCGCGGCGCATCAAGGGGTATGAAGCGGACGAAATCATCGGTCGTCACTTTTCGCAGTTTTACGCGCCCGAAGCGATCGCCTCCGGATGGCCGCAGCACGAACTCAAAGTCGCCGCCGCCGAAGGGCGGTTTGAAGATGAAGGCTGGCGCATTCGCAAAGACGGCAGCCGGTTCTGGGCCAACGTCGTGATCACCGCGCTCTGCGGCTCCGACGGAGCGGTCGAAGGTTTTCTTAAAATCACGCGCGACCTCACGGACCGGAAACAGGCGGAAGAGGCGCTACGGCAGAGCGAAGTGAGATTCCGACTGTTGGTGGAGGGGGTGCGCGACTATGCGATTTACATGCTCGACCCGGAAGGCCGGATCGTGAGTTGGAATAAAGGCGCGGAACGGATCAAAGGCTACGCGGCCGAAGAGATTTTGGGGAGGCATTTTTCCGCGTTCTATTCTTCGGAAGACGCGGCCGCGGGCAAACCGGAGCGAGAACTCGCCGCCGCGCTGGAGCACGGCAGCGTCGAACAGGAAGGCTGGCGCGTTCGCAAAGACCGCTCGTTGTTTTGGGCCAACGCCGTCGTCACCGCGCTTTATGACGGCGAGAATCGGCACATCGGCTTCGCGAAGATTACGCGCGACCTGACCGACAAGCGGCGGGCCGAGGCTCTGGAATTGGCCGACCGGCAGAAAAACGTGTTTCTCGCGATGCTCGCCCACGAACTGCGCAACCCGTTGGCGCCGATCAGCAACGGCCTGCAATTGCTGAAGCTGCCGGACCTGGAGCCGGACACGCTCCGCGACACGACCGCGCTGATGGAGCGGCAGTTGACGCACTTGGTGCGTTTGGTCGACGATTTGCTCGACGTCTCACGGATCGTCAACGGCAAGCTGACTTTTCAGCGGGAGCCGCTCGACCTGAACGACGTGCTCCGACGCGCGGTCGAAGAAACTCAGCCCGCGCTCGACGCCCGCGGCCACGAATTGCAATGGGCGGCGTCGGACGAGCCGGTCGTCGTCGAAGGCGACGCGGTGCGGCTGGCGCAGGTGTTCGGCAATTTGCTGGTGAACGCCGCGAAGTATACCGAGACGCCGAACGCCGTTCGCCTGTCGCTCGAGCAAGACGGCACGTCGGCGGTGGTCCGCGTGCGCGACTTCGGCATCGGCATCGCCGCCGACATGTTGCCGCGAATCTTTCATTTGTTCGTTCAGGCCGACGACTCGTTGGCCCGCACCCAAGGCGGGCTGGGCATCGGGCTGACGCTCGTGCGGCGGATCGTCGAGTTGCACGGCGGCGCCGTCACGGCGTCGAGCGAAGGCCCCGGGCGCGGCAGCGAGTTCGTGGTGACGTTGCCCCTTTCGCGAGCGGCCATGAAGAGCCGGCCGGCGCCGCCGGAGCGGAGTTCGCTGGGGGAAAAGCGGAGGATTCTGATCGTCGACGACAACGCCGACGCCGCGGTGACGACTTCGGCGCTGCTCAAAGCCTGGGGGCACGAGGTGCAGACGGTCTACAACGGCCCCGCCGCGCTCGAGATCGCCAGGAGCTTCACGCCCGACTTCGTCTTGCTCGACATCGGCCTGCCGGGCATGAGCGGCTACGACGTCGCCCGCCAGTTGCGCAGCGGCGATCCGGCGCACAACATGGTCATCGCGGCGGTGACCGGCTATGGACAAGAGGCGGACCGGCGGCGCTCGTACGCCGCGGGCTTCGATTACCACCTCACGAAGCCGGCCGATCCGCAATTGCTGCGCAAGCTGTTGCAGGCGCGGCAGGGTGAGCGGGGCCCGTCGACGAACTGAGGCTACTTGTCGTCGTGCTTGCCGACGGCCGCCTTCGCCGCGCGAATTCCGTTGACCACTGCGAGCTTGGCCCGATCGCGCCAGGGCGACGCGCCGACGTTGCTCGGACGCAACCCGAATTTGCGGAGTTGCTTGTTCAACCGGTGCAGCGACTTGCGATCGGCCGAGTCTTTCGTCTGAAACGTGATGCTGAACGAGATCGACACTTCCGGCCCGTTCTGCACCCAGTGGGGCGCTGCGACCGGGAAGTGTAGCCCGTCGCCGGGGTTCAATTCGAACTTCTCGCTGCGCGCGTTGTACCACTCTTCGAACGGCAGATTGCGATGCGCCCCGGTGAAGAAAGCCTCGAGGTTTTCTTCGGTGAGGATCTCGCGATCGTGCTGCGGGAACATGTAGACGAACTTCTGCCCGCGGATTTGCAGCAAGAAGTTGTTCTCGGGGTCGATGTGATACGGCGTGACGGAGCCCGGCGAGGAGATGAAGATGAAGCCGGCTTGGTGCTTCATGCCGGGCGACACGTGATCGGAAAACTGCCGCACTTCGGCGAGGCAGCTATTAAGCAAGTCGCCGTATTCCTGATCGAGTTCGACGTTTTTGAGCACCATCCACGAGCGGCATTCTTCGATTCGGCGAATCGTATCGGCGATCGAGAGCCCGTTGCGCGGCGTGCTGTGCGGATCTTGCGAGACGGGCAACTCGCCGGAGTTGTATTCCACCTTGCGTTCGGGCAACCGCTGCGAAAGTTCGATCAGCCGCGGCAGCGAAAACAGCGGATGATCGCTCAGATCGTGGCCGATCGTGAACGGCCGACGATTGAACTTCGCGTCGAACGTCGCCTGGTCGAGCTTCGCGAGCAGATTGCCGGAGCCGGCGGTCAGAGTAGCCATGGGTGATGTCCTAGAATGCTAACACGGGTTTATTCAGCGGGTTTGGGCTGCGAATCGGCGCCGGCTGCGCGAGTTCGGCGACGCGTCTTTTGCTTCAGCCAACGCATGAGCGGCATCAGCGAAGTCGCCAAGTGCCCGCCCCGCGCGCCGGTCGAGATCGCCAACGATTGGCGCAGCGTGCGCTCCGGCCAGAGATGGTTGATCATCGGGTGATCGCTCGACGCGCAGGAGTCGGTCCAGGCGACGCCGCGCGCGTGAAGTTCGCGGATCAGCGCCAACTCGAGCAGCAGGCCGGGCGAGTATTCGGCCAGCGCTTCGTCGTAGGCGATCTTGAAGCTGTAGCCGCCGTCGCGGGCCAAGAGATTGCAGATCATGGCAATGGGCTTGCCGTCGAAGTCGAGCCGCCCCATCTGCAGCGTTGCGGCACCGTAGGCCCCGGCGAGCATCTCGCAGAAGAATGCGGTCGAGCCGGCATCGCAGGCCAGCGCCGTGCGCTCGCGCCCTTTCCAGCCTGCGGCTTCAAGCTTGAGGAACGCGTCGATCCATTCCGGCAGATCGTCGTTTTCGCCGAGCCACCGCGTGACGAGCGCCCCTTGTTCCGCCAAGCGTCGTTCGGTGCGCTGAATTCCTTGCCGCTTTTTGCGCGACAGGCTCGCTTTAAGAAAGGCTTCGGCGTCGACGGCGGCGCGAAACAGCGCCCGCGACGTGAGTCCGCGCGTGAAGACGCTACGGCCGGCCGCGGCATTGGAATCGACGAGCAGACGCTGAAACGGTCCCTCGGCGGCGAGCATTTCGGCGGACACGACCGGCGCGGCGCAGGCGTCGTTCGCCGCTGCCGTGAAGAACTGGTCAAGCACTTCCGCCGCGCAATCGCGCCGCACAAGCGGCGTGGTCGCGAAGCAATGCACATGTCGCCAGAGTTCCCAACACCGCACGGGAAGCCCGTAAAACGAACGGCGGCGTACGATCGGAAACAGGCCGCATAGCACCTTCGGGCCCGTCGGGAAAACGCGCTTCGGCGCTTCGACGACGACCAATTCGACACGATCGCCGCCGGCGAGATTGCGCCACGCCGGCAGCAAGGCCCAAGGTTCATAAAACGCGTTCGGCTCCACCGCGACGGCGCTCAATCGACGCCAGGCAGATTCGAGTTCGATCGCCTCGTCGGGCGAGCGCAAAATGCGCGTGGTGAATTCGAACAGCGGGAGATCGGCTTCGTCTTGCCGCGGCGGCGGCGATTGCGCGGCTCGCTTGGCGAGCGGCGCGGACGAGGCGACGGAGCGATCTTCGAGAGCGACGGAGTCCGACATGGCCGTTAGGTTGCGACGGGTTCGAGTTCGTGAGACGTTTCGCGCGGCTCGCCGGACGCAGTCGGTTCGCTCCGTGAAGCCTGCGCTTTGCGGGCGCGCCAAGCCGCGACGGCGGCGCGCTTCAGCGAACGGGCCCAGTTGCGGCTGCCGTAGCGCCAACGCGAGGTGGCGCGCGGCGCAACGGCGATTAGCCTTGTCAGCGGCACGGCCTGCGCGTTCCAGCCCCCTTTGTAGGCCTCGTCGCCGCGCAAGAAATCCAGCTTGGAATAGCCTTGAGCGATCAGGCGACGCAACACTTCCGTGAATAACAGATGCCCCGGCTCGAGATGCAAGTAGTCGGGGTCGACGCCCGATTGATACATGTGCGCCGTCGTCGGGCTCAGCAGATAAATTTGCGAGGAAATCGGTCGCCCCAAGTGCTCGACCCACACGATCTTCGCCGCTTGCCTTGCTGAAAGCGCGATCGCCGCGGTGCGCAGGAATTCTTCGAACACCGGATCGGAGAAGCAGCCGCCGCCGTATTTCTTGATGAAGCGCAGTTCGTGCAACCGCACGAATTCCGGCCAGATCGCCGCGATGCTCTCGGCGTCGGTCGCCTCGTGATAGGTGATTTCGCCGCCTGCACAACGCTTGACGGCCTTATTGATTTTCCGACGTTGACTGCGAGGTACGCCGGCTACGAACGCGTCCCAATCCGCCGGCAGGTGAGTGACCCAACTCCCTTCGATCGGCTCGGGATGAATCTGAAACCCGCGGCGTGCGAGAGCGTCGACGAACAGTTGAACCGATTCGTCGTGCAAATCGCAGCCGTCGAGTTCGATTTGGTCGAGTCGACCGATGCCGCGCGGCCTGCTCGTCAGACAGTCGAGCAACAACTCCAGAGCGAGATCGCGCTCCGTGGCGGAGAGTTCGGGGTCGAGCAGCGGACGCTGATAGTCGGTACACGTCTTGCCGGAACCCAGCAGCGAGAGCGTCCGCCCCATCCAAGGGTGCGTTTTGACGAAGCCGGGAAGCAGCCCGACGATTCGCTCGCCGGATCGAACCGCGGCGACGGCAAGCGGCCGATCGCCCGCCATGATCCGACGCCAAGCGGTGCGCCATTCCCAGCTCGCCAGAGGGTCGCCGCCGGCCAGCCGATTCCAGGGTTCGCGCAACTCGTCGAGCGCAGCGTCCGTGGTGACGAGTTCCGCTTTCATCGGCCGAAGTTCCGCTAAGTTCAAGGTTCGCCGCGCAGCAAACACCGGGCAGACAAGCGTTTCGGGCGCAGCTTCGGCCCGGCGTGTTGATCGCCGGTGCGATGAAACCTAGCTCATGTGGCGAGCCGAAAGCGCCGCCGAGCGTGGATCGTCGCGGGAAATTCGCAGCGCTTTGCGAGAGGAGGTTCGTCTTATACGGGGCGTAGCGGCCGCCCAGCCTCGCACGATTATGCGGGCCGACGATCAGGCGGTGCGATTGCGCAGGCCGGGCTTAGCGTCGGTGTCCCAGTCGGCTTCGGCGTCGTCGGCCGCATCCTCGACGGAGTCATCCTCCGCCGCCGAATCGAAGTCGTCTTCCGCGCCGACGTCGTCGTCGAGTTCCGCATCGTGAATGTCGCGCACCGGCGGAGCGTCGCGCTCGGGCACGATCTTGTTGGAACGCTTGGCCGATTTGCTCGTCGAGCCCGGCGGGGGCGGCGCCCCCTGCCCGGTCGCGGTGCCGTTCTTGGTGTAACCGGCCATCTCCTCCCACTGCTCGACGGTGATCAAGACCTCGCGGGCCTGCGAGCCGTTGTAGGGGCCGACGATGCCGTCTTCGGCCATAAAGTCGATGAGCCGCGCGCCGCGGCCGTAGCCGACGCCGAGAGCCCGCTGCAACAGCGACACGCTGCCGCGCCCTTCGCGCACGATGCAATCGATGGCCGCTTCATACAGTTCGTCGCGGCTCTTCCAATGATCGGCCCCTTTGTCATCGGCGGCGCCGGCCGGCTTGAGTGTAACGAGCTCCGTGACGAAGTCGGGCTCGCTCGTGCCGACAAATTCGACGACCTTATTGATTTCGTCGTCGCTTACGTAGGTTCCCTGACCGCGAATAAGCGTGCTGGTGCCCGGCCAGAGGAACAACATGTCGCCGTTGCCTAAAAGCTTATCGGCCCCCATTTCGTCGAGCACGACGCGGCTATCCGTACGGCTCGCCACTTGGAATGCGATGCGCGCCGGCAAGTTGGATTTGATGAGGCCGGTAATGACGTCCACGGTCGGCTTCTGCGTGGCGAGTACGAGGTGGATGCCGACCGCGCGGCTCTTCTGGGCCAGGCGAATGATGTGGGTTTCCACTTCCTTGGCCGCCGTCATCATCAAATCGGCCATTTCGTCGGCGACGATCACGATGTAGGGCAGGTGCTGGGGGATGTTCTTTTTCTCTTCCTCATTCTCCGGTTGTAGGCGGTCCATCAGTTCTTCTTCGCCGAGCTGATTGTAGGCCGAGATATGGCGCACGCCGGCGCGGGCCAGCAGCGAGTAGCGCTCTTCCATCTTCTCGACGGCCCAAGCCAAGATCGCCTCGGCCTTCTTCATGTCGGTGACGACCGGATGCATCAGGTGCGGCAGCGTCTTGTAGCAGCTTAGTTCGACCATTTTTGGGTCGATGAGCAGCATGCGCAGCTCGTCGGGCCGTCGCGTCATGAGCATGCTCATGATGAGCGTGTTCAAGCAGACGCTCTTGCCCGTGCCCGTGCGGCCGGCGATCAACAAGTGCGGCAGGCTGGCCAAGTCGGCGATCATCGGATTGCCCGCGACGTCTTTCCCGAGGTAAATCGGGATCTTCATCTTCTGGGCCTTGCCGTTCGCCTCTTCGATCACTTCGCGCATGTGCACGACCTGGCGTTCGGAGTTCGGCACTTCGATGCCGACCGTGTTCTTGCCGGGAATCGGCGCCACGATGCGGACGCTCGGCACGCGCAAGGCGATCGCCAAGTCGTCGGCTAGGCTCGAGATCTTGCTCAGCCTCAGGCCGGCTTCCAGTTCGATCTCAAACTGGGCAATGACCGGTCCGGTCTCGATTTCCACCACTTTGACGTTGAAGCCGAAGTTGGCGAACGTCTTCTCGAGCATCTTCGCCTTCTTCCGTACGTCTTTCTCCTGTTCCTCGGTGTTCACGCCCGTACCACGAACGAGCAACTCAATCGGCGGCAGCTCAAAATCGGCCGGCTCCTCCGTCTTGCTTGCGGCTTTGTCGAGCGCCGCCATCATCGCTTCGCGCTCGTCCTTCTTCACGTTCTTGTTCTTGATGCGCGGACCGGCAGGCTCGGCGGGCGGCGATGCGGGAACGGCGCTAGGCGCGGCGACCACGTCGGCCGCGACGGCGGGTGTCGCGCCCGGCGAGTCGGCGACTTCGACTTCTTCGTCGTCGGCATCCACCTCATCGACGACGTCGTCTTCGAGATCTTCTTCGTCGTCCTGCTCGTCGTCTTCTTCATCGAGTTCGGCGAGCGTCTTGCCGCCGATCTTGATCGCCGGTTCGCTCGCTTCGCCGGCATAAGCCGGAATGTCGGTTCTCACTTCGCCGGCCTTCGCGCCTCGGCGGGCCGCAATCGCGCCGGCTCCCTTCGCCAAGCCGCGACCGACTTGCTTCATGGGCGTGCCGAATAATGCCGCCGAAATGCGAATGAGCACGTAATCCGTGCAGAGCAGCAAGCCGGCCGCGGTGACGCCGAGTAGCAGAATGATCGATCCAGTCGTCGCAAAGTGCGACTCCAGCCAGGCTCGACCGATGGCGCCCAGATAACCGCCGGAACCGATGACCGGCCCGGGCGTCAGGCCGGGAGCGAGCATCTGCACGAGAGTCGTCAACCCGACGAACGACATCAGCCAACCGACGGCCCGCACCCACGGTTGCTCGATTTTCTTCCCTTGGAGCAGCAGCGCCGCGAGCGTTCCGAGCGACAGGGCGATGTAGTACGCGCCGATGCCGAGGCTCTCAAACAGATTGTGCGCCGTCCAAGCGCCGAACTTGCCGCAAGCGTTGGCGGGCACTTCGGCCCGCGGATAAACGAGCGTCGAGGGCGGATCCGCCGGGGAATACGTGAGCAACGTCAGCGCCAGGAACACAGTTCCCGCCGCGACGGCCAACGCAAAGATATCTAGTTTAACGCTGCGCTCTTCGAGCATGGCGTCGTCACCGCTCCTCGCGGAACGGCCTCACTATGGGACTTCCCGCCTCCTGCGGCGAGAGTGGTTCCAGGGCGAGTCCATGCCCGAACGCTGTCCGTGGTCATCCGCTGTCTTCGACCGACCGAACGAGGGGCGATGAGAATTCCTAAGTCTGCCCGCGCCGTTTGCCGGGCAGGCGAAAACGGCGGCGACGGAATGATCACCGCAATCGCTACGACCAGCGTGCCGGGAATCTTATTGGCGAGACGGTACGGCGAAATTGTGCTTCGGCTTCCAGCTTCGTTCGCCGGCCGGTCGCAAGATCGAGGCCAGTTCTCCCTGCTCCGTCAGGGCGACGAGTTCATCGGTCGCACCTTGCGCGACGCGCTCGATCGCTTGGCCGAAGTGAAGCGATCGCCGTTCCGCTTCGGAAATCATAATGCTCGGCAACCCGACGACGGCCCGGCTCGGCGGTTGCAGCCGGGCCGGCAGTTCTTCGAGCGTAAGTTGCTCCACGTCGCAAGCGTCGGTCAAGCGAAACTCGCCGATCGCCGTCCGCACGAGGGCCGACATGACCGCCCCGGTGCCTAGCGCCGCGGCGATGTCGCGCCCCAGCGAGCGGACGTATGTGCCCGAGCCGCAGCGAATGCGCAAGCGCAGCTCGGGGTAGTCGTAGCCGAGCAACTCGATGCCGTGGATTTCGACGGGCCGCGGTGCAAGTTCCACTTCTTTGCCGGCTCGCGCCAAGTCGTAGGCCCGCCGACCTTGCACCTTCAGGGCGCTATATGACGGCGGGCGTTGGAGGATCGTCCCTAAAAACGTCGGCAGCACCTGCTCGATGTCGGCCGGCGTCGGCCGACGCGGATCGACGAGTTCGACGACGGCCCCTTCGACATCTTCCGTGTCGCTGGTGCGTCCGAGCAGGAACGTCGCCTCATACGTTTTTTCCGCTCGCTGCACATATTCGATCAAGCGAGTCGCTTGGCCGACGCAGACGACGAGCACGCCCGTGGCCAAGGGATCGAGCGTTCCGGCATGGCCTGCCTTCGCCGGGCGAACGAGCCGCTCGACGCGATCGACGACGCGCCGCGACGTGATTCCGGCGGGCTTAGCGACGTTGAGGATTCCGGAGAGCGGCGTCGACATGAAGAAATACTGCGTGCACGAATGGGAACTGCCGCGTGGTGGGCGGCCGACGGATCGCCTACGATAATCGTTCGCACCCCGGCCCACTAGCCGCCACTGGGAGGTCCGTTTCGATGACGTCGCTTGCCGCCCGCGTTCAGTTCGCAATCTTCTCGCGGCTCGTCGCCCGGGCCGCACTCGTCGTCATGATCGCGCCGAGCTTCGTCGGGGCTCAGCAGGCGACGCCGGAATCGCCTGCGGCGCCGACTCGCGCCGCGAAGGCTGCGCCGTCGGACCCGCTCATCGACGTGCGACGCGGCACGATTCCGATCATCATCTGCGCTCCGCACGGAGGCGGCGATAAAATCCCCGAGGTGTCGCAGCGCAAGCAGAAGCCGGTCGACCCGCCGCGCGGGACACCGAAATGGGTGACGGGCGCGGATGTGCGCACGCGCGAGTTGGCGCAGAAGATCGTCGCCGACTTGGAAACGCGGTTGGGGGGCAAGCCGTACTTTGTGATGGCTCGCTTCCATCGCCGCTATATCGACGCCAACCGGGCGCCGGAGCATTCGTATGAAGACGACGACGCAAAGTTTTATTACGACGCCTACCACGACGCGGCCGCGGAGTTTTGCGCCGAGGTGCAAAAGAAGTTCGGCGCAGGTCTGGTCTTCGACGTTCACGGCCAAGCGTCGTTTAAAGACGAGATCCTGATTGGAACGGTCGGCGGCGTGACCGTGAAGCTGCTTCTGGAACGTCACGGCCGCGGCGCGCTCGTCGGCCGCGAGGGGCTCGTGGGCCGCATGCTCGACGCCGGACTGAAGGTGAAGCCGGCGCTCGACTCCGAGACTCTCAATGTCGCCGCCGGACTCAACGGCGGCTATACCGTGCAGACGTACGGCAGCCATCGTCCGACCGCCCTTGATGCGATTCAATTGGAATACGGCACGGATTTGCGCTCGCCGGAAAAGCTCGACGACACCGCTCGCCGCTCCGCCGAAGCGATCGCCGGATTTTATCAGGCGTATTTTCAACGCCGGAAGGCCGCGGCGGCGGAGTGAAGGCAGTTTAGATCGCCGCTTCGAGCCCTTGCGAAATTGCGCCGCACTCTTGAAAATCGCGAGTTCGCGAATCGGGAGCGGGCTTGAGACTTCGGCTGCTCAGTGACCGAATCGCAATTCATACTTCTCGCCCTCGTTCAAAGCCTCACAAACAGACACGAATCCCTATGCCGACTTTTTCCGCCGCCCAACTCACCGACCTGTCTCGCAAAGTGCTCGTCGCTTCCGGCGTCGCCGACGACGAAGCCGACCTTGTCGCCAAAAGCCTCGTCGAAGCCAATCTTTGCGGACACGACTCCCACGGCGTGATGCGACTGCCCTACTATCTTGATTGCGTGACGAAGGGCGAAGTCGTGCCGGGGGCGCGCTTTGAGGTGACGAAGGAATCGGATTCGCTCGTCTTGGCCGACGGCCATTGGGGCTTCGGTCAGACGCAGGCCCGCAAGCTCATGGCGCTGCTCATCGCGAAGGCGAAGAAGACGGGCGTAGGCGTCGGCACGCTGATTCACTCGGGCCATATCGGCCGGCTCGGTGAATACTGCGAGCAGGCCGCGGCCGACAACATGGTGTCGATGATCATGGTGAACACGCACGGCGTGGCCCGCCGCGTGGCGCCGCCGGGCGGCACCGCACCGCGGTTGGGCACCAACCCGCTGGGCATCGGCGTTCCGTCGAAAGACGGCACGCTGATTCTCGACTTCGGCACCAGCGCCACGGCGGAAGGTAAAGTGCGCGTGAAGAAAATCGCCGGCCAAACTTGCCCCGAAGGTTGGCTGCTCGACTGCGAAGGCAAACCGACGACCGATCCGAACACGCTCTACGGCACGCCTCCCGGCACGATTTTGCCGATGGGGGGAAATCAAGCGTATAAGGGTTTCGGCTTGGCGCTGATGATCGAAGTGTTCGCCGGCGCGCTTTCCGGCGGCGTGACGATTCGCGAAAAGCCGATCAACCAAAACGGCAACTGCGTCTTCATGCAGGTGCTCAACCCCGCCGCGATGGGCGGGGCCGAGCACTTCAAAGCCGAAGTGGATCAACTCACGGAGTTCGTGAAAAGCTGCCCGCGCACCGCCGACTGCGCGGAAATTCTATTGCCGGGCGATCCCGAACGCCGCGTGTTCGACGCCCGCAACAAGAACGGCATTCCGCTCGACGACGGCAACTGGGCGCAGCTCAAAGCGATGGCGGATAAGCTCGGCGTGGCGGTGTGATCGCTCGGCGAGCACGGCGGCGGCGAAGACGCGAAATCAGCGGGTGTTGCGTGCGTAGCGATTGACGATGTCCAGCACCGGTCGTTCGACGACGGCGTAGGACACGGCGGCGATCAAATACGAGCCCGCCAAGACGAGGACGCCGCCGCAGGCTCGCAGAGCGAATGTCGGCTCCGTTCCCAGGAGATGTTTCGTCGCCATGAGCAGCAGGGGAAAGTGCCAGAGGTAAATGCCGTAAGAAAGTTTGGCCGTTCGGCGTAGGAACGGAGAGTCGAGCTTTTCACCAATGAAATTTGAGAGGCACAACGACGGCAGCAGCACGGCGATCAGCGCTCCGAATACAGGCCAGCGGTAGCAAAGCCCATAGCTTTCGCCACGCCCGATCCCTGGGACGACGTCGGCGGGATCGACGGCGAACACACTGACCAAGAGAACGCCGCCGAGCCAGTCGCCGAGCGTCCCAAGTCGCCGCGAGGTGCCGCCGCTCATGTGCGCGAGCGTCGTGTAGCAGTCCGATGCCACGACTCCCATGAGGAACAGCGAGAACAGAAAGGGGGCGTTGTGAGTCACCGCCCAACGTTCGCCGCTCGGGGCGTCCGGCGAGAGCGCCATCATCACATTGAACGCGGCCTGCGCGGCGCCCAACAAGACGATGACCGCGACGCCGAGCAAAAGTCGTCGCGGCGTCGATCGAATTCGCAGCGCCGCGGCCAGATACGGCGGCAGCAGCAGATAGAACAGCATTTCAACGCTGATCGACCAGAGCGGAGAGTTGAAGAGAAACGGAAAGAAGTAGTCGGGAAAGAGAGAGTTAGCGAACGTCATCGCGGCGAGACATCGTCGCACGATTTCCGCGAGGTCATATCGCGCCAAAGCCACGACGCCGCATGCGAGTACGCAGACATAGTAGGCCGGCAAGATTCGGCCGACGCGTTTTGCGAAATAAATCCGAAGCGAAGGCGCCGTCCTGCCTCGAAGATTCGCATCCCAAAACGGATGCGACAACAAAAACCCGCTCAAAACGAAGAAGATTCCGACTCCTAGATCGCCGCGCTGCAGCAACCGTCGCCAGTACCCTTCCGGAGTCCAAAGCGGCGGATCGACGACGACCATGTGATGTACGACGACCCACAAACAGGCCAAGGCCCGTAAGCCGTCGAGTCCCGCCAGCCGTGGTGACATGCACTGCCCGCCGCGCCAAGTTCAAGTTTGGTTCGATGATAGCCGCCGGCTTCAATCCTTGCGCGATCTTTCGCCGGGAATCGAAATCGGAGGCGTCGGCAGGCCAATTGCCGGAAACGGCCGATTGATTTCGACGGGTTCGAATTAAAACGAAGCCGACGCACAGCTGCAACCACAGCGGCCATGCGGCGGCGTGTCATTCACGAACAAACGCTGACTTCTGAGGTGGGCGCCGCCTACGGCACCGGCGCGGGCGCGGGAGCCGGTGCGGCGTCGGCGGCCGCTTGCTGTTGCTTCACTAAGCCGAGAATCATGTCGATGCCGAGTTCGGCCTCGAGCGAGAGATAATTCTCTTCGACCGAGGTCTTCATCGTCGACAAAATCTTCGCGACCGCCGGCGGCACCTGGCCTTGATCGACCATCGCCTTTGAAATCGCGTCGATGACTTGCTTCATTTGTTGCGCGGTCGCGGCGTCTTCGCATTCCACATCGAGCCAAGCCGGCAGCTTGGTTTCGGCGTCGACCAAGAGCGCGGCCGTGTGCAACTTCGCCAATTGCTCGGCTTGCAGCGGAAAACCCGGCGGCAAACCGCCGGCCGCCTTCTTCATGAGGCCGTCGAGCTTCGCGACGACGTACAAATCGGAATCTTCCTCCACTTCGTTCCAAGCCGCCTCGAGGTCTTCATCGAGTTCGGCCTCGGCGTCGCGCTTGAGCACGGCCCGCAACGACTTCGCCGGGCCGATGGCGACGACGTTCTCGTCGATGAGCACGAAGCCCTTGTCTTCCTTCGGTACGAACAATTCGTAGTCGCCGATTTCTTCGACCGCGACGTCGTCGTCGGTCGCCACATCGCTCGCTTTGACCGGTTTCTTCATCGTCATCACGAGGACGAAATCCATCGATTCCGTGTTGCCGGCGACGAACATCTTTTCGATTTGATTGAACTTCAGCTTCGTGTGCTCGCCGAGCGGTTTGGCGACATCCTTCTTCAAATCCGGAAATTCCGCCGTCGCCTTTTCAAACGCCGGGCTCGCGAAGATCGCTCCCACCTGAACCACGGCGACGACATCGGCGCCGTCGGGCACCAACTCCAATGGTTCATCCGCCGCAAAGAGTAGCGGCACTCGGATCAAGGCCGCCGCAAAGACGACCGCAGACGCGACAGAGGAACGACTCATGAAATGAAACATGAAAAACCTCGAGGCCTAACGTTGCTTAACGGCGCGCGAAAACCGCACGCCGCGACAAATTGTCGGCCCAATCTAGTGTCTCTCGGCGGAAGTTGCACGAGGAGTTGAGAAGCAAAGAAAAACAGCCTGTCGGAGAGGCGCCTCCTCGCTAACGAGCGGCTGAGGCAGTCCGAGCATAAATCGGCCGTGATGTGTTCGGCTCACTCGCTCGCCGCGGGCACAACCGCGCCGCATTGTCAAAACTGAAAGTGCGCACTTCCCCACGTTATTCTCAGTCCGTGACAGGTGTGACCGCCGGCTCCGGCGATTCACCTCGTGTTGCGACGTAGGCAATCAGGTCGGCGACTTCGTCGCGAGTGAGTCCATCGAGCAAACGCTCCGGCATAATGGAAATCAGCGACATTTTCCGACGCTCAATTTCCCCGCGCGGAATCTCCAGCGGCGGAGCGACTGATGGCGGCTGTTGCATGAGCTTGAGCGTTTCGCGCGTCTCCGAAGCGACGAGCCCGACCAATTCGCGCCCCGAGGTCAGTTCAAACATCCACACTTCGTACCGCGCGTCGGCGATGCGTCGCGACGGCTCAAGGACGTCGCGCAGGATATCGACGGGCTGAAACCGCGGATCGAGCTTCGTGAGATCGGGGCCGAACTCCTTCTTCGCGTCGGCCGGATGGCAGGAAGCGCAGTGCGCTTTCACGAACAACTCGCGGCCTCGTTCATAAGATCGTCCGCGGAGCGATTGCACGGAAGGAGCCAAATCGGCGAGTTGCCAACCGCGCGGCGGAGCCCGGTCGTCGGCGGCGCTCGCCAAGCTCGCGATGCCGACGGCCACGAATGCAGCGAGACGCCGCAAGGCGCCGCGGAGGAAACAAATCGGGAGAACTCGTGTAAGGCTTCCCTTCGCCATCGGTAATCCCTTCCACAAGGCCGGCGACGGCCCACAGCGCGACGTACCGCGCAGGCCGTGCGGATTCGTCGGCCGTCAAAACGATTCTCATCATCCTCAGTTTGAAGGAAATTGCCATGAGCGTATCCGCCCAACAACAACGTGCCAATGACGTCGCCCTGCTGCTGGTCCGAGCAATTCTCGCCGCCGTGTTCATACTCCACGGCGGTCAGAAACTCTTCGGTTGGTTCGGCGGCCACGGCATCGCCGGCACGTCCGGATACTTGGCGAGTTTGGGCATTCCCCTGCCGACGCTGGGTGCCGCGGCGGCGGGAGCGACGGAGTTTTTTGGAGGCCTGTTCCTGCTCGTAGGCACGGGCACCCGATTGGCCGCGCTGCCGATGGCGGCGACGATGTTCGTCGCCGCGTTCACGGCGCACTCCGGGTTCGACATTCTCAAGGGCGGCATGGAATACCCGCTGACGCTCGCGATCGTACTCGTCGCGCTGTCGCTG
>JAEUIN010000259.1 GCA_016793115.1 Planctomycetaceae bacterium
CGGGCTTGCGGCTTTTTTCGTATCGGAGAATTGCCGTATGAAGACCGCATCCCGCACCGCTCGCAAGTCGTCGTCGAAGGCCGCCGCATCTAAGGCCGCCGTCCGCTCCGCTTCCCGCAAGCCGAGCCCGTCGAAGCAAGCCAAGTCGACGACGATCCGCAAGGTTCGCGGCGCCGCTCTCGCTCCGACGAAGCCCGCAACGTCGACCGTCATCCGCCACGGAATCACTGACGAACAACCTCGCGGCGCTTTCGTCGTCGTCATCGTCAACAGCGAAACGCAAACCGAAAAGTTGGTGCATATCGCATTCGAAAAAGAGAGTTGCGATAACTGGGCGAACAACTTCAACAGCCCGCGCGTGAAGCCTTTCCACGCTCACGCCGAAGTGCGCCGCATCGATCCGACGTCGGTTGTCGACGAACACGATCGGCCGATTTTCAAAGACGCGAAGCCGATCGACGACAAGGCCGCTCGTCTTCGCGCCGCCGCGACCGCCGAGCCCTTCGCCACCGTGGCTCGCCAGTTCCGCGACTGGCTCGCGGCGATGAGTGCGAAGTCGACGGGCGGCACGCTTCCGGCCAAGGCGCTCGCCGCGGCGTTCGATCAAGCGTTGTTCGGCGTGTTCTGTGCGCTTGATGATGCGATGATGGAGGCCGGCGGGACGAAGGGATACGCGGCTTGCAACTGTGCGACCAACTCCGGGGAGGCCCGCTAACGATGGCACGTTCCAACATTCAACACGATGAGCAAGGCCGCCCGCTGATTCAGTTCACCGGGCCGGATAAGCGGCGGCGGAAGATTCGGTTGTCGGATTTGTCAAAGCGCGACGCCGAACGCTTCGCCGACAAACTCCACGCGCTCCGACGCGCCGTGAAGTTCGGCAGCAAACTTGACGACGACGTATGCGCTTGGGCGGAGAACTTGCGAAGGGATCATTCCGAACTGTTCACCAAACTCGTCGAATACGGCGTGATGCCGAAGGCGTTGCAGCCCGACGTGCCGGCCGGAGTTCACGGCGCTACGATTCTCAAAACTGTAGGCGACCTACTCACCGCCTACATGAAGCACGTCGAAGCGCTCGCGGGCGACAAACGAAAGAAACCCGCGACGTTGAAGTTCTACGGTCACACCAAAAGGAACTTGCTTGAATTCTTCGGCGAGTCGACTCCGCTAAAATCAATCAGCGATGTCGACGCGGAGGAATTCGAAGCGTACCTTGGGCGCAAGGCCGTCGAGAATCTTTCCCCGCGTGAAGGCGGCGGCGCCGGGCTCAGTTCCAACACCGTGAACCGTCGATGCGTGATGGCCGGGCAATTCTTTCGATTCGCCGTTCGCCGAAAAGCCATTCCCTCGAATCCGTTTGAGGGAGTCGGCGGCGTCGTTAAATCGAACAAGGCGCGGGTCCACTACATTTCGCGAGAGGTCGCCGCGGAGATTTTCAAAGCCTGTCCGAACCTTGAATGGCGGTTGCGGTTTGCGCTCTCGCGATTCGCCGGGCTTCGCACCCCGAGCGAGCCGAAGGGGCTCCGCGTTTCCGATATCAATTGGGACAAGCGGCGGTTTCTGGTTCACTCGCCGAAGACCGAGCATCACCCTAACGGCCAGTCGCGTTGGGTTCCGATCTTCAAAGAGTTTCCCGAGCTTGCCGCCGCTCTCGACGAGGCTTGGCACGCGGCCGAAACGGGCGACGGCTACCTAGTTCCAAATCGGAACCGGGAAAATCTCGGTCGAGAATTTCGGAAGATTCTCAAGCGGGCCGGCGTGAACGATTGGCCGAAGCTCTTTCACAACATGCGGAGCAGTTGCCAAACCGATTTGATGGGCGTTTATTCGATCCACAAAGTTTGTGCGTGGCTCGGAAATTCCCCTCGCGTGGCCCTGGAACACTATACGCAGGTCACCGAGGCGGATTATGCCCTCGCGAGTGGTGCAGTTTCGGGGCACTCTGGCGCAATCCTGAGTGATCTGGTTAGCTCACCGTCCGACCGCCACCAACGAAAAGAGCTTCCTAGAGCACTGGTGAGCGCCGTAGGAAGCTCTGAGAATCAAACAGAGTGGGCGATACAAGACTCGAACTTGTGACCCCTAGCTTGTCGAGCTAGTGCTCTAACCAACTGAGCTAATCGCCCGAAAATAGTCGCCGCCGCCCTCGCCGGAGCCGAGTTCTCGGCCAATCGAGCGAACGCCGCGGACGTCGCGGTTGTCCGTTGTTTTGAGACACGCCGCGACAGGTTCCGTTCGGTCGTTGGTTTGCGACTGAACGGCGAACTGCCAAGTGTGACGCACAAATAGAAGATCGTCAAGTGGCCCAACGGACGCGAACCGCGCCGCCGACCTTGCCGGAAACCTAAAGACTGCTCTATCTTACGATCGTTCGCAGCCCTTTCGTCGGCCCTGCGCCGCGCGTCCTTGGTATGGACGTGATTCGGCGCCGGTTGCCGCTATCTCAGGACCACCGATGCTCCAAGTCAAACTTCCCGACGGCAGCGTAAAAGATTATTCCCAACCGGTTCGAGTACTCGATGTCGCCAACGACATCGGTCCTCGTCTTGCCAAGGCCGCCCTGGCCGGCGTCGTCGACGGCAAAGTCGTCGGAATCGATACCACTCTCCCGGCCGATGGCTCCGTCGATCTCAAGCTACTGACTAAGAAAGACGCCGAAGCGCTCGCCGTCATGCGGCATTCATGCGCCCACATCATGGCCCGCGCCGTGATGCGGCTTTACGACGGAGTACAACTCGCTTTCGGTCCCACCACCGGCGAAGGCTTCTATTACGACTTCGCGATGCCGCACAAGCTCAGCGAAGAAGACTTTCCGAAAATCGAGGCCGAGATGGCCAAAATCATCAAGCAAGACGAAGCGTTCGAGCGCTTGGTGGAGCCGCGCGACAAGGCTTTGGAAGTCGTCGGCGATCTCAAGCAAGAGTTCAAAGTCGAGCACATATCGACCGGCTTGGCCGATCACCCGACCGTGTCGTTTTATCGCCAAGGCGAGTTCATCGATCTTTGTCGCGGGCCGCATATCCCCAGCGCCGGCGCCATCGGGGCGTTCAAGTTGATGTCGGTCGCCGGGGCATATTGGAAGGGCGACGCCAACAACAAGCAGCTTCAGCGGCTCTACGGCACCGCCTGGTTCTCGCAAGAAGACCTCGACGCTTACCTGCAAAAGATCGACGAAGCGAAGCGCCGCGACCACCGCGTGCTCGGCAAGCAGCTCGACTTGTTCAGCATCAACCCGCTCGTAGGCGGCGGTCTCATTCTTTGGCACCCGCGCGGCGCGATCGTGCGCGGCGAGTTGGAAGCCTTCGTCAAAGCCGAGTTGCAGAAGCGCGGCTATGAGCCGGTCTACACTCCGAACATCGGCAAGGTCGATCTTTACAAGATTTCGGGCCACTATCCGTACTACGCCGACGCGCAGTTCCCGACGATCAAGATGAAGGACCACCCGAATTCGCAGGCCGAGATCAAGGCCGGCAAGCCGGGCGAGACCGACGAATACTTGCTCAAGCCGATGAACTGCCCGCACCACATTATGATCTACAAGAGCCGGCCGCGCAGCTACCGCGACCTACCGGTGCGGTTGGCGGAGTTCGGCACCGTGTACCGCTTTGAGCAGTCGGGCGAGTTGAACGGCATGACCCGCGTGCGCGGTTTCTGCCAAGACGACGCCCACTTGTTTTGCACCGAAGATCAAGTAGCCGATGAGTTCCGCGGCTGTTTGGAGATGACTCAGTTCGTGCTGGAAACTCTCGGCCTAAAAGACTATCGCGTGCGACTCAGTTTTCGCGATCCGGCGAGCGACAAATACGTCGGCGCGCCGGAAGTATGGGACCGCGCCGAACGCGAGCTGGAGCAAGTCTGCCGCAGCATGAATTTGCCGCACATGAGCATCGCGAAGGGGGAAGCGGCGTTCTACGGCCCCAAGGCCGACTTTATCGTCGCCGACTGCCTCGGCCGCGAGTGGCAACTCGGCACCGTACAGCTCGACTACAACCTGCCGAGCGAACAGCGTTTCGGGCTGGAATACACCGGCGCAGACAACCAGCCGCATCGGCCGATCATGATCCATCGCGCTCCGCTGGGCTCGATGGAGCGTTTCATCGGAGTGCTCATCGAGCACTTCGCGGGCGCGTTTCCGCTATGGCTGGCTCCGGAGCAGGTCCGGGTGATGACGGTGAGCGAAAAGTTCGCGGAATATGGACACCAGGTTGAAAAGCGGCTTCGAGAGCTCGGACTTCGCGCGACCGGCGATTTCCGGGCCGAGAAGATCGGCTCGAAGATTCGCGACGCTCAGCTACGGCTCGTGCCCTATATGTTCGTGGTCGGCGGCCGGGAAATGGAAGAGGGGGCCGTCAGCGTCCGCGACCGGATCGACGGGGACGTCGGCAGCCTGACGCTCGACGCTGCGATCGAAAAGCTCCAAGAGGAAATCCGGACCAAGCGAATCCGCCAAGTCGCCAAACCGACGATTGCGGCCGCTTCAGCCTCGGGTGCCGAAGCCAATGAGTATTAAAGCCGACCCACAAACCGGCGAATTCCGCCGGCAATCGCGAAAATAGGTTGACATAACCTGATTTTGCGATGGATATTTGTACGGTTAGATAGTCAGATTGTCGCTATTGCCGACGCCCCACTTGCCGGGGTTCGTCGTAGCGTTGTTGTTTCATTGTCGATTTGGAGGACCGAGCGATCGAAAAGGCACAGAGAGTGAATGAGCAAATCCGGATTCCGCAAGTGCGTGTGATCGGTGCGGACGGAGCTCAGTTGGGCGTGATGCAGACGGAGCAAGCTTTGACGTTGGCGCGCGAGGCCGAACTCGACCTTGTGGAAGTGGCTCCGACCGAGCGTCCGCCCGTTTGCCGAATCATGGACTTCGGCAAATTCAAATACCAACAAAACAAGCGACTCCACAAAAATCACGCGCATCAGACGAAGATCAAAGAAATTCGCCTTCGTCCGAAGACCGATGCACACGATCTATTGACCAAGACGAATCACGCCCGCGAATTCTTGGCCGAAAAGAACAAGGTCGTGATCTCGGTCGTCTTCAAGGGGCGCGAAATCGCGCACATGGAAGAAGGCCGCAAGGTCGTCGAGAAGATGATCAAGTCGCTGGAAGACGTCGGCAAGCTCGACGGCAACCCCAGCACGATGGGCAAGCGAATTATTTGCACCATGTCGCCCAAGTAACGGCCGACACGTCCGCCTCGGGCGAGGCCGCTACTTTTGAAGCGCCTCGCCTTTGGCCGCAAACTTCTTCAGCCATGCGCCGATAATCGCACCGGCCATCGTCTTATCGTCGTATTCCTCCGGGCGCTTTCCCCAATAGAAGCTGAGCCAGCCGGCGGCCGGCGGACTCGACTTATCGACGAACTCCAGCAGTTCCTCGCTCGAGCACCCGAGCGGAAACATCTCCTCGACGACGATCGGCTTGCCGACGTCGAACCCGCGCAAGGTCTCCAAAGCTTGGTCGACTTTGCCGCTCTTCGGATACAGATGCACGGCGACGAAGTCGAGCGGCCCGCACACTTCGCTCGGCACGAAACCCGAAGTGAGCCCGGGCTTCGCCAAGCTCCAATCAACGAGGCCGACGGTGACCATGTGGCGCTTGTCGTGCTTGCGAACGGCCGCGGTTAACTTCTCAATCCAGGCTTTTGCGACGTCCGGACGGCGGCGAGTACCGAGTTCGAGCGAGATGACTTGCACGAAGTGCTTGTCGCCCAAGGGCGGCCCCAGCCAATCCGTTCGCTTCCCGCCCGCTCCCGGCACGACCGGTTCGTTCATCAGGTCGTAGCAAAATACTGCGTCGCTCGCCGCGCAGGTTTTCGCGACCGCTTCCCAAAACGCGGCCTGGGCCGCCCAGCGATCCGGCTCGCTGAGCGTATCGTACCACGGCGGCACGTCGCGTTTGTGGTAGCAGCCTAGCCCGGTGACGTCGAGATAGAGCCCGGTCGACTCGGCTAGTTGCAACAACTGTCGCAGCTTGCCGAGCGCGGCCTCGTTCGGTCGATCCGCCGCCGCCATGAATTTTCCGAACTGCAAATGCACTCGGACGACGTTGGCCCCGAGGTCGCGCATCTCGGCGAAATCGCCGGCAACCGCGGCCCACTCGGCGTCCCAATAATCTTCAATGAGGCGGCCTTGTTCGTCGCGATCGTAATTCACGCCCCACGGCGTGAAGGCAGTATCGGATTTTTCCAAGACGAAGCCGCGTCCGTTCGGCGCGACACATACGCGTTCCAAGGCATCGGCCCGCTCTCCGTCGTTCAGCGTCGCGAGACACAGACAGATGATCGCCGCGGTAGTTCGCACCATGACCACCTCCTGGGTAAGCTGTCACCCTAGTGCGTGTCGCCGCGTGATGCAATCGTATCTTTCCCCATCCCGTTCATTCGGAGACGCCGCCGATGGCGCACCTCTTCTGCCGATCGCTCGAAATGCGGCTCGGCGTTTTGTCGCTAGTTTGCATTCTCGTAACCACCGGCGCGTCGCACCCCATGGACTCGCCTGCCGATCCCGCGGCGGCATATGGCTTCGGCGCAGCGACGAAAGGCGGATCAGGCGGTGCGGAACTCCTCGTCACGTCGCTCGACGACGACCCGAAGTCGCCGCAGCCCGGCACGCTCCGCTGGGCGGTCGAACGGAAAGGGCCGCGAATCATTCGTTTTCGAGCGGCAGGCAATCTGCGGCTCCGCACCGCACTGGAAATCCACGAGCCGTTCCTCACGATCGACGGCTCCGACGCCCCCGGGTTCGGCGTCTGCCTTTGCGATCACAGCCTGCAGGTTAAAGATACGCACGACATCATCGTCCGCCACATCCGCGTGCGCCGCGGCGACGTCACCGTGCTCAAGCGCAATCGACAAGAGACGGTCAAGCGCCCGAAGAACTCCGGCGACCTCGACTGCATCGCCGCCGATGATTCACACAACCTCTTATTCGATCACATCTCCGCCTCTTGGTGCACTGATGAGGTTTTCAGCATCGTCCGCTGCCGCAACGTCACGATCCAATGGTGCCTTCTTTCCGAACCGCTCAGCAATCCGGCCCTTCACCCCTACGGCGACAATCACGCCTATTGCCTCAACACGAGCGCATCGACTCTCTCCGTTCATCACTGCCTCTTCGCGCACTACGTCATGCGCGGGCCGCAGTTCGAGGCCAACGACGTCCGCCGCGACAACGACATCCATCCCCGTTTCGAAGCGGTCAACAACGTGATGTTCGACTATCAACGTTCCGGCTCGCGATACACGACCGGCATCGAAGACCGTCCGGAGGAAGCCGCTGAGAAGACGTTTCAGTTTCACTTCGTCGGCAACTACTACTTGAACGGCCTTGATCGCCCGGAGATCGATGCGGAACGGAAACATGGCGAGAGCCAGGGCGTGGCCGTTTACGTCGCCGGCAATCTCGGCCCGCATCGCAGCATGGCAACCGATGACGAATGGAATGTGCTATTTGCCGGCGAAATCGCGATGCGCTCCGCACCCGATGAAATCCGCCGCCAAGTTTCCACGACGCCGTTATTTCAATCCCCGGCTCCAATCCCGCCGGAGTCGGCCGCCGCAGCCATGAAACGCGTGCTTGCCGAAGCCGGCTGCTCCATCCGCCGCGACGAGGTCGACCGCAGGATTATCGACGAAGTCCGGAATCGGAACTTTGGTCGCGTAATTCGCTCGCAAGCCGATGTCGGCGGTTGGCCGAACTTGGATGAGCGATAAACGTGGGTCGTCGCTCGCTCATAACATCGCGACTTCTCGCGGTTCCGCGCGTTGCGGCTTTTCGCCAAGACGCGTCGTAGAGGCCGCCGTTACCGGCACGGAACGCCATTTGCCCCCTCGGGTCGTTCGCGACACGTTGCGACAATCTCCAGGCCCACTGCCGCAAGAGGCGAGTGTCGATCGATCAACTTGGTGCCTGATCGCTCTGAGGAGAGACAACCATGCGGGTTCACAAGATTACCATCTTAGGGTTCGTAGCGACCGCCGCCCTCGCGGCGCAGACCGCGCTCGCTCAGTTGGCCGCTCCGCCGATCGTCGGCTCCCAGCCTTCGGAGGCGAACCAAGACCTTCGCAGCAACACCTTCGAACCCGGTCAGCCCGCCGCACTGACCAATAAGATCGTAACTCCGATCCCGCTCACCGCCGCGGAGCGCGATACGGCGCTGGCAGGTATCGATAAGCATATCGCGGCCGACGTCGCAACTCTTAAAGAAAAACTCAAGGGCGTCCTCCCAGATGAGATCGCGATTTTGGCAAAGACATCGGGCTGGACTTCAGAGAATCAGCAAGCGCTAGTCACAGCGCTGCGCGCCGGCGATCCGACGGCCGTCTTGCAGGCTTGGTCCCAAGGCAATCCGAAAGACACCGCGGGCGGCGAAATCGTCGCCCGCCAAGTTTCGATGCGTAAAGTGGTCACGCAGCTTGAGCAAGACCTCTCCAAGAACCAAGCCTCGGTCGTGCAAGACGTTGCGGATTTGGAAATGGCGTTGAGCAAGATCACCGCGACGACGCCCGCCGCCCAAGATTTGGAGCCGATCGTCGATTCCCTTAACAATTGGGTGCAAGTCCGCAAACTCGTCGAGGCGGCCGCGCCGCAGAAGGGTCCGGTCGCAAAGCTGCCGACCGGGAAGATCCAATTGATTTACGACCCCGGTCTCGAAATCGGCACGGCAATAGTTCTCGGCGCGGACGCCATGCTCATCGGCAACCAAGGCAAAGGCCCGCTAAGCATCGCGAGCGGCAACGCCGCCGAAGCGCTCGGTCTGCCGATCGTCAACGGCGTTTCCGTTCCCGCTTTGGAAGGGGAGCCGATGACTGCGGGAACGCTGCTTGTTAACCCGAGCACGACGAAAACGACGATCAACTACAACGTTAACGGGAACCATTATTTGATGGAACCCGGCATGGCTCAGCGCCTACCTCCCGGCGCGTCGTGGGTCGTGGAATACGATCGCGGACAGAACTACGGCCCCGCCGCCTACACGCTCGGCCCCGGAACGTTCTATTTCACGCCGAGCGACGAAGGTTTGCAACTCTTCGAACAATCGTTCGACGTCGTGATCGACAACACGCAGAACAAGCAGGAATTCAATGCGATCGTCGACGGCAAAAACTTTACCGTTCCGGCCGGCGGCACGCGGAAAATCGCCGCGCCCTTTCCCATTGCAATTCGATTCGATCGGGGTAACGGCGGTGAATTCGTGACGAAGATGATCTCATTTAGCGGCAACGTCGAAGTCGGCGTCAACGCTGACGACAACCTCTGGGACATCTTTCCTACGAACGACAACCAACGTGCCGTGACAAAACTGAAGCTGTTTCAATAACACTCTTGCTTTTCCCCCTGCGGCACCGCATTCCGGCGCGCAGGCCGTAAGTGTCGAGCGGACAGATTCTGCGGGACGGCGGAGTTGTTCCCCGCCGTCGGTTTTTGCCGCGCGATTTTCGGACGATTCAAAGGACCGAAACGCTGATCGTGCCCTTAACGTATTGCTTTGAAGAGAGCGGCCCGCAATGGGCAATTCACCGCTGGAGTCGCGCCTTCTCGATATCCATGCAGCAGCACGCGAGATTGTTCTGCAAGCATCCGCCGTACTTCCCGTCGCTTACCTTTCACACGGGGAATCTTCAGTGAGTCGTACGCCGTTGTTTGATGCCGTAGCCAAGCAATTACAGCCGCTTCGGCGCGGCGCTCGACCGGAATGCGTTTTGTGCGGGCCACCGTCCCGCTTCCTACCGGAGTGGCATGCGCGGCGACGACCCGGGCGAGTCGCACGGCCAAGTCGCGATGTTGGGGTGCGAAGGCCAAAAACGCCGTAACGGCGTCTTCAAACGACTCGACGTAGGCCGCTTGTGCGACTTCACGGCGTTTCGCGCTAGCCGCTTGCTTCTTGGCATAGGCGTCCGTCGAGCGCTCGGCTCCAAGGTCCATCTTGATCCGCTCGACCGTGTTGCGAGCAGCCCACACGCCGCGCGAGAAGACACGACGCCCGATCTTCTCCTGCACGGTCCAAGTCGGACCGGCCGCTTTCACGCGCCGCGTAAGGCCCGGATCGCCGGGCGGCACGAGCACCCAGCCGGCCGGCACTTCGAGTACTTGGCGATCCGTCGTTCGTACGGTCGACTCCGTCGGGCCTGGGGCGACAATCCTTGTCTGCTGCGGCATCTTTTCTTCGTCACAACTTCAAAATAGGAATGGAGGGGAATCGCGATGGAGTCGCGGGAGGCTTGTATGAGATTTTTGCCCAAACGCATGTCTGCTAAGACGCAAAGGGGGAACAGGTGAACGCGATTGGAACTCTGTGGTTCTAGATCCAATTATGATTCTCCGTCGGCACCGCGACGACTTCCCGCCTTTGCGCAAATCATACCCTTTCGGCTTACACCGCCACATCCCTTCGCACCCCACGATCCTTTTCTCGGGATACGCTCGAAGTTAGTCGCGGCGGCGTTCGACGGCGGCGTGGGCCGTGGCTCGCAGAAACTCGGCATAGTCGGCGTCGAGCTGCGGAGGGACATAGGGATTGTCTATGACCGGCTCCCCGAACAACGCTTCATAAAACACGCAACCCGCAAGATATTCGCCCGCTGTGTCGGCATGGTGCCCGTCCATGCCGAGCATTTGCTTCCCCTTCGTACTCCAACGCCAGCCAACGTGCAGCGAATGCGTTTGCGGCGGGAGTTTCGGATAAGCGAACGACTTGAGATCGACGACTCCTGCCGATCGATAGCCCCACGTCGCATCCGTGTCGGCCGCGAAGAATGCATCGCCGACCGGCACGATGCCCGCTCCCAATTCGGTTGCGATTGCGTCGTACGCTTTCGTCAAGCCTTCGTACATTTCGCGTTGCGTCCGCGGCTCGCCGGGCTTGGGATCCGCGAGGTGGAATCGCGGATCATCGACGCGATAGGCCCACGTTTGATGCAGCAATAGTTCGGCATGAGGAGCGTACCGTTTCACATACGCGGCCAATTGCTCGGCCGCAGGGCGATACGTGGCGACATCGTGGCTCACCAGACTCCGCTGTTGGATCGTAATGAAATCCCACGCTTCGGCCGTGAGGTAGTCTTTGAGGCTCCGCTTCGAGTCATACAGTCCTTTCGGATCGGTCGCATCTTGCTCATGCAGGCGGGCCTTATCTAAATGCTGCTGCATTGAAGAACCGCCGATGGTCGCTTGTTGTACGACGAGCGTCTGCCCGCCGCAGAGGGCAAGCTCGTCGAAGTAATTCATCGCGTTGCGTGAAAAACTGTTGCCGATCGTCAGCAACCTCACGGTGCGCGGCTGGTCGCCGAAGCAGGGCGCTAGTTCGGGCGCGACTTGCCGCAACTGGCCGACGACGACTTTCGCCATGACCGCCGCTCCAAGCGCATTCAAGTGCGTGCGATCCACGCCCTTTGTGCTCGGTGGACTCAACTTCATGCTCCCTTGCTCGCCCAAGCATTTGACGATCGCCGTGCTGCGCGCATACAGATCCACAAGCGGCACTTGCTTCTCCGCGGCGACGATGCGCATTGCCGCCGCATACGGTCCGAGGATGTCGACGAGTTTGCCGTTCTCGAAGCCGCGGCGCGTCAACGACGTGACGAGGATTGGCACGGCCCCGGCCGCTCGGGCCTCGTCGACGAAGCGCGCGAGATTCGCGCGGTAGGTCGTCGCCGCGTCGGTCTCGCGGTGCGGGCCCTTGCCGGGCTGATCGTTGTGGCCGAATTGAATCAACACATGCGTCGGCCGTGCGTCGAGCACGCGTTGCCAGCGGCCGGAGTCGCGAAAGCTTTTCGTGCTTTGGCCGCCGCCCGCAACGTTAGTGCAAAGCACGCCGGAAGCCAGCAACTTGGAGAAAGCCGAACCCCAGCCCGCCGTGTCGGTCACCGTCGAATCGCCGGCTAACGCAAAATGAACGGTCCGCCGATCAAATTCGACGGACATTGCCGACGGCGCGCCGACGGTTCGAGCTAAGCCCAGAAACAGGACGGCGACGGAGAGCCGACGGACACCGACCGATGGGAACATAGCGATAATTCCAGAACACGCGGGCGAGCGGAAAACTTCGTACGGAAGAATACGGCCGGCCTTTCAAGGTAACCCATCGCGAAACGCGAAAAAAGCCGTCGGTCCGCAGTCTTACGGAGCCCCGCTCCGCGACGTTTCGGATCGCGAGCGACGGTGGCGCCGGCCGGCGCCGCGCCATCGAATTCCGTTGACTGGAGCGACTCTCGCCAGTTATTTTACCAACTGGTTACTTAACCTATCGGTTCATAACATGAACGACGCACTAAGTGCAACGTTCGCCGCCTTAGCCGACCCGACCCGCCGCGCGCTCCTTGGGCGATTGGCGAAAAAGGAGCGGTCGGTTTCGGAACTCGCCGAACCGTTCGCGATGTCGCTGCCGGCGGTGTCGAAGCACTTGAAGGTGTTGGAGCGAGCCGGCTTGATCGAACGAAGGCGCGATGCCCAACGTCGACCGTGTCGTCTACGGACCGCACCGCTCAAAGAGGCGACGCAGTGGCTGCAGCACTACCGTCGGTTTTGGGAAGAAGGCCTCGATCGCCTAGAGCGGCACCTGCGAGCTTTAGAAATCGGCGACGTGGGCGGAGCGAAGGAGAAGCCGCGGCGTAATCGGCGAGAACGCACGGAGCGTCGAAACTCGCGAGCCGGCTTGAGCAATGCATGAACAATCTTTATGGCCCCGTTAAACGAGCCGACCGTGTCGGCTCTCGTCGCGACGCGTAGCGGCCGACACGAGTCGCCGCGCGCGTGCGATGCGTCACATCCGTTCAAGGAGCTAGTCGTGTTGGTACAACCGTATTTGTATTTCGACGGACGTTGCGAGGAAGCGCTAGAATTCTATCGCGAAGCGTTGGACGCCAAGGTGGAGATGATGATGCGGTTCAAGGAGAACCCGACTCCGAGCACGACTCCGCCGGGCTCGGAAGAAAAGATCATGCATTGTTCGTTCAAGATCGGGAATTCGTCGCTCATGGCGTCCGACGGCATGTGCGGCGGCGCAGCGAAGTTCGCAGGCGTCACCCTAACGATCGGCTGCGACTCGACGGCGGAAGCCGAGCGGCTGTTTGCCGCGCTTCGCGCCGGGGGCGAGGTGCGGATGCCGCTCAATAAAACGTTCTTCGCGGAGCGGTTCGGCATGGTCGCCGATCGGTTTGGCGTGTCGTGGATGATTTTGACGAAATAGACTTGTTTTAGCCCGCTTTTACGTTTCGCTCGGAGTCGCGTGTAGAGGCTCGCATCGAAAGGACGTTAGTATGTTCAAAAAGATCCTATTGTTTCTCGTCGTCATGATTGTCGCCTTTTGCGGTTACGTCGCCTTGCAACCCGACGCTTTTAGCGTTCGGCGTTCGGCGACGATGAACGCTTCGCCTGCGGACGTCTTCGCGCAAGTCAACGACTTCCACAACTGGCAAGCTTGGTCTCCTTGGGCTAGGCTCGATCCGAATGCGATTGCGAAGTTTAGCGGCCCCGACTCCGGCAAGGGAGCGAAGTTCGCCTGGGAAGGAAATGATCAAGTCGGCCAAGGCGACATGGAAATCGTCGAAAGTAAGCCGAATGAACTGATCAAAATCAAACTTCACTTCGTCAAACCGTTCGAAGGAACCAACGACACGCTGTTCACCTTCAAACCGGAAGGAACAGGCACCGCGATGACATGGGAGATGTCGGGGAAAAACAACTTCGTCGGCAAGGCCATGTGTATGCTAATGAACATGGATGCCATGGTAGGGGGAGATTTTGAGAAGGGCCTGAACAGCATCAAAACCATCGTTGAAAAGCCGGCGACAAAGGAACCGCCGGCGGCCGCGGGTTCGCCGAACGCCGCCGGCAACGAATCCGCAACGGGCACGGCCGCTTCCACTCTCAATGGGACCAAATGATGAACGCTCGTCTTGCCGCCGCCGAAACGCCGACCTTGAGTGATTCGGAAGTACTGATCACGCATCTCTTCAATGCCCCGCGCGGTGCGGTGTATCGCGCTTGGACGGATCCGGCGCAGTTGCCGCTGTGGTTTGCGCCGCCCGACTGCACGATTCGCTTCGCCAAGCTCGAAATACGCCTCGGCGGGGAGTTTCATTCTTGCATCACGACGCCCGACGGCCATGAATGTTGGTGCCGCGGCAACTATCGCGAACTCGTCGAACCGGAGCGGATCGTGTTCACGATGGCCGTCGCCGACAAGGCGGGAAATCTGCTCGAACCGGCCGACGCGGGCATGGATTCCGAGTGGCCGCGCGAAACAATCGTCGAAGTGACGCTTGTCGAGGACGCCGGACGAACGCGGTTGACGTTGCGACAATCGGTAAGCGAAACAGTCGCAAAACGGACCGGCGCTCACCCGAGTTGGATTTTGATGTTTGAGCGCCTGGCCGAAGTGATCGCCAAGTAGATCACTTGCGGGCTTCGTAAATCAACGCATCGACTGCAGTTTCTACTTGAGAGAGCGGAGGCGCATTGAAAAGGCGACGGCCATAGCCCCGCCGATAAACAGAAAGAATCCGATGATCGTAGCCAAGGCCAGGGCCCCGGCTCCCGGCTTGGCGAACAGCAGCGTGCCAAAGGCGATCGAAATGACGCCGGACAATCCGATGAGCCATTCGTCGTCGATCTCCCTGCGGAGTTTGATGGCGACGGCTATTTCGAAGACACCGCGCACGATCGACCAAGAGGCGACGAGGAATACCAAGAACATCGTCGTCAATCCGGGCCAAGCTAAAGTCGCGATGCCGAATCCCACGCCGGCGAGTCCAAGCAGAATCATTTCCCACCACGGCCGACCTTCAACTCCGCCGCCGACGCCCGCGAAGACGCAGGCAAGGCCGTCGACCAAGGCGCTGACGCCGATCAGTACGATCAACACCAGGAGAGTGAGTTCCGGATGCATTACCGTGATCACTCCGGCCGCTATGGCGACCAGCCCGCGGACCAGGAAAACCCACCAGCGATTCGCTAAGGCGTGCAACATGATGTGCGCTCGGAGTGAGAAGAGAAAGCAAGTAAAGCAACCTAAGTTTACACTTTGCTTTTCAAGTTCCTACTCGGCTCCGCATATCCCGCGCGATGGCCGTAGCGAAGTAAATACCCCAAGCGTCGACGCTAGTAGGTCGTTCGCTCGGCGAGCATCATGCGATAGCGCTCGCGGAGATGGTAAGTCGACCATCCCAAATAAAAGTTCGCGCCCAACGACGCAAATAGGGCAATCAGCGCGAACGTCAACGAAACCCACTGCGACTCGCCCGGCTTGTCGGCGGCGGCGCTGGTCGTAATCTGCGTTCGTGCATCCCCAGGCGATTTCGATTCAGAGCCCGCCGTTGTGTTGTAGCGGGGATCGGTCGTGTTGACGAACTGCGAACCGACCGGCTGCGTCTGGTTTGTCGGGAAAGTAGAGCCGTTTGGTCCTGCATACGGCTGCGGACCGTATCCGGCGGTTCCCGTCGGATTGGGCATTTCGATACTCGGCTTTGCCGTTTGCATGCCGTAAGACCCGGGGTCGCCGAGCCGCGGTCCCTGTCCCCATGCGTTCGGATCGTTTGGGTTCGCCGCAACATATTGCGGATAGCCGGGCGCTCCGTACTGCTGATTATACCCCGTCGGACCATAGCCCGGCTGATTGTAGTTGGGAACGTAGTTCGGCGGCTGATAGCCGTTGGTCGGATACTGCGGCTGGCCGGCCGTGTTGTAGCTCGACGGTTGATTCTGAGGATACGTCGAGTTCTGCGGATAATTGTTGGCAGGATATGTCGTCATCCCGCCGGCCGTCGGATAGCTTCCCGCCGGAGCGGTGCTATTCGGTTGCATGGGAAAGCCGCTTGTCGAAAGACCGCCGGAAGACATCGCCGTGGTCCCAGTTCCGTACGGTTGTGTGGCGGGAAGCTGCGCCGTGGGGTACGTCGAGGCAGGCCGATTGGGCTGCGGCAACGAAGAGTTGACGAACCCGCCCGTTGCAGACGGCGGATACACCGTCGACGACGTATTACTCGACGTGCCGATGTTCGGCGCCGTGTTGCCGGGGTTCAATGGATATGTCGACGCGGTCGCGTTGCTCGGCAAGTAAGACGGTTGCGTCTGATTGCCCCAAGTTGCGCCTGAAGCCGCAGTCGTTCCCGTCGCCGCCGAAGCTTCCGGCGGCAATGTGTTTTGGTTCGGCAACCGATCGCGACCGACTCGAATGCGGTAGTTACGAATCGTATTTCTCACCGACGGCGGCAACGTGCTAAGCAGTTCCGTGCCGGTCTTCATCTCGTCGACCGCTTCCGGCTCGATCTGCACGATGTACTCGATCGAGTTGTCGGGCTGGCGTTCCCAACCGAAATCGACGCCAAGCGTCGACGGCAGCAGTAAGAAAACCCATGCATTCATGAAAGCCACTCCGACGGCAATACCAGACCTACCAGGAAACAACGCCGCGACTCGTACGCAATTACGATAGAGAACTCAGCCTTTTTAATCGTGCGGATTCGGCGCGGCCCCGGAGAGCACACACCGTAGTCTTGCGACGACCGCGCAAAGCAGCCAAGTTCAAATCGCGGCGTATCTTAGCCCTGTTTCGCGATTTGCCACAAGCTCGATATAGGGGCTTTAGCGGCGACCGATATCCGGTCCCAAACGCGACGAACTTATGGCGAAAAACGCAGTTTCAGGTGGGTACGGCAGGCGGGGGCGGAGGCGTGAAAGCGATCGTCGCACCTGCGTCCTTCTTCAAGTCCCAGTTCTTAAGCTCGCCGTGAAGCATGACCAACAAAGTGTGCAGCAAGGCCAAGACCATCGGCCCGACGAACACCCCGATCGGGCCTAGAGCCTGCGCCCCGCCCAATACGCTTAGCAATGCCGGCAGCGGGTGGAGATTGGAGCGTTCCTGAAGGACTAACGGCTTAATTAGATTATCGGCGAGTCCCACGACGATCGCGCAATAGATCGCCAAGCCGAGGGCGGCGCCCGTTCGCTGTTCGAAGAAATAAAGCCATGCACAACAACCGCCCCACACAAGCGTGGCGCCGACGAGCGGCACCATGGCGAAGAGGATCGTCAGCAGCGTCAGCAGGAAGACTGAGTTGAGACCGACGAACAAATACCCGACGCCGGCTAGCAATCCCTGCGCTGCGGCGGCAAGTACCATCGAGAGGACGATGGCGCGCGTTAGATCGCCGAAGTCGGTGATGAGTCGCTGCGTATGCTTCTGATCGAGCGGCGTCAATTGAACGACGGCATCGATCATCGAAGCTCCGTCCGCGAGAAAGTAATAAAGTCCGAGCAACATGACGATCAAGCCGACGCCGATCTCCCAAATCAGCCCGCCGAGATATTGAGTCGTGCCGAGGGCGAGCGGACCGGCCGAGGTTCGAATGCGAGCGATCGCGCCGTCGATCGTTTCATCGTCGACGCGAACAACCTGCTTCACCGACGCAACCAGCGGACCGCCCAGCAATTCGGTGCGAAACTGCTCCAGCGACGAGCGTGTCCGTTCCCAGGCGCTATGCCATGCTTCGCGATCGGCGGGCGCAGGCTTTTGCTCAGCAAGGCTCTTCTTCCAAGCCGCCCAGCAAGCGATAAGTTGCGGCGAAGGAACCGGAACATCGCCGGTTGCCGACGGTGCCGCAACTTTGGACGGCTCCGCAAGATTCAGTCGACTTTCGACTATCTCGTTGTCGGCCACCGACGCCTTTCGCAACTCTTCTTCCGACGGCGGCTTCGGTTCGGCATCGGGCGCCACGAAAGCGAGTTGCTCGAGTTGGTCGACGTTCTTTCGCAGGCGATCCAGGGCCGCCATGACTTGCTTCGGCGGCGGCCCAAGACGCAATCGATTGCGCAACGTCGTCAGCTTGCGCGAGATGTCGTCGCGATCCAGTGAAGCGACGAGATCGGCCGTTTCGGAAACGGCCAACGCCCCGACGGCCATCGACGGCAACAGCACCGCGAGCAACACCAATGTCGTAGTCAATCCGGCAGCGAGGCGCGGGCGATTCTTGCAGCGTTTCGAAATCCAAACTTGCACGGGCTTAAACAGAACGCTTAGCATGACCGCCAGAAACAACGGCAAGATAAAAGTCGCCATCACCTCGAATGAAAGCGCGGCGATCAAAACCAATAGCGCCAGCAGAACGACGAGCGATAAGATGCGAGCGATCAATGGTGCGGCCCTCGACGACGCCTGACCTGAAAACGGCACGAACAGTGTAGCGGCCCCCCCGAAGTTTTACGACGAGACCCGCTCCGGAGAGCAAGTCGCGATTTTCCTCGCGGTGCGCCCCGCCTACACTGTCGACTGCTTTACTCCGTCGACCGCATGAAGATCCGATTCGCCTTAAAGATTCGTCGATGTCCCCACCCACGCCGGTCGCCAAACGCCGCCTCAAGCTCGTTCTGCGCTTCGCCATGCTCGCGCTCGTCGCTTGGTTCGTGCATCGCGCGGTCTTGAGCGGTTGGCAAAAGCTTGAAGAACGAATCGCCGCCGGCGAATGGTCGATCAGCCGCTTGCGGTGGGCTTGGCTCATCGGAGCCGTGACGCTGTACTCGCTCGCACAACTCCCCTGCGGGCTCTTTTTCCACCAAATTCTCGACCGGCTCGGCCAGCGAGTTTCGCTTGCCGCGACGATCCGCGCCTTCTATATCGGCCATCTCGGCAAGTATGTGCCCGGCAAGGCGATGGTCGTCGTGATGCGTTCGGTCATGCTGGCTCAAGCGGGCGCGCACGCCGGTCTGGCGGCCGTCGCCGTATTCTACGAAACGCTCACGATGATGGCCGTCGGCGCGATCATGTCGACGATCATCATCGCCTTCTGTTATCCGCAACACTCGCAATGGCTGCTCGGCGCGGCGGCCATGATCGGCATCACCGGTTTGCCGACGTTCCCTCCGGTGTTCGCCCAGATCATGAAGCGCATGAAGATCGGGCGCGGGCCGACGGCCGACGACGGAGCGAACGACGACGACGCACGCGCGAACGAAGTCGCTCGGCGAATCCACTTCGGTACCATGCTCCGCGGGTGGGCGTTAAATACGATCGCATGGATTGTGATGGGCATGAGTATTTGGGCGACTGTGCGGGCCGCAGGGTTCGCGAGCGATCGCGGATTGTGGGCCGAGCTCACCGTCGGGACGGTCGCCGCGGCACTTTCCGTCGTGATCGGCTTCCTTTCTTTCATACCCGGCGGCTTCGGTGTGCGCGACGGCGTACTATTCGCCGTCCTCACTTGGAACTACGACGAAGCGACGGCGATGGTAACCGCGATTCTCGTCCGCCTCGTCTGGCTAGTGGCCGAGTTATTGGTTTCGGTTATCCTGTATAAGTCCGCCGCAGGTCCCGGCCTCGACGAACTCCGTCGCCGACAATCGTCGACCGCAAGCGGCCCCCCTCCCTAAGCGCTCTTTTCGCTCCACGAATCTTCGGTAAGCTGCAGCTTTGAAAATCTCCGCCGTCATCCCCACTTACAATGAAGTCGACAGCCTGCAGCAATTGCATGCCGAGTTGACGGCGGTCGCGCAAGAACACAGGTACGAACTCGAAATCTTCTTCGTCGACGACGGCTCGACCGACGGTTCGTGGGAATTGATTCGGCGTTTAGCGGCTGCCGATCGCCGTGTTCGAGGAATACGCTTTCGCCGCAATTTCGGCAAAGCCGCGGCGTTGCGGGCCGGTTTCGAAAGCTCGCTGGGCGACTTCATCATCACACTCGACGCCGACTTACAGGACGACCCGCGTGAAATCCCCAAGTTCGTCGCCGAGCTTAACGGCAAGAAGCTCGATGTCGTCAGCGGCTGGAAACAGGTGCGACACGACCCTTGGCACAAAGTCGGGCCATCGCGCGTGTTTAATTGGCTCGTCGGCTTCCTGACCGATGTGCGACTCCACGATCACAACTGCGGCATGAAGTTTTACCGCCGCGCAGTCGTTCACGAGGTGCGCATCTACGGCGAGCTCCATCGCTTTATTCCCGTGTTGGCGCATGCCCGCGGTTTTCGCGTCGGCGAAGTCGTCGTCAAGCATCGGCCGCGGCAACACGGGCATTCCAAGTACGGCTTTCGCCGTTTCTTCAAAGGCTTTCTCGATCTGCTCACTGTGACGTTTTTGACCGGCTTCGGCCACCGCCCGCAACACTTATTGGGCACGCTTGGCTTGCTAAGCTTTTTGCTCGGCGGGCTCGGCATGGCATGGCTGGCATGGTATTGGGCTGCCTCGGCTTGGAACGGAACCGATCCGCGATTACATCAGCGTCCGGCGCTGTTGTATTCGATTGCGGCGTTGTTGATCGGGGGACAGTTCATGTCGATCGGTTTTCTCGCCGAGTTGATTACGGCCCATCTCGGGCGCGATCTCGACACGTTCAGCGTGGCCGAGCGAACGGGCGAAGAGGCCGAACCGCCGGCGGCGTAGTTTTTTCTTTCGCGTCGTCGCGAGCAGTTCCGAGTATCTTCCATGACGTCCGCCCCGCTCGATCCGCAGGCCGCTTTACGACGCAGCTTCTACGTGTTGCTGATCGTCATCGGTGCGGCGGGCATCGTCGGTCGAATACTGGCCATCGATGCGATCGACTCCAACAAGCTCGAATCTCATCTCTATCATCAGGGTCGCGCCGACTGGCAAAAGAAGCTGCCGTTTCTCAGCGCGAACGATCGCAGTCGTTGGCTTACCGTGCGCTCTCTCGTTGAGTTTGGCACGTACAAAATCGACGACGTCATCTTCGAGCCGAACTGGCATTCGATCGACGTCGTCAAACACAACGACGACGGGACGGCCGCGCCCGAAGTCGGCGAGGGCCATTTCTATTCGTCGAAGCCGCCGCTCTTGGCGACCCTCGTCGCCGGGCTCTACTGGCCGGTCTATCACTGGCTAGGCTATTCGCTCGGCGATCATCCTTACGCGATCGGCAGAGCGTTGCTGATCGTCGTCAACCTGCCTTGCCTGATCGCGATCTGGGCGCTCCTCGCCCGGCATGTCGAACGCTACGGTCGAACCGATTTCGGACGAGTTTTCACCGTCGCTTGCGCCGTCTTCGGTACCATGCTCACCACATTCGGCGTGACGCTCAACAATCACCTTGTGGCGGCCGCGGCGGCGATGGTGTTGTGCGACGCCGTCGTACGCATCGCCGTCGAAGACGACCGACGCCTGAGGCGCTTCGTGCAAGCCGGATTCTTTGCCGCCTTCCTAGCAGCGAACGAACTCCCGGCGCTGTCGATCACATGCATAGCCGGGGCGGGATTGCTTTGGAAGTTTCCGCGACCGACGCTCGCCGGCTTCGCACCTGCGGCGTTGCTCGTTGCCTTTGCGGCGCTAGGCACCAACTACTTGGCTCACGGCACGCTACGTCCGGCCTACAGTCAGCGCCAAGAAGGAAACAATTGGTACGTTTACCAGTACGAGCACCACGGCCGCGTGATCGACAGCTACTGGTCGCCGAACGCCTATCGTAGTTCAATCGATTTCGGCGAACCGTCGCAGCCGACGTATATCTTTCATTCACTCATCGGCCATCACGGCATCTTCTCCCAGACGCCGATTTGGCTATTGAGCGTCGTCGGGCTGACGATGCTCTGCTTCCGCCGAGACGAACCGCTCCGCGCCGTCGCCTTGGCGATCGCCGTGGCGTCGATCGTCTGCGTGACGTTCTATCTCACACGCCCGCAACTCGACCGCAACTACGGCGGGATGGCCTCCGGGTTTCGTTGGGTGTTTTGGTTTGCTCCGCTTTGGCTGGTGGCCCTTTTGCCGGCGGCCGACGGTTGCGCAAAGCGCCGTTGGCTTCGCGGGCTTTGCTTATTGCTCTTGGCAGTGTCCGTCCTCTCGGTCGTCTACCCGACCTGGAACCCTTGGACCAAGCCTTGGCTGATGCAGTTTTACGAGTACATGGAATGGTCGCCGGAGGGGGGCTGAGTCGACTCACGGTGATTAGGTGGGACCGGCCGCCGTTGCTTGCTTTTTGGGAGGGGCTCCGGCTTCCGTCACGGTCCGATAACGGGCGCGAAACCCGAGAACTCCCCTTGCACGATTTCGGAAGTCGCGTAAATTGAGGGGCTTCCAGTTTGTAGAAGCACGTCGTCAGGAGTGAGATATGGGCAAGCGTCCCAAGACCGCACTAACCCGCTCTCGGCAAAATCTGCGTTGCGCGAAGTGCGGCTCGGCTTACCGCCGCCAAATGAAGCGCTGCAAGCGCTGCGCGGGCGTGTTGCCGAAGAACTAAATCTACGCCCGACCTCTGCGACGAGCGGCTCCCCTGTGGTGGATGCGCTCGTTCCTTGCGGCCCGCGGCGCGACTCAACTTGAAGGCTCGGATCCTTCCAGTGAGTGGCGCGGCGGGCCGCTTCGTTTTCCGTGCTTTGGATGATTTCTCGACCGTATCCGAGAAACGGGTTTCCCTGCTCGCCGTTCGCCCGTCCGCGTGTGATAATCATAAAACGGGCGCAACACGCTCGGGCTATCCTGCGTTGAATCTTCGTCCGCGGACATCGTCATGTTCTGCTTCGGTCGCCGTTACTTGGTGCCGTTTCACCCCAAACGAGTTCCGCATCATTTCACCGATGTACTGATCATCGGCGGGGGGCTGGCCGGACTGCGAGCAGGTCTCGCGATCGATCCGGCGCTCAATGTGCTCGTCATCACCAAGCAGGCCCTGCAACAGTCGAATAGTCAGTACGCGCAAGGGGGCATCGCCGGGGTTATGGACCCCGAAGATACGTTCGCCAATCACGTGGCCGACACGCTTCGCGCCGGCGGCGAATTGTGTGACGAAGCGGTGGTCGAGCATGTAGTTCGTGAGGCGCCCGAACGAATTCGCGAATTGATCGCTTGGGGAGCGCGCTTTGATCTTGAAGCCGGTCAGTTGGCGCTGGGGCGCGAAGGTGGGCATAGCCACGATCGAATCGTTCACGCCTTGGGCGACGCTACCGGTCGCGAGGTGATGCGGGCCGTGATCGAGCGAACCAAGCAACTCCGCAACGTCGACAACTGGACCGACACGTTCACGCTCGACTTGCTTACTCACGAAGGAGTCGTGCGCGGGGCCTTGGTATGGAATCCGAAGCACGGCAAGACGCTGGTCTGGGCCAAACAAACGATTCTTTGCACCGGCGGGGCCGGCCAGTTGTACCGTGAAACCACGAATCCCGACGTCGCGACCGGCGACGGCCACGCTATCGCCTACCGCGCCGGCGCGGAACTCCGCGACATGGAGTTCATGCAGTTTCACCCGACTGTGCTCTACATCGCCGGCTCGAGCCGCAACCTGATTACCGAGGCGATGCGCGGTGAGGGAGCTCACTTGGTCGATCGAGCAGGACACCGCTTTATGTTCGACTACGACTCGCGCGGCGAACTGGCTCCGCGCGACGTGGTCAGTCAGAGCATAGTCAGTCAGATGGAGAAGACGCGACATCCGAACGTCTATCTCGTGCTTTCACACCTCGATCCGAATCGAGTTCGGCAACGCTTTCCCGGCATCTCGGCTTGCTGCGCCGAGTTCGGCATCGACATCACACGCGACCGAATCCCCGTGCGACCCGGCGCGCACTATATGATGGGGGGCGTCACGGTCGACACACACGGTCGCACGACGCTTCCCGGTTTGTGGGCCGCCGGTGAAGTTACGTCCACCGGTTTGCACGGCGCGAATCGATTAGCCTCGAACAGCCTGCTCGAAGGCCTCGTCTACGGCGCGCATGCCGGGGCCGGAGCGTCGGACGAAGCGCTGAAAATCGCCGATGATTTCCGTGTGCCGCCGGTGGACAATTCGCCGCAGGAGCAATCGCCCGACCTGCTTGACATCGCCGACATTCGCAACTCGCTTAAAAGCCTGATGTGGCATAGCGTCGGCGTACGCCGCGACAAAGCAGGCCTGACCGACGCCGCGGAGACGATCGATCGCTGGTGCGGCTACGTGCTCAATCGGCAGTTGACTAGCGTCGCGGGCTGGGAACTGCAAAATATGCTGGCCGTTGCGCGACTTATGGTCGACGCGGCCTTACGCCGCGAGGAAACTCGAGGCACTCATCAGCGGCTCGATTTCCCGGACGTCGACAACGAGCATTGGCGGAAGCAAATCTCGTTCCGCCGCCAAGGATGATGCGATGCCTCGGTTTGTCCTCTTGCGACATGAATGCCCGTCGAACTATCCGCGCCCGTCGCATTGGGATTTACTGCTCGAAGCCGGTGACGCCCTCAAAGCCTGGTCGCTCCTTGAGCCGCCCGACGCATCGCTCGCGCAGTCGGCGGAAATGCTTCCCGATCATCGATCTATGTATCTCGACTACGAAGGGGCCGTGTCGGGCGGACGTGGATCCGTCACGAGATGGGACGACGGAACGTACGAGTTGACGAGCGGCGCGTTCGAAGATGCCGCACGTTCGCTCTTCGTATTGATCCGCGGGAAGCGACTCCGCGGCGGCTATTCTCTGGAACCGTCGGGGGACGGAAAATTCATCTTCCGTTCCCACTAGACCGACGCTTCACGAGAGCCTATTGTCCGGCCAGAGACTCGGCTGCGGACGGCGAGTATGTTCGTCCGGAGACGAACAACCGTCCAGGTTCCAACTTGAGATTCCGCAGCTCGTAACGCAACGAATCGCCTTGCGGTTGCGGCAAGCTGATAATCGCCGTGGGCGAGTCTTCCAGCGATGCCCAACGAAGCGGCACTTCCATCGTTTGAGCCGCGTTGGTAATTGCTTCCATCAGCGTCGCTAACGGAAGCGGAACGTTGCCGGCGCGTATCTCGCGTATCCGCAGTGCGATCTCGTGGTCGGGGGTCAAGGCGGCCTCTACGTCGATCCACGCCACCGTCGGCACTCCGGCCATCGTGTAGCGCACTCCGATCCGACCATGGTTATCCATCACATGAATGCGTGGATTCTCAAAGCCCGGAGGGAGCAATTCCGGATGCTTTTTTACCAAGTCGGTGGCAAGCCAACCGTTAATCTGCTGATCCGTAAACAGAGCGCTCCATTCACCGAGTCGTTCGACATCGTTGGCAAGATCGAACGCTTGATCGCTAAACTCATCGCTTGCCTGCGCCGCCTGCTCGATCGGCATCGCGCAGGCCTCGGCGTAAAACTCCGGGACGGCGCTGACGCCGCGATAGAAATAGTAGGCGACCGCGCCGCCGCAAGCGACCAGCACAACGAACATCAACAGCAATACCCTGCCCCGACGATCGGCCATACCCGTCGCTCCGCCCCGCCGTGTGAGAAGCGGACGCGCCGCCGCACGGAGGGTTCGATAAAAGCCCGGAGAATCGTAGGAAGGTTCGTCGTAGCGGTCAATGCGATCGGCGTGCCAATCCGTTTACATGGCCGCATGGCGACGGGTTGTGGCTGCGAAGAAGCCGGCTAAGATGGGTGGATGATCCACAATCTGCCCGTCAAAACGCTGCAATTTAAGACGTTCACGATCGAAGGTTGGTCGCGCGCCGCCGTTCAGACTTACTGGCGCATCCCCGAACTCAAGCTCGGATTCGACCTCGGGGCGCACCCTTGGGAATTCATGGGAACCGAGTCGTGGTTCATCACCCACAGCCACCTCGATCACATTGCGGCACTGCCGGTTTATGTCGCTCGGCGGCGGATGATGAAGATGACTCCGCCGCGAATCTATTTGCCGGAGCACGCCGTTGAAAATGTCGACAAACTACTGAAGATTTTCACGCGTCTTGATCGCGGGCGAATGCCCTGCGAACTGATCGGCGTCAAGCCGGGCGACGAAATCGAACTGTCGCGCGAGCACGTCGTCACAGCGTGGGAAACTAAGCACACGGTGCCGAGCGTCGGCTATTTGGTTTGGGAACGACGTCGTAAGCTCAAACAAGAGTACACGGGCCTAAGCGGCGAGCAGATTCGCGACTTACGCCGGAGCGGAACCGACGTGACCGAGGAACGGCGTCTGCCGCTCGTCGCTTACATCGGCGACAGCGCTCCGGCCGGGCTCGACAACTACCCGGCGGCTTATGAGGCGCAAATTCTCATCACCGAACTGACTTTCGTCGCTCCCGGTCACCGCAAAGAAAAGATTCACAAATTCGGCCATATGCACCTCGACGACATCCTGGCCCGCCGCGATCGGTTCCGCAACGAGTTGATTGTGGCAGGACATCTGAGCACGCGCTACGGGGTGAAGCAGGTACGAACGATCGTCGAACGGGCGGTACCCGACATGCTCGGCGGCCGGCTCCATTTGTGGCTCTGACGCTTTTGGAAAGGTACGCAGATGGCCCGCGTGCCTAATCCAATCCGAAGTCTCGCCGAACCGACCGCGGCGTACATCCACGTACCGTTCTGCCGGCATCGTTGCGGCTACTGTAACTTTACGCTCACGGCCGGTCGCGACGACCTGATCGATCGCTATCTCGCCGCCGTCGCGCATGAACTCGCGGGCTTGCGAGCGCCGAAAGATGTAAGCACGCTCTTCTTCGGCGGCGGGACGCCGTCACACTTACCGCCCGAACAACTCCGTCGGCTTTTCACGATCGCTGCCGAGTGGTTTTGGTTCGCGCCCGACGGCGAATTCTCTCTGGAAGCCAATCCGCTCGACATATCAAGCGAGCGGCTTGAGGTTTTCGGCGAGTACGGCGTCAATCGATTAAGCCTCGGGGTGCAGTCGTTTCGCGCCGAAAAATTACGACTGCTTGAGCGTGATCATTCGGCCGAAGACGTGCGTCGCGTCGTCGATTTGGTCCGAAAGCGATTCGCAGGGGATTTGTCGCTCGATTTGATCTTCGGCGCACCGGGGGAATCGCTTGACGACTGGCGGCGCGAACTCGACGACGCCTTGACGCTGCGGCCCGAACACATTTCGCTCTACGGACTGACTTTCGAACGCGGAACGGCGTTTTGGTCACGACTGCGACGCGGCGAACTTGTCGCTCAAGATGAGGAGTCGGAGCGAGCGATGTATCTCGAGGCCGTCGACCGACTCACGGCCTCGGGCTACGAGCACTACGAAACGTCGAACTTCGCCCGCCCCGGCAAACGCTGCCGCCACAATGAAACGTACTGGGCGGCGCGCGGCTACTACGCCGCCGGCCCGGGAGCGGCGCGCTACGTCGGCGGAACGCGTGAAACGAATCATCGCAGCACGACGGCTTGGCTCGCGCGCATCGAAGCCGGCCAATCACCGGTCGCCGAAACTGAAACGCTCAACGCCGAGGATCGAGCCCGCGAAGCCTTGGTGCTCGGCTTGCGACGGGTGCAAGACGGCGTCGATCAAACCGCGTTCCGGGAGGAATTCGGTTACGACGTCGGCGCGCTCGGCGGCGACGAATTGACGAAACTGGTCGCCGCCGGACTACTGGAGTTTAACGAGCGACGTTTGCGACTCTCGCGAGAAGGCCTCTTGCTCAGCGACTGGATTTGGTCGAAATTCTTGCGTTGTTAACGCACGACGCCCCACCAACGAGGTCGGTCATGTTGCGAGGTTTGATTCTCACGGCGATTCTGGTCGTCAATCTGTTTGGCGCCTTTCCTGCGCAAGCCGCTTCGGCCGACGAACGAGAGTGCGATCTGCTGATCGTCGGCGGCGGCGAGTCGGGAACCGCGGCGGCCGTGCAGGCGGCTCGGCTCGGCGTGAAGCGAATCGTCCTGGCGAACGACTGCCGGTGGCTCGGCGGACAATTCACGGCCGAAGGTTTGGGCGCGGTCGACGAATGGACGAAGTACGGCGAAGGACGCGTACCGTTTCCGCGCAGCGGTGCGTTTCTCGAAATCATGCGCCTTATCGAAAGCGACATGAAGGAAAAATACGGCTCGGCACGTCCGGGAAACTGCTTCTGTGCCTGGACGACCTGCGAGCCACGCGACACGGAGCGATTGTTTCGCCGTTGGATCGAGCCGTATCTCACGACTGCGGGGGGACCGGTCGAGTTGATCGAGAATGTCGAGCCGTGCCGAGTCGACCTCGACGGCAATCGCGTCGCAAGGGTCGCGTTTGAATCACCGTCGGGAGAGCCTGGCCCACTAGTTCGCGCGCGGTTGACGATCGATGCGAGCGATTGGGGCGACGTCGTTCGCCTTTCCGGAGCGAAATTCTACGCAGGTCCCGACTTAAAGGAACGCTTCGACGAACCCAGCGCACCGACGAGCTACGATCAAGTCGGGCCGACGGAGACGAACCCGATCACCTACAACCTAGTGCTTCGGGAGTCGGCGGAGCCGAACGTCATCAACGAGCCCGACCACTATGACGAGCGGCGCTACTATGCGGCGACGATCACGACGCGCGAGGAATTTCGCAACCTCGCCTGGCCTGCGGCCGCTATGCAGCCTTTCGCGGCGGCGTGGCGCGACACGACTCTGCCCAAAGGACCGTACACGGAACCGCCGACTATCTATCATCACCGCCGATTGGTCGATCGACGACATTTCGGCTTGCCGGCGGGAAGCGAGGTCGTGCTGGTCAATTGGCCGCTCCAGGATTACCCGACGGATCGCTATCCTCCGCATGTGGTCGAAGAACTCGACGCCTCGGAAGTCGGCACGTCGCGCAAAAACTTGGCGGAGATGACGCCGCGGCAACGACGAATCGTCTGCGCGGACGCCAAGCGGCACTCGTTGGGACTTCTTTATCACCTGCAAACCACGGTCGCCGAGCGCGACTTAGCGGCGGCGGGCGGCGCGCCGATCGTCACCTTTCGCGATCTGATGCTCACCGACGAGTACGGCACGCCCGACAAGTTGCCGCTCAAGCCTTATGTGCGAGAAGGCCTGCGAACCGAATGCCTTACGATGCTCCGTGAGCAAGACGTGCGCGACACCGACGGCGTGCAATGCTGGGCCGAGTTGATGCCGAGCGACGGCGTCTTCGGCTTTCAGTTCAACATCGACTTTCATCCGACGCGGCGCATCTTTCTCAATGACGAGCCGAGCGACGTTTGGACGCTGGTGCATACCAAATACCGCAATTGGAGCACCGACACGGATCGTTCCATGCTGCCGCTGCGTTCGCTCGTGCCGAAGCAAATCGACGGTCTCATCGTCGCCGGTAAGAATCTCGGCGTCTCAAGCATCGTGCAATCGGCCGTTCGGCTGCACGGCCATGGAATGCTCGCCGGTCAAGCCGCGGCCACGGTGGCCGGTGTGGCGCTCGCAGCGAACAAACAACCGCGCGCGATCGCGGCCGACGCCGCCTCGATACGACGCGTGCAACGGCAACTGCTCGCGCCGCGCGACGCCGTCGCCCGGCAACAACCGCCGGGCGTGTTGCTGTGGCCGTATCAAGACCTTTCCCTCGCCGATCCTTCGTTCGTAGCCGCCAACGTCGTCGCGGTCGAAGGAGTCTACTTCACTGAGGACGGCGTTCCGGATTTCAACGCGGAAAAGCGACCGACGCCGCAGGAACTCCGGCGCGCCGTCGAACGAATGAGAACCAGAATACCGAGTTTTCAGTTCTCATCACCGCCCAAGTCGCGACGCGACCTCGTCGAAGCGCTGTTCGCGGCCCTCGAACGACTCGAACGCTAAACTCCGACCTGCTCTTGGCAAGCGATGAGCGTGTTCTTCAGCAACATCGTAATCGTAAGCGGGCCGACCCCGCCGGGGACCGGCGTAATGTAACTTGCGACTTCTCTAACGGCGTCGAAATCGACGTCGCCGCAAAGGCCCGACTCGGTGCGATTAATGCCGACGTCGACCACGACCGCTCCTGGGCGCACCATGTCCGGCGTAATGAATCGCGGCTTGCCGATCGCGGCCACGAGGATGTCCGCCGCCCGCGTGACGGCGGCAAGATCGCGTGTGCGACTGTGGCAGACGGTGACCGTCGCATCCGCGCCGGCGGCCTTCTGAACGAGCATGTTCGCCAGCGGCTTGCCGACGATGTCGCTCCGGCCGACGATCACGACATGCTTGCCCGCGATGTCGACCGCGTTGCGCACGAGCAACTGTTGTACGCCGTGCGGGGTGCAGGGAAGAAATCGCGGACGACCTTGCACCAGCAGGCCGACGTTCTCCGGGTGGAAGCAGTCGACGTCTTTCGCCGGAGCCACGGCCAAGAGAACTCGTGATTCGTCGATCTGTTTCGGCAAAGGAAGTTGCACCAATATGCCGTGCACTCCCGGATCGGCGTTCAATTTCGCGACGAACCCCAGAAGCTCGCTTTGAGTCGTTTCGGCGGGAAGTGACGTATGTCGGCTTTCCATACCGACCCGCTCACAGGCCTGACGCTTATTGCGGATATAGACTTCACTCGCCGGATCGGCGCCGACCAGCACCGTGGCCAAACAAGGCTTCGTCCCTTTTCGCGCGACAAACTCGGCGACTTCCGCGGCGATCTCCGTTTGAATGGTACGGGCCAAAGTTTTGCCGTCGAGCAATTGCGCGGTCACAAGTTCCCCCGTAACGAAAACAGAATAACGTTGATGCCGATCTTCGCGGCGTCGTCGCGATCGTACCCCGGACACTCCAGCGAGTTATGCCGCTCCAACGCGCAACTGAGGTCGTACTTGGAGAAAATCACGCCGTAGCGATCACCGAGTTGCAGCCCCTCCAACTCCGGAGCCGTGTGAATCACGTCGGCCCGCAACGGCCCGTCGGCGCCTGCGCGGCGAGGGTCTCGCAACGACACCTGTGCGAGATCGAAGCCGCCGAAGCGCTCGGTAAACATCGCCGCGTCGCCGGGAACGGCTTTTAACGGGGCGTCGGGGAAAGTGGCGGCCATTTCCTTGCGAAACGCGACGGCGAAAGCTTCGCTGCTGCAAACGGCGTCGGCGAACACGAGCCCGCCTCGTTCGACGAAGAGCCGCAATTGCTTCCGCTCCTCGTCGGTCAGCGTAAAGCCGCTTCGTCCGTGCATAAAGACCATATGTTGATCGAATAAGGCGTCTTGGGTGAGAGCCAATTCGCGCTTTTCGACGCTGACCCGCAGGCCGGAATCGACCGAGAGTTGCTTGAGGAGATTGATCAACGCCGTCGGTGCGATATTCGATTCGCCGCCGTGCTTCAACTCGGCGATGAACAGTTTGGCGCGCTGAACGGCGTCGGGCTTGTCGGCTTCGGCCAAGAGCGGCGGGATATCGAGCTTGTATTTAATCTCACGATTCGTGGCGTAAGCCATGACGTTGATTCCGATCGACCGCACGGCGGTCAACTGTTCTTCGACCGGAATCGGATAGGGATTTCGTCCCACTCGATCGAGTTCCCAATAGCAGCCGAGATTATCCGGACAATAAATGACGCTGGTGCGACATCCGACGTCGAGCCCCTCCAACGGCCGCATGAACTTCGGGTCGACCGGTTCCTCGGCGTTCCAAACCGGGTGTTGCAGCGGCAGCGGCCGCAGTTGATGGAGGAGCGTGCCGCGTTCATCGCGCTCCGGAAACATCTGCGCCAGCGCTTCGCGAAACCCGGCGTCGAATTCTTTGCCGCCGCAACAGTTCTCGGCGAAGATGAAGCCGCCCGTGTCGAGATAACGGCGCATATTTCGCAATTCCTCGGCCGTGAACTTCGGCCGTTCACTTCCGGAAATGAAGAGCACGGGCGCCTGATTCAGGTCGTCGGCCGTGGCCTCCTGGGAGCGGATGACTTGCCAAGTGAGCTCTCGCTCCCATTTCTGCTCGCAATAACGCGTGAGGTGGGCCAGATCCTGACGATGGTTATCCCACGACTCGCCCGGCGCGAAGCTAAGCTTCGCCGCGAGCACCGGTCGACGCCCCTTCGAAAGAAACAAAAGCGCGAACGAAGTGCCGACAAGCTGATTGGTTTCGCCGTTGCCGACGCCGACCCAAGCGCCGCCGCCCAATTGCACTTGGCGACGCAGCAGCGCGTCGGCTCCTTCGCGATACCAATCATGTCGACCGATAAGCCGGCGGTTAATCAAACGACCGACTCGCTCCAAACCATAAAGGTAGTAGAGAATGTGCCCGCCGCCGTCGCCCGGATTTTGGTGAACGCTGAAGTTGCGGCTCATCCAGCCCATCGCGCGCGCGATCGCCGTATCGTCCGATTGATCGCCGCAACATTCGACTGAGTCGCCGTCGACTTGAGCGTCGCCCGCATCAAGTTTTTCGCGTGCCATGAGCAATGCCGAAATGCCCGCGCACGTCATGCTGCCGGTACCGCTAAGACCGTCTTTGTAGCCCCACGAGCCGTCGGCGTTCTGAGATTGCTCCCAGTACTCGCGGGCCAGCCGCCACGTGACCTCGCTCGTCGACACGCCGGCGCGTTCCGCCTCGTGCAGCGCGAGCAAGACAAACTGAGCGTTCGAGTTGTCGGACGTGGCACGCCGCTCGTCGTACGACCAACCGCCTGCGGTACGGTCGCGCAATTGCCGGCTTTCAAGAATTTTGACGTTACGAATTAAGAGTTGAACGTCCTTCTGCGGTTCCGCCATGGCGAAGACCATGGTTTGGAGCGCAATGACATAATTCCAACGCGGTTCCAGCTTACGCAGATAATTGAGCGCTTTTTGCATCCCCGGATCGTCGACCGGCACGCCGGCCGTAAGCAAGGCCAGCGTGCATAGCGACGTCGTGCCGCCGGTAATCGTGAGATGATCGTCCCACGAACCGTCGGGTCGCTGTTGGCGTTGTAGGAAGCCGATCGCTTCGCTAATTGCACGATTGACTTGTTCGGCGGTGACTTCCGCCTCGACGGCGCGCGGAAGGGCGAGTCCGAGAGTCAGCACCGCGACGAGGGCTCCGGCGACAACGCGCATTTTCGCCAATCTCCGCATCCTCGATCGTTCAAGTCGAATTGCCTTAACTCTATCGTAGAAGTTGTTCGACAAACTCACAACGCCCGCCGCGGCGGATTGCCCGCCGACGGTCCGGCTCGATAAGATGACGCGTTCATATTCCAGACGGCGGCACACGCTCGCCGCTCCTTATTCGCCTTCCGCTCCTCATTCGACGATAGCGCCTAATGTCGACACAGCCGCGCAGCCTTCGTGAGGTCTTGCTTGAATTCGCTCAGACTCGCAAACAAATGCAGGAGGAGTTGCAAAAAGTCATCGTCGGACAAAACGAAGTTGTCGAGCAGCTCTTCGCCGCCATTTTTACGCGCGGCCATTGCCTGCTCGAAGGCGTACCCGGGCTGGCGAAGACGTTGATGGTGGCGACGCTCGCCAAGATTCTCGACGTCAACTTCAAGCGGATCCAATTCACGCCCGACTTGATGCCTTCGGACATCACCGGAACGAACGTGCTGGAAGAAGACGATCAAGGACATCGCAACTTCCGCTTCATGGAAGGTCCCATCTTCACCAATATCCTGCTCGCCGACGAAATCAACCGCACTCCGCCGAAAACTCAAGCGGCGTTGTTGCAGGCGATGCAAGAGCGTGAAGTTTCCGTCGGGCAGACGACCTACATGCTGCCCGATCCTTTTTTCACGATCGCGACGCAAAATCCGATCGAGCAGGAGGGCACGTATCCGCTGCCGGAAGCGCAATTGGACCGGTTTATGTTCAACATTAAGGTGAACTACCCGACGCGCGACGAGGAAGAGCGCATTCTGGCCTCGACCACGCGCGGCGAAAAACCTGAAGTGAAAAAGGTGCTGAGCGGCCGGGCGATTCTCAACCTGCAAAAGCTCGTCGGCTCCGTGGCCGTCAGCGAGTTGGTGATTAAGTATGCCGCCTCGCTTGTGCGCGCCACTCGGCCGCGTGATGAGTCGGCGCCGAAATTCGTCAAAGAACTTGTCGACTGGGGGGCCGGACCGCGCGCCGGACAGTTCTTGATCCACGGCGGCAAGGCTCTCGCCGCGATGGATGCAAGATTCTCCGTCTCGATCGAAGACATTCAAAAAGTCGCCGTGCCGGTGCTGCGGCATCGCATTGCCACTAACTTCCAGGCCCAGGCCGAGGGAACGACTACCGAAGACGTCGTCAAACGGCTGTTGACCGAAATCCCGATGCCGGCGATTCCAAAGTACGACTGACGGAATTTTTTATCGAGCCATGCGGCCGAAGCGTTTAGGTTCGGCTAAAGAAGTGGATCCTTACGCGACCAGACTTTCAGTCAAAACTCACCGTCGCGCTTGAAGTCGTTGCCTATCTCCGGTCGGCGACGACCGACCTTGCGTTAGTGCGCCCCCCAGCGCCGGCCGGCCGGCAGCCAATAGCCGTCTTGAAGACCGCGAGTGTAGTTCGGCCTGTATTGCGCAGGATCGCCCCAGGTCCGATAGCCGTAGAACCGATTGTAGCTGTAAAAACCGCGATAGAACGGGTAGGCGACTTCGGTCGGCACGATGCCGTTGGCGTTAGGAGTCGGCGGATGGATGAGGCCGTTTGAGTACGCTTCTCCCGACAAATAAGTCGGACCTTCGTAGGCCGGCGTGCTCGCGACGAACGGATCGTCGCCGGCTCGAGCGACATCGGGCAAAGACACCGCGATCGCAAGCAAACAAAGAAAACTCCGCATATTCGTCATCCTTTACGAAATCGTCTCGAATTTCCGTCGGCCTTCATACCTCGAGAGTTCAGCGGCCGATGCAGCGATCCAACTGCATCACGCCCCGCTAAAGCGCTATCGACCACGCCGCCGCCCCGTCTGCTCCCAAACGTCTCGCACCCAAATAAAACGACGTCGCGGTCGTCTCGAAGGTGTCGACCGCAACGTCGCCAAAGGAGGCTGCGGCTCTGAGGCCGCAAGCCGAGAGATTCTTGTGTTAAGGTGTCCGCTTACCACCAACGTCGATAATAACTACCCCAGGGTCGGTAGCCGTACCCGTACCCGTATCCGCGGTAGTTGTAGCCATAAGGACGGTAGCCGCCGTAGCCGCCGTAATACGGCCGATAGCCATAGTAGCCGCCGTAAGGCCGGTAGTAATTTCGATAGTAGCCATAGCGGACAGGCGTTATTTCAGTGGCCCCTGCATCGACAGCATTGGCCGTGGCACCAGGGCTTGCCTGCGTACCAAGCAATTGAAACGGGCGTTTTTCGGCGGCGTTCAAAGAGCCTGAAGACCAAGCTAACCCGGCTACCGCAATAATCGCCACATATGCACTTCTCATACTTACTTCCTTTCCCGCTAAAGTCGGCTCATTCTCATTGCGCCGCATCGCCTTTGGGACGCGGGAGCCCATAAATCCACGAGGGAGGTCCCCCTCTGCGTTATTCTACGGAACATCTCGATAGCGAGTGGATTTCGCAGCTTGTTGCGCAAAGTTAAACCGGCGATCTCACTCAGTTTTTCGCCGGCTTTTCTTACTAGGGCATGCTTCGGCGGCGAGATCGGACACGTTCCAGCCAACTCGACCAAATGTCGATCAAGTGGACGATTGGTCGCTTCGCGCTGGAAAAGTCGCCTCTACCAGTTTGCGTAGGGGCGAGAGAATGAAGAACGATCCGGCGACGCAAATTAAATCGTCGCTTGCAGGCTGTAACGACAACACCTCATCCCAAGCCGCGCCGGGATCGTCCGCCGTCCGCCAATTCCGCCAAGGAAGCGTCGATGCAATCGCGGCAAGGTCTTCGACGGGCACTCCTCGAGCGTTTTGCCGGTAGCGTGTAAGCACGACGTGTTCAAACTTCGGCAGCGCGGCGGCGAGCATCCCCGCAGCGTCCTTCTCTTGTGTCGTTGCGAAAATGAGAATTCGGCGGCGCACGCGGAAACTTTCGTCGAGCGTTTCCAGTAATGCGGCGAACGACGCCGGATTGTGCGCCGCATCGAACACGACACAGGGGCGACGCCTCACGACCTCGATCCGCCCCGGCCAGGCAAGTGCTTTTAGACCTCGCCGCAGATCCGCATCCGGCAAGGCGACGCCGCGTCGTCGCAGTTCCTCGAGCGCAGCCAGCGCCACCGCCGCGTTCGCCGCTTGGTGGCGGCCGAACAGTCCCAGTTCGACCCGGCGGTGCTTGATGTCGCCCGCGGCCCCGGCCAATTCAACGTCGACCATGCCGTAGCTCGGGCCGTCCTGCAAATCCTGCGGCGGGCGATAATCGAAGCAGAAGTCGCGTCCGAGTTGCACCAATCGACACCCTCGCTCCGCGGCAAGGCGCTCGATCACTTCACACGCCTCCGGCGCGACCGCACCGCTTACGACCGGCACGCCGGGCTTGATGATCCCCGCCTTTTCCCAAGCAATTTGCGCGAGTGTATCGCCGAGTTGCTTCGTGTGATCGAGACTAATGCTCGTGATGATGCTGACATCGCTTTGGCAAACGTTGGTGGAATCAAGTCGGCCTCCCATGCCGACTTCGATCACGGCAAAATCGACGTTTGCCTCGGCGAACAGCAGCAGCGCCAGCGCTGTCGTGAGTTCGAAGTAGGTCGGGCCGCTTTCCGGCGGCGTGCGGCTCGCAAGCTCTTGGTCCATCGCAATGACGATGGGGCGCAGCCGCTCGACGAGCGCCGTAAACGTCTCCGCTTCGCACGGCCGACCGGCGACGACGAATCTCTCTTCGACGCGTTCCAAGTGCGGCGACGTAAACAATCCGCACTGATAGCCGCAACCTTCGAGCGCGGCGGCGATCATCGCCGAAGTCGAGCCCTTTCCCTTCGTGCCCGCGACATGGACGATCGTATACTTCCTATCGGGCCGGCCGATCCGTTCAAGCAGATCGCGCATGCGGTCGAGCTTATACTGCTGCTCGCCGTATGGAACCGCGACGCTCTTTTCGTAGTCGATTCGGGTCAATAAGAAATCAAGTGCCCGGCGGCGCGCTTCATCGACGGCGAAAGAAGTCATACAAGTGTCGGCGACTCAAACTCAGAATGGGGCCGTCGCCATCGCTTGGCGCTCCCCGAGTCTACCTTCGGATGCCGGCATGACGCTACTCTCGCGTCGTTCTTCGCCCGCGTACTAAGCCGCGGCCGCTTGGCGATGATCGGCGACGTCAACATTCGCCACGTCGCGTTCGATCGACTCGCAAATTCGGCGACATTCATCAAGGTCGCGGCGCATCGTGTCCGCGAGCATTCGTTCACGGCGAGGGTCGGCCGACTGCCATTCATCCTGGCATCGGTGCATGTGTTCCAACAGGTCTCGCATCCACAAGAATTTAGCGCTGCGCGTCATGGGTCGAAGCTCCGAATCCGTTCGAGAGACTTAAGCGGTGACCGCCACAGAATGCAGGCGGCGTGCCAATTCAGCGAATCGGCGTGAGTGGTGCAGCACAAACTCTTGCCCTCTACGGACTTTCATTCTGAAGGGATTTTTCGCTAGCATGTTGCGTTAAGAGGTTTTGTAAAGTTGACCTTTGTAAGACTTACCGAACTTCTTCGATCCAGCCCGACGTCGCCGCACCCTCTCCCCGACTCTCGCGGATTTTTTTGATTCCCGCTTGAACGGTCGTTAGCATGACACGACGCCCCCCCCTCGCCAGGGCAGGCACAAAACCGCCCATTCGTCACTGGAATCATCAATGCCTTTTCGCCTCTATGCCGGCATCGTTCTGCAGTTCGCCGGAATCGCACTACTGCCGTCAATCGCAGCGGCTCAGGTTACCGGCGTGTCCGGTGCGCAAACGACCAACTCCGGCGCCGTGCCGGTCATTCGAGCCGATCCGGAAGAGTTGGGGCTTAAAGTGCCGGTCGGTGATCCGCTGCCGGGCAACGACCGTCGCGTGCAGATTAAAACGGACGACGATGCGCTGGTCGTCGCCAAGGTACTCGTCGAGATCGCCGATAGCTTCGTCGTCATCCTTCCCGACGGTCGCATTTCGGTCGTGAATCAGCGCGACGCGACGGTGACCGACAGACCGTTTGTCGGCGTCAGCGTGCCGGAACTGACCGCCACGCTCGCGAAAAAATTCCCCGGCTTCAAAGTGCAAGCCACGAAACGATTCATCTATGTTTACAACACCAGCCCGCTGTTTTACCAAGGCACGAGCCGCATCCTTGAAACGATGTATCCCGGCCTGATGAACTACTGCCGCTCGCGAAAGCTGGAAGTCTCCGATCCGCCTTTCCCCCTCGTCATTTTGATGTTTCGCACTCGCAAAGAGTGGGAAGACTACATGCACGGTATGTTCGCCAATACCGGCGTCGCCGCCTTCTACGACGGCTCCTCCAATCGGGTCGTGATGTACGAGCAGTCCGACCTTGGCACGGCAGCCCCGGAAATTGCGCTGAGAGAAATCATCTCCACCGTGGCCCATGAAGGCGTCCACCAAATCCTGCACAACATCGGAGTTCAGCAGCGTCTTTCGCGGTGGCCGATGTGGATCAGCGAAGGCGTGCCCGAGTACTTCGCTCCGACGAGCGTCGACAAAAGCCTGCGTTGGAAGGGCGCCGGCACGGTCAACGATCTGCGCATGAACACGATCGACGGGCTGTTGAAGCAAGGGCCGTCGTCAACGGCCGCGCGCACCGCGGCGACGACGACCGAGTCGATCATCATGGCCGATAAGCTCGACGCCGACGGCTATGCTTGGTCGTGGGCCTTAACGCACTATCTCGGCGAGAAACGCCGCGACGCGTTTAGCCGCTATCTCACCGACGTCAGCAAAATCCAATCGATGGAGAAACCGTCGAAAGACGAAAACGTGCGGCTATTTATCAAGCATTTTGGCGCCGACTTCCGCAAGCTCGACACCGAACTGATGAATCATCTCCACAAGCTGCCGTATGTCGACCCGATTGAAAACACGACGCATTACGTCATTCTGCTGTCCGTTCAAAACGGTCAATCGGTCCAGCGGTCGCTGGCCATCACGCTCTCGCCCACCGCGGTCCAACAAACCCGCCAAGACCTGCTCGATAAGTTGCCGCTGAGCGTGCAAGCCCGTGCGACGTTCGACGTTCGCAGTTTTCCGTCGAAGACCGCGGCGATGAATTTCGCTCGACAGTGGCTCAACCAGCCATGAAAGTCGCGCAGCCGGCCGACGGAGCAAAAAAACAGGCCGCAGGAATTTCCTGCGGCCTGTCTCGTTATCTCTTTTTGCTGACGACACCTCGGCGTTTATCACGCCCGGTGATCGACGGCTTAGTCGGCCACGTACGGCAGCAGCGCCATGAAGCGAGCCCGCTTGATCGCCGCACTCACGGCATGTTGGCTGGCGGCCGTGCAACCGCTCTTGCGACGACCGATGATCTTGCCTTGCCGGCTCACAAGCTTCGACAGCAATTCCAGATCCTTGTAGTCGACGAACATCGGACGCGGACGCTTTCCGTCGACGAAGATCGGGTCTTTACGCTTAGTGCGGACGGTGTTCTTGCTGCGTTTACGGGCGGAGGGCTTGCCGCCCCCGCCGCCGCTGGGAAAGCTCATTGCTCGGTTCGACTCGTAACAGGTTTATGAAGAGTGTCTGGTAACAGGTTTGCGAAGTCCCGCAGTATAGCGGAGGCGGCCGAAGAGGTCAAAGCACGGATTTGCGTCGAAGCCGGCCTTGGGGCTGAGTACTATTTCGACGGCCGGCCCAAGTGAAATCCGCCAAAAATGAGTCGTTTGTTAGACCCTGGTTTGATTTCAGAACGCTTCGGCGACCGGAGCGTGTCGGTGCTTGCGGGCGTTTTTTCGCTCTCCTATAGTGCCGTTCACGCCCCCGAACGGCTTCGCCTCACTTATGGCGGCTGATCGCGTGAAGTTCCGAACTACCCCGATCTTACGAACGTAAGCCTTATTGGGGAAACGTCTTGCGAGAAAGATTCTTATGGAAACTGCGGCCGCTCTTCCGGCCGAGCCTGTGACGAATCGCGGCATCGACGCCGACGAAGTCATCGTAACTCGCGCACTCTCCAAGGTTTATCGCGACTTTTGGGGCCGGGAAAAGGTTCGGGCACTCAAAGGGCTCGACCTGACCGTCCGCCGCGGCGAAATCTTCGGTCTGCTCGGCCCCAACGGCTCCGGCAAGACGACGACGATCAAATTGCTGCTCGGCCTGTTGTTCCCCACGGCCGGAGAAGCCCTCGTACTCGGCAAAGCGGCGACCGACGTCACGAAAAACGAACGCATCGGCTACCTACCGGAAGAGTCGTACCTCTACAAGTTTCTTAACGCAGAAGAGACTCTCGACTTCTACGGTCGATTGTTCAAGCTTCCCGTCCAGGTCCGCCGGGAGCGAATCGACCAACTGCTGAATCTCGTCGGCATGGGCGGCGCGCGCAAACGCCGTTTGCGTGAATATTCCAAGGGAATGACGCGCCGCATCGGTCTCGCCCAAGCGCTGATTAACGATCCTGACCTAATCATCCTCGACGAACCAACGACGGGCCTCGATCCGATCGGCAGCCGTGAGATGAAAGATCTGATCATCGACTTGAAGCGACGCGGCAAGACCGTGCTGATGTGCAGCCACATGCTGGCCGATGTCCAGGATGTTTGCGATCGGATCGCCATACTTCATCAGGGCGAGCTCAAAGAACTCGGCCGCGTCGACGCCTTGCTCAAAGTTCGCGATGTCACGGAAATCCGCGCCCGCGGGCTTTCCGACGCCTGCAAGGAAGAAATTCGAGCGGTCATCGAGCGGCATCACGGTCAAGTCGAGCGCATCGACCACCCGACGACGACGATGGAAGAGTTGTTCCTCGAGATCGTTCGCGACGCCGAAGCGCGGCCCGGTCGCCGCGTTCAGGAGAACTAACGTCGCATGTCGCTCCCTGAGTTGTCGATCTTCGAATGGGCGAAAGTCGTCGGCGTGACGACGATCTTCGCATTGCTCGTCTGCTACGTCGCCTGCGTGCCGCGTTATGGCTTTCTCGGCGCAGGCGACAGAATCTATTCCGTCTTCGTTTCCGCGGTCGGCGACTTGGCGTTTCTCTCGCCGCGCCGGACGCTGGCCATGGCTTGGCTCGCCGTGAAGGAGTCCGTTCGTCGGCAAGCCGTGGCAGGTCTGATCCTCTTCCTGCTCGTCTTGGCTTTTGCGCTCTGGTTTCTCGATCCGGAAACGATCGATCCTTCGGCTCTCTATGTGACGTTCGTCCTCTCGGCGGTGAACTACGTCATTTTGTTGATGGCCGTGGTGACGAGTTCCTTCAGCTTGCCCAACGACCTCAAGAATCGCACGATCTATACGATCGTCACCAAGCCGGTTCGGCCTAGCGAAGTGATTCTCGGCCGCATGCTCGGCTTCACGATCGTCTGCAGCGTGCCTCTGGCGATCATGGGTCTCAGCGGCTATTTCTTCATTGTGCGCGCGCTCGATCATACTCACGAGCTGACGGAAGGTGACTTACGCTCCGTGGCCGCGGCCGAAGCGACGATCGCCGGGTTGCCCCCCGGTTCGAAGGAAGGCACGACGTCGACCGAGCGCAATCACTCTCACCGCGTTATCGTCGACTCCCAAGGCTCCGGCGTGACGGAGATGAGCGACTCCTCGAAGATCGCCTTCGACGAGTCGGCCAACTTCATGGAGCGTTTCGGGCAGAGCCATCGCCATCGCGTAACGGCCGCCGAGCGCGACGGCAAGCTCGTCTACGCCGTCGGTCCTCCCGAAGGTCAACTGCACGCCCGCGTGCCGATCATGGGCACGCTCATGTTTCGCGGCATCGACGGTCAACTCACCGAGCGCGGGATGAACGTCGGCAATTGGACTAAACGCGAATACGTCGCCGGCGGCACGCTGGCCGCGGCCGTGTATCGATTTGCCGACGTCACCGAAGCCGATTTCCCCGACGGCCTCCGGCTGCAAATGGATATTCGGCTCTTCCGCACCACGAAAGAAGGCCTGAATCGGCCCGTGCTGGGCAGTCTCACCGTGCGCAATCCGCTCACCGGGCTCGCCGGAACGCCGCGCAACTTCGCGGCCCGCGAGTACTACACCCTGGAGCAATTCATTCCCCGCAAGCTCACGGATTCATCGGGCCGCCCGCTCGACCTCTTTCGCGACCTCGTCAACGACGGGCGCGTGGAAATTGAGTTGCAGTGCATTCCGCGGTCGCAGTTTTTCGGAGTCGGGCCGAGCGACGTCTACCTCTTGGCTCGCGAAGGCCGCTTCGACGTCAACTTCGCCAAAGCGTTTCTCGGCATCTGGCTGCAAATGGCGCTCACGGTCGTGATCGGCGTCGTTTGGAGCACCTTTCTTTCGGGACCGGTCGCCATGCTTGCGACGGCGCTGACGATTATTCTCGCGGTGATGAAGCCGACGGTGCTCACAGTGCTGCGCGGCATGATCTTCGGCGACAACTTTCATAGCGGCGGGATGATCGAATCGATCATTAGGCTCGGCCAGCAGAAGAACGTCGTGGAAGAGCTCGACGCCGGCGCCACGACCGAGGCGATTCTCTTGGTCGACAAGACGGTGTCGGCCGTGGTCGAGCAAATGCTGCGTTTCGTTCCGGATTTTTCGGCGATGAGCGACATTCAGACCGTCGCCCGAGGGTTCGACGTCGCTCCCGCTCTCTTAACGCACCACTTGCTGCAAAGCGCCGGGTTCGCCTTGCCGCTGTTCCTCGTCGGCTATCTGATCTTTAAGCTCACCGAGGTGGCGAAATGAACCGTTCCTTTCAGCGCAAACTCGTCTACCTCGCGCTCATCGCCGCCCTGTTGGTGCCGGTGGCGCTCTTAGGACGCCCGGCGGCGTTCGACCCCGAATCACTACAGGACGCCGGCGGCGGCAAGCTCGCCGAACTGCGCACGCAATATAAACTGGGCCAAGCCCAACTCGGCAAGATCGACCCGACTTCGAGCGCCGTCCGCTATGTCTCTCTCGGGCTGCATGGCGTGGCCGTCTGCGTACTGCAACAGCAAGCCGCGGAGTATTTCAAGCAAGAGGATTGGATCGGCTTCTCGGCCGCGCTCAATCAGCTCACCTACCTACAACCGTACTACGTCAAGGTTTGGACCTTCCAGTCGTGGAACGTTTCGTACAACTTGTCGTCGCAGTGGGACGATTTCCGCGAGAAGTACTATTGGGTGATCCGGGGCTTCAAACTTCTGCATCAAGGCATGCAGTTCAACGAACTGGAGCCCGGCTTCCCTTACGACCTCGGTTGGCACATGTCGCACAAGCTCGGACAATCAGACGAGCGGCGCGAGTATCGCCGGCTCTTCGCGGCCGACAAGCAAACCCGCCGCGAACTCCTGCCGATTTCCGCCGAGTTCGACGACGCCTGGGCCGACGAGCGCGATAGCTGGCTCTACGGCAAGCGCTATCTCCGTTACGCCCAAGAAATGGTCGATCATCGCGGCGGCGTGCTGCGCTCGGTCTCGCCCGAGAACTTCCACCTGCAAATTCCGATCGCTCAAACAAAATATGCCGAAGCTCTCGAGGCCGAGGGAGTCTTCGGCGAGAAGGCCCGCTCGGCGTGGCGTCAGGCCGCCGCGGATTGGACCGAATTGGGCCGACGCGAGTTTCCTTCCGAACACGGCTTCTTCTACCGTATTGAAGACCTCGATCGCGCGCAAGACGATCTCGACGCGGCGCTGAAACGGCTCGAGGCGTTCGCTCCCGGACTGCGCGACCGCCTGCTGGAGGAGAAGCAAGCCAAGCTGACCGATGAAGAACGCCGCGCCTTGGCTCTCGACTCGGCGGATCGCTCGGTGAACGAGGCTCGTCTGGCCTACGAAGCCGGCCAAAAAGCGCAGGTCACCGACTTTGTTGTCGCCGACATTGTGACCGCCGCCGATCTAACGAACGCCAGGGCGGCGCCCGACGAGATTGCGCGGCGCCGCTTGACCATCGGCGAGATTCAAAATGCGCGCAAGATCTACAACTACCAATACTGGCAGGATCGTTGCGCCATGGAGCAGCAAGACGACGCGCTCGCCGCACGCGAACTCTTCTACAAGGGCGTTCGCGACGCGGCCGATAATCCTTGGCGTGCCCGCACGGCGTTGGAAGACGCCTTTCGGAAATGGCGCGGCGTTCTCGACAAGTACCCCGGCATGCGCGACGATCAAACGGCGTATGAAGTTCAGCAATACGTCGAAGTGTATCGCGACGTTCTCAAGCAACTCGATGAACCATTCGACGAAAAGAGCTTTGTATTGCGCGAGTTGCTGAAGCTGGAATAATCGGGTCGGAGCGCAAAAAGAAATCGCGGCGGGCGCCGTACGACGCTCGCCGCGATTCTTGGTTCGAATGCGTGTGTTGCCGATCGATTAAAGGTTGGGCAGCGCGACGCCGGCACCCTGCTCACGCGCCTCCAATTGCTTCGCGATGTGCGCTTTGGTTTGCATCGCGGCTTGGATTTCTTGCATGTCGAAATAAGGATATGGCTGGCCGACGAGCGGCTTAATCTGCTTCGCGGCGAGTTCTTCAAACGACATTCCGCATTGCTGATGCCAGGCGAGAACCTGCGCGACCCGCTGCGGAATGGCTCCTTGCTTGAGGAGCTTTAGCGTTTCGACGACCTCCGGCTTCAGGCTCGCCGATTCCGTCGCACGAATTTCATACGTCATCGCCGGCCGCGGGTCGGGCTTGCCGTGCTCCAGGCAAACGCTGACGAACGGCACTTCGCCGACCTTTTCCGGAGCGACGTTGAAAAAGTTGCCGCCGCCGCCGCCGCCGCCGCCGCCGCCCATGCCGCCGCCGCCGCCCATGCCGCCGCCCGACATCTGTCCCATGCCGCCGCCGATGCCTCCCGTGCCGCCCCCCATCATCTGAGGCAACACATGCACGCCGACGAACGCGTCGGGGAGTTTCACGTTGAGCGGCTTGTCGCTCTTGTTCTTGATGAACACTTTGCCTTCGGACACGTCCTTATGGACCATTTTCACTTCGATCTGGCCGGCCTTCATCGCGGCAAACATTTCGACGGATTCGTCCGCCGGGTTGAACTCGCCCGCCTTCGGCGGACGGCCGCTCACGCGTTCGGCGGCAAGCGTCGTGGAGACCAGTCCACAGAAAACCACGAGCGATGTGCATGCGAGGCGAAGTTTCATAGCGAAGCTTTCCGAACGGGAACAAAGAAGACGAAAATGGGCAGCTAAAGCGTTGGCCAATCGAGGGATAGGCCGGCGAATCAAACCATCAAGTCCGCCGGCAAACTAGGGCGACTATCAAGTATAGCTAAACCCGGCAGAGGCTTTCAAAACAAAAAGTCGCGGTTTCGATTGCTCATAGAACCGTCGTAACCGTTAAAGAATGGCCGGCCGGCCGGCGAATCGAAACGCAGTTACCTCCAAATCAAAGCCTGGAGGCGGGTTCCGGCGGCTTCGGATAACAAAAAACGCCGCGCGGCCGAAAAGTCGACCGCGCGACGTATTTCGTTTTTATTCGGCCCTAGCGGCGTTTAGAAGATTCCCAACGCCGAAAGGCTGTAGCGAACGATCAATCCGGCCGCGACGACCGCGACCATGCTCATCAACTTGATGAGAATGTTCAGGCTCGGTCCGCTCGTGTCTTTAAACGGATCGCCCACCGTGTCGCCGACGACCGCCGCCTTATGCGCCTCGGTTCCCTTGCCGCCGTGAACGCCCGACTCAATATACTTTTTGGCGTTGTCCCAAGCACCGCCCGCGTTGGCCATAAAAACGGCCACGCAGAAGCCGCAGGTCAGACCGCCGACCAGTAGTCCCATAATGCCGCTCACGTCAAGCAGCATGCCGGTCACGACGGGCACGATCAGCGCCAAGAGCGACGGAAGAATCATTTCTCGCTGCGCGGCCTTCGTACTAATCGCCACCGGCGCGGCGTAGTCCGGTATATCCGTCCCGGCCATGATGCCCGGTTTCTCGCGGAACTGTCGCCGCACTTCTTCGACCATCCCCTTCGCCGCGCGACCGACCGCTTTCATCGTCAACGCACAGAACACAAACACGGACATCGCTCCGACGAACAAACCGACCAAGACCTTCGGGTTCATAAGCGTGACGTCGTAATAGCGCATAAAATCCGCCATCGTCGCCGAGTGGACGGGAACCATGCGCTTCTCGGCGATCAGTTCCGTTTCACTGAACCCGGCGGGTAACACGCTGTCGTTCGGCAGCTTGGCAAAATCGGGAATCGCGTCGCCGTCGAGCACGAGTATCGCCTCGTTCTTGCGCGGTTCCGGCCCAAGCTTTACAATCACGCCCTTCGTGAGTTTCACGAATTGCCCCTCACGAAGCATCGTGCGCTGTCCGCCGATCGTCAGGTATTGCTCCGGCGTTCCTTCCACGTTCTCGGCTACGACCGTTCCCCAACGTTCATACCCGATGCGTACTTCTTCGATGTACGCGGCCAGCAGCGCCAACGCCGTAAGCGCGGCCGAACCGATGGCGAAACCCTTGCCCGTCGCGGCCGTCGTGTTGCCGAGGCTGTCGAGCGCGTCGGTGCGTTCGCGAACCATCGGGTCGAGCCCGGACATCTGAGCGTTACCGCCCGCGTTGTCGGCGATCGGACCGTAGGCATCGGTGGCAAGCGTGATGCCCAGCGTGCTCAGCATGCCGACTGCGGCGATGCCCACGCCGTACAGGCCGAGCGCAAATTGGTTCGGGTCGGAGAAATTGAAGTCGTTGGCGAAGCCGAATGAGAGCAGCGTCGCCGCGCCGACGACGAGCACCGGCACCCAAGTGCTGATCATGCCTTCGGCGACGCCGCCGATGATGATCGTAGCGGGTCCGGTCAACGCTTGATCGGCCAAGCCCTGCGTCGGCTTGTAATCGTAGCTGGTCGAATATTCGGTCCATTTGCCGATCAACCATCCGGCAAGCAAACCGGTGATGACGCTCAGCGACACCTTCCAATGATCGGGGGTAATCACATAGCACAGGGCGAACGATGCGCCGATGATGCACACCGTCGAGAAGTTGATGCCGCGGGCCAAAGCTTTCAGCAGGTTGTTAAGGCTGGAGTTTTCGTCGGTTTTCACCATGTAGATACCGGCGATCGAAAGCAACGTCCCCACCGCGGCCAGGGCCATGGGCAAGAATAAGGCTCGCAGTTGCATTTCTGGGTTGCCGACAAATGCCGCCACGCCCAGCGCCGCCGTGGCTAGAATCGAACCGCAGTACGATTCGTACAAGTCGGCGCCCATGCCTGCCACGTCGCCGACGTTGTCGCCCACGTTGTCGGCGATCGTCGCCGGATTGCGAGCATCATCTTCCGGAATGCTATGTTCGACTTTGCCCACCAAGTCGGCTCCGACGTCGGCCGCTTTTGTGAAAATGCCGCCGCCCACGCGGGCGAATAGCGCTTGGCTGCTGGCCCCCATACCGAAGCACAGCATCGTCACGGTGATCTCGATGAGCGACATTTCGTTGCCCGGGCTCACAATCGGCACGAGCCAGTACAAAATCGCAAACCAGAGACAGATATCGAGCAAGCCGAGCCCGACGACCGTGAGCCCCATCACCGCCCCCGCGCGGAAGGCGACCTGCAAGCCTTGATTGAGCGACTTCTGCGCACCGGCCGCGGTACGGTTGCTCGCGAGCGTCGCCGTCTTCATGCCGAAGTAGCCGGCCAAACCGGAGAAAAAACCGCCGGTGAGAAACGCCACCGGCACCCACGGGCTCTGCACTCCTGCATAAGCCGCGAGTACGAACAGCAAGCAAATGACGACGAAGAAGAACGCGACGACTTTGTATTGTTGTCGCAAGTAGGCGTAGGCTCCGGTCCTCACGAAGCCTGCGATTTCGACCATTCGCGCATTGCCGGGATCCGCCTGATTCATCCATTTGTAAAACGACATGGCCTGCACTAGAGCGGCCAACGCACCGACCAATGCCAAGGCCCAAATCCCGATCGCCATGGTCTGGAAGCCGCTCGACTCGGAATGGCTCTCGGCGGCCGGCGGTGAACTCACGGCGGCCGACTGCGCATAGGCGACGCCCGCCGTCGCACAGACCGCAATCAATAAGAAAACGAGACCGGCCCATTTTCGGGCTCCGTTTCCGCTCATTCGAGACTGCCTACACGAAGCTTTCATCAGAGTTCCTTTTCTCGATTGCATCCATTACGCAGCCGACGTCATGCCGACGAACCGTCGGTCCAGCTCTTCCCGCCTGCCTTCTCCGTACATCGGAGTGACTTTGTGATTCGCAAAGGATAACGACGAAAGCTAAAAAAAACCACAGTTTACGGTTGCTTCTTGACATTCTTACGCGTCGTCGCCCAATGGGGCCGACGAACGTCGACCGCCGCACGAACCGAAACCGCGCCGATTCTATAACTTCGACGCCCTTTCGTTCGCGCAGAGTCCGCTTCCCGACCGCCTACCATAGACGGCTTGCATGCATATCCAACGCAGGCGGCTGCGATCGCGGCGTCATGTTGCCGGTCGCGCGCGTCTTCGTGTGGCGCTCGTTCTACTCGATGCCAACCCGGAAAGGGCCTAACCGCCTCGCAGGTCGTCGGCCGCTCTGGGTCGCGAAGACGCTACGTCCGCGGAACCTTTTCTATTTCCGGGGCGTGCGATGTACCGCGACGACCATTTCGCGAGCCGTCGGATCATCGACGACGATCTCGTACGTTTCCGGATGATTTTGAATATAAGCTCCGACATATCCCTCGTAACGCGCACCGTCGACCAGCAGAAAGTCGACCTGCCGAGCGGCGAGCTCGCCGAGGATTTTCCGATGGTCCATCGTGGCGGCGACGTTCCGGTCGGCCTCGCCCGCGTCGTTCCACGCAACGCAATACAACGGGTGCTTGCCGACGCGAATCTCTTCGCGAATCACCCGGTCTCGAAGGACCGTATCGACCGGCGAGATCGCCAAATAAACCGGGCCATAGAGCGACAGACACTTCGATTCGAACGGATGGATCAGAATCCGCGAGCCTGCGGGCGCCGTGCGCACCCACTGGATCGTGCGCGGCGACAATCCAAACGAATTGTCGTCGCTCCACCAATCGATCGCCGGCCGATATCGGGCTAGGTCCGCGGCGAGAAAGCGATCGCGCGCATCATCGAACAGCGGTGCAAAGAAGCCGATCACGAACAGCGCGGCCGGCACGAGATAGCCGCGCGGCTCGGCGGGGCGGAGCCGCTCGCGTATCGCCGCGACTAGGCAGGCCATGGGCGCCGCGAAACTCAACGCCGTCGCCGTCGCGGCCAAACCAACAGGGGACGAAACAAAGGTCGTCTTGAAAATCGCTCCCAACACCAAACCGATCAGTGCCGTCGCCAACGTTGCCGTCGCATCAACCAATTGTCGCCTGCCGCTCGCGGGCCAAGCCCGACTCACCGTCTGAAACGTCCGCGAACCGCAAACGGTCAGCGCCGCGCCGATCGCCAGATACGCAGGCACATGAAATAGCCGCGGCGTCGACATATAGAACTCGCTGTACGTGAGCGCAGTGACCGCTAAAACGCCGGTGTTCCAGCACAACGTGAGCAGCCACAGCAAGTAGCAATAAACGGCGACTTGCCGATCCGCGCGTCCCCCCAGAATCGCACAAACAATGATCGACATCGCCGCCAAATACAACCACGCGTCGCTGAACACGCCGTCGGACAACATCTCGATGATGTCCGACGTGGAGTAGTCCGCCGCCTTCGGCCTCTCGTTGAGCAAAAAGTGAAATGGGAAGTGAAACAACCCGCGTACTCCGGCGACGTTCTGCGGCTCGAGCGCGGCCTGTAAAACGCGTCGCTTGATTCCCATTTCATCGATCCCATGCTCGCCGCGCGCCACCAGCGGCAGCGAGGCCCCGATGCAGCCGAGGGCCGTGAGCGCCACCAAGCCGAGCGTCGCCAGCCAAGCACGCCGGCTTCGGCGATCACGAAAGCCTCGCAACGTCAAAATCGCCGGCGCCGCCAGCCCTACGGCGTAGCCGGTTTGCAACAGTTCGCGCGGATGCATTAGAAACGCCGTGACGAGCGTCGCGACGAGCATGATCGCCGTCCGCCGACTGCGCCGTCGAAAGAATTCCCAGGCGGCCGCCCCGCACAGCGGCAGCAGCACGTCGAGCGCGACATCGCCGTGGTTCGCCGTCCCGTAAAACGCGAATACGCCGCGCGTGGGATCGGTCGCCAAGATCCAGCTCAGACTACTCGCCCCCTGAAAAGGCAAACCGCTTGCGCAAACGGCGGCGACCGCGAGAAACACGACCGTCGCGCGACGCCGCGTCATGAAAACGGCTTGAACAAGCCAATACAGACTAGCTCCGGCGAGCAACGGCACCACAAATCTCGCGCGATGAAAGATCGGCAGTGGATCGACGCCGCAGAGTCGCGACCACCCGGCCAGCAAGAACTCCCACCAATGCACGAAATTGGGCGGCGGCGCGCCGCGCTCCAGCCCGAGGTCGTCGAGCACGAGCGGCAGTTCGCGGTACAGACGCATGTAGGAAATATGCAGCAGCGATTCGCCGCCGACACCGTCCGGCTTATCCCCCCAGCGATAGGCCAAGACTGCGGCGACGACCGGCACGACCAACACCGCGAGGCCGAGCGCAAGCTCCGCCGGATTCCGCGCCGGACGCGGAACCAACGACGCCAAGAAAGCAAACGTCCGCCCCCGCAGTGCTCGGACCGCGACGACGACGATCGCCGCCGCGCACAATCCCAATACAGCGCCGCCCCAAGCGGCGATCGTCGCGCCGCAGAGCAAGCAAGCACCGGCCGCAATGATTTCGACCAGCATCGACAAGCCGAACCCAATCGCGACGGTCTGCCACGGGTGTTTGCTGCGGAAGCCGAGCAATTCGCCGCACAACAAGCCGGGAACTAAGAACACCAGCGCCGCACCGGCGACGATACGAGGCGCGCTTTCGTCGACCAATCTTGCGTCGGCGACCCACCAAACGCCGCAGACGATCGTCAAGGCGGCGCAACACAATCCGACGATCAATTCGGAGTATTTTTGCATGCGAGGTTTATAGCCCGGTCGCCGCGGGCCGCCAATGTCGAACGGTCCTCGCAACATTTAGTCTGCCGACGATTTCGAGCGGCGCCGGGGCGGCTTGTACCGCGGAACGACGCCGAGATAATAACGACACGGGAAATGCTCAGTTTCACGCAAGGAATTCATCGTGGGCAACGTTCGATTCGGTCTCATCGGCTACGGAGCCTGGGGTTCGCATCATGCCGCGGCGATCGCCAAAGCCGCGGGCGCTGAACTCTGCGCGATCGCGGTTCGCAGCCCTGAGTCGCAAGCCGCGGCCCGGCAGGCGTTTCCCCAGGCCCAGGTCGTCGCCGACTATCGGGAGCTGACCGCGAACCGCGAACTCGACGTGATCGACGTCGTCGTGCCGAGCCATCTGCATTGCGAGATCGGCTGTGCGGTGCTCAAGTCTGGCAAACACTTGCTCCTCGAGAAACCGATGTCGGTCAACGTCGGCGAATGTGATCGGTTGATGGCCACGGCCCGCGAAGCGCAGCGAACGATCGCCGTCGGGCACGAACTACGCATGTCGAGCCTCTGGGGCGGTGTGAAACGGATCATCGACGACGGCGGCATCGGGAAGCCGCTGTATGCGTTGATCGAACTCTCGCGCAAACCGTATCGCCAAGGGGCCGACGGCTGGCGCTACGACATCAAACGCGTCGGCAACTGGATCCTTGAGGAGCCGATTCACTTCTTCGATCTGGCTCGCTGGTATCTCGCGGCCGACGGCGAGCCGACTTCGGTCTACGCTCGCGCGAACTCGCGGCAGCCCGAACATCCCGAGTTGCAGGATAACTTCTCGGCGATCTTGCACTTCCCGCAAGGAGCGTATGCCGTCGTCACGCAGACGCTGGCCGCGTTCGAACACCACCAAACGGTGAAAGTCACCGGCACGAAAGGTGCGATTTGGGCGTCTTGGAGCGGGGCTCTGGATCGCACTTTACACCCTACGCAATCGCTCAAACATTTTGACGGCGAACATCTGTACGACGTCAAGCTCGATCGCATGAGCGGCGAGGTGTTTGAGCTCGAAGACGAAATGGCGATGATGGTTCGCGTCGTCCGCGAGGGAATTCAACCGCGGGCCACGGCTCTCGACGGTCGCTGGTCGGTCCACATGTGCAATGCGGCCCAGCAGTCGGTCGACACCGGCGCGATCGTCGCATTGTAGTTCGCTCGCCGCATTCTGGACCGCGTCATGCCCGCCAATTACCCCGACTATCTGAACGTTCCCGCCGCCCGACTCGGCGAAGGCACCGGCGTGCGAGTCCGCTTGCTGGACGATGCGTCGATCGCGCAGGCCATGGCCGACGACATGTTCGAGGCGCTGCGTGCCGCACTCGATTCGGGGCGTGCTCCCGTGTTCATCATCCCGGTCGGCCCCGTCGATCAGTTCCCGGTGCTCGCCGAGAAAATCGCCGCCGCCGAGCTCGATTGCCGTAGCGCCGTGTTTATCAACATGGACGAATACCTCGACGATTCCGATCACTGGCTCGACGCGACTCATCCGCTCAGCTTTCGCGGCTACATGCGGCGGGCCTTCTACGATCTTTTGCCGGCGAATCTCGCGCCGCGGTCGGAAAATCGCGTGTTTCCCGATCCGCAGCGTCCGGAGGCGATCGGCGAACTCATCGCGGCCGGCGGCGGCGTCGACGTCTGCTACGGCGGGATCGGCATCAACGGCCATCTGGCGTTTAACGAGCCGCCGGAGCCGGGCGAGACCGTGTCCCGCGAGCAATTCGCCGACTTGCCGACGCGCGTGCTTTCACTGGCCCGCGAGACGCGCACGATCAACAGCGTCACGGTCGGCGGCGAGATTTCGGTCGTGCCGCGGCGCGCCGTCACCATTGGGATGCGAGAAATCCTCGCGGCGCGCTCCATCCGATTGTATTGTAATCGTCCGTGGCAGGCGGCCGTGGTCCGGCGCGTGCTGCACGGACCGATCACCTCGGCTTGCCCGGCCTCGCTCGTGCGCGGCCATCCCGACGCCCGCTTGACCGCCGCACGGCAGGTCGCCGAAGTTCCCGACATTCGCTTGCGCTAGCTTTCGGAGTTGTTTCGATGCCGGTTCAATTCTCGTTTACCGACGAACGCGTGCTGGCCGTGTTGGCACATCCCGACGACGCCGAACTTCTGTGCGCGGGCACATTGGCGCGAGCGCGCGACGACGGCGCGGAGATCGCCTTGTGCATTCTCTGCCGCGGCGACAAGGGCCAGCCGGTGACGCCGGTTCCGGAACTGGCCCGCCAGCGGCAGCAAGAAGCGGCCGAAGCGGCGCATTTGCTCGGCGCGGAGACTTACTTCGGCGATTTCGCCGACGGCGAACTCACCGACGACTATCCGTCACGGTTGCGCCTGATTGAAATCGTGCGACGATTTCGGCCGACGCTCATGCTCGCTCACACCCCGGACGACTATCACTCGGACCATCGGGCCGCGTCGGCCTTGGCCGAGGCGGCGTCATGGTTTTGTTCGTCGCGCGGACATCGCACGCCGAGCGAACCGCTGACGACTCCGCCCGCGCTCTGGTTCTGCGACTCGCTGGAAATGCTCGGCTTTCAACCGGCGTTCTACGTCGACGTCTCCGACTACGTCGGCCTGAAACAGCAAATGCTGGCCTGCCACCGCAGCCAGTTGCAACGCTCGGGCGACCGCGACTTCACGCCGCTGGAGGAACTCCTCGTCCGCCAAGCCGCGGCCCGCGGCTCGCAAGCCGGCGTCGCAGCGGCGGAAGCCTTTCGACAACACCAAGCCCTGCTGCGCACGCGGGCTTGGTAGTTGCGGCGAACATTTCGCTTTGCCTGTTCCGCCGAGATCTGGCGCCGCGCGTCAAGCGTCGGAAGTGGCCGGCCAAAAAATTTCCTCGAAGCGGCTCCGCGCCTTTGCTATGGTGCCGGATGGTGCGCAAAACGCGGAGCTTGGCGACGACGGTTCGGACGAGCGAGGGGGTGCGGACGGCGGACGTTCGTCGACACGCCGATTTTTTGATCGTCGCTCGCGTTGAGTTGCGTCGAGTTTTGTTGCGCAAACCGCGCAACTATTTCGCCGATAGATGCGCGGATTTAAGTAAGACAATAGGGGTGCGCAACTATCGACCGAATAGATGCGCACCGACTCGCGTTCGTCGAGTTCCGGCATCGAGTCGGAATTGCCGTCGACGAAAGGAAACGGAGCGGGAGTCAGGCGCCCGTGTCGAGCTGCAGTTCAAGCGTCTCGAGGACGCCGTCGCGATCGACCGTGAATGTGAGCTTGCCTTGGGCTTCATCCAGTCGAGCTTCGAATTCCGGAACCGACCGGAACGACTTTCCGTTGATCTGGACGATCCGGTCGCGCGTCAGCAGGCCGGCTCGCTGGGCCGGAGAGTTGTCCACGACCCGTTTAACGAGCACGCTTCCGGGCTCGGCGTCGTCTTCCGCCCAACTGACGCCGATTCGCACGGGAGAACCTTGGAGCTCGACGGCGACTTCGCGGCTGGTTCCGTCGCGGCCGACCACGGTCAAATTGACCGGCTCCGCTTGTTGCATCACCAGCCGCTGAAATTGTTCTTCCGAATTCAACTCGTGGCCGTCCCATTCGGCGATCCGTTCGCCGTGGCGCAGCCCCGCCGCGAAGGCGGGCGTGCCGACTTGAACATGCGAAATATGAATCCCGTCGTCGTCGACGTGATGCCAGGAAACGCCCAGTCGCCCCGGCGGCGTCGGGTACGGAAGTTCAAACGCCTCTCGGCGGCGTTCGGAAACCGCTTCATTGACCGATTCCAAGCGGAAGCGAGGCAATTCGTCGGCATCGGCCACGGCGATTAGGGTTTCTAACACGACGCGCGACACTTTCAAAATGCCGTCGTAGTTGAGCTTCTCGACGTCGTCGCTCGGGCGGTGATAGTCGTCGTGCTTGCCGGTGTGGAGCATGACGACCGGAATGCGCTTGTGAAAGAAAGGAGCGTGATCGCTGTCTTCGCGCATTTCCCATTTGTAGTCGAACGTCAAACGCTCTTCGACGTTCGCTCCGGTCAGCAGCGCGCGGGCCCCGGCGGCGGTGCGCGAGCCGTAGACTTCCACTTGGTCGTTGCGGAGGCGGCCGATCATGTCGAGGTTAACGACGAAGCGCACGTCGGCGAGCGTCGCCGTCGGACGCGCGAGCCAATGCTTGGAACCGAACAACCCCGATTCTTCGGCGTCCCAAAAGGCGAACATAATCGTGCGCTTCAGCGGAGCTTTGAGTTCCGATAATACGCGCGCCGCTTCGAGCACGCCCGCAACTCCGCTCGCGTTGTCGTCGGCGCCGTTATGGATGTAGCCGAAGGGGCCGAAGCTATTGCGCGAGTTGCCGTAGCCCACGTGATCGTAGTGCGCGCAAATGATGATCACTTCTTTGCGGAGTTCCGGATCGGATCCGGGGAGTTGGGCGAGCACGTTGCGTCGCTCGGGATGAAATTCCTGCAGAAAGCCGCCGCTGTCGCCCGCACCTTGCAAGCCGAAGCTTTTGAGCTTCTCGACGAGATAGCCGGCGGCCGCACGACCGCCTCGTTTGCCGGCTTCGCGCCCTTCGAATGTGTCGTCGGCCAGCACGGCGACGTGTGCTTGCAAGGCAGCGGCCGTGAGGCTGTTTCGTGCCGACAGGCGCGTCGACAGTTCGGCGGCAAACGAGGAAGGAAGCGCGCCGATCAGGACGACCGTCGCGAACCCAAGTGAGCGCAGCAACGTCATTCGAATTACCTTCGGAAGCGAATCGATAATCGTAGCCCTCTCACGTCGCCGGCCGAGACGGAGACTCGACACTTGCGTACGGTGCTACCGACAACCGTAACGTACGAATCGACGGTCGGCGGCGAGCCGTTGCATGGTAAGCCGCCCGGACGTGAAAAGGATGCTTATTTTAGGTGTGATACGGGAAATACGACTGCGGGAACCGGCTTGCATGAGACGAAAGAAACCCTAGAATTGGCGAGCTTGGACGTCGGCGGTCCGCACCGCCGTCGCCCGGCCTAAGGAGAGGTGGCTGAGTGGTCGAAAGCGCCGGTTTGCTAAACCGGTGTACGGGTCAAACCGTACCATGGGTTCAAATCCCATCCTCTCCGCTGAAACCTCGGTAAGTCGTTGACTTGCCGGGGTTTTTTTATGCGCCGCCGGTTCCGTCCGCCGACCGCCGTCAGGTACGGTTTCCGATCTTACGACGGCTCGCTCGCCGAGCATTCGCGGGGTTTTTAGTTCCCGAAATACCCCCGTCCAATCGCTTGACGGTCGCCGCCGAGCGGCCGCCGCCGCGAACATCCCGCCGGCATGCCTCGGCAATCGGCCGGCCCTGGTCGCAAGCGGCTTCCGGGCCGTTAAATTCGATACCGTCGGTATGACGCGACCGGCCTAAAAAAAAGCCTGAAAAAATCGCAAATCGCATTTCGCTCGCTGCGTTCCGGTTGTGAGGGTTCTCACGATCATGCCGTCGCGGTGCCCCGAGTCGTCGGGGTTGCGTTCGAGGTCCTCCCGCCGCGTCGGGGGCACCAATCGGACCAGACGGCATACGTCGTAACTTCGCTTCAAGACATCGATTTGCGACGAGCCGAACCGCCGGAATCACCGGCGTCACGGTCGTCGCCCGTGCGTTCGTTCCAAGCCGATCCCTCGTTGCCGCCGTTGAAGACAGTCAAACCGTATCGATTGCTCCGCCGCGCTTAATCACTTCGCGGCTTGTAATTGGTCCAATCCGAATACAACCGCGGAGGGGCTGATCCGTCGATCCGGCTCCGTGGTTTTTTTTTGATTGCGCAACTAGCGGATGGGCCGAACATGGCTTGGCTCCGATTTCTTGTGCTGGCGACGTTGGCGACCTGCGGCGGTTGCTCGTACTACGCCGATCTCTCCATCGCGGCACGTCATCGTGCGGCGGCGCACGGCGCATGGAAGGCGGCGCACCACGACCGACAACTGCGTTCGATGCCGCTTTGCGTTCGGGAGCACTTCGGCCGCGGCTTCGTGCAGGGTTACTACGACGTCGCTCAAGGCTCCGATGGAACCGTGCCGCTCTTCCCGCCCCAGTGCTATTGGGGCGGCAAATATGAAACGGCCCAAGGTCAGGATCTCATCCGGGCTTGGTTCAGAGGCTATCAAGAAGGCGCGGCGGTCGCGTTGAGCCACGGTCGCGGCGGCGGCAGCAAGTTGCCTACCTCTTGGGCGCCGTCGCCGTACGCGACACGGATCGTTGCAGTCGAACCCGATTCGGTCGAAGAGATTCCGACTCTGCCGCCGGCGGACGTGCCGCTCGACATCCAAGAGGCGCCGGCCGCAACCGGCAAAGATACGGTCGGCGGCATGCAGCCCACTCCGCCGGCACCGACGACCGAATTGAAACAAGACCGCGAACCTGATTCGACATTGCCCAAAGAGCCGCGCAGCCCGACCCCCGGCCACGACAAAGTCAAGAATCCGATCCGGAAGCCGGACGACGAATCCAAGTCGAAGCCGGTCGTCTATACCGCTCCGCTTTTCGAAGAAATCAAGCAGTTGGAATACGACGGCGAGATTCTGCCGGCCGAGGAGCGGGTCGAAACACGCGGGCCGTTGTTCGAAGCGCCGGAGATCGAAAGTGCGACGACGGCGCAACGGCCGTCGCAGCCCATGCAAGCGCCTCGACAGACGACGATCCCCCAGCCCAACCGGCTTTTCACGGCCCCCGGCATGGCGCCGTAACGCCGTATGCATTCCGTCAACTCACAACGATTCCCGTTCATCGCGCCGTACGCATCGTCGGCACCAAGTCTTCGTTGAGCAAAACTATGAAGGTCTCATACGCCCTTTTACTGCTCGGTTGCCTCGTTAGCGGCGGTTGCTCGCTCGCGCAATGCAAAGCCGTGCCGGTCCAGCGCGTACCGGAGTGGATGCTCGCGCGTCCGCGGGCCCTCAAGGAGCCCATCAATCTGTTGAGCTTGCGCGCCGATCCGCCCGAGCTCTACATGCTCGGCCCGCGGGATATCCTCGGTATTTTTATTCCCGGAGCGCTCGGCGACGACAAAGAGCAACTACCGCCGACGCACTTTCCGGAAGACAGCACGATGGCGCCGTCGATGGGCTATCCCATTCCCGTCCGCGACGACGGCACGCTGGTCTTGCCGATGATCGACCCGATCAAGGTGACGGGGATGACGCTGACGCAAGTGGAGAGCGAAGTTCGCCGCCGGTACATCGACAGCCAGATCTTCGCGAACGACAACGTGAAGATCGTCGTCACGCTGATGCGAAAGCGAACGAATCAAGTGCTGGTCGTCCGCGAGGATTCCGGCGCGGCGCAGCCGTCCGCCGGCGGCATCCTCGTCGGCCCCGCGAAGCGCGGGAGCGTTTTTGCCGTCGACTTACCGGCCGACGAAAGCGACGTCATGCACGCTTTGGCCAAATCGGGAGGCCTGCCCGGTCTCGACGCTCAGAACGAAGTGATCATTCTGCGGGGCAAATTCGCCGATGCGACGCACCGCGAGTGCCTACTGCAAGAAATGATGCGTATGAACGATTACGCCGGCGCGCAAGCTTGGGCTTCGCCGAATGCCGATATCGTGCGCATTCCGCTCCGCGCCGAACCCGGCATGCCCCAGCGAAAACTCTCGGAAGACGACATCATCTTGAAGACCGGCGACGTGATCTTCATCGAAACCCGCGAGCGCGAAGTGTTCTACACCGGCGGGCTGCTGCACGGCGGCGAGCATCCGCTGCCGCGCGACTACGACCTCGACGTCTTGGCCGCGATGTCGATCGCGGGGCACTCGGCGGGCACCGGCGTCACGTCCGGGAGCCTTGGTCGCGGCGGATTCGGAGGCGGCGGAGGCGGCAGCTCCGGCATCATTCCGGCCACTCAGATCATCGTGGTCCGCCGCCTGCCGAACGGCGGCACGGTCCCGATCCGGATCAATCTCAATACGGCCATCGTCAATAGCTCAGAGCGAATCCTCATCCAACCGGGCGACTACATCATGCTGCAGTACACGCCGGCCGAACTCGCCGCGAACATCGTGCTCGGCAACGTCAGCTTCAACTACTTCCTGAACAACATCAATAATTAAGCGGCCTTGCTCGGCAGCGAGATCGGTGCCGTCGTCAGTCGGCTGCGACGCCGTTCACTTTGCCGAGCAAGCGGCGAACTTGCCCGACGATCCGGTCCTCGACGTCGAGCGAAAAATCGTTGGCCGCCTCATAACCCCCTTCGACGGCCACGCGCCGACTCGGAACATACCCCGAGTAGTCGTTGGTGTAGCCCGCGACCCAGACGAGAGGCGATTTGAGCTCGCCCTTCAGCCGCAACGCATAGTCGACGACCGTTTCGCTGCCCAGGGCCGCCAACGTCACTTGGTCGCCGAAGCGGACCACTTGCACCGGATAACTGTGGCTCGGCTTGCCGCCGTTGCGCGTCAGTTCGACGTCGCCGATTGCCGCCTGAATCGCTCCTGTAAGCGGCCGCTCTCCGGCGTTCATCGCCGCGACGACGGAATACGCAAGCGTCCGGCCATGGTGTTCCGCCAGTTGCAGCGGCAACACGCCGGGGACTTCGTCGCGACGAGGGTACGGATTCTGGTCGCCGCTGCAACCATTGACGAACATGGCCGTGCAGTCGGGAAACGACTTCTGCAAATGCTCTTGCGCAAACCCGGCGTAGTCGCCGTTAAACAGGTAGCGCGGCGGCTCCGGCGGAACCGTCACGGAACTCAACGTGGTGTTGTGGCAGGCATAACCGAACGCCACGGCAAGCAGAGCGCCCGACTCGTCGCGCACGGTGAGCACCGGCACGTCGTGATCGACCGGACCGTCGTACGTGGGGGCTCGCGAGGCCAACGGGTCGCCGGCGGCGAGGGCGTAGTTGCGGCGACGGTTCATCGCGAATCCGCAACGAGCTTGCGTGTAGCCGACGGCCGCCGGCTTGCGCTTCCGCAGCGCTTCGCCGACGATCCGCACCAACGTCTCTTCGAGAAACCGTTGATAATTCTTCGCTTCCTCCTCACGTCCGGCGCGGGGGCGATACTCCGGACCGCAGTGCGTGTGCGAAGCGTTCAACAATAGTCGCTCCGGCGGCAAAGCGAATTCCGATCGGCAACGCTCGGCGACGGCGTCGCGCACCTCGCGGCGAATTCCGATGATGTCCGACGTGACCAGCACAAAGGGCCCGCCTACGGTCCCCTCGAGCGCCAATGCTTTGGCAAACAATTGCTGAGCAACCCCTTCGGAAGGCGCCTTCCGTGCGGCGTAGCCCGCCATCCACATGTTGTCCTTCGGCGTAATCACGGCGGTCGCCGCCGCGGCCTTCCAAGTGAGAGCCGGCTTGGCGGCCGCATCCGCCTGTATGTCAGGGGACGGCTGGGCATGCGCGCCGACGACGCTAAACGCCGTGAGAATCGCCACTAAAGCCGACATCAGCTTGCGCATTTTTCACCTAACTAAGAGCGTTTACATCTCGATCCGCGCGTGGTCCTCACCGAAATTCGGCGCTCGCATAGATCGTTCCTACGACTTCGCATTCGCCGCTGCCAGAATCTTTTGCGCTTCGTCGGCTCCGATTTCGCGCACGAAAATATTCCGCCATCGGATCTCGCCGCCGTGCGTTTGCAGCATGATCGGCCCGGTCGCCGGCAGCGGCTTGGAGCGGTCGACGTAGTTTTCCATCACCGCGCCGTCGACGACGAGTTTGTCGTTCAGCCACACCCACGTGCGGGCTCCAATCTGGCGGATCCGAAAAGCGTTCCATTCCCCGAACGGCTTATCGGCCACCACGAGCGGATCGCGGCCCGGGGTCTTCGGCGTGTTGTTGAACAGCCCGCCCGATCCCTTGTTGGGATTGCGATCAGGACGCTCGGGGAGGCTTGGTTGGTTGATGTCCCAGATCTGCACCTGCGGCATTCCGCGCAAATAGATGCCGCTGTCCGCCTTCGGTACCGTTTTGTATTCGATCAGCAATTCGATATCGCCGAAGTCTTGATCCGTCGTGGCATACGGTCCGGTGCCGATATTCACCAGTTCGCCGTTCTCAACCCGCCAATGGTCGCCGAACTCCGCACGCATCTTTTTCAGCGATTCCTCAAGTTTCGCTCCCTGAAGCTTGGCTACCGAGTGAGGATTCAACCCGTGCCAGCCGGTGAGATCACGCCCGTTGAACAGCGCTCGAAATCCGGCGGGCGGCATGGGCTCGGCGGCGACGGCGAACGACGGCGTAATTAGCGACGCGAGAATTAAAAGCAAGCTGCGGATCTTCATGATTCGAATCTCAAGTTTCCAAGTAAGTTTGCGCTACTCCAAACGCCCACTTTCACGACGGGGCGATTAGCGTTTCCCGAGGCAGTACAACGTCTCTTGCCGAACGCCGTCGGTCGTCGTCGCGACGCGCAGATATATCCGATCGCCGCAAACCGTCGGCGAGGCGAACGCTTCGTCCCCCAACTGATTCGACCCCATGGCTTCGAACTCCGTCGGCGAGGCCCGGAAGATCGCGGCCTTCCCCGTCTCGTCGATTGCAAAGATCAGGTCGCCGACCATGACCGGCGAAGAACTAAACGTGCCGCCGAGCCGTTCCTTCCAAATCTCTTTGCCGGTGGAGCTTTCCCAACACACGGCGACGCCGTTGTCGAGCACGCCGTACAGGTATCCGTCGCGAGTCAGCAACGACGGGACATAAACGCGCGAATCGCTTTCCCATTCAATCTTGCCGGAGCCGTCGGCCGCGATCGCCGCCAGATGGTTCTTGGGATAGCCGCCGCTGGAGAACACACGCCGGCCGTCGGTCACCGTCGAGGTCACGACTTCCGTCGTCGAACCGGGAATCTCCCAAAGTTTTTGCCCGGTGAGCGGATCGAGGCTCGTCACCAAATCACAACCGGTCAGCAGGAGTTGGTCTTTGCCGGCGACATTCAAAATGATCGGCGAAGTGTAATTCGGCAAAGCAGGCCGCTCGATCCGCCATACGACACGACCGTCGACGCGATCGAGAGCGGCCACGGCCCCGCCCCCTTTGTTGTCGGCCGACACGATGACCAACGACTTGTAGAGCGCCGGCGAGGAACCGAAGCCTTGATGAATGACGAAGTCGTCGACCTTGGTCTGCCAAAGCCGTCTGCCGTCGAGATCGAGTGCCGTCGTGTAGACGGCGTCGCCGTTGAGAAAGTTGACGTAAAGTCGGCGACCGTCGCAGGCGACCGAGGATGATGCCTGGGAATTCTTTTGGTGCCCCTTCTCCGGCAGCCCTCCCGTGTGGACGATCGTCGTCCAAAGCGAACGCCCATTCGTGCGATCGAAGCACAAGACGGATTGCGTTCCCCGCTCGACGTCGGCCGTAGTGAGATACACCCGGTCGCCGACGACCGTCGGGGAGCTGTGACCGCGGCCGGGCACGGGGCTCTTCCAGACGACATTTTGCGTCTCGCTCCAAACGAGCGGCGGCTTTTGATGCGCCGCCGCGACGCCGTCGCGCGTCGGCCCGCGCCACCAAGGCCAATCGTCGGGCGCAAGCTCGAAATTCGGCGCGGGCGCATCAGCCGCCACGACGGCGATCGTCGGACTTAAGAAGAAAGCGGACAGCAGCGTAACGACGCCGACTCGCGAGCGAAATACCATGCGCAACTTTCAAGGCGTTGAGAACCGCAGCATCGGCCGATGAACGCGACTCGAGCCGGAAGCGCCGAACTCTTCGCCGTCGCCATCGTCGAACTGAAGGAGGGAAGGAACGAACCAAGGAAGGAAGCCGAGCGGATTTCCGCAGCGTAGGCCGCACCGCAACCGGCTGTCAACAATGGGCCGCGAGATTCGAGCGCGGCCGACTCACCGCTCGCCGCGTCGCGGCGCGCTTTCTATATTTTCCGCGCCATCGCTGCGCGGTGCGGACCTGTTTCGATAGCCGGCGGTCAGCTCGACGCGGCTTCCCCTTTTGATTTCGTGGCGCTCTGGTCGTCGTCGGCCTCGCGACCCTCTTCGACGAGCAACTCCGACGGGCAAACCTCGTGTTTGTCGCACTGCGTGCAGACGATATGGATCAAATCCGAACTCGAAAGCCGCACCTGAGATTGCTCGCAGAGCTGAATCAACTGAGTGAGATGAACACATGGCATGATGGAATCTCCTAAAGTTCCAAAAACTTGCAGGCTCATTCTAACGCGCTTAGCCGCGAGCGTCGGTGAAATGTGTGTCGGCGACGCTCGGATCGACGATCGGTCATTTGTAAGACAACCGGGTCATCACGCGCCGCGGCCTGCCTGCGGGCCGACTATAATCGAGCGCTAACGCGATTCGGCCATAGGACCTCGGCATGGAAGAACGACGCCTTAAAACCGGTCTTCGGCGGATGCTGCTCCGAGCGGCATGGTTCCTGGTCTGCGCCGTCGCGCTATTCGTCGCCCGAGCCGAAGCTCAGCCGAGCGTCTTAGCGGAAGCCGACTTCTTCGAGGCCCAGGTTCGGCCACTGCTCGTTGAGCGCTGCCTCGAATGTCATGGCGACAAGAAGCAAGAAGACGGCCTGCGTTTGGATTCGCGCGCCGGCTGGCAAATCGGGGGCGACCGCGGTCCGGCCGTCGTGCCGGGCCGGCCGGAAGCAAGCTTGTTGATCCAAGCCGTGCGTTACGCCGACGACACGCTGCAGATGCCGCCGGACCGAAAGCTGAACGACCGAGAAATCGCCGTCCTGACCGAATGGGTCCGACGCGGAGCCTACGATCCCCGCTCCGCAACTCAGGTTCGGTCGCCGGCTGAAGCGGCGAAAAACCACTGGGCGTTTCAACCCGTCGTCGATCCTCCCGTGCCGAGCGCCGCCGGCGGTCCTGCGGCCAATCCCATCGACGATTTTTGGCGATCGCAACTCGCAAAGAACCAGTTGACGGCCTCGCCCCCGGCCGACCGGCGAACGCTAATCCGTCGCCTGGCCTACGATCTCACCGGTCTCCCGCCTTCGGCCGCCGAGGTGGAGGCGTTCGCAAGCGACCGCGATCCGAACGCATACGAGCGTTTGGTCGACCGACTTCTCGCCTCGCCGCACTACGGCGAGCAGTGGGCGCGCCATTGGCTGGATATCGCGCGCTATTCCGACACCAAAGGCTACGTCTACGCCCGCGAGCAACGAAAATGGGTGCACGCCTGGGTCTATCGCGACTGGGTCGTGCGGGCACTCAACGACGACATGCCTTACGATCGCTTCTTGCTCTTACAGATCGCGGGCGATGAATTGACCGGCGGCGTCGGCTCGTCCGGCTTCGGCTCGGCGGACCTCGCCGCGATGGGATTTCTCACCTTAGGCCGCCGCTTTTTGGGCGTGCAACGTGACATCATCGACGACCGAATCGACGTGCTCACCCGCGGCACCATGGGACTCACCGTGTCGTGCGCTCGTTGCCATGACCACAAATACGATCCGATTCCGACGAAGGATTACTATTCTCTCTACGGCGTGCTGCAAAGCTCGGTCGAACGCTTAGTGCCGATCGAATCTGAAGAGCGAGCGAACGGCGATCCCGCATTCACTAAGGAGCTCGCTTCACGCCGCAAGAAGCTGGCCGAAACTCTGGCCGCACGACGTAGCGAAACCTCGGCCCGCGTGCGATCCCGAGCCGGCGACTATCTCGCCGCGCAGCTTGAACTGCAAAAATACCCTCCGGAAGGGTTCGACCAGATTCTGGCGAAAGCCGATCTGCTGCCGACGTTCGTGCGCCGTTGGGAGGCCTACTTAAAGGCCGCTGCGAAGCGACATGATCCGGTGTTCATCGCTTGGCACGCTTTTGCCGAGATCCCGGCAAGCAAGTTTGCGACACAATCCGTCGTAATCACCAAGTCGCTCGCCGAAGGGCGGCCGAACGAGATCAACGCGCTCGTCGCCAAGAAATTTACCGCGCCGCCGAAATCGATGGCCGAAGTCGCGGCCCGCTACGGCGAGCTTTTCGCGCAGGTCGAACAACAGTGGCAAGCGGCCGCGAAATCGCAAGCACCGCCGCCCGAGCGCCTGGCCGACCCGCATGCCGAGGCGCTTCGCCAGGTGTTGTACGACCGCACCGGCCCCTGCGAGGTGCCGGATGAACCGATCGTCAATATCGAATACTACTTCGACTCCGCGTCATGCACTGAACTCTGGAAACTGCAGAACGAAGTCGACAATTGGCTGCTTCAATCTCCGTCGGCTCCCAAGCATGCCGCCATTCTCACCGACCGAGATCCTCCGGCGACGCCCCGTGTTTTTCGACGCGGCAATCCGGCGCAACCGGGCGACGAGGTTCCGCGGCAATTCCTCGAAGTGATCGCGGGCGCGAATCGCCGCCCCTTCGCGCACGGCAGCGGTCGCCGGGAATTAGCCCAAGCTATCGTCGATCCTAAGAATCCGCTGACGGCGCGCGTCATCGTCAATCGCGTCTGGCAGCATCACATGGGAGCAGGCTTGGTTCGCACGCCCAGCGACTTCGGCACGCGCGCCGAACCGCCGAGCCACCCGGAATTGCTGGACTGGCTCACATCGCGATTCATTGCCGACGGTTGGTCGCTCAAGAAACTTCATCGACGCATCCTGCTTTCGGGCGCGTATCGTCAAAGCTCGTTCGGCCCCGACGATTCGGCTCACTTGGCGCGTGCCCGACAAATCGACCCGGAGAACCGCTTGCTGTGGCGACTGAATCCGCGAAGGCTGTCGTTTGAGGAACTTCGCGATTCGCTGCTCGCCGCCGCGGGCCGAATCGATCGAGCCGTCGGCGGCCGACCGGGCGACCTGTTTTCCGCGGACTTTCGTCGCCGTTCGCTCTACGGGTCGATCGACCGGCAGTTTTTTCCGACTGCCCTGCGAGTCTTCGACTTCGCCAATCCCGATTTGCACATTCCGCAACGGAGCGACACCACGGTGCCGCAGCAAGCGCTGTTTCTCATGAACCATCCGCTGGTGATCGAGTACGCCGAGGCGGTCGCCAAGCGTACGGACGGCGCCGCCGATCCGGAGCGAATCCGCGGGCTCTATGCGGCGACTCTGCAACGCTTGCCTTCGAATGACGAAATGAACGCGGCATTGCAATTCCTCGCTACGGCGCGGCGCGATGTGACGAACGAAGCTCCTCGGACCGTCGCCGATTGGCGGTACGGCTACGGCCGCTACGACTCGGCGAGCGAGCGGCTCGTCGACTTCGAGAAGCTTCCCTACTTCAACGGAACCGCATGGCAGGGCAGTTCGACGTATCCCGACGGTCGACTCGGTTGGGCGCAGCTCACGGCCGAAGGGGGGCATCCGGGTAACGACCTTGCGCACGCGGTCGTCCGTCGTTGGACCGCTCCGGTCGATCTTACCGTAGCAATCGCCTCCCAGCTGACTCACGAGCCGACGCAAGGCAAGGGTGTGCGTGGTTTCGTCGTAGCAAGTAGGCAGGGATTATTGGCTTCGGCCGGGGTGCACCACGACAAGGCCGATCTCCGAATCGACTCTGTCGACGTTAAAGCGGGCGACACGATCGACTTCGTCGTCGATCGCGGAAGTCTGCTCAGCCACAATCAGTTCCGTTGGACGACGACGATCATCGGCCCCACGGGGAAATGGGATTCGCGTCGAGATTTCGCCGCGCAGGCAACCCGTCAGCTCGATCCGTGGGAACAGTTGGCGCAGGTGCTCCTGACGTCGAACGAGTTTGCTTTCATCGATTAGAGAACCGTCATGATTTCAAGTCGGCGTGAATGGCTCGCCCGCGCAGGAAGCGGCCTCGGCGCTCTGGGATTGACCGGGCTATTGATCGACGCCGGAGCAGCCGCATCCGCCGTCGGTCGGCCGGCGCCCAAGAGCCCGCACTTTGCTCCCAAAGTCAAGCGCGTGATTCAATTCTTCTGCAACGGCGGCCCGTCGCACGTCGACACGTTCGATCCGAAGCCGGCGCTCGCGAAATACGCTGGTCGATCTCTTCCGGAAACGCTTCAAACCGAGCGCAAAACCGGCGCGGCTTTTCCCTCGCCGTTCCGATTTCGCAAGTACGGCGAGAGCGGCCTCGAGATCAGCGAAATCTTCTCGCAAACCGCCCGGCACGCCGACAGCATCGCCGTCGTCCGCTCAATGTATGCGCAAGTACCGAATCACGAACCGTCGCTGATGCTGATGAACTGCGGCGACTCGGTACAACCTCGGCCGAGTCTCGGAGCTTGGACGCTCTACGGACTTGGAACGGAGAACGAAAACCTACCGGGATTCATCGCGATGTGTCCCGGCGGGCTACCGATCAAAGACACCGAAAACTGGCAAGCGGCGTTCCTGCCGGGCGCCTATCAGGGAACGTTCATCGACCCGAAGCACGAACAGCTCGACAAGATCATCGAGAACATTTCGCACCCGCATGCCGCCACGACGGTGCAGCGACGCCAGCTCGACTTGCTCCGACGTCTCAATGCCGCGCACCGCGACGCACGAATCGACGATCGGCTGGAGGCCCGCATCCAGTCGTTTGAATTGGCGTTCCGCATGCAGACCGAGGCGGCCGAGGCCTTTGATTTGTCGCGCGAAACGGCGCAGACGCGGGCCATGTACGGCGACGGCGTCCACGGCCGGCAGACGTTGATCGCGCGCCGGCTGCTGGAACGGGGCGTGCGTTACGTGCAGCTGTGGCATGGCGCAGGCCAGCCGTGGGACAACCACGACAACATCGAAGGGAATCACCGCAAACTCGCCGGCGAACTCGATCGGCCGATCGCGGCACTGCTCGACGATCTCAAGCGGAGAGGACTATTCGACGACACGCTCGTAATCTGGGGAGGCGAGTTTGGGCGTACGCCTTCGGTCGAACTCGGCGGCGACGGAAAGTCGAAACTCGGCCGCGACCACAACCACTACGGCTTCTCGGTCTGGCTGGCGGGCGGCGGCATCCGAGGGGGCACGGCCTACGGCGCGACCGATGAATTCGGCTTCAAGGCCGTGACTAATCCGACGAGCGTGCACGATCTGCACGCGACGATCTTGCACCTGCTCGGTTTCGATCACGAACGACTGACGTTTCGCTACGCGGGGCGCGACTTCCGCCTCACCGACGTCTCCGGCCGAGTCGTTCGAGATATTCTCGCCTAAAGCTCGCTCCGGCGAATCGTCGCAAAAGCCGCTTTGCCCAAGCAATTGAAAGAAGCGGGCCGCGGTGACACAATACGGAACTTCCAGCTCGCGACCGCACCGTGACGGGGCGCAATTCTCGCCCACACGCCCGGTTTCGCATTCGTTTTTCTCCGTAAGGCAATCCATCCAGCATGTCGAAGCAATACAAAATCGCGGCGTTGGCCGGCGACGGGATCGGTCCGGAAGTGATGCGCGAAGCCGTGAAGGTGCTCCGCGCCGTGGAAAAGAAGCACGGACTTTCGCTGGAGATCACCGAGGCGCCGGTCGGCTGGGCCGGCATCGACGCCGCGGGCAAGGCGCTGCCCGACGCGACGCTCGAACTCTGTCGCCGCAGCGATGCCGTGTTGTTCGGTTCGGTCGGATTGCCCGACCGCGATCCGACGATCCCCAAGGAAGAACGCCCGGAACGCGCCGCGCTCCTTCGGCTCCGCAAGGAATTCGGTCTGTTCGCCAATCTCCGGCCGGTGGTGCTCTCGAAAGCGCTGGCGCATGCCTGCCCGCTGCAACCGGAACGCCAAGGTGACGGCATCGATATTCTCGTGGTCCGCGAACTCACCGGCGGCATGTATTTCGGTCGGCCGAAGACCATCGAAGACCTGGAAGGGGGCGGCAAGCGGGCCATCGATTCCATGGTCTACACGACCGCGGAGATCGAGCGCATCGCCCATGTCGGCTTTCGCGCAGCCCGCCTGCGTCGCAAGAAGCTGACGAGCATCGATAAAGCCAACGTGCTGGAAAACGGCGTCTTGTGGCGCGACGTCGTGACTCGCGTCGGCAAGGAATACCCCGACGTGCAACTGGAACACATGTTCGTCGACAACGGCGCGATGCAGCTCGTTTTGAAGCCGACGCAGTTCGACGTGATGCTCTGCGAAAACATGTTCGGCGACATTTTGAGCGACGAAGCCGCCGCGTTGGCCGGTTCGCTCGGCATGTTGCCCAGCGCCAGCCTGGGGCAAACGACTGGCGAAAAAACGTTCGGCGTTTATGAACCCGCGGGCGGCACCGCACCCGACATCGCCGGAAAGAATCTGGCGAACCCGATCGCACAGATCGCCTCGGCCGGGCTCATGCTGCAATACAGCTTCGGCGAAACGGCGGCCGCAACCGCCGTGCAGGATGCCATTGCGAAGACGATCGCCGCCGGGCTGCGCACGGGCGACATTTTCTCTTCGCAAGATGCGAAGGCCCGCAAAGTCGGCACGTCGGAAATGGGCGACGCGATCGCAGCCGCGATCGGAGCGTAGCGGCCGGCCGTCGTATCGTTCCACCTTCCTCGCGAACGGCAGGGACCATGCCGCGCAAGAAATTCTCGTTGAGATGCGTCGTTGCGTGGCTCGCCGTCGCGGCTTACGTCCAGTCCGGCGACTCGGCCGCCGCCGCGACCCGACCGAACATCATTTTGATTCTGCTCGACAACGTCGGGCAGGAGTGGTTCGGCTGCTACGGCGGCGAAGCCTCGTGCACGCCGCGGATCGACCAACTGGCCGCGACCGGCGTGCGCGTCGAGAATTGCTACACGCCGCCGGTGTGCGGTCCCAGCCGAACGGTGCTGCTCACCGGTCGCTACCCTCACACCACCGGCTTCCGCTTGCATCACGATGCCGCGCTCTATTCCGGGGGCGGCTTGCAACCGGAGCGCGATATCATCTTCCCGCGCTTGTTGCGCGATGCCGGCTACGCGACGGCGATGACCGGCAAATGGCAGATCAACAATCTCTACGACGAGCCGGAGATTCTCGAGCGGCACGGTTTCCAAGAGCACTTGGCCTGGCCCGGCAGCATCGATCGCGACCGAGTCGATGCGGCAGGCTTCGCGACGTTTCGCGACATCGTTCGTCGCGAAGCGTATGAAGAAGCGGTCGCCTTCAATCGGCACATTGAGAGCCGCTACTGGGATCCGGTCTTCCTTCGCAACGGCGTGCGTGAAGTCCGCCGCGGCGAGTTCGGTCCCGACGTCTCGCGAGATTTCGCGATGGAGTTTCTCCGCCGGCCGCACGACCGGCCGTTCTTTCTCTATCTGCCGATGGTGCTGACGCACGGGCGCTCGTTTACGGAAAACGTCGTGCCGACGCCCCGCAATCGCGACGCCGGCCGGCCCGCGCCGGAAATGTTCGCCGACATGCTGCGTTACGCCGACGACATCGTCGGCCAAATCGTCGACGAACTCGATCGTTTGAAACTCCGCGACGAGACGATCCTCATCGTCGCCTCCGACAACGGCACGGAGCACGCGCTCTCGACGCGGCGCCATGGCCGCACGGTCGCCGGCGGGCTCTACACTCTGACGGAAGCGGGAGGCAACGTCGTCTTGCTGTTCAATGCGCCGCCGCGATTTGCCGGCGGCCGCACGATTCCCCTCGCCGATTTTACGGACCTGTACCCGACGATCTGCGAGTTCGCCGGCGCGACGCTCGACTCGAACTATCCGCCCGACGGCCGCTCGCTGGCTCCTTACCTTCTCGGCCGAGCGGCCGCGCCGCCGCGACGGTGGATTCTCAACGAGTACCACGACGTCCGCGTGGTCCGCGACGAACGCTACAAACTTTACAACGACGGCCGGATGTTCGACGTCGTCCGCGACCCAGTGGAAGAACGAGTCCTCCCCGCCGACGCCGACGAGAAAGAAGCGACCGCGGCCCGCGCGAGACTAAGCGAAGTCCTGCGCTCGCTCCCCCCCGACGCCCCGCCCCCGTTCCGGCTCCTCAGCCTGTCCGCATTCAAGATTCGAGCGGCCCGCTAGCAAAACACCACAGAATCGATGCCGCAGCTCGGCAGCGGGGCTTACGGCGACCGGCGCGTTCGAAGCGTACGGTTTTCTCCGCGGCGATGAACGACGATTGAAGTCGGTCGATGCGTCAATCACATGAGAAGGCTATCGACTGAACCCCACGGAAACGCCGAACCCTTCCACACCGAGGTAACCGAGAGCGCTGCCGCCCGAATCGCTCCAAAGTTGCCCCTCGTAGGTGCCGCGCAGGAAGATGTCGCCGAAGCTCAGACGGCGCGACCATTCCATGCCGAGTTCCATTTCGAGGTTCATCAGCAATTCGTCGGCGTTATCGAAGTTGACGACGGGATTCGACGGAGGCGCGGGCAACGCATTGACGGCGGTGCGATGAATATCTTTGCTCGCAAAGATAAGCCCCGCCCGGCCGCCGCCCACCAGAGCCAGACTTGAGCGACCGATGGGGCGGCGTAACTGGGCTCCGATTATCGGGCCGACGCCTTCGAGTTTCCGATCCCAAGTGAGCGACGAAGGGAATACACCGGAAATTACCCGGGCTTCGTAGTCCTGCCGAATCATCGCATAACGCAGGCCGCCGCTGATCAACAGTTGGGAACCTTGCAACTCGTGTCGCACCGTGCCTTCGAGATCGAGCGAACGCATTTCGATTCCCGAACGGACCGACAACACGTCGCCGGGGATGGTGGACAGAATCGCCGCCGGCAGGACGACTGTGACCGCTTGAGCGCCGGGCAACGCCGTAGCACTAGTCACGAAATCGAAGGGGTTGAACCCTTGATTGTACTCCCAATAACGCGTTTGCACGCCGAAGCCGTTCGGCCCTCCGAAACCAAGCCAGGCGCGCGGCGCCGCCCGATAGTCCGATGAAAACGGCACCAGCGTCATCGTGCCGGTCGCAGGCTGAAGAATATTGGCTTGAAACGACTCTTTGAGGTGCGGCTTCGCAAAGACGATCGACGTGCCGAAGTAGAGGCCCGTCCAGGGATTGATTGCTTCGGGCGACTGTCGCGCAACGGGCCGCCAAAGATCGCTCCAATTATTCCTGCGATCCGCTATTTCTTCCGCACTCGGCACCTGAGGCGCGGTTTCCAGTTCGGCGCTCACCGACAGTGCGGGGGAATCAATTGGTTCACCGCGGACCCAAGCCGCCTGCAGCAGACAGCATCCGACGAGCCCGACTGCGATAGTCGACCAATGAGCAGTTCGCATAGCGCACCCGGCGAAAGGTTGAAGCGTCTCGTCTTTTCGAACATCGGCCGCTCGTTGGTTTCATCGATTCCCATCGCGCTCCGGCGTGAGCATTCTTACGCGCCTGGAGCGACCGGACAGGAATACGTGCGGCATGGTCACATCTACGCCGTTCATGGACTTTCCTGTCGCACGATACTGCCGGCATCTGCTCGGTGACGGAGGCGTACGACATAACAGTCGCACGCCGATCGGCCGACGTTTGAATGAGAGTCGCCGACGTCAATTCTATTTTGTTGAGCGATATGCTTGCATCGAAGGTGTGGAAGCGGCCACCATCTACCCGTGACGCCTCGCCTCCGTGAGATAATCACTATGATTTCCCCCGTGCCGAATACTCATCCGCAAACAGCCGCTTGGCTTCGAAAGACGAAAGCCAAGCAACCGTCTAAGATGCCGCCGGCGGCAATCCTCCGCGCGGCGACGATCGTCGCGAGCCTTTTTCGATTCGCAGACGCAGACGCTGCGATGCAAGCTGCCGAGCCTGCAAAGGGCGCGACGAAACAGATCGATCTGGGCGGCGGCACGACCTTGGAAGTGATCTACCTTCCTCCCGGCGACTTCCTGATGGGGAGCACACCGGAAGAACGGGCTTGGGCGACCGGAATTGAAGGGGGCGCCACTCCTGGGACGACGCGGGAAAAGCCGGAAGGCGATCCGCGATCGACGAGAATCAAGAACGGCCTTTGGATGGGACGAACGGAAGTCAGCGTCGGCCAATTCCGACGCTTCACCGAGGAAAGCGGCTATGTCAGCGATGCCGAGAAGCACGGCGGAGAAACCCAATGCTTTGACCCCGCATGGAATGGTTATCGCCTGACCACAAAAGTGGTCCATCCTTGGAAATCGATGGCGGGTAAGAGCTGGCGCGACCCGAATTTTAACTTTCCGATGCGCGAAGACTTTCCCGTGGTCTGCGTGAGTTGGAACGACGGACGGGCGTTTTGCGCATGGCTTACGAAACGAGAACGCGACGCAGGCCGACTACCCGACGGCTGGGAGTACCGATTGCCGAGCGAAGCCGAGTGGGAATACGGTTGCCGCGGAGGTCGCGAGCGTGCGATTTTCTGGTGGGGAGACGAGTTCGAGGAAGGTGAAGGAAGACTGAACATCTCAGCGATCGACTTTCTGCCCGGCCGGAGAAAAACGTGGCCGTTGGCAAAGGCCCCGTGGAGCGACGGCTTTGCGTTCGTTTCGCCGGTCGATCACTACGGCGAACGGGGACGTAACGGCTTTGGATTGGCCGACATGTGCGGCGGCGTGTGGGAAATCGTGTTGGATCACTTCGACCCGCAGGGGGCGCATGAAGAACCGTTTTTCGTGACCAAGGACCGGCGCCCGGCGTGCCGCGGCGGCAATTATTTTGACGTCCCCGGCAACGCACGCTGTGCCGTTCGGCTCGGTCTGCGCGGTCCCGGCTACTCCGATTCGCGCGACGGTTTCCGCATCTGCCTAGGACGGCATGTAGCAGTACCGTAAGCGCTGCCGCGCTAGGCCAGAATCCCGGCGACGACTTGGCCGGCGACGTCGGTCAGCCGGTAATCGCGACCCTGCGAGCGGTAGGTCAGCCGCGTGTGGTCGAGGCCGAGTTGATGGAGCAGCGTGGCGTTCAGGTCGTGCACGTGCACCCCGTCGCGCACCACGTTGAACGAGAAATCGTCCGTCGCGCCGAATTGCAAGCCCGGCCGAATGCCGCCGCCGGCGAGCCACATGGTGAAACACCGGCCGTGATGATCGCGACCGTGGTTCGTCGGTTCCAGCTTGCCTTGCGAATAAACGGTGCGTCCGAACTCGCCGCCCCACACCACGAGCGTTTCCTCGAGCAAACCGCGCTGTTTGAGATCTCGCACCAACGCGGCGGCCGCACGATCGACGTCGCCGCATTGCAGCCGCAGATCGCTCGGCAAGTTGTAATGCTGATCCCAGCCGCGATGGTAGAGTTGAATGAACCGCACGCCTCGTTCCGCCATGCGTCGGGCCAATAGGCAATTGGCCGCGAACGTCCCCGGCGTGCGCGACTGGGGCCCGTACGCTTCGAACGTCGCCGCGCTCTCGTCGCGCAGTTCGACCAAGTCGGGCACCGACGTTTGCATCCGAAACGCCATCTCATACTGGGCGATCCGCGTCTCGATCTCCGGATCGTGTTCGACTGCGAATCGCTTCTCGTTCAGCGCCGCGACCACGTCGAGCTGATCGCGGCGCGTCGCCGCGCTCAGGCCCGGGGGATTGGAAAGATATAGCACCGGATCGCCGCTCCTGCGGAGCGCGACCCCCTGATGGCTCGACGGCAAAAAGCCGGAGCCCCAGAGCCGCGCGTAGAGCGGATCGGCCGGGCGAGCCGCGCTGCCGCGAGAAACCATGACCACGAAGTCCGGCAAGTCGCGATTGGCGCTGCCGAGTCCGTAGCTGAGCCACGCCCCGAAACTGGGACGGCCCGGCTGCTGATGGCCGGTCTGCAAATACGTGACGGCCGGATCGTGGTTGATCGCCTCGGTGTGCAGCGAACGCACGATGCAAAGTTCGTCGGCGACGGCGGCCGTCTGCGGCAGCAACTCGCTGACCCACGCCCCCGACCCGCCGTGCTGCGCGAAGCGAAACAGCGACGATGCGATCGGCAGCGTCTTTTGACCGCTCGTCATGCCGGTCAGCCGCTGATCGCCTCTCACGGAAGCCGGAAGTTCCTCGCCGTGCAGCTGCTTGAGATTCGGCTTGTGATCGAATAGATCGAGCTGCGACGGCCCGCCGTGCATGAACAGATAGATGATTCGCTTGGCCCGCGGCGCAAAATGCGGCGCCGCGTTCGCCCCGCCGCAAAGCGAGGCCAATGCCATCCCGCCCAGCCCGAGGCCGGTTCGAGAAAGAAACGTGCGACGATTCAGCCGGTCCGCGGTCATCGTTTCGTCACAACCTCGTCAAGATTGAGCAGCGTATGCGCTACGACGGTCCAGGCCGCAAGTTCGCACGCATCGCGTTCGCCGTGTTTGCCGTCCCCCGCGGCCGGCAATTCCGCCGCGCCTGCCGGATCGGCCGCGAATCGCTCGCGTGAGCGCGCAAGCAACCCGGCGAGCAGTTGCGCCTCGTCCGCTTCCAATTCCCGCAGCAGAACACGTCGCCCCAAGCCGCTGAGTCGAGCCGCGTCGTCGCCGGCCGACGCGAGCGCGCTGCGCGCCAACTCGCGCGCCGCCTCGACGAACGTCGGATCGTTCAACAGCACGAGCGCTTGTAGCGGCGTGTTGGTGCGCGCTCGCCGCAGCGTGCACTTCTCCCGCGTCGGGCCGTCGAACACGAGCAGTGCAGGGGGCGGCGCTTGCCGCTTCACATACGTGTAGAGTCCGCGCCGGCGCAGACCGTCCCCGGTGTCGGGTAGATACGTCTCTTCGCCGTTATAAGAAACCGCTTCCCACAGCCCCGGCGGCTGATAAGGCTTCGCACTCGGGCCGCCGATTTTGCGAACCAGCATGCCGGAGAGGTCGAGAGCTTGATCACGGAGCATTTCGGCGGAAAGCCGGCCGGAAGGGCCGCGCGCGAGCAACCGGTTGTCGGGATCGTTCTCAACGCGCACGGCCGACTGCTGCCGATAAGTCCGCGATGTGACGATTAAGCGGAGCATCCCCTTCATGTCCCAGCCGCCTTCGCGAAACCTCCGCGCCAGCCAATCGAGCAATTCCGGATGCGTCGGCGGTTCCCCTTGCGAGCCGAAGTCGTCGACCGTGCGGACCAGCCCCTCGCCGAAGCAATGTTGCCACAATCGATTCACCGCGACGCGCGGCGTGAGCGAGTTTTCGGGCGACACGAGCCAGCGCGCCAGCCCCCATCGGTTGCGCGGTGCGCCGGTCGGCCAGGGCGCCACGGCCTCCGGAACGTCGGGGCCGACGAGCTCGCCCGGTCGATCGTATTGGCCGCGCTCGAGCACGTGCGTCGGCCTCGGCTGCTCCATTTCCTGCATCACGAGCGCCGTCGGCACCGCGGCCCGCAGCGTCGCTTCGGCGCGCGCGGCAGACGTCATGCGAAGTCGCGCCCGTCGAGTCTCGGCGTCGCCGAAGTGTTCTAAATAATCGTCGAGCAAGCGATCCGAATCGGCGGCCGCGCGCTTCGCGGCCGGCGTCTCCACGATGCCCCGCAATCGCTCCCCGCGATGCCATTCGGCGACGGCGGGCGGGGCGAGCTTTTCGGGAACGATTCGCAACTCATCGATCCGACCATAGAACCCGAGCCCGGAATCGCGACGTCCGACTCTGAGCGGCTCGTCGTTCGCGAGCGTGCCGTCGAGCGTGTCGCGCCGTACCTCGAGCGTCGTCGGCCGACCGTCGAAGTAAACGTGCAGTCCCTTGGCCCGCCGCGAACCGTCATAGGAGATCGTCACCTGATGCCACATCTTCGCGGTCAGGGCTTCGACCGTGGAAACTTCGATCGCGCCGTCGCTCCAGCGATGCACGAGATTCACTTGCAAGCGTCCCTTTTGCCACACGGCTTCCAAGCCGCGGCGATCTCCGTCCGGTTCGATCCACGAGAGCGGACACCCGAGCGAACCTTCGGCCTGAAGCCAAAACCCGATCGTCCAGGGGCGATCCGGCTCGAATTGCGGCACGTCGAATTCAACGTGACGCGTGGCGTCGAACTCGGCGGCCTGTCCGCGGATGCCGGCTTCAAACACTTGCGGCGTCCCCACCGCTCGCCGCGACGGAGCAAGCGAACCGTCGAACGATTCGTGGAAGACGGCGTTCGCCGGCGGCGCGGGGAGCGTGGCCGAGGCCTCGCGTTCCCATTCGGCGAGTCGCGCAGTCAGCCCCTTGCGCAACACGGCAAAAGCCGCGGCGGCCGACTTGCTTTCCGCCGCAGCCGCCTGCAGCGCCTTCTCCTGCTCGGGCGACGGAACAGCAACGAGCGGCGGCGGATCATCGGCTCGAATCAGGCCCTGTTCCGGCACGTTGTTGAAAAACGCGAAGAGTTCGTAGAACTCGCGCTGCGAAATCGGATCGAACTTATGGTCGTGACATTGCGCACAGCCGACCGTGAGTCCGAGCCAAGTCGTCATCGTGGTGTGAACACGGTCGACGACGTACTCGACGCGGAACTCTTCGTCGATGATGCCGCTTTCGTTGTTCGTCATGTGGTTGCGGTTGAAGCCGGTCGCGATCCGCTGCGGCAACGTCGCTTCCGGCAGCAAATCGCCGGCGAGTTGTTCGACCGTGAAGCGGTCGTACGGCATGTTGGAATTGAAAGCGTCGATCACCCAATCGCGCCACAGCCACATCTGCCGCGGCTTGTCGCCGAAGTAGCCGTTGGTGTCGGCATAGCGGGCCGCATCAAGCCAGCCGACGGCCAAGTGTTCGCCGAAGTGCGGCGAAGCCAGTAATCGATCGACGGCCTGCTCATAGGGGAGCGCGAGAAGTTCCGGCGGCGGCGGCAAGCCGGTGAGATCGAGCGACACCCGCCGCAACAACGTCGTCCGCTCGGCTTCCGGCGCGAGCGCAAGCCCCTTTTCGCGCAGCCGGGCCGCGACGAAGCGATCGATCGGATTCGCAAACTCACTGTTCCCGTCCGCGCCCGCCCGCTCCGACGGGATATCGCCACGCAGCGGTTCAAAGGCCCAATGCCGCTCATAAGCCGCGCCTTGCTCGATCCAGCGCTTGATGAGTTCTCGCTGCGCGGCGGTGAGTCGCGGCTTGTGCGAATCGGCCGGCGGCATCGCCGTGTCCGGGTCGTCGGCGGTGATTCGTCGCCACAATTCCGACCGCGCCGGATCACCGGGCACGACGGCTTGCGAGCCGTCGCGGACTTCGGTCGCTCCCGCGAACGTATCGAGACGCAGGCCGGCCGCACGATGCTTCGGATCAAAGCCGTGGCAGGCCAGACAACTCTCCGAAAGGATCGGCCGGATTTGCCGGTTGAACGACACGGAGTCGTCGGCCTGTGCGAACGACGCCGACACGCAACAAGCGACGAAAATCCCGATCGACAGTTTCATAGAGTTTTCGTCGTCGATGGGCGGCGGATCCCGGCGGCGACTCGCGTCACAATAACTCCGCGATCGGCCGCGCTTGGTTGTCGACCAAGTATTGCGGCCTGCCGTGCAGGTCGTTGATCGTCGTCTGGGCGGCGTCGATGCCAAGCTGATGATAGAGCGTGGCGAACACTTCGGCGAACGAAATGGGCCGATCGGCCGCCTCGCCTGCCAGCCGGTCGGTCGCACCGATCACCTGGCCGGTTCGCAAGCCGCCGCCGGCGAGCATGGCGCAAGAAACATTCGGCCAGTGGTCGCGGCCGCCGTTGGCGTTGATCTTCGGCGTCCGGCCGAACTCGCCCCACACGATCACCGTGGTGTCTTTATCGAGCCCGCGCTCGCGCAGATCGTCGAGCAAAGCACTGACGCCTTGATCGAGCATCGGCATGTGGTGCCGCGAGTTTTCGAACGTCGTACCGTGGGGCTTGCCGTGCCAATCCCAGCGGCCGTAAGCCAACGTGACGACGCGAGCCCCGGCCTCAATTAAGCGACGCGCCGTGAGGAAATACGGATTCCAAAGCGGGCCGGCGTCGCCGTAACCGGCCGGCTCGAGCGAACCATAGCCGTAGCGGTCGCGAGTCTTCCGGTCTTCACGCTCTAAGTCGAGCGCTTCCGCCAGTTTGCTCGACGTGAGGATACCGAACGCCTGACGTTGAAAGTCGTCGAGTCCCGCCATCAGGCCTGCGGCGTCGGCGTCGCGGCGGAAGCGATCGAACTGCGCAAGCAAGCCGCGCCGCTCGTCGAGCCGATCGATCGTCACGCCGTTGAGCGACATATCGGACAGACCGTCGCCGTCGGTGCGGAAAGGCGAATGGCCGACGCCCAAAAAGCCCGGTCGTCCCGGGTCGGACCAGCCGGCGCCTTTCATCTTGGGGATCAAACTCGCAAACGGCGGGACCGCCGGATCGGCAGGCCCTTGCAGTTTCGAGACGACCGAACCAAGAGCCGGCCAGCCGCCTTGCGGTTGCTGGGCGTTGGTCCGCCCCGTGAGGCACTGAAAACCGGCGTGACGTCCTTCGCTGCCGACGATCGAGCGCAAGATCGCCAAGCGATCGGTCCGCTGCGCCAACTGCGGCAGCAGTTCGCAAATCTCGATGCCGGGTACGTTCGTCGCGATCGGATTGAACTCGCCGCGCACTTCGACCGGAGCATCGGGCTTCAGATCGACGAGATCCTGGTGCGGCGGCCCGCCCGAGAGGAAGATCATGATCAGCGATTTATTCGACGGCCGCCTGCCGGCGAGAGCTTCAGCTCGCAACAGTTGCGACAGCGACAACCCGCCCAAACCAAGCCCGCCGATTTTCAAAAACTCGCGGCGTGAAACTCCGTCGCAGTGCGGTACGCCGCGATCGGTCGAACAACGCACGGAAAGCATGGGCGAGATCCTTCCAAAGCGGATTGAGGACCAAGAGGCGGGGCGGCGGGGCGGGCGGGATTGAAGCGGCGGCCGAAACCGATCAGCTACTTTTGATACGTTGTCGTGCGGTCGATTGCAAGAGCGTTGGCCTAAACTCGTTCCACGCCGCGAATTGCTTTAGCGCGGAAACCACCGACCGACGAGTTCGGAGCCGGTTATCGTGGCTTTGCCGACAAAGAGAAGAGAGAGGCCTGCCCCACGAACGAGGTCGGGCGGCACGAGGTGATCATTGAATTCGTCTTCCCGCCGGGAACGCTCGAGCGAGGCTTGCTCACTTGGCGCCGGCCTTCTCGTGATACGGTTTTCCGGATTGATAGAGTTCGAGGCGTTCTTGAAACTCGGCTTTCAACTCCTGACCGGCCGCCTGAACGGCTTGTCGTTGATACTTCACGGCAAGATCGAACTTTCCATCTTCGGCGTAGGCGGCCGCCAGTGCGACGATGTTGCTGGTGCGCTTCCACTGATTGAGTTCGCAAGCCTTCAGCGCATACTTCACGGCTTCTGCGCCGTTTCGCGACTTTGCATCCGGGGCCGTCGCCAACGTCAGAGCTAAGTTGCTATAAGCCGCGGCGAACTGCGGATCGATGTCCACGGCGGAACGATAATCCGCCTCGGCTGCCGCGTGGCGGCCCAGTTCTCGGTAACTGTTGCCGCGATTATATAACGCAATCGCATACCGCGGCGCGAGGGCGATGGCCTGATCGTAATCGGCCACGGCTTTCGAATACTCGCCCTTGTTCTGCAGGGCGTTGCCGCGGTTGATGTAGGCGTCCACATACTTGGGATTCAGCTTCAACGCAGCCGTATACTCCGCGATCGCCTTGTCGGGCTTTCCGAGTTCATCCCAAATCCAACCGCGATAGAAGTACGCGGTCACGTTCTTGGGATCGAGTTTCAGCGACTCGTCGTAATCCGCCAACGCCTTCTCATAGTCGCCTTGAAAGCGCCACACGTCGCCGCGATCGCTGTAAACGTCGGCATTCTCGGGTTTGCGTCGCAACGCTTCGTCGTAATCGGCGATGGCCGCGTCATATTCCTTCTTGGCCCGTCGGCAGGAGCCGCGGTTGCGCACCGCGTCGGCATTCTGCGGATCGAGTTGCAAGACTCGGTCGAAATCGGCGATCGCTTCGTCGTATTTACCAAGTCGATACCATGCCGTGCCGCGACAGTTGTACGATTGCGGGTCGTTGGGCGCTAGGCGAACTCCCGTTTGAAAATCCTGCATGGCTTTATCGAGCTTATCTTGCGACATCAACAGCAAGCCGCGCATCTGGTAGAGCCCGGCGTTTTCCGGCTCCAACTTGATCCATTCGTCGAGCAACGGCGTATCTCCGGCGACGTCTTGTCCGGAAACCCATCCTTGCTTACCGGCGTAAGTCACCCAAAGCCAATCGCCGTTGATGTCCTCCACTTTCAATTCCGTGCCGGAGGGAACCGTCGCGACCGCTTGAGCTTCGACGCGCAGTGCGGTGTTGCGAACGGCGCGAACGACATCGCCGATTTCAACGGAAAGTCCGACGCTTGTCCCTAGTATGAGCAAGGCGATCGAGATCACTCCGCGCGTAACGCTTTTCATCTCGCCCCTCCGATATCGGTGACTTAATGATTCGCAAAGCTCGTACGGCCGGCGGCAATCGGAGCTTCATCGGGCAATACGCGGAATGCCGGCCGTTGAAGTACCGTTGATCCATCAATTTCCGGCGGATCATGACAATCTCTCGGATGCGATCCGCCGGGATCGAACTTACCCGCGTGAAGGAACGCTATTCGCGATCGCGCGCGTCGATGACGACGACCAGAAACTTACCCCGTTTGGTCTTGAGCGTCAGCTTCGCGACATCGCCGGAATCGATCGCATCGAGCGTGGCGGGCTTGCCGTTGTGCGTAATGCGCGCCTCGGGGTCGACGTCGAATTGCTCGATGTCGCCGGACTCGTCTTGGATGCCGATCTGCCAAACCCCGACGGTTGTGACTTTCCCGTGATGCGTTACGGCCGCCTGAATCGGCGAAGTCGCCAAGCAAAGGATCGCGGAAATCAAGAATATGAGAATGTGGTTCATCTTGAGAGCCTCCCGCAAAAGTGACAGCAGCATCGCGCGTTTTAATGTGCATAGAACGTGCCGCCGCCCAAGGCGCGGGCGAAATCAAGGAAACACTGAGTTCCTAACACGTCGACACCGACAACCAAGCGCGCCGACAGTGCGTTTTCGCACTTTTTCGTGACGACTTTGGGGCGGAGAGAATCCTACTGTGAAGTGATCAACGACACAGCGAATAGGAAGTGCGGATCATGGGCGTCGGCTCCGTCTCCGTGAACTTCGAAGCGACACCCGAGGGTTCAACGGGTCGGTGACGTAGGAACGTTCCGTTACAGCGCCGATCAGCCGGAATGCATCGTTCCTAACAGCGGAAGCGTTCGAGTCGTCGATGCCGCCCGGTTCTTCCGGCGATCGACGACGGGACGCCGCCGAGCAACGCAATGGGCATGACGTCGATCGACGCTCGGCGGCCGTCGGAATCGATCCGAGTCCGGCCTTGCATCGGTTGGAGTACGCAAGCGTAGCGTCCGCGCGGGCTTTCCTGTAACGCGCAAACTGTGCCGGCTACGACTTCACCTCAAAAATCGCCTCGGCTTCGACGGCGACTCCGTTCGGCAGCGAGGCGAATCCCAGTGCGCTGCGGGCGTGCCAGCCGTCGGTTTCCTTGCCGAATATCTCGTGCAGTAGATCCGAGCAGCCGTTGACGACCGCCGGTTGGTTGACGAAATCGGGCGTGCAGTTCACGCAACCGAGCACTTTGAGCACCTTCAAGCCGTCGAGCGTGCCGTGCGCGTTCCATACGCTGCGCAAAATCTCGATCGCACACTCGCGGGCCGCAGCGTACCCCTGTTCCGTCGTGAGATCGGCTCCGAGCTTTCCCTTGATCTTGCTCGTATGGCCCGACGTGATGAGTTGATGCCCTGAACGGACGCACTTGTTGAGATAGCCCGGCACTTGCTTTTCAAACGTAATCCCGAGTTGCTCGGCCTTCTTTTGCGGACTCATTCCGGCGTTCTCCTCGGCAAAACTCAGAGACGACCGCGACGGACGGTGCTGAAGCAGTCCGGCGGCCGACACAAATGCTAGACTGGCCGATGATAACAAGATTTCGCGTCGCGAACGGCGAATCGACATGGTCTGATCTCCCAGGGTTACGATGTTTCAAGCGACCATTCCAGGCTTCTCAGGCCCCGCATCATCGCCGACAGGGACCTGCGGCCATTTATTCGCACCCAGGCGTTGCTCCCGCAACTTTCCGGGCTTAATTCCATCAAATTCGGCGTCCGGATGAGTCCGGCAATTATCGACCGCGATTTTTCTCGAAAATCTTGGAAAAATGTCCGTCAGAAATCCTCGCCTGCGGACCTTGAGATATTGAGCATGGACATTCCTTCCGATCAACAGGATTCCGCGGAGACCTACGTTCGTCTTGTTAGTCGACACGACCGAGAATTGGCGACGTATGTCTATAGCCTCGTAGGACATGGAGCCGACGCGGAAGATGTTTTGCAGGAGGTCAAAGTCACGCTCTGGAAGCAATTCGCTAAGTTCGAGCCGGGTACGAATTTCCTGGCTTGGGCGCGCAAAATTGCGACCAACCAAGTGCTGAACTACCGGCGCAGCGAAAAGCGTCGGCCGACCGCTCCGTTCGACGAGCAGTTCATCGAAGCGGTCGCGGCGGAGATCGACCGGCGAGCGGAAGCGCTCGATGGTCGTTCGTCGGCCCTGAAAACCTGCCTCGCGAAACTTCCCGAAGTCGATCGCAAGATCGTCGTCTGGCGCTACTACGACGATTGCGGCATCGAAGAGATCGCCGCAAAAACGCGCCGCTCGACCGAAGCCGTGTATCAGGTGCTGAGCCGCATCCGGAACAAGTTGAGTGAATGCGTCAGCCGTCAGGTCTCACAATCTCAATCGACATGAATCCCTCCCCGCAGAACGACGATCGAATCCAGCGCTCCTTGGAAGGCCTGCTGCCTCCCGACGAGGAAGCCGCGCTCCGGGCCGACGTCGTTCGCGACCCGCAATTGCGATCGGCGTATGTGGATCAGGCCTGGCTGCACGCCTCGCTCCGCGCCCACCGCGACGCTCTCCCGGCGCTCTCCGACGGCCGGCCGACCGAGCCGGAACTTGTCGAACCGGCGCGCAAGCCGGCGCCCCGCTCGTGGGTCGCGGCGACCATCGCCGTCGCGGCCTGCACGGCCTTGCTGTTCGGCGCTTGGACGCTGCGGACGACGCCGCGCGCCGACGATGCGATCGCCACGCTCGTTCAAGCCGACGGTTGCAAATGGGCGGGGTCCGATTTGCCGACGACGACGAACTCCGAACTGGGCACCGGCAAGCTGGCGCTGGTCGAAGGGATCGCCACCTTGAAATTCAAGAGCGGCGCCGTGGTCACGCTCGAAGCCCCTTCGACTCTGGAAATGCTCGATGCCATGCATTGCCGCTTGATCGAAGGGACGCTCACCGCCGAAGTCCCCGAATCGGCCCACGGGTTTACGATCGACACGACCGATATGAAAGTGGTCGACCTCGGCACGCGTTTCGGGCTCACCTCGGGCGCCGCCGGCAACTCGCAAGTGCGCGTGTTCGAAGGAGAAGTGGAAATTGACGGCCTCGCCGACGGACGCGTCAAGCGGATCACCGAAGGCCAGGGCTTGAGCGTGAGTTCCGGAGCGACGCCGCAGGGCCAAGAACCGACGCTCGGCCGGCAAGTCCTAGAAGACGGCGGGTGGACCGCGATCCCCACCTCGTTCGGTCGCGGAAAAGATGCGTACGTACGGCGCGGCGACGTCGGCGCGCCGCACGGTTCGCAGCCGCTCATCATCGTCAAACACACGGATCTTCCGCCGGGCCGCAATAACGAGCGGCGCGGCGTACTGACGTTCGATCTCGCCCAGGTCGACGTTCGCTCGATCCAAGAGGCGCAATTGATCCTCGATCCGGAACCGAGCGGCTTTGGCTTTGCGTCGCTGGTCCCCGATTCGCGATTCGCCGTTTACGGGCTGAGCGATAACGCGCACGACGACTGGGACGAAAAGACGTTGCGGTGGAGCGCAATGCCCGGTTGCGACGACGAAGGCCCCGGCCCGGGCGCTCGCAAGCTCGCGGAGTTTTGGATTCCCCGCGGCGGCTCCGGCAGCCCGCTTACGGTTCGTTCCGACGCGCTGGCCGAATTCCTGCGCACGCTGTCCAATGGTCTTGTTACGCTGATAATCGTTCGCGAAACGGGCGAAACCGATTCGTCGGGCTTGGCCCATGCGTTCGCCTCGAAAGAACATCCCTCCTCGCGCCCTCCCACCTTGCGCCTCAAATAGATACCCGCATGACGATCAAACACGTTTTCGGCTGCTTGGTCTGCATTGTTGCGGCCGGCGTCGCCGACGCCGCCGACGACGCCGCGCGCTCGGCCGCGAAGTTTTTCGAGTCGGAAGTCCGGCCGGTGTTGGCGAACCGTTGCTTCAAGTGCCACAACGACAAGAAGCAAAGCGGCGGCCTGCGGCTCGACAACATCGGCTACATCAAGGCCGGCGGCGATTCCGGACCGGCGCTCGAACCCGGCAATTCCGACGACTCGCTGCTGATCCAAGCGATCCGCTACGACGGCTTCGAAATGCCGCCCGACGGCAAGCTGCCCGAGCGCGAAATCGCGATCCTGGAGCGTTGGGTGAAAGAAGGCGCGTATTGGCCGGAAAAGGAAGTCACGCGCGTCGACGTCGATGAATTCGGGTTTACGGCCGAAGACCGTAAGTTCTGGTCGTTTCAACCGCTGACCAATCCGCAGCCGCCGCAGGTCGCAAGCTCGTGGGTGCGCAACGACATCGATCGCTTCGTCGCCGCGAAGCATCAAGAGCTCGGCCTCACGCCGGCCGCCGAGGCCGATCGCCATGAGCTCGTTCGCCGGCTCTACTTCACGCTGCACGGCCTGCCGCCGACTCAAGAACAGATCGACGACTTTGTCGAAGACCGATCTCCCGACGCCTACGAACGTCTCATCGACGCGCTGCTGGCGAGTCCGCGCTACGGCGAGCGCTGGGCCCAGCATTGGCTCGACCTGACGCGCTATGCCGAAAGCGACGGCTACAACCAAGACGCCACGCGACCGGACGCCTGGGCCTATCGCGACTACGTGATCAAGAGCCTGAACGACGACAAGCCGTACGACCGATTCGTCCGCGAACAATTGGCCGGCGACGAAATCGATCGCGACAATCCCGAAGTGCTCGTGGCCACTTCGTATCTCCGCAACCCGATTTACGAATACAACCAACGCGACGCTCGCGGCCAGTACGAGGTGATCCTCACCGACGTCACCGACAACGCCGGCGAGTTGTTTCTCGGTCTGAGCATGGGCTGCGCCCACTGCCACGATCACAAGTTCGATCCGATTCTGCAGAAAGATTATTACCGCCTGCGCGCCTTCTTCACGCCGCTGCGCTGGCGCGACGACTTGAAACTCGCCACTCCCGCGGAGCGACAAGCCTACGACGAACAACTCGCGAAGTGGGAAGCCGCGACCGCGAAGATCCGGGCCGAGATCGATTCAATCGTCGAGCCGCTGATTCAAAGCAGCATCCGCCGCGCCCACGATCGCTTTCAGGCCGACATCCAGGCCATGGTCGATAAGCCGGCCGCACAGCGAACGCCGCAAGACTGGCAGTTTTCGTACTTCTGCGAACGGCAAATGGCGTACGAGCGGGAGCGGTTCGACGCCCTGAAATCGATCAAAAAAGAGGCCGACAAGGCTCGCTATCAGGCTTTGCAAGAGCAGCTCAAAAAGTTCGACGCGCTCAAGCCCGCGCCGCTGCCCAATGCCTTCGTCGCGACCGACGCCATGGCCGTCGCGCCGCCGAATATTTTGAAGACGCGCAAGGGAGAGATCGACGTCGCGCCCGGCTTCCTGACGATGATCGAACCGAACGAGCCGAAAATCGAACCGCTGCCGAACTCGACCGGCCGGCGCAGCGCGCTCGCGGCGTGGATCACTCGGCCCGACAATCGTTTCTCGACCCGCGTCATCGCCAACCGCGTTTGGCACTACCTGTTCGGTCGCGGCATCGTCGCCACACCCAACGACTTCGGCAAGCTCGGCGAAGCGCCGACGCATCCCGAGTTGCTCGATTACCTGACGCAGCGTTTCATCGCCGGCGGTTGGAGCTTGAAGAAGCTGCATCGCGAGATTCTGCTCTCGGCGACTTACCGGCAAACGGCCCGCCGCCCGGCGACCGACAAGGCCGCGCTCGTCGACCCGAGCAACCGCTATCTGTGGCGGTTCAGCCCGCGCCGTCTCGACGCCGAACAAATTCGCGACGCGATGCTGGCCGCGAGCGGCGAGCTCGACGCGACCGCAGGCGGACCGTCGGGCGACGGCAACGGCACGCGGCGCTCGATCTACACCCTCAAGAAGCGCAACAATCAAAACGAACTCCTGCGCAGCCTCGACGCGCCGGCCGGATTCGCCAGCACCTGTGAGCGACAAAGCACGGTGACGCCGACGCAGGCGCTCTTGCTCGTCAACGGCGACTGGACTCTGGCCCGCGCGCAGAAGCTCGCGGCCCGCGCCGCGACGATCGACGACGCTTGGAACCTGACTTTGGGCCGGCTGCCGACGTCCGAAGAGCGCGCCACCGCCGAGGAGTTCCTGCGGAAGCGTTCCCAGGCGGACGAAGCTCCGGGCGACGCGTCCCCGGCTGATATCGCCGCCGCGAGTCGTTTCAAGGCCGGCACCGACCACGAACGTCTCGTGGCGACCACGCCGGAAAAAGAAGGCGACGAGTTCACGATCGAAGCCGTCGTGGCGCTCGACAGCATCGACACGGCCGCCGCCGTACGCACGATCGCTTCGCATTGGAACAACGGCAAAGAAAGCGTCGAGGCCTACGGTTGGAGCCTCGGCGTCACCGGTGAGAAGTCTCGTTTCAAACCGCGCAACCTCATCATCCAACTCGTCGGCGAAGACGAAAACCGCAACATCACCTACGAAGCGGTCGCTTCCGACTTGCGGATCGAACTCGGCGCCACCTACCACATCGTGGTGCAAGTCTCTTGCGCGGCGCATACCGTCGCGTTCCATGTCCGCCAAGTCGACAAGCCCAATGCGCCCAGCCTGACATCGACCGTGCCGCACGGCGTGGCCGCCGGGCTCAGCACCGGCGCGGCCCCGATCGTGATCGGCGGCGTGGGCAAACGAGCGACGCCGCACCAGTGGGACGGCCGCATCGAGTCGGCGCGAATCGTCCGCGGCCGCAACTCCGCAAGCCCGTTCTCTTCGGCCTCGCTCACGAAGCGCGAGCCCGCCGTGGTCGCGTGGGACGCCCAAAAAGGCACCTTGCGCGGCCTCGCGTGGTCCGGCTCCGATGCGACCGTGGTCGACGTCGATCCGCAGCGCCGGGCCTTCGTCGATCTTTGCCATGTGCTGCTCAACTGCAACGAATTCTTCTACCTGCACTAGTGATCGCCATGCCTTGCCACAACTACGATCTGCCGGGTTCGCGTCGTGAGTTCTTGCGTCGAGCGGGCTGCGGTTTCGGCTCGGTCGCGCTGGCCGCCATGCTGCGCGAGCCGATCTTAAGCGCCGCCCCGGGCGGGAAACTCCCCGACGCGCGCCTGCCGGCTAAGGCCGGTCGCGCGAAGAGCGTCATCTTTTGCTTCATGGAAGGGGGACCGAGCCATCTCGACACCTTCGATCGCAAGCCGCTGTTGAATAAGCTCGCCGGCCAAAAGCTTCCCTCGAGCTTCAAGGTGCCGGTGCTCGCCATGGGCGAGAGCAATGCGCCGTTGCTCGCGTCGCAGCGCACCTGGAAGCAATACGGCAAGTCCGGGCTGTGGATCTCCGATTGGTTTTCGCACGTCGCGCAGCACGCCGACGATTTGGCCGTGATCAATTCGTGCGTTTCCGACGGCATCAACCACGCCGGCGGCGTCTGCCAGATGAACACCGGCTCGATCTTCGGCGGCCGGCCGTCGCTCGGCGCTTGGGTGCAATACGGCCTCGGCACCGAAAACCAAGACCTGCCCGGCTTCGTCGTCATTAAAGACAGTGAAGGCACCGTGGTGAACGGCGTTCGCAATTGGGGCAGCGGCTTCATGCCGGCCGTCCATCAAGGCGTGGAGTTCGAGTCGGAAGGAACGCCGATCAAGTATCTCGACAGCCCGAAGGGGGTCGGCTCGCAACAGCAGCGCGACAAGCTCGACTTGCTGGCCAAATTGAACCGCGACTACGGCGCCGCGCGCCAAGACAATTCCGACCTGGAAGCCCGCATCCGCGCCTACGAATTGGCCTACACCATGCAGGCCGAAGCGCCGCATGCGGTCGACTTGAGTCGCGAATCGGCGGCGACCAAAGCGCTCTACGGCATGGATCAACCGGAGACGGCCGTCTACGGCCGCAATTGCCTGCTCGCCCGCCGGCTGGTGGAAAACGGCGTACGCTTCGTCCAGCTCTACAGCGGCGCAGGCAGCAAGTGGGACAGCCATTCGAAGCTCGAAGAAAACCACGGCAGGCTATGCCGCGCGGTCGACAAACCGATCGCCGGGCTGCTCACCGACCTCAAACGCCGCGGCTTGCTCGACGAGACGCTCGTCATTTGGGGCGGAGAATTCGGCCGCACGCCGATGAGCGAGCAGGGGGGCGGCCGCGATCACAATCCCACCGGCTTCACCATGTGGATGGCGGGCGGCGGAGTGCGCGGCGGGCAGACGATCGGCATGACTGACGAACTAGGACTCTACGCCGTCGACAAGCGGATGCACGTCCATGATCTCCACGCGACGATTCTCCACCTGCTCGGCGTCGATCACACGAAATTGGTCTATCGCCACAAAGGCCGACCGGAGCGCATCGACCTCAACGAAGGCCACCCGTACGCCGGCATCGCCGAATCCGCGTAGTCCGCACGGCGAGACGGGCTTCATCCAACTCATCGTCCGCTCGCCCGGCGATTTTCCGCAGCCGGGCATTTCGACGGCCTTGTTGCGCACGTAAGCTGGAAGCCTCGCGAGTGCGGCTCGCGAGCGCCGATTCAGCCCGCTGTTCGCTACGAAAGTCGAAACAGAAACTCCCGCCATGCCCACCTCCGTCGTCGCGTCGTTGCTCGTTCTTGCCGCGACGGCCTTGCCGGCGTTTGCCGCGGCCGATCGCCCCAACATTCTCCTCATCTACACCGACGACCACGGTTGGGCGGATCTCGGCGCGCAGGGAGCGGATCAGGACATCCGCACGCCCCACCTCGACCGGCTCGCAAACGACGGCGTCCGCTTCACGCGCGGCTACGTTTCCGCGCCGCAGTGCGCTCCTTCGCGGGCGGGCGTGATCACGGGACGCTACCAGCAAAAGTTCGGCCTGGAGGACAACAACAAAGGTCCGCTCCCCCTGGCGGAAGTCACCATCGCCGAGCGGCTCAAACCCGCCGGCTACGTCAGCGGCTTCGTCGGCAAAAGCCATCTCGACATCGGCGGCGAGAAGAAAGCGCCGAAGGCCGTGCGACTCTTCGCCGATCACCTGCCGCATCGCCAAGGCTTCGACGAGTACTGGCGCGGCGAGCTCCGGCAGTATTACGCCTCGCATGCCTTGGACGGAACGCCGTTCGCCGATGCGCCGCGCGTCGTCGCCGACCCGCGGTTCCGCGTCGTCGTGCAAACCGAAGCTGCGCTCTCGTTTCTCGACCGCCGCGGCGCGCAGCCGGACCGGCCGTGGTTCCTCTACTTGGCTTGGTTCGCTCCGCATGTGCCGCTGGAGTCGCCGGAGCCCTGGTTCTCCCGAACGCCTGCGTATCTGCCGAGGGAACGCCGGCAGGCGCTGGCCATGATCGCCGCGCTGGACGCCGGACTTGGGCAAATCCGCGCCAAGCTCAAGGCGCTCGGACAAGAGCAAAACACGCTCATCTTCTTCATCGCCGACAACGGCGCACCCGTGAAACCCGGGGCCTGGGACGGCTCGCTCAACGCGCCGCTCGTCGGCGAGAAAGGCATGCTCACCGACGGCGGCGTGCGTGTTCCGTTCCTCGCCGCTTGGCCCGGCAAGATTCCGGCGGGCACCGTCTACGAACATCCCGTGATCAATCTCGACGTCGCCGCGACCGCCGGCGCGCTCGCCGGCCTTCCGCACGACGAACGACTCGACGGCGTTAACCTCATCCCCTTTCTCACCGGCGAAAGAAAAGCCCCGCCGCACGACGCGCTCTACTGGCGCTGGCGCAGCCAAGCCGCCGTGCTGGAATTTCCTTGGAAACTCATTCAACTCGGCGACCACGACAAATTTCTGTTCGACGTGACGAAGCCCGACGGCGAACTGGCCGTGAACGACCGCCTCGCCGAGCATCCCGAGATCGCCGCGCGATTGGCGGCGAAACTCAAGACCTGGAGCGACACCCTACGCCCGCCCGGACCGGCGGAAGCGAACAACGATCAAGACAACGGCTTCTACGCCGCGCACGTCACGAAGACCGGCGAGCTGCAACCCAAGACTCGTCGGAAAGGCGCCGCGCCGGCCGCGGCTCCGGTCGCGACGCAGGGCGTCCGAGGCTGGCTCTGTCGCAACGGCACGCTCGCCGTCAAAAACGGGGCGCTGGTCGTCACGCCCGCGGCCGGCGGAAAGGCGGCGGCATTCCTCACGCATGCGGGGCTCGATCTCACGGGGCCCGTCGAAGCCGCCGTCACATTTCGCGCCCAGCAAGCCGGCGACCTCAAGCTCGCCTGGCGCACTGAAGAACAAAAAGACTTTCTCCCCGCGAACAATGTCGCGCTGTCATGGCCGCGGAAAGAGGGCGTGCAAACGCTCGCCGCGAAGCTCCCCGTCGCCGGACGTCTGATCCACGTGCGCCTGCACCCCGCTGCGCCCGACGACCTGGAAATCGTCGGCATCCGTCTCCGTGCCGCCGACGGCAATGAGCAAGTCTGGAACATCGCCCCGTAGAGCTTCGTCAGCATTCATGGGTGGCACGGGTGGCTTGTCCACCCGTGTTGTACGCACGGGTGGACAAGCCACCCGTGCCACCCCTGTCGTCAAGTTACAACGACAAGGCCCTAGGCCAGGATCTCGCCCACGACGCGGCCCCCTTCCGGGCCGGTCAGGCGATGATCGCGACCGGCGTAGCGATAGGTCAGATCGTTGGCCGGCAGTCCGAGCAAGTGCAGCACCGTGGCGTGCAGATCGCGGAAATGCACCTTCCCCTCCACGGCTTGAGCGCCGGTTTCGTTCGTCTTGCCGTAAGCGAAGCCGCGCTTGACGCCGCCGCCGGCGAGCCAGAACGTGAACCCGCGATGGTTGTGCCCCGTGTCGTCCTTGCCGTCGCCGGGCGTCAATCCCGGCCGACCGAATTCGCCCCCCCAGATCACGAGCGTGTCTTCGAGCATCCCGCGGCGTTTGAGGTCGTCGAGCAGAGCCGCGATCGGCGCGTCGGTCGCCTCGCAGTTCGCCTTCAAATCGCGGCGATGATTCTTGTGCTGATCCCAACTGCCGTGATTCAGTTCGACGAAGCGAACGCCGGCTTCGAGGAACCGTCGGGCCAACAGACACTGCCGACCGAAATCCGACTTTTTGCAAACGCCGATCGATTGTTCATGGCGTCCGACTTGATAGCGATCGAGCGTCGCTTGGGTTTCACGCCCGAGGTCGAGCAGGCCCGGCGCTTCGATCTGCATCTGAAAGCCGAGTTCCATCGACTTCATCACGTTCTCGAGCGCTTCGTCGCGGCCGCTCCGTTGCCAATGGCGGCGATTGAGCGACTGCATGAAATCCAACTGCGTACGTTTGGCCGCAGCGGGCAGATGCTCGCCGACGACGTCGTTGATCGTCGCTTTCGACATATCTTCGCCGTTGACGCCGATCGGAGTACCGGTGTAGATCGACGGCAGAAAAGCCCCGGAATAGACCGACGTCTTCGACGTGTTGAGGCTGATGAAGGCCGGCAGATTTTCGTTCTCGGTCCCCAGACCGTAGCTGATCCAAGAGCCGAGGCTCGGCCGTTCCCGCAGCCGGTCGCCGGTGTGGAGCTGAAGGAACGATTGGGCATGGATTCCCGTATCGGCGTGCATGCCGTTGAGAACGCATAGCTCGTCGGCATGGCGCGACAGTTCCGGCAACAAATCGGAAATCCACAAGCCGCTTTGTCCTCGACGCTCGAACGGCGTCACCGAGCCGGGGTGCGGCTTCTTGCCCGTTTGCGGCTTGTAATCGAAGGTGTCGAGCTGAGCGGGCCCGCCGCTCATGCACAGGAACACGACGCGTTTGGCGCGGGCCGCGAGCGGCGGCGTCCGCGCGGCCAAATCGAGCGCCGGCGTTTTGCCTCGCACGGCTCCGCCGCCGAGCAGCGCGCTCAGCGCCACCTGGCCGAGACCGAAGGCCGAAGTCCGGATCATCGCGCGCCGTGTGTAACTCATCCCTGCGACTCCCTCGCTGCTTGCACGCTCAATCGACATAACGGAACTCGTTGGACGCGATCAACGCCTGACACAACGCGGCCCAGGCTTGGTTTTCATCGCCCAACTCGACCGAGGCCCGCCGCACGAAGTCGGCGGCGGACCGCAACTCGTCGTCGGCCGGGTCGCGGCCGTAGGCGTCGCGCCACGCCGCGATGAGACGATCGGACGATTCTGCGGCTTGCTCCGCGATGCGCTGCGCGAAGTGCCGCGATTGCTCGACGACGAACGGATTGTTGAACAGGTGCAATGCCTGACCCGGCACCGTGCTGACTTCGCGTCGCGCCGTCACGCTCGTAAACTCCGGGAGATCGAACGCGGCCAACTCGGGCGGCGGCGAACTCCGCAGATAACACAAGTAAATGCTGCGATTGTCGCTCGGCCGATGCAGGTTGCCCGCGATGTTCACCAGGATGTCGCGATGCGCCACGAGCGACCCGACGCCCGGCGAACGATCGAGCCGACCGGAGGCCTGCAAGACCGCGTCGCGCAAAGCCTCGGCGGTCAGCCGGCGACGGTTGTGCCGGGCGAACAGCAAGTTTTGCGGATCCGCCGTCGTCAGTCGTTCGTCGGCCGCGACGGCCAGCTGGTAAGTGCGACTCAACGCGACGGCCCGAACCAGGCGCTTGATCGACCACCCTTCGGCCATGAAGCGGGTCGCCAAGTGGTCGAGCAAAGCGGCGTTCGACGGGCGCTCGCCGTACGTCCCAAAGTCGTCGGGCGTGCGCACCAGCCCGTCGCCGAAGAGTTGTTGCCAAAGCCGATTCACCATCACGCGGGCCGTGAGCGGATTCTCGGCGTGCGTCAGCCGGCGAGCCAACTGGAGCCGGCCGCTTTGCTTGGCGTCGACGGCGAACTCCGCACTCCGGTCGTCGGCGGGCGCGACGGCGGTCAAGAATCCGCGCGGCACGACTTCGCCGAGGCTCGAGCTTTCGCCTTTGATGTGAATCTTCGCGTCGGCCGGCTTCGCGCGATCGCGCACGCCCATGGCCAACGGAGTCCCGACGGGCGACTTCGACTTCGGCGGCTTTTTCGGCTCGCCCGTGTTGGAGTCGAGCACCAACACGGTTTCGACGAATCCCGGCGGCGGCGGATTCGCCGGCGCGGCTTTCAGCACATGCAAATCCGTGGCGGGCGCGGTCAAGCCTTCATGCGCGGCCGTTCCCCAGAGAGTTTCCGTGGCGGCGAAAATCCCGGCCAGCGCGTAATAGTCGCGCGTCGGGATCGGATCGAATTTGTGATCGTGGCACCGAGCGCAAGCCACGCTCAAGCCGAGAATGCCCCGGCCGACGACGTCGATCTGGTCGGCGACGACGTCCATGTCGAAATTCGTATTCATCGCCTTGGCCGGCTTCGAGCCGAGCGCAAGAAAACCCGTGGCGATCAACAGGCGATCGCGCTCGGCCGGCGACGCGCTCGGCAACAGATCGCCGGCGATTTGCTCGGTGATGAACCGATCGTACGGCACGTCGTCGTTGAACGCGGCGATCACGTAATCGCGATAGCGCCAGGCGTGCGGAAACGTCGGATTGCGGCTCAGGCCGTCGTTGCCGTTCGATTCGCCGTAGCGGGCCACGTCGAGCCAATAGCGCCCCCAATGTTCGCCGAACTGCGGCGAGGCCAGCAAGCGATCGACGCAAGCGGCGACGGCCTTGGGCCCGCGCCGCGCGTAGTCGGCGAGAAACGCTTCCGACTCCTCGAACGTCGGCGGCAGCCCGACCAAGTCGAAGTGCAACCGACGCACCAAGACGCGCGGGTCGGCGTCGGCAGTCGGCCGCAAGCCGGCCGCTTCGACCTCGGCCAATACAAAGCGATCGAGCGGATCGCGCGCCCAAGCGTCGTCGCGAACCGCGGGCGGTCGCGGATTCCGCACCGGCTTGAGCGACCAGAGCGTCGACGTGGCGGCCGACTGTGCGGCGACCGGCTTCGGCTTGGCCTCGACGCGCGGGTCGACGGCGCCGCGCCGCACCCAAGTCGTGAAGTCGTTCACGACCGACTCCGGCAGCGGCGCGTCGGGCGGCATTTCCAGGCCGTCGTAACGCAGAGCTTTGATCAGCAAGCTCGCATCGGGCTTGCCGGCGACGACCGGCGGGCCGCTCTCGCCGCCGTGTTGCATGGCGTCGCGCGTGTCGAGCTTCAGTTTGCCGCCCAACTCCTCCGCATCGGCCGAGTGGCATTCATAACAGTGCTTCACCAGCACCGGGCGAATCTTGTTCTCGAAAAACGCGGCCTCGTCGGCCGACGGCGCCGCGGCCGCGAGCGAAGCTCGCGCGACGACGACCAACAACAAGCCGGTGTAGCCGTGTCGAAACAACATGGAGGCGGGCAGGGGAGGGCGGGGCGGGCGCGGCGGAGGGCGACATCAGCATACCACTTCGCTCATCGCCCAGCCGCGCCGAATTTTGGCGCGCGTCGCCGGCGGCGCGCCTGTTTTCCGAACGGAGCGACCGGGTGGAAGAACCCCATCGCCCGTCGATTCCATAGAATCCACCCAGCCGCCTCAATCGGCCGCCGCGCAAGGAGCCGACTTCAACCCGACCGTGTTCACGGCGATCACGCGGTAGCGGTAGCGTTTGCCGTCCGCAGCGCCGGCGTCGGTGAATTCCAGCGGCACCAGCGGCTGAGTCGGCGTGTCGCTGTATTGCAGATTCTGAAAGATCGGCCGGCCGAACGGGTTCTTGCCCTGCTCGGGGACGTTCGCCAGGAACTCGCCGTCGCGCTCGACGACGAAGCCGGCCAAGCCGCTTTCGAGATCCGCCTCGGCGTCCCACGTCAGCCGATTGCCGGCGACGCGCAAATTCGTCGGCGCAGGGGGCGGCGTCGGGTCGGCCACGGCCGTGTCTTTCACATACTGCATCCAACCGCGCGCCACGGCTTCGCTGGGCAGCCAAGCGGCTTCCAGCGGCGGGCCTGCAAACTTCGCGGCCGGCACGGCTTCGGTCCCGGTCGGCGGCGCCAGCCAGACGTCGTCGACCGGCATCGCTCGCAACGGCGCGCCGACCGCACTCGGCAACCGAGCGGTCAAGCAAGCATCGAGCCAGGGGATGGCGAAGTAACGTTGGTTGCCGCATTCGTGCGCGGTGAGCGGATCGACGGCCACGCCGATCAGTCCCCCGCGCGAGCGCACCGCGCGGAAGAACTCTTCGTTCGCCGGCCACACCCCGGCGAAGCGGCCGTCTTTCACCGTCACGCCTTCTTTTGTCCCCGGGTTGCACATCACAGGCACCTCAAGCGCCGCGTCGACGAGCGTGTGGGCCTTGATCGTCGGTCGCTCCGGGTTCGGCTTCAGCAGCGGCACGCCCGAGCGCAGCCACGCGGCCGCGACGCGCTCCGGATAGAGCAGCGTCATGCCGCCGGCCCAATGTCCGCCGCCGCTGTGTCCCCACAGCGCCCACGGCACGCGGGCCAGTTCCGGATGACCGGACTTGGCGCCGAGATCGACCAAGCCTTTTTGAAAAGCGGCCGCCGAGCCGTTGCGCGGATCGCACCACATCTGGCAATCGGCTTTCTCGGGTTGCTCATACGACGGCGCCAACAGCGCGCAAGCGTGCTTCTTCGCCAGCGCTTGCCAATGCAGATCGTACGCCCCGGTGAGCCCCGACTTGCAAGAACCTTCGCCGCAGCCGTGTTGATGCACGATCACGCCGCGCAGCGTCTTCACGCCGGGCGGAATCCAGATCGTGTAGTTCACCGGATAGGACAACTCGCCCGTCGCCGTCGAGGCTTCGTAGCGCACGCGGTAATACGGTGGGTCGGCCGCGGGAAACACATCGTACGGCGGCTGTTGGGCGAGCAATATCGCGGGCAACAGCGCGAGCAGACAAGCGGCCACGGTCTCGGTCGGAGATTTCATCGCACTACCTTTGCAGTTGAGCGGGCGACGGCGTCTCTCAGGGAAAGCGGAGAGCGCCGCAGGCCGAGTGTAAATCGCCCGACCGCGCGCGTACAGCCTCGCTGCGCCGACGTACTCCGCCGACGCAGTCCGCCGGCGACGCAGGCCCGCCCGTCGGCGGTGAGAGACTCGCGTTCCGGATCAAAGCGGGTTACGTTACGACTTCCGTTCGCCTGCTTCGTCCGGCCGTCCGACGAAGCGGGGAGCGAACGGCGGGAACTTCGTAGCGAGATCGGCAGATGAGACGACAACGTTTCTCCGTGTGGATTCCAACGGCTTTGCTCGGTGCGGCGTTGCTCTCCGGCATTGTTTCCGGGCCGGCCGGCGCCGCGGCCGACGAACCGCCGCTGGAGCGGATCGCGTTCGGCTCCTGCGCCCGGCAAGATCAGCCGCAGCCGATCTGGGATGCGGTCGTCGCCATGAACCCGCAACGTTTTCTCTTCATCGGCGACAACATCTACGGCGACAGCGACGACATGAACGTCCTGCGCGCCAAGTACGCGTTGCTCGGCGCGCAGCCCGGTTACCGGCGACTCAAAGCCGTGTGTCCGGTGCTCGCCACTTGGGACGACCACGACTACGGCCAGAACGACGGCGGCGCCGACTACTCTAAGCGTCGTGAGTCGCAACAAGTGTTTCTCGACTTCTTTGCAGCCGCGGCCGACGATCCGCGGCGCAAGCGCGAGGGAGTTTATTCGGCGCAGATCGTCGGCCCGCCGGGCAAGCGAACGCAGATCATTCTGCTCGACACGCGCTACTTCCGCAGTCCGCTTAAGAAAACGCCCAACACCGCCGAGCCGGGCGAAGGCTATCGCGGCATCTACGGCGCGAACGACGATCCCGCGACGACGATCCTCGGCGACGCGCAGTGGCGGTGGCTCGACGAGCAACTGAGGCTGCCCGCGGAGTTGCGCATCATCGCCTCGAGCTTTCAGGTCTTGGCCGACGAACACGGCTGGGAAATGTGGGGCAACTTCCCGCATGAGCGGCGCCGTCTGCTGCGGCTCATCCGCGATACGCAAGCTCAAGGCGTCGTGTTTCTCAGCGGCGATCGCCATCTGGCCGAGTTGGCGTGCCTGCCGGCCGATCACCCCGACGGAGTCGGCTATCCGCTCTACGACGTCACCAGCAGCAGCTTGAACGCCCCGAGTCGCAACTTCACGAAGGCCGGCGTCCGTTTCGGCAACGAACTGAACTCCTACCGCGTCGGATTGACGTTCTTCGACGTCAATTTCGGCACCGTGCTCGTCGATTGGGAAGCGGCGGACCCGATCGTGCGCTTGCAGGTGCGCGACGAAAAAGGAGGCGTCGTCCTGCAGCGGCGCTTCCCGGTGAGTCAGCTCCGCAGCGGCGCCGGGAAGTAGCGTGAGAGGCCGGCGGATCGCGCCGAGCGCTTACCGCAAGACTTCCCGCACGACTCGACTCGGTTCGACGCCCGTGAGGCGGAAATCGAGACCGGCGTAGGCGAACGTGAGCCGCTCGTGGTCGATGCCGAGTTGCTGCAAGACCGTGGCATGCAGATCGCGCACGTGCACGGGATTCTCGACCGGATGGAATCCCAACTCGTCGGTTGCGCCGTACGTCAGGCCGCCGCGAACGCCGCCCCCTGCGAGCCACGTGGTGAACGCCTGCGGATGATGGTCGCGGCCGAGCGAGCGCCCCAGCGCCGCGCTGGCTTCGACCATCGGCGTGCGACCGAATTCGCCCCCCCACACCACGAGCGTCCGCTCGAGCAAGCCGCGGCGTTTCAGGTCCATCAGCAGCGCGGCGCAAGCCTGATCGGTCTCGCCGCAATTGCGGCGAAGATTGCCGGCCACGTCGGAATGCGCATCCCAGCCTTCCTTGAACAACGTGATGAAGCGCACGCCGCGCTCCACCATCCGCCGCGCGAGCAAGCAATTCCGCGCAAACGACGGCTTCGCCGGGTCCGCGCCGTAGAGTTTGAGCGTCGCGGCCGTCTCGTCGCGCAGATCGGTCAATTCGGGCGCCGAGGTCTGCAGCCGGTAAGCCATCTCGTAGGCCGCGATCCGCGTTTCGATTTCCGGATCGTGCCGCACCGCCGCCTCTCGGCGATTGAGCCGGCCGATCAAGTCGAGCGTTCTTCGCTGGGTCGGGCCGTCGACGCCCGGCGGATTCGAAACGTGCAAGATCGGGTCGCCGCTATCGCGAAAACGAACGCCGGTGTACTTCGACGGCAGAAAGCCGCTGCTCCACATCGCCGCGCCGCCGCTCAAGTTGCCGCCGCTCGTCAACACGACGTAGGCCGGCAAATCCTCGGTCGCCGATCCCAAACCGTAAACGGTCCACGCTCCCATGCAGGGCCGGCCGGGGAGCGAGAAACCGGTGCTCAACGCCAGCTGCCCGGGAGCATGGTTGAACTGGTCGGTATGCATCGAGCGAATGAAGGCGACGTCGTCGACGACCTTCGCCAACTGCGGCAACACTTCCGAGAGTTCGATCCCCGATTGCCCGTACTTGGCGAACTTGAAACGCGGCCCGAGCACGGCGGCGTCGGGACGAATGAAGGCGTAACGCTGCCCCTTGATGACCGACGGCGGGATCGGCTTCCCTTCCATCTTGGCGAGCAGCGGCTTGTAGTCGAACAAATCCAACTGACTCGGCGCGCCGGCCATAAAGAGATGTATGACGCTGTCGACCTGCGGCGCGAAATGCGGAGCGCGGGGAGTCGGCGTCGATGCGGCCGCGGCGCGCCCCTTCGAGTCGTCGGCCAAGAGCGCGGCCAGCGCAATGCGGCCTAGCCCGAGCCCGCCGGCCTGAAGAAAGGCACGGCGTTTCAAGCCGGTGAGATTTGCGGAGATTTCCATAAGGCACCTAGTTCCTCGTCACCGCTTCGTCGACGTTCAGCAAGGCCCGCGCCGTCAGCGTCCAGGCCCGAACTTCGGGAGCGACCTGCGGCGCGGAAGAAGCGCCCTTCGTGGCCGCCGCCGGCGGCGACGCAGCGGCCTGCGCCAAGTGCGCTCGCTCCGTCCGATAAAACTCCAGCAAGTCGCGCGCTTCCTCCGCCGACGGCGGACGCGTCAGGATGCGTCGAAACAGATTCTCGAGTTTCGTCGCGTCGTCCCCCGCGGCCGCGGCGAGGAGTTTCCCCAAAGCCTCGGCCGCCTCCATGATCATCGCGTCGTTCAACAGATTCAGCGCTTGCAGCGGGGTATTGGAAACGTCGCGCCGCGGCAGGCACAGTTCGCCGCTGGGCGCGTCGAAGTTGGCGAACATCGCGAACGGCGCGGTCCGCTTGCTGAACGTGTACAGGCTGCGGCGATAACGATCCGGCCCCGTGCTCGTCTTCCAAGCAAACTTCCCGTAAGCGGCCTCGGTCACGCTCGCCGGTTGCGGCGGAAACACGCTCGGCCCACCGATCTTCGGCGTCAGCAGACCCGCGGCGGCGAGCGTCGCGTCGCGAATGATCTCCGCGTCGAGACGCAACCGCGGGCTGCGCGATAAGAGCGCGTTTTCCGGATCGAGGCGGGCCGCCTCCGGCGAGATGCTCGACGACTGGCGATAAGCGGCGCTCTCGACGATCAGTCGATGCAGTCGTTTGACCGACCAAGGGACGTCGGCGTCGCTCGGCGTCACGAATTCCGCCGCCAGCCAATCGAGCAGTTCCGGATGGGTCGGCACCGCTCCCTGATAACCGAAATCGTCGAGCGTCGTGACGATCCCCTTCCCGAACAGCGCCGCCCAATGGCGATTCACTGTGACGCGCGGCACGAGCGGATTGCGCGCGTCGACCAACCAGCGGGCCAAGCCGAGTCGATCGACGGCCGGGGCGTCGCTCACTTTCAAAAACGAGAGCGCTCCCGGCTCGACTTGCGCGGCCGGTTGCAGATATTCCCCCCGCTTGTGCACAAACGTCGGGCGAGGCTCGTCGGCCGGCCGCTCGCGCAGAACCAAAGTCGTCGGGAAACTCGGCAACCGCTTGCGCAGCGCTTCGAGCGCGCGTTTCGCCGCGGCCGTTTCCGGAGCGATGCCGAGAAAATGCCGTCGCAAGAGCGCGCGCTCCGCGTTGCTGCGACGCTCCGCCTCGACGGCCAGCGCCGCTTCGACGTCCGGCGGTAGTCGCCCGGCGTCGGCCGCGGGCGTTTCGGCGGTGACCGCCAGGCGAAACCGACCGAGGCCGCAAGCGTAGTGCCGCTCGAACAACATCTCGATGTCGAGCGCTTCCGCCGCGTCGATCGGCTCGGCAAAGGTGAACACGGCGTACTGCACCCGTCCCTGGCCGCCGTTGATCGACCAACCGCTGGAGGGTTCGCCGTCGATCGCCTCGGCCGCTCGTGTGGCGAGCCGCTTGGGGTTCTTCGGATCGACTTCCGGCAGCGCGCTGAAGCTCTCCGAAGCGCGGGCCATCTTGACCGGGCGACCGTCGCACTTGACGGTGAACTCGCTGAGGAAGAAATCGCCCAACGGGCCTTCGTAGTAAATCCGGCCCGGGCCGCCGGCCGGCAGGCCTGCGTCGGGCAACGCTTCCAAACGCAAGGCGCGCACGCTCTTCAGCGGTCCGGCGAGGCGCACGCGATAGGTGTCGCTCTTGGTGATGTCGCCGCGCGACACGACCGAGTCGTCGGCTTGAACCGTGAGCAGCGGCAGATTGCTGTCGACGGCCGCGGGACGAACCGTCCGCCAGGCCACGGCCGTCGGAGTCGCCGCCTCGAGCCAAGCTTGAAACCGACGCGCCAGCAGTTCGGCGCTGCTCTCGGCAGGCGTCCGCGTCGTCGGACGTTCGACGCCCCATTCCAGGCGCAGCCGATCAAGCGCCGGCTGCGCGCCGGCCGGATGACGGAGCGTGATCGTCCAGAACGCTCCTCCCGACGACTTGACCGACTCCGCGAACACGAACGTCGCCCGCGGCGTCGGGGCTTGCGCGTCGCGAGGCACGGCGAGCGTCCACCCGGTCGCCGCGTCGCCGTCGAAAGCCTGGGCGAGCGAAGCGTCGAACGTTTCGGTCGCTCCGCCGTCGGCGCGCACGACGTCGCTTTCCGCGCGCAAGATGCGCACGGCGCGCGGCTTCGGCGTCGCCCCCGACACGACGCCGATCGAGACGTCTTGAATGACGCCCCGCGCCGGCTCCGGCGGGGCCGCGTTCGCTTTCGGTGGGTCCTTCGCGACGCCGTCGGCCGCGGGCAAGAAGGTCATCCGCAGCCCGCGCACGTCGGCGAGGTCGCCGTACATTACCAAGGTCGTCGTGGTGTCGTCGCCCCGGGCCGCGGACGTCGCCACCGCGCCGTCGGCTCCCGACACGGCGATCGTCCCTCGCGCGGCGAAGATTCGTCCCGCCGGCACGGCCTGCCACGTGAAATCGATCGCCGGCGGAAACTGTTCGGCCAAACGCGACTCGCGCCGCGCGATCTCGTTTTCCAGTTGACCGCGCGTCGCGGCTATGGCGGCGTCGCGCACTTCCATCTCCGGTTCATCCGCGTTGTTCAACAGCGCCATGAAGCGATAGTAGTCGTCGTGCGGAATCGGATCGAACTTGTGCGTGTGGCATTGGGCGCACTGCAGCGTCAATCCCAACCACACGGCGCCGGTCGTCGCCACCCGATCGGTCATCGCGTAATAGCGGAACTCCAGCGGATCGATGCCGCCTTCCTCATTGAGCATCGTATTGCGATGAAACCCGGTGGCCACTCGATCGTCGTCGGTCGCCTTGGGCAACATATCGCCGGCCAGTTGCCGAACGGTGAACTGATCGAACGGCAAGTCGTCGTTCAGTGCGCGCACGACCCAATCGCGGTAGGGCCAAATCGAGCGTTCGCGATCTTTCTCGTAACCGTTGGTGTCGGAGTAGCGGGCCAAATCGAGCCACCGCCGCGCCCACCGCTCCCCATAGTGCGGACTCGCCAGCAGCCGCTCGACCAGCTTCTCGTAGGCGGCCGGATCGGGGTCGCCGACGAACTCGTCGGCCTGCTGCGGCGTCGGCGGCAGGCCGATCAGATCGAGATAGAGCCGCCGCACGAGCGTGCGGCGATCGGCTTCCGGCGACGGCGCGAGCCCCGCCGACTCCAACTTGGCGAGCACGAACCGATCGATCGGGTTGCGCACCCAAGCGGAATTCTTGACCTCGGGCGGCGCGGGACGCCGCACCGGTTCGAAGGCCCAATGGTTCGCATATTCCGCGCCGTCGGCGATCCATCGTTGCAAGACATCGATCTGGGCGGCGCTCAGCGGCGGGCCGGAGTGCGCCGGCGGCATCCGTTCGTCGGCATCCGTCGACGTGACGCGTCGCAGGAGTTCGCCGGCCGTCGCATCACCCGGCACGATGGCCCGCTCGCCCGACTCGGCCGGTTGCAACGCGGCGTCGCGGAGATCGAGCCGCAAGCCGCCTTGCCGGCCGTGCTCGTCGGGGCCGTGGCACTTCAAACAGTGCTTGGCGAGAATCGGGCGCACGTCTCGTTGAAAATCCGGAGTCGCGGCGGACGACGTCGCGGACGACGCCGCCACAAAGCAACAAGCAATCGCGGAGAACAGGTGGCGAATCATGCGGCGTGACGTGGGTTGCGAAATGGCCGGCAGCCGGCGAGGCGGGAGGCAAAGGAGGCTCTCCTATTATTCGCCGCCGCGCGACAAAATACGAGCGTTCACCGGCCGCGATGTTTCGCAACAAAGCCTCTGGAGCGGTCGCGACACACTTCGCGCGCCGCGTGCGGTATGCCGCAGATCGGCGCATGTGGATGTGACGCCGTTCACTGTCATTTCCTGACCAGCCCGCTAAACTGCCTCGACCGTGGGGAACCGCTTCGGCCGCCTGCGAAACGCAGTATCGAAGCGGGGAAGAATCGTCCCGTCGGCCCGGCCGGATTTCGCAACACACGAGGGACGTTCCATCAAACCGCTACGCATCACGGATCTGGCCGCCGATTTGGGACTGTCCGCCGACGACGTCGAACCGCGCGGGTGGTACCAAGGGAAGCTGGCCTTGGGCCTCGAAAGAGCGTTGGAATCGCGGCCGCGGGGAAAGTACGTCGGCGTGACCGCGATCAGCCCGACGCCGCTCGGCGAGGGGAAGACGGTCACCGCGATCGGCTTGGCGATGGGGTTGTGTCGCTTGGGGCAACGGGCCGTCGCGACGCTGCGCCAACCGTCGCTCGGCCCCGTGTTCGGAATGAAAGGGGGAGGGGCCGGAGGCGGCAACGCGCGGCTGCTGCCGACCGAAGAGATCAATCTGCATTTCACCGGCGATCTGCACGCGGTGACGTCGGCCCACAACCTCTTGGCCGCGATGCTCGACAATCACCTGGGGCGGCGGCTCGCTCCGACCTTGGAGCCGACGAGCGTCTCGTGGCGGCGCGTGATCGATTTGAACGACAAAGGATTGGCGCGGATCGTCACCGGCGCCGGCGACGATCCGCGCGTGCCGCGACGGGAAACCGGGTTCGATCTCACCGCGGCCTCGGAAGTGATGGCGATCTTGGCGCTGGCGACCGGGCTGGACGATCTCGAGCGCCGGCTCGCCCGAATCGTCGTGGGGCGCGACGAGAGCGGCCGACCGATTCAGGCCCGCGACATCGGCTGCGTCGGCGCGATGACGGCCCTGCTGCGCGACGCGCTGCGACCGAACCTCGTGCAAACCTGCGAACAAACGCCGGCCCTGGTTCATGCCGGCCCGTTCGGCAACATCGCTCACGGCAATAGCTCCGTGTTGGCCGATCTGGCGGCGCTTCGCCTGGCGGATTTCGTCGTCACGGAAAGCGGCTTCGGGGCCGATTGCGGCGCGGAGAAACTGTTCGACATCAAGTGTCGCACCAGCGGTTTGGTCCCCGACGTGATGGTTCTCGTCTGCACGGTGCGGGCCTTGAAGTATCAAAGCGGCCGGTTCGCGATCGGCCCCGGCCGCGCGCCGCCCGAGCTCTTCGAGGAAGACGACGCCGCTTTGCAGGACGGCCGCGAAAACCTCGCGGGGCATCTCGACATCTTACGCAAGTTCGGCGTTCCCGTCGTCGCGGCGATCAATCGGTTTCCGGCCGACACTGAGCGCGAACTGACCGCCGTGCGTCGCATGGCGCTCGACGCCGGCGCCGCGGAAGTCGCCGTCAGCGACGCCTTCGCGCGGGGCGGCGCGGGAGCCGAACAACTCGCCGCAGCGGTCGTCGCCGCCGCTGCGCTGCCGAATCGGTTTCAAACGCTGTACCCCGACGAGTTGCCCTACGAGGAGAAGTTAGATCGCGTGGCCCGCGAGATTTACGGGGCCGACGGCGCGGACATCGCCCCGCTCGCGCGGCGGCAGTTGGAATCGTACCAAGCCGACGGTTTCACCGATTTGCCGGTCTGCATCGCCAAGACGCAGTACTCCTTCTCGCACGACCCGAAGCGACTCGGTCGGCCACGCGGCTTTCGCCTACCGATTCGCGAAGCGCGGCTCGCGGCGGGAGCGGGCTTCGTCTACGCACTTGCCGGCGACATCTCAACGATGCCCGGTCTGCCGGCCTCGCCGGCGGCGCTGCGAATCGGCGTGGATGAGGACGGGGCGATTTACGGGATCCGGTGAGGGTGGGGCGTCGCGGCGATTCACTGGCGGCACCGATCACCCCCCATTAGCATTGATTCCGGGTTGCGTTGCCGCGGTTCGCTGCGAGGATAGGGCTAGTGCGGGCGAGCGGCCGTCGGGTCGGGACGACCGAGGAAGAACGCCGCAGCTCGGACGACCGTTCGGGCCTGGATTCGCCCTTGTTTTAGGCCCTTTCAGGAAAACGCTGCAACCGGAATACGACTGCAGAACTGGTGCAGTAGTAGCGCGCTACGCTCAGAGTGCGCACGTCTCTCTAGAGGCTCGCACCGAACCCGAACGCCTCTCACCGCTCGCCCGGGCTCGCCTCGTCCTCACCGCCCTGAGCGGCATACAACGCGGCCAGCGTTCGCATCATCTCATCGGAACTTTCCGCCACGATCGGCCGTCGCAGAATCGACGGCAGGCGGCCGGCGTACATGCGGCCGATCACTTCATGGTCGGCGACGTATTCCAAATCGATCCCCAAGCCCAAGTTCATCAGACGCCCCTCACGCGACAAGATTCCCGCAATGACGTCGCGAAAGAAGATGCCGCGGCGGGCCAAGTCGATGAAGACGCGGATCATCGAATTGGCCAGCAACATCGCCGTGAACAAGTTGCGATATTGCGGATCGATGCTGATGGAGTAGACCAAGACGTCGTACCAGCCGGGCTGAGTCAGCGGGCGAACCACTTGCTCGATCGGTAGGGAGACCGTCGAGCGGCCGCTGATGACGGCGTCGCGCACCGTCGGATTCAACGGGAGCAGTTGCCAATATCCGACGATCCGCTCGGGGCCGGCCGTGAGGATTCGCCACGTGTCCGGATAATCGACGTGGATGGAGCCCCACTGTTCCGGTCGGCGTTGGCAATCGGCCGTGATTCCGTCGATGGAGCGCACGCGAAAGTCGCCGAGTTCCCTCGCGAGGCGCAGCGGAGACCATCCCCAGGCCCGAACGTCGTCGAGATCGGCGACGGAGAGAGCGTCGGACTCGTTTTGGAAGGGAAGTGTTGCCGTCATGCCGCTGCTCCTTGCTTGGCGATCGACTGAATCGGAATACGACGGGGAAATGAAAGAGAGCCGATCTGTTTACACCCGTTGTCTTCAGCGCTCCGACGCCGAGTAATTCTCGCTCGTTTCTATCCACGCTCCGCTATTTGAGTAACAAGTGAGGGAAGCGCCAAACGCGGCGCGTTGGTTGGCGGGTCGTTCGAAGTCGGCCGTCGTGCGGTTGCGATGCGCATCTGCGTCGTTCTTTCGCGCCTGCGCTGCGTAAGGATGCGCGCGGCGATCGTCGCAAAACACTTCGACGACGATCGCTTTGACGCGCGCCCGCCGCGCGCCGAATATGAGGCCGCGTTCGTGGAACGCCGCGTGAACGTTCGCGTCGCGCGCACGCTCAACTTCGTTACGTTTCGACAAAGGAGAACGACTTATGGTTCGAAGCATCACCGGCGGCGTCTTGATCCTGCTTGTCGCGTTCGGTTCTGCGATCACTCTGTTTCCCGCTGCCGAAGGCGCGGTCACTCAAGGCAAGAGCCGGCCGGCGGAAACCAAGTATTTGATGCGCGGGGCGGTGCAACCCAACTGCGCGGCGATCGGCAAGATGTTTAAAGAAGCGGCCCCGGCCGACGAGAAGGCTTGGGAGACGCTGGCGTGTCACGCGAGTTTATTGAACGAACTGGGTTACGTGCTCATGGACGATGGACGTTGTCCGGACAAGACCTGGGCCGAAGCCGCTAAGACGCTGAAGGACGAAAGTGCGAAGGTGCTGGCTGCGGCAAAAACCAAGAACCTTGATGAAGCCCAAGCTTCTTTTAAGGCGATGACGGGCGCCTGCGCCGCCTGCCACAAAGCGCACAAGAAATGAGCTTTGCGATGCTTCAAGTGCCGACGATTGGCGGCTCACTCAGCCGGCCGGGCTCCGCTAGTTTTTGCGGGCCCGGCTGCGTCGTCCCCTGTCGCCACCCGACTTGACCGACGATGCGACGGGGCTAGGCTGACAAGCCCAAGCCGTCCATACTGTTAGCACGAGCCGCCGACGCGACTCGTCGAAGAACTCGAACCGCAAGTTTAAACGTGCCGAAGA
>JAEUIN010000293.1 GCA_016793115.1 Planctomycetaceae bacterium
AGCCGTGCTCGAGCGTCGACAGACGGCGGCGTTGGGAGTAAACGCCGGCCAAGACGAAGGCCCCGAGCAGCGGATGAAAGCCGTTAATCAAACGCTTGAAGTAGTTGCTTGCGCGTTTGGCCGCGGGCAACGTCGGCGGACGAGGGCTTTCGACCTGAAGGTGCGCGGCGTCGGTCGTTTTGGACTCCTGCGAAACAGCCGCCGCGCCCAGGTAGAGGGCGACGCTAAGGCTCGCGCCGACGGTCCACCAAAGAATGCCGAGGTCGCTGAAAAACGTCGTCGCGCCCTTCACGGCGGCGACGAACGACGCCGCGATGGGAACGGCTAAGAACCAACCTTCAGTTCGCAAATTCACCGCGACGAGGAATGCCGTCAGCGTCGGAAGAATCCAGATCCCGCCGCGACTCGCCGCCGCGCGGTTCGCGAAGTAAAGCGTCGTCGCAAAGCTGAGCCAGAACGTCGAATCGCGGATGGGTTCGACAGACCATTCGGCCAAGCCGGGATGCACGGCGTACAGAAAGCAGGCGACGATCGCCGTCGGTTCTCCGAACTGGCGACGGAACAATAACCACAGCGGCAATAATGTCAGCGTGGACGTGGCCAGGCCCCACAACTTCGCCGCCGCTTCGTAATCCAATCCCAATTCGTGGAGCTCGGCGAGAATCACCGGATAGACGTTGAAACCGCGATGGAAGGCGAGCGATGGGTCGCCGGCCGCGAGCATCTTCGCCGCACGGAGGAAGAACGCGCCGTCGGGACAAATCACGTCGCGTTGCATCGCGATCGTCGTGCGGAGCGCCAAACACAATACAACCACGGCGGCGAACCAGCGCACGGCCCGACGATCGTGCGAATCACGCGGCGTGTTTTGACGCGCGGAATTCGTCGGACCGGGAGGCGATTCAAGAATGTCCATGGAAAGTTGGCGCCGATCAGACGGCTGCTACCGATTGCCGATCGCAGCGACGGGCGTCGCTGTCAACGCCGAGGAAATTCTCGATCGTGCGAACGATGCGCTCGGCGGCGAGCCCGTCGCCGAACACTTGCGACGGCCGGCTCATCCGTCGGTGAAACTCGACGTCGCCGAGCAATTGGCAGCCCGCCTCGACGATCGCCTCGTAATCGGTGCCGACGAGCTGCGCCCCGCCGGCGTCGATCGCCTCGCTGCGCTCGGTCAAATCGCGGAGAATCAGCAGCGGAGTTCCCAATACGGAGGCCTCCTCTTGGATGCCTCCCGAGTCGCTCATGATGAAGCAGGCACGCTGCATCGCGGCGGCGAAAGCGCCGTAGGAGAGAGGTTCGCGGAGATGGATACGCGGTCGCCCGGCCATCACGGTCTTCACCGTCGAAGCGACCGCCGGGTTCGGATGAACCGGCCAGACGACCTCGACGTCGTCGTGAATTCGAGCCAGTTCGGCGACGGCGCGACAAATATTCTGCAGCGGTCTTCCGAACGATTCGCGGCGATGCGTCGTGACGAGAATTAATCGCTTAGGAGGGTCGACGAGCGGCGTCGAGTCGGCATCTTTGTTCCGGGCCCATCGCAGAGCATCGACGACAGTGTTGCCGACGACGTGGATCGTCGCCGCGGAAATCCCTTCGCGAAGCAGATTGTCGCGGGCCCCCGACGTGGGAGCGAAATGCAATGCCGCAATCCGGTCGGCAAGCACGCGGTTGCCTTCTTCCGGAAACGGCGCGCTCAAGTTATGTGTTCGCAATCCCGCTTCGACGTGTGCGAAGGGGATTTGCCGTCCGAACGCAGCGAGCGCCGCGGCCAAGACCGTGGTCGTGTCGCCTTGCGCGACGACCAACTCCGGCCGTCGTCGGTCGAAGGACGCTTGCAAGTCCACCAGAAGTCGAGGCAGCAAGTCATCGGGCGTCTGATTCCGGCGCATCGCGTCGAGGTCGTCGTCGACGTCGACGCCGAAGAAGTCCAGCATCGAATCGAGTAACTCGCGATGCTGGCCGGTCACGACGACCTGGCAGCGTGCCCACGGTCGATCCCGGAGCAAATGCACCAGAGGCGCCATTTTCACGGCTTCCGGTCGGGTGCCGATGACACAACAGATGTTTCGTTTGTAGGCTGTCATGGTGTTGCCTGGACCGCCGTGCGAGCGAGGGTTTTAGAGGTGCCGCTAAGTAGCGTCAATGTCGGCACCAGCTGCGCGTCGCCGACGATGAACGGCCGCCGCGACTGCCTTGCCGGCTTTGCTTGCATCGCTTGCGACGGCGGAGGCATCGGGGCGGATTCACGCTAGTATCGGATTGTTGGGCCGTGGGTGCTTTGATATAGTTCGCTCCCCACGGTCGCTGCCGGTGTCGCACCGCGACGACTGCGAAACGGATTTCGAATCGAACGCGGTCGACATGCTCGCGGCAAGCGGCTTTCTCAATCGCGTTCGCTAACGCACAGGACGCTGCGTTGCGAGTTCTCATCGTCACCCAATACTTCTGGCCGGAATCGTTTCGTATCAACGATCTCGCGGCCTGCCTCAAACGGCGAGGCCACGATGTGACGGTGCTGACCGGATTGCCGAACTATCCGCACGGCAAGCTCTTTGCCGGTTACGGCTACTTTTCGCGGCGCGAGCGCTACGAAAACGTCGACGTCGTCCGCGTTCCTTTGCTTCCGCGGGGCAAATCAAAAGGACTGCGACTGCTGGCGAACTTCGTCTCTTTTGCGGTGAGCGCGAGCTTGCTCGGACCTTGGCTTTGCCGAAAGGCGGTCGACGTCATTTTCGTATTCGAGCCGTCGCCGATCACCGTCGCCTTGCCGGCGATCGTCATGAAGCGACTCCGCCGCGCGCCGATTTTGTTCTGGGTGCAAGACCTCTGGCCCGAAACGCTCGCGGCGACGAAGGCCGTGCGAAGCCGGCGCTTGTTGCAGCTCGTCGACCGCTTTGTGCGGTACGTTTACCGACGCTGCGACCGCGTGTTGGTGCAGTCGCAAGGCTTCGTCGAGCACGTCCGGGCGCAAGGCGTGGCCTCGGAAAACGTCCGTTATTTTCCCAATTCGGCCGAGTCCTTTTATCGCCCGCTCGCCCGCGACGAAGCAAAGGCGGAAGACGCCGAACTACCTCGCGGATTTCGCATCGTCTACGCCGGCAATATCGGGATCAGTCAGTCGATCGATACGATTCTCGACGCCGCGGAACGCACGCGCGACCGGCCGGAAATTCAATGGATCCTGTTGGGCGAAGGTCGCGACCGAGCGCGGGTCGCCGAGGAGATCGGGCGGCGCCGTTTAGAGCGAACCGTGCATTTGCCGGGGCCGCGGCCTGTCGAATCGATGCCGCGTTATTTCGCCGCGGCCGATGCGCTACTCGCCACGTTGCGTCGCGAGCCGGTCTTCGCGCTGACGATCCCCAGTAAGGTGCAATCGTACTTGGCCTGCGGCCGCCCAATCTTGGGATCGCTCGACGGCGAAGGAGCACGCGTCGTCGTAGAAGCCGAAGCCGGGCTGGTCGGAGCGGCTGAGGACGGAGCGGCGCTGGCCGCGAATGCGGGCAAGTTATGCGACATGCCGACGCGCGACCGCGATCGACTCGGTGAGAACGGACGTCGCTATTTTGAGCGACATTTTGATTCGACGGGCCTCGTCGATCGCCTCGAAAATTGGATGGCGGAAGTTACGGAGGGTCGCCGATGCGCTGCTTAATCATCGGGGGCGACGGGATGCTCGGCCACCAACTCCTGAGAAGTTTGGCGGCCCGGCATGAGGTGCGCTGCACGTTGCGCCGCGATGCCGCACATTATCTGCCGTACGGCATGTTCACCGCGGCGAACAGTTACTTCAACGTCGACGTCGAAGCTTTCGACCGTGTCCGCGAAGTCGTCGCCGGCTTTCGTCCGCAGGCCGTGATCAACGCGGCCGGCGTGATCAAGCAGCGCAAGGAGACGACGGACTCTCGACAGATGCTCGAAGTGAACGCCGTGTTTCCACGACGCCTGTTGAAACTCTGCGGCGACGCGGGGATTCGTCTCGTCCATTTGAGCACCGATTGCGTCTTCAACGGTCGTCGCGGCGGTTACACCGAGCATGATCCAATCGACGCAGAAGACGTTTATGGCCTGTCGAAGTACCTCGGCGAAATTGTCGACGCGCCCGCCGTGACCCTGCGATCGTCGATCATCGGCTTGGAACTATCGCGCAAGGCCAGTCTCATCGAATGGTTCTTGGCGCAGCGCGGAACGATTCGCGGCTTCACTCGCGCCATCTACACCGGCCTGACCACGATCGAAATGTCGCGCGTGATCGAGTTGGTCCTCACCGAACAACGCGATCTTTGCGGGCTCTGGCAACCGGCGTCGCAACCGATCGATAAGTTCGACTTATTGTCGCGTCTCGCCCGGGCTTTGGGGCGGCGCGACATCGTGATCGAGCCCGACGATTCGTTCTTCTGCGACCGCAGCTTGTCGGGCGCCGCCTTCGGCGCACGAACCGGATATTGCGCCCCGGATTGGGACGTCATGATCGGCGAACTGGCCGCTCAAATTCAACAGAAAGGAATCTGGAAACATGCATCTTGATCCCATTTTCGAAGGGAAGCGCGTCCTGATCCTCGGCGGTACCGGTTCGCTCGGCAAGACGCTCGTTCGCCGTACTCTCTCGGGCGAATTGGGGACTCCCGAGAAGGTCATGGTGCTTTCTCGCGATGAAGCCAAGCATCACGACATGCGAGTGAGCTATCAGCGGCGCAAGATCGCGACCGACGACGTCACTTACAATAACTTCCTGCGTCGCCTCGAATTCTTGTTGGGCGACATTCGCAACTACGCCGACGTCGTCTCCGCCGTGCGCGGCGCCGACATCGTCATTAACGCCGCGGCGCTTAAGCAGGTGCCGAACTGCGAATACTTTCCCGAGCAGGCCGTGCTTAGCAATTGCATTGGGCCGGCCAACGTCGTGCGGGCCATTCGAGAACACAATTTGCGCGTCGAAACCGTCGTCGGCATCAGCACCGACAAAGCGTGTAAGCCGATTAACGTGATGGGCATGACCAAGGCGATTCACGAGCGCATTTTCCACGCCGCCAACATCACGTGCCCGCAAACTCGCTTCATTTGCTCGCGCTACGGCAACGTGCTCGGTTCACGGGGTTCCGTGATTCCGCTCTTCCACGAGCAGATCCGCAGCGGCGGACCGGTCACACTTACCGTTCCGGAAATGACCCGCTTTCTCATGAGTCTCGACCAAGCGGTCGACTGCGTCTTTGCGGCGATTCGTCATGCCGAACCGGGCGAAACGTTCGTCCCCTGCATGTCGTCGTCAACGGTGCTCGACATCGCGAAGGCCCTCATCGGCGATCGCAAGATTCCGATCAAGGTCACCGGCATTCGTCCGGGCGAGAAGATGCACGAGATCATGATTTCGGTGGAAGAAGCTCCGTATGCGACGCGCCGCGGCGACTACTGGGCCATCCGCTCGTTGCTGCCGGAAATCTACGCGCTCGATGCCGCCGCCACGCCGGAAATGACGTCGGAATACAGCTCGGCCGATCACGTCGTCGATCTGGAAGGGACCTACAAGTTGCTGGAGCGGCATCGCATGCTGCTCGATCAAACCGCGAAGAGCGAAGGAGTCGAGCTTTTCGAGTCGGCCGCCGCCGCGTAGGTCGTTTCGTCGGACGTCGGAGGTCGGCCGTCGAGTTCGTGCGGATGAGCGGCCGCCTCGCCTTGTGAGGACTTGGTGGAATGGTACAGCGAGAGCCGAATATCGGCACAGCGGCCGTGCGTCGGCTCAAGGTCTTGGCATTCGTCGGCACGCGGCCCGAACTGATCAAGCTTAGCCGCGTGATCGCCGAACTCGATCGTCATACCGAGTTTGTTCTGGCGCATTCCGGTCAGAACTACGACTACGAACTGAACGAAGTCTTCTTTCAAGATCTCGGCATCCGCCGCCCCGACGTTTTCATGGAAGCCGTGGGACCGACGGCGGCGGAGACGATCGGCCTCGTCATCTCGAAGGCCGACCGCGTGCTTGAGGAGCACAAGCCCGACGCGGTGTTGATCTACGGCGATACCAATACCGGCCTCGCCGCGATTTCGGCTAAACGCCGCAAGATTCCGATCTTCCACATGGAAGCGGGAAATCGTTGCTTCGACGCCCGCGTGCCTGAGGAGATCAACCGGAAGATCATCGACCACATCAGCGACATCAACTTGCCGCTGACCGAACACGCTCGCCGCTATCTGCTCGATGAAGGTCTGCGTCCCGAGACGGTCATTAAGAGCGGCTCGACGATGAAAGAGGTGCTCGATCATTATCGCGACGGCGTCGATAAGTCCGATGTACTAAACCGGCTTGAATTGGAGCGCGGAAGATACTTCGTCGTCAGCACGCATCGCGAGGAAAACGTCGACTCGCCCGAAAGCCTCGGCGAGCTGCTCGCGACGCTCAATAAGCTCGCCGAAACGTACCAATGGCCGGTCGTCGTTTCGGTCCACCCGCGCACGCGCAATCGACTGGAGAACCTGGCGGCCGAAGCCAAACGCCTCAACCCATTGGTGCGCATGCTCAAGCCGTTCGGGTTTTTCGACTACATCGCGCTGCAGCGCTCGGCCGCCTGCGTCTTGTCGGACAGCGGCACGATTACCGAAGAGTCGTCGCTGTTGGGTATTCCCGCCGTGACGATTCGGCAGGCCCACGAGCGGCCGGAAGGCATGGACGTCGGCACGCTTATCATGTGCGGGTTGCATCAAGAACGCGTACTGCAATCAGTGGCCGTCGTTATGGCGCAACATGCCGGCGGCGGCATGCCGATCTACCCCGTGGCCGATTACGACGGCGGGCCCGTATCAAAAAAAATCGTGCGCATCATTCTTAGCTATGTCGACTACGTGAATCGAACGGTGTGGTCGAAACATGGCTAGCGCCGCAGTCTCAATGCCGACCGAAGACCGCATCGTGCGCAATGCCGCGTGGAATTTTGCCGGCATGGCGCTGCCGATCGCCGTCGCGCTCGGTTGTATTCCCGTCGTCGTCGCTCGGCTCGGCGCCGAGCGATTCGGAGTCCTTTCACTCGCGTGGTTGATCGTCACTTACTTCGGCCAGTTCAATTTCGGCCTCGGCCGCGCGACGGCCAAATTCGCGGCCGAAGATCTTGCGAACGAAGCAGGCCGCAACGTGCCGACGATCGTGCGCAGTTCGCTGGTCGTTCACGTCGTCCTCGGGCTGATCGGAGGCGTCGCTTTGGCCTCTGCGACGCCCTGGCTGGCGGCCCGCGTGTTCCATGTTCCGGCTGATCTACGGCCGGAGACCTCGGGCTGCTTGCTGCTGCTGGCCCTCACGATCCCGTTGATCTTGGTGAGCGATTGTCTGCGTGGGCTGCTGGAAGCCTACCGTCGCTTCGATCAAATTGCCGTGGTGCAGGCTCCGGCGACCGCTATGACTTACCTCGGTCCGCTCTTCGTGCTGCCTTGGACCGATAATTTAGCGGCGATTATCGTCCCCACGCTGCTTACGCGGGCCGCCGTTGCTTCGGTTTACGCATGGCTTTCACTCCGTTTGGTGCCGAACATTCGGCGTACGCGAGTCGTCGATTGGACTCTTGTGGCCCGCATGTTGCGTTTCGGCGGCTGGGTGACCGTTTCGGCGCTCTCGGCGCCGCTGCTCGCCGGCCTGGATCGCATCACGATCGCCGCGGTCGTATCGCTCAGTGCCGTGGCTTGGTATGCCACACCGTTTGAAGTCGTTTCCAAGCTTTGGCTGCTCTCGGCCGGCCTGCTCGGCGCTCTATTTCCGGTGTTCGCCGGTTTGGCCGCCCGTGATCGCACCGCTTTGGCGCCGCTTTATCTTCGTGCGACGAAGTTGCTCACCGCCGCCGTCGTCCCGGCCGCCGCGCTGCTTATCTTCGCCGGGCCCGAATTGTTGCGACTTTGGGTCGGTGACGAGTTCGCCGCGCACGGCGCTCCCGTCGTCCGCTGGCTCGCCGTCGGCATCGCCGTCAACGTCGTCGCTCAGGTGCCGTTTACGTTGCTGCAAAGCGTCGGGCAGGCCCGCGTGCCTGCGTTGTTGCAAGTCGTTCAGATTCCATTTTACGCGGGACTTGTTTGGCTCTCCGCATCGGCCTTTGGCATTGCGGGAGCGGCTGCGGCATGGGCGCTCCGGGCCGCGGTGGAAGCCGTCGTCTTGTTTTTCGCCGTCGATCGATGCGTTTTCGCTTCAATCGAACCCCGCTCGGTAAGCTTGCTTCGGCCTGCTGCGGCTTGCGGCGTACTGGCCGTCTTCGTTCCGATCGCCGGACAGCTATCGCTCGGCTTGCCGGCGTCGGTGCTCGTCGCGACCGGAGTCGTGGCGCTGATTCTCGCCGCCGAGTGGAACTTTCTGCTTTCGGCCGCCGATCGGACCGCCGTTATGACCCATCGGCATGCTTTGTTCGGCCGTGTTCGAGGTGTCGCATGACCACGCCTTCGCAGCCGCTCGTCTCGATCGTCGTGCCGGCCTACAACCATGCCCGCTATTTGCGTGAGGCGATCGACGGCATCTTGGCGCAAGACTATCCACATATCGAGCTGATCGTTTTGAACGACGGTTCGACGGACGACACCGACGAAGTGCTGCGCAGCTACCCGAGCGGCCGATTCTATTGGGAAACGCAGGCCAACATGGGCCAATCGGCGACCTTGAACAAAGGTTGGCGCATGAGCCGCGGCGAAATCCTCGCCTACCTCAGCGCCGACGACGCTCTACGTCCTGAAGCGGTGAGCCGCTCCGTCGCGGAACTGCACGCTCGTCCCGAGGCGGTCGCGACTTATTGCGATTATGAATTGATCTCCGCCGAATCGACGGTTTTGCGGCGCGTCGCCGCGCCCGACTTTGATTATTTCGCCATGCTTGAGCGAGGAGTCTGTGCGCCCGGGCCGGGGGCCTTCTTCCGTCGAACGGCTTTCGAGGCGGCCGGTCCGTGGAACGCCGCCTATCGGCAAATGCCCGACTACGATTTTTGGCTGCGCATGGGTCTGTACGGCACGCTACGTCGTATCGCCGAGCCGTTGGCGTACTTTCGCGTGCATGAGCAATCACAAACATTCGCCGCGGCGACGGTCGCGCGCAGCGAGGAAGCGATTCAGATCATCGCCGATTTGTACCGACGCAGCGATCTTTCGCCGGAAGTTCGCGCCGCCGAGCGCGGAGCCGAGAGCGGAGCCATGCTGATCGCGGCACAGTATCACTTGCGCGCCGGCCGCTACTCCGCAGGCATCCGTTTCCTGGCGGCGGCGATGAGAATTGATCCAGGGAAGATTTGTAAACCGGGTACGACGCGGGCCGTCGGCAGCGCGCTCTTCGGGCGACTGCGCTATTCTCTGGAAGTTCATCGGCGACGGGGAAGGGCGGTTGCTTGATACCTCAACTTCTGACGACGATCGACCGCCCGATGTCGGAAAGCACAAGTCTAGCGCGTGCTTCGCGGAGCGAAGCGCGCGCGTGGTTCGGCGCGTTCCTCGTCGCGGTTTGCTACGGCAACGTCTACGTCGGAGTAACGCTCCCCGCGGCTCTCTTTCTGTTGCCGTTTATCGCTTGGCGTTGTCCACCGCCCGTGTCACCTCCGACGGTAACTTGGTTGATGGTCGCGTGCGGAGTCACTCCGATTGCGCAGTGGATGCTCGGTCATGGACCTACTACGCGCAGCGACTTCATTGAGTATTTCCCGATTTTCTATACGGCGCTCGTTGCTTGGGGGCTCGGCGGACTGGTGATCGACGCCGAAGATGTCGTGACGCCGTTGCTTGGCGGAGCGGCGCTGATCGCTGTGCTGATGGTCGGTCATATGATCATGTACCCGCCCCGTATTTTCGCTTTCTATTTAGTCAAGGCGACGGCCGCGACACCGCTCGGACGAAGCAATTACCTCGCCGTATTCTTTCTCATCGCGCTGAACGTCGCGCTCTATGCCAATGCACCGTGGGCGCGGCGGGCCGTGGTGCCGTTGTGCCTTGCAATCGGTCTGTCGTTGGCTCGCATCGGCTCCGGATTTGCCGTCCTGTCGCTGTTGATGTGGCTCCGGTTTGTCGGCGTCGAACGGCGATCGACCGGGCTCGTCGTGAGCGGCTTCGCCGCTTGCGCGATCCCGATTCTCGTCGTCGGCGGACTATCCGCGCAGCCGCCGTCATTAGAGAGAGGCGACTCTCTTGCCGATATCGCCGCGTACCATGATCAGGAATCGATCGCCTCCCTCGAATCCATCTCCGTGCGCGGTGAACTTTGGTCCGACGCCGTCGATGCGTTTCTCGCCTATCCGTTGTTCGGCGTGCCGAAGTCCGTTTGGTCGAAAGTCGGCGAACAAGTTGTCGTCGGTGGCGCACATAGTTCGATTCTCACCAGCCTAAGCGGGCGCGGACTCTGGGGGACGTTCGTTTTCGGATGCTTCGTCGTTACGATGCTTCGCGTCGTCGGTTGTCGACGATCCAAATCGCCGACATGGCGGGGGTTGTCCATCGCGCTAGTCATGACGTTGATCTGGTCGCTGATCGAGCCGATCTTGTTTACGCCTGCCTATGCCTGTCTAACGACCGCGCTTGTGAGCGTGACCGCGTTTTCCGGTAAGCATGCCGTTGAACTTCGCCTAGCAGGAACTTGCGCGAGGGTCGCCGCATGATTAAGCTCGTCCCGCGCCGCTCACCGGTTGTCCTGACGCTCGTCGATTACTATCTCCCCGGCTGCAAAGGGGGCGGACCGATCACGACGTTGGCCAACGTCGTCGAGCGCTTGGGAACGGAGTTCGATCTGCGCATCGCGACGCGCGATCGCGACCTGGGGGCCACGTGTCGCTACGAGTGTTTGACCGACGCGGCCGATTGGCGGAAGGTCGGACACGCCTCGGTGCGTTATCTCCCTCCGGGGCGGGGCGGGCGCCGCGAACTCCGACGATTACTCGCGGAAACCGAGGCCGACGCCGTTTATCTCAACAGCCTCTATTCATTTTCCTTCTCGATCTTGCCGCTCGTTTGGATGCGGCTAGGTATCATTCCTCGGCGTCCGGTCGTTTTAGCGCCGCGCGGCGAGTTGTCGCCCGGCGCGCTCCGGATCAAACGGCTCAAGAAGCATCTGTTTCTCTGCGCCGCGAAGCTGCTCGATCTGCATCGCGGCGTCGTTTGGCAGGCGTCGACCAAATACGAAGAGCGCGACATTCGCGCCGTGTTCGGCGAGCGAGCCGAGGTGCACATCGCGCCCGATCTCACGGCCTGCCGAACGTTGCAGCGGATGCCGCTCGAGGAAGTCGTCCGCCGCTCGCGGCCGAAAGAGCCCGGTCGATTGCGGTTGCTGTTTCTCGGACGTATCTGCCGCATGAAAAATTTGCGCTTCGCCGTCGAAGCCTTGGCCGGCCTGAAGCGCGACGTCGAACTTCATGTCGTCGGTCCCGTGGAAGAGCCCGACTATTGGCACGAGTGTCGTGCTCTTGCCGAGCGGTTGCCCGCCGGCGTGCGCTTGACTTACGGCGGCGTGGCGAAGCCGGCGGACGTCGTCGAACTCATGCGCGCCTATGATCTTCTCTTGCTGCCGACTTGCGGAGAGAATTTCGGGCATGTCGTCGCCGAAGCGATGTCGGTCGGCACGCCGGTCGTCATCAGCGATCGCACTCCCTGGCGCCAACTTGCCGACGACTCGGCCGGGTGGGATCTCAAGCTCGAACGGCCCCACGATTTCGTTCGCGTCTTGCGGCACTGCGTCGAACTCGACGAAGCGGCGCACTTGGCGCTGCGCCGCGGCGCACGGCGCTATTGGGAGCGGCATGTCGCCGATGACGCGATCGCCGTCGAGCAGAATCGTGAATTGTTTTCTCGCGCGCTGGGGGCGTCGCAACGGACGTCGTGCGAGAAGATCGCGGCGTAAATCGAAACTAGGATCACTGCATGAATTCGCAAACTCTCAAGCGGCAAATCGTCTCGCGAGCCGGCTTCTTGTGGTCGAACCGTGACATTGCGTTCGCGCATCGCCTGCAGATCGCGGCATCACCGCGCATGGGCCGCGCGGCGATGCGCTATCTCCGCCGCAACTGCCTCGAGGCGTCTTGCGCCGAGCCGCATTTTCGCTTGAGCGGCAAATCGATTTATTTCATGCCCGGCTACCCCGTTTACGATCGTGAGCGTTTGCTCCACGGCATCTCGCAGGTGTTGGTCGAGACCTACTTGATGCCCGAGCTGTTCCATCGCAAAGTCACGGCGGAGCGGGGCGACGTCGTGCTCGATCTGGGCGGCAACATCGGCACGACGGCGCTGCTGTTCGCCCAACGCGTCGGTCCGTCCGGTCGGGTGTACGCGTTCGAGCCGATCGTGCATGAGTTGTGCGAAAAGAACGTCCGCCGCAACGGCGCCGACAACGTCTCGGTCGTGCCTTGCGGCGTCGGCGATCGCAATACTCGCGTCGAATTCGAAGTCTCCGATTTCTGCATCGATTCGTGTGTGACGGGCGCCAACGCCCGGGCGACGGCGCAAGCCGCGACCGCAGGCACGACGAGACCGGCTCGCAAGGTGCAAGCCGAATTGGTGCGGCTGGACGATTGGATGCGAACCGTCGATTTGCCGCGCGTCGACCTGATCAAGATGGACATCGAAGGTGCCGAGGAGTCGGCGATTCGGGGCGCTCGCGACCTGATCGCCCGGTTCCGGCCGAAGTGGTCGATCTCGTCGTACCACTACGATTTCTCCGGCGAGCCGCAGCATCCGAAACTGGTGAAGCTTCTCACTAAATTCGGTTATCAAACGGCTGAAGTCGAGCAACGACATATCTTTGCATGGTGAGCCGTGGGGTCGCATTCGCGTAATTTGGCGTTGGTCACCGGAGCGACCGGCTTTGTCGGCCGCCGACTCTGTACCGCCCTGCTCGAGCGCGGATATCGCGTTTGTGCGGCCGTGCGCTCGGCCGAATCTGCGCAGCGACTTCCGGCCGACTTCGAACCGTGCCTCATCGGGGAGATCGGGCCCGCCACGAACTGGGAAGCCGCGTTGGGCGCCGACGTCGACGTCGTGTTTCATCTGGCCGCCCGCGTGCATCAATTGCGGGATCGCGCGGCAGACCCCGCCGCCGAGTTCCAGCGGGTCAACACGGCAGGCAGCGCGTGCTTGGCGGAAGCCGCGGTGCGGCATGGCGTCCGGCGGTTCGTTTACGTCAGTTCCGTGCATGCGATGTGCACGCTCGCCGACGACGTTCTCACCGAACAATCCGCGTGTGCCCCGTCGACGGCGTACGGCCGGAGCAAACTCGCCGCCGAACGGGTTTTACAGGAAGTGACCGGCCGCACCGCGACGGAACTGGTCGTCGTGCGTCCGCCGCCGGTCTACGGCCCCGGTCACCTCGGCAATCTTTCAAAGCTGCTGAAGCTCGCCGAGCGCGGCTGGCCGCTGCCGCTCGGCGGTATCGACAATCGCCGTAGCTTGGTGTTTGTCGACAATTTGGTCGACGCGCTGATTGCGGTCGCGGAGCACTCGGCAGCGGCGGGGGAGACATTTCTCGTCAGCGACGGCGACAGCGTTTCCTTGCCGGAATTGGTTTCGTCGGCGGCCCGCGCAGGCGGACGCAGCCCGCGATTGCTTCCCGCGCCGACATCGCTGATGAAGACGATCGGTCGCCTAACCGGAAAGAGCGACGCCGTCGCTCGTTTGCTCGGCTCGCTCGCGATCGACGACGGCAAGCTGCGACGGGCGCTCGCCTGGCGGCCGCCGGTGACGTTGAGCGAAGGATTGCAGTCGACGATGCGTTGGGTGAGGGACGCGGCATGAAGCGGTTGTTCGATTTCACCATGGCGTGCGGCTTGGCCCTGATTCTTGCAGTGCCGCTGTTGCTCGTCGCCTTGGCCGTTCGGCTGACCTCGCGCGGGCCGATTCTCTATTGGTCCGATCGGGTCGGTCGCGATAATCGCATTTTTCGCATGCCGAAGTTTCGCTCCATGCGAATCGATACGCCGGAAGTCGCGAGCCATTTGCTCGACTCGCGGAAGTGGCTCACGCCGATCGGTCAGTTTCTTCGCAGTTCGAGCCTCGACGAACTGCCGCAGCTTTGGTGCATCCTCAAGGGCGACATGAGCTTCGTCGGCCCCCGGCCGGCGCTGTTCAATCAACACGATCTGATCGAAATGCGCACCAAGTGCGGCGTTCACAAACTGACTCCCGGCCTGACCGGCTGGGCGCAGATTCTCGGCCGCGACGAGTTCTCAAGTGCCGAAAAGACCGCGGCCGACGCATGGTACGCCGCCCATCGATCGCTCCGGCTCGACCTCGAAATCATCCTCCGCACGGCGCTCAACGTCGTTCATCGCGACGGGACGCAAGCGGTTGTCGCCGCCGCCAAGGCGCGCGACAATCAACGCGCCGCCTGACGCAGCGTCCGGCCGGCGCGCATCTCTCACTACGAGGTTCCGCGGCCATGATCATTCCCTGTCTGCACTATTACAACGCGCCCGCCGCGATCGATTGGCTCTGTCGCGTCTTCGGGTTCGATCGGCATCTCATCGTCCCCGGGGAAGGGGAGAAGATCGCGCATGCCGAATTGACGTGCGGCACCGGCATGGTCATGCTCGGATCCAAGAGCGATAACGAATACGGCCGGCTCATCAAGCAGCCGAGCGAACTCGACGGCTGCGAAACGATGACCGCCTACGTCGTCGTGCCCGACGCCGACGTGGTCTACGCGCGGGTCCGCGCCGCCGGCGCGGAGGTCGTCATCGACATTAAGACGGAAGACTACGGCGGACGAGGCTTTACCTGCCGCGACCTCGAAGGCCATCTCTGGACGATCGGCACCTACGATCCGCGTGGGAAACATTGAGCGCATTCGCAGCCGACGGCTTTGTCCTTTGCCCCCGACTATCGATCGCTGTCGTTTATAAGACGCCGGAGAAGTCGTCCGAGGCTCAGCTGCGTACAATGTCGTCAGGACGTGCAACCGGAGACTTTGGCCATGAGATCGTTCACGCCGATTCTGTTGGCGATCGTCGCGGTCGAATTCACCGCACCGCTGCTTGCGCAGGCACCCATTGAGCCGCTTCCGCCGAGCCGGCTCACTGCGGCCGAAATCAAAGCTTTGGTCGACTTTCACAATGCGGCGCGGGCCGAAGTCGGCGCTCCGCCGTTACGCTGGTCGGCGCAATTAGGTGCGCGAGCCCAGCAATGGGCCGACCATCTGGCTGCGACCGGCACGTTCGAGCATCGCCCCATCGATCCGGAGGCGACGAAGTTCTACGGCGAGAACCTCGCCATCGCCTCGTTTCCCGGCTATAGCCCTCTGCAGGCGACGCAGAGTTGGTATGCCGAGAAGGCCGACTACACACCGGGGACACCGATCCCTGAGAACGATCCTGAGTTCAAGGCCGGCCATTACACTCAGATGGTCTGGAGTACGACGACGGAAATCGGCGCCGGTAAGGCCGTTCTGACGACCGGCGACATGGCCGATTGGACGGTCGTCGTCG
>JAEUIN010000316.1 GCA_016793115.1 Planctomycetaceae bacterium
CAACTCGACGTGGAAAGACACTCGCGTCAAAGACGATCGCCAAGTGGCGCAAGACACGCTGCTACCGCTGATGCTCGAGCATGAGCAAGCGCTGCTGAAATACGGTCCGAACCACCCCAAAGTCTTGGAAGTCGAGCTCAAGATCAAGCGTATCAAAGAGTATTTTGAGAGCATGGAGGTCAGTAACGCCGAGCGCAATCAGCAGGCGCAGCTCGAACCTGAACAGCTCTTAGCACAGAACATTGAAACGCTGCGTCTTGAGTTGGACATGGCCGATCATAACCGGAAGGGGATGATGGCCAGTATTGAAGAAATGAAGAAGGAAGCGACGTTCCTCAAGAAGTTCGCCGCCGAACTTCGTACGCTGTACGACGATCGCGACAACTTGCGCAAGCTGTCCGACGCGGTCATCGATAAGTTCAATCAGGTGCAACTCGTCCGCGACAAAGGCGGCTACACGACCAATGTGATCTGGCCTGCGGAAGACGTTTGGCAAGTCGAGCCGAAGCTTGTGAAGAGCCTCGCCGTCGGCGGCTTGGCCGGCTTCTTGCTCGGTCTCGGCCTCGCGGTGCTGATGGACATGGCCGACAAGAGCTTCCGCAATGCCGACCAAGTGCGCCAAGAGCTCGGCACCCCGCTGCTCGGTCACATCCCGGTCAGCCCGGAACTCAAGCGATCGCGTCGAAAGCAACAAGCTCAACAGGGCATTTCGGAAACGGTGCTGACGTTCCACAAGCCGCGCAGCACAATTTCCGAAGCCTACCGCGCCGTGCGCACCGGCCTCAACTTCGGCATCCGCGGCGAAGGCCACCGCGTGTTGCAAGTGACGAGCCCCGACCCGGGCGACGGCAAGAGCACGTTCACGGCAAACCTGGCCGTGAGCCTAGCCCAGACCGGTAAACGCGTGCTGCTCGTCGACGCCGACTTCCGCCGTCCTCGGGTCGCTAAGATCTTCGGCGTGGATTCGTCGCTCGGCTTGTCGGGCGCGGTTCAAGGGACGGCTGATCTGATGGACTGCGTTGTTCCCAGCGGCGCCGAAAACTTGTGGTTGTTGCCTTGCGGTCCGCGGCCGGCGAATCCCTCGGAGTTGCTCGGTACGCAAATCTTCCGCGAGCTTATCGACTCCATGCGGAAAGAATTCGACTACGTTTTGATCGACACGCCGCCGGTTTTGGCCGTGACCGATCCTTGCGTCGTGGCGCCGCGCGTCGACGGCGTCGTGCTGCTGATCCGAATCACGAAGGACGTTCGTCCGCACGCTCGGCGCACGGTCGAGTCGCTGCACGAATTGGGCGCCAACGTCTTAGGCGTCGTCGTCAACGGCGTGGGCGGCGTTCGTCCCGGCACCGGCCACGTCTTCAGCTCGCAATACGGTCAACGCTACGCGTACGAGTCGGGCTATTACGATTCCAACGGTTACGACTACGACGCATATCACCACTATTACACCGACGATCCGGAACCGGCCCGCAACGAGAGCTAAACTCGCGCCGCGAGATCAGCGGGAGGAAGTGGATCGCATTTCCGGAAATTATCCTCGTGGCGGAAGCGTCGCGAGCGCGACACGCGGCCGTCGAAAGGAAGGCTTGATCGACGGCCGTCGCGACAGGGAATTTGCCCCGAGTCGATGCCGGCGGCGTGCCAATGGGCCTCACCCTCGAGGCTGCCCGCGGCTAGAGCGCCGGGATCGTCAAAGAAACGCAATTGACTGCGGAACCTTGGTCAGGTGGAAGTCTTGTCCTAGTATGAAGTGTTCCGTCAAATCGAACGGATGACGAACTTGCTTGAGCAAGGCCGCCGCGTTTTATGAACAACTGGTTGCTCGCCGCCGTTGCCGCCGTCGGATGCCTTGCGTCGCTGGCCGTCACTCCGCTCGTCCGCACGTTGGCACGGCGCGTCGGCCTGCTCGACCGTCCGGATTTGCATCGCAAGATGCATGCTCAGGCGACCCCGCTCGGAGGCGGCCTTGCCTTTATCGTTTCGGCCTCCGCGGCGCTCAGCTTGGCCGTCTTCTTCCCCAGTCACGCGGGACGGATTCTGACCGGTAATCGCGCCGAGCTTTTCGGGATGATCGCGGGCATCGTGATCATCGCCGGAGTCGGTCTCTGGGATGATTTCCGCGGCATGCGGGCTCGCTACAAGTTGGTCGGACAGTTGGCGGCGGCGACTGTCATCGTCGCGTCCGGGCTTACGATCGGCCAAATCGGTTTCTGGGGCGAGGTGTGGCAACTCGGCTGGTTCGCAGCGCCGCTGACCGTGTTCTGGCTGGTGCTGTGCATGAACGCGCTGAACCTGATCGACGGGTCGGACGGTCTGGCGACCACTTTGGGAATCGTGTTGTTCGGCACCATCGCCGTGATTGCGATCACGCTACGCAACGAACTCACGGCGGTCGTCGCCCTGGCGCTCGTCGGAGCACTCTTCGGCGTGCTGCGCTATAATTTTCCGCCGGCGACGATTTTTCTCGGTGATTGCGGCAGCATGACGATCGGGCTGTTGGCCGGGGCGCTGTCGGTTCATAGTTGCATGAAGGGCGCCGCGGCGTTCGCGATCAGCGCGCCGCTGGCGATGTGGACCATTCCGGTGCTCGACGTCTCGATGGCCGTGTTGCGGCGTAAGCTCACCGGACGCGGTTTGAGCACGACCGACCGACTGCATTTGCATCATTCGTTGCTTAATCGCGGCATTTCCCATCGAGCATTACTCGCCGTGGCCGCGACGTTGTCAATCTTCAGCGGTCTCGGCGCCTACCTCACAGTTCGCTTCCAAAACCAGTGGTTCGCCCTGTTCACGGTCGTCGGGGTGGTCGGCTTTCTGGCCGGCACGCGTTTGTTCGGACACGTCGAATTGTTACTCGCCGGTCATCACCTCGCCAATTGGGGCCGACGCCTCGTGCCGGCGCGGCAAGCCGACCTCGACCGCGGTTGGAGCAGCAAAGTGCGCCTTCAAGGCGAGAGACACTGGGAGCAACTCTGGGACCATCTGCTCGAAGCAAGCGACGTTCTCGCCTTCACACGACTGCGACTCGATTTGAATCTCCCGTGGATGCATGAAGGTTTTCATGCGACTTGGCAGCGCCCGGCGGAAAACAACCCCCTCGGCGCCGTTCGCCTCGAATGGCCGTTAGCTGTCGGTGATCGCTATATCGGCATGTTAACCGTCGCAGGAGAGGCGGGCGACGAACCGGCCCAATGGCTGGCAAAAGTCGCCGAGTTTCTCGCCGACTTTCAAGACCGCACGATTCTTGTTTATCGAGAAGCTCAGGCTCCGAGTGGTTCAGTTCCGGCCGGGGTTGCTTTGTCGCCGACGCCGGCGACGGACGATCATTTGATTCGATCATAAGTGTCGTAGCGATTGTGCGGACTCGGCGGTCGATCGAAGACAAACCCGAGTCGGCGAAACGAGGCTTCCGCCTCGGAGCGCTCCGCAACGATCGACGGTAGCGTAGGATGAAGTGAACGTTAGACCGAAGCCCGCTGCGGCGTCGGCGGACGTCATGACCGGCGCCGTCCGTTCGACTCTAGTCCCCCACCACTTGAGTCGAATGTTTCGCCTGATCGCTGATCGACCGCTCGTTGCTCGCAAGGGGACGAATCCCATTTCGTCACCCAAGAGCACGGAGTGCGCGCCGATCGCCGAAGCCGCCTCGAACTGCAATACAGTGATCCACGTTTGTCACCTTGCGAAGTACTATCCACCCGCAACCGGCGGCATTGAAACACATGTTCGCACATTAGCGCGCCGTCAGAGCGAACTGGGAGCTCGTGTCACGGTCGTCTGCGTCAATCACGCCGATGCGGCCGGCGTCGGAGTCCTAGAGCAAGCCGGGCGAGCGACGCCGGCGACGGAAGAGCTCGACGCGGGCATTCGTGTTATCCGCGTTGCACGCCGCTTCGCGTTGTCGAAATGGGATTGCTCCCCCGGACTGGCGCGTCGCCTACGACGGCTGTCGAGCGAACCTGCACCGGTCGACGTTTTCCATCTGCATACGCCTAATCCGACGATGACATTGGCGATGCTCGCGGCCGGAACGAAACAACCGCTCGTCGTCACGCATCACAGCGACGTCGTAAAGCAAGCCGTCACCGGACGCATGCTGGAATGGCTTGAGCGACGGTTGATGAAGCGGGCTGCGGCGATTCTCGCGACCAGTCCTAACTACATCGGCGGATCACGAGTGCTTCAGGCCGCAGGCTCGAAAGCGGAAGTCCTGCCGCTGGGCATTTCGCTGCCGGCTCTAACGAATCCGTCGCCGGCCGCCGTCGCGGCTCGCGACCGGCTGCGATCTCAATACCCGGGACCGCTGTGGCTGTCGGTCGGCCGACTGGTTTATTACAAGGGCATCGATATCGCATTGGATGCGTTGCAACACGTGCCCGGCCGGTTGCTAATCATCGGCGAAGGTCCGCTGCGTGAGGAACTTCAGCTTCGTGCGAAAGCATTAGGTGTGGCAGATCGAGTCGTGTGGCTCGGACGAGTTGATGATGACGATTTAGTCGGTGCGTACTATGCCGCAACGGCGTTTTGGTTCCCAAGTGTCGCCCGCAGCGAGGCCTTTGGGCTCGTGCAAGTGGAAGCCATGGCGACCGGTTGCCCCGTGATCAACACCGATATCGCGTTCTCGGGAGTGCCTTGGGTGTGTCCTCACGACGTCGCCGGATTGACGATTCCGGTAGGCGATTCGAAAGCGCTGGCGGCCGCAGCCCGGAAACTTCTCGACGAACCGCAACTCCGATCTCGCCTCGCGGCCTCCGGCGTACGAAGAGCGAAAGAGCATTTCGACGCCGATCAATTGGGATTGCGAAGCCTTGAATTGTATTCGCGCGTCGCAAAGGTTCCGACGATCGTCACCGAGAAGGACGCCCCGCCTTTCGCATCACCCCTGATGGTTCATACACCGCAGTGATTTCGCCGACGACGACAAAGTGTCGCAAGGAATTTGCGGCTCGGTTTGGTCCCCACCCAGAATCGGCGCTCGACTTTCGCGCCTTATATTTCCTAATTAAGACGACGGCGGCCGCACAAGAGCTGCCCCGCACGAATCGCTTAGCCAGGACGCTGAAAGTTGCATAGCACGTCCGCCCAACGCACGCGTGTCGCCAGTTTGCCGGTGCTGGTTCGCAGCATTCGCAGCTCGGAACGTTGGATTTACTTCTTCCTTGCGGTTCAATTCGCTTGCCAGTGCGCCTTGATGGCGGAATGGCTCGGCGGCCGCTGGCGGCTCTACTTTCGCGCCGCATCGTTCGCCAGCAGCTTGTTCATGCTGTTCTTTATTCAAGGGCGCCCGGTTCAGCCCCATCCGGCACGGTTGTTGGGCGTTTCGTTGCTCGGCCTCATGGGCTTGGGACTACTCCACTCGGATTCGGACACCGTCGCCGGAATCGCGCACTGGATTTTCAACATCGCCATCTGGGCTCCGCTCTTTTGGGTCGGAAGAATCACCGTCACCGCTAAGACGGTTTGGAATTTGCTGATGATGTTTTGGGGGTTCAACCTCGTCAGCTCCGTCGTTGGCGTGTTGCAGGTGTATTATCCGGAACGGTTCGCCCCGTCGGCAGAGTTCGTTAAGAGCTTATTGGGCATCATGGCCGACGCATTGCTAATCGAATTGGCCGACGGACGCCAGGTTTGGCGGCCGTTTGGCCTCTCGGACAATCCGGGCGGAGCTTCCGTCGCCGGCTCGATGACGGTGATTATCGGCTTGGCGATTTTCACCATGCGTTCCAACCGCTGGCTGAAAACGCTCGCCGTGCTGGGGATATCGACTGGGGTATTTTGCATTTACATCTGTGAGATTCGCTCGATCATGGTCACGACCGTGCTCGGTGCCGGAGTGATGCTGATGCTGCAAGTCTTACAAGGAAGAACATCTCGAGCCTTCGCGACGATGCTTATAGTCCCGTTGGTAATCGTACTGGGACTGAGTTGGACGAACGCCCTTAGCGATAATCGAGTCCAAAGACGCGTACAATCGCTCGGTGAAGCGTCGACGACCGCCGTCTACTATCAAAACAGGGGCCGCTTTATTGAGTATTCGCTGCTTGAAGAATTGCCGCAGTATCCACTTGGCGCCGGCCTGGGACGCTACGGCATGATGGCCGCCTATTTCTCCGATCCGACCAACACGCGTCGCACCATACTGTGGGCCGAAGTTCAGCTCTCGGCCTGGCTCTACGACGGCGGACTCTTAATGATCGTGCTCGGTTATGGCGCCGTCATCGTTGCCTGCGTTTCCACTTATAGAATCGCCGTATCGCGAAATCTACCGCCGCTGCTCTGCGAATGTGCGGGCATCATAACGGCGCTCAATGCAGGGTGGCTGGCCATTACGTTTACCTATGTCCTATTCTTGAGTCAATCTGGGCTGATTTTTTGGATGCTCAATGCGGCCGTATTCGCCGCCGCGGCTCCGATACGTCTTGCGACTGCTCGTCGAACCAATCGCCGCCAAGCACAGCTCAGAACCCTTTAAGCCGATCGAAAAGTAGATTACGCCACAACCAGTTCGTGGTCGTAGAACACGAAACGCATTAGTCACGTGCCGCTGCACGAACCGACACAACCGATGGCAGCAACTCGTATCGATGCGCGAACCCGCACCGTTGCAGGCTTGTCCGCCGTGCCCGCGCAAGTGTCCGACAGGCGACTCTTGTGGTTCTTGGCGATTCAATTTCTATGCCAAGTCATGCTGATGGCGGAGCCGGTTGGAAGTCTGCGACTTTATTTCCGCATGCTGGCCTATCTAAGTGCGCTGGCGATGTTTGTCGTGCTTCCCCCGACGCAACACCTAGCCAATCCGGCGCGTACCGCGAGTCTCGGGCTCTTAATCGCGATGTCGTTGGGAATCGTGCATTCCGACACCTCGCTGCTCGCGGGTGTCGCACATTGGCTTTTCGTATTCTCGATTTGGTCCCCCATTTTTTGGGTCGGTCGTTTGAAGCTCACTCCCCGAACTTTGTGGGATGTGATTATGTTGCTCTGGGCGTTCAACGTATTGGGCGCGGTGATCGGTGTTCTACAAGTGTATTATCCTGAAGTATTCGCCCCCTCCGCCGAATTCGTGAAACGGCATTACGGCGACATGGTCGAGGCATATTTAATACAACTCGCCGACGGTCGCGACGTCTGGCGTCCGTTTGGGCTTTCGGACTCGCCGGGCGGAGCAGCGAATTCCGGTTCCATTGCCGTCATTATCGGCGTGGCGATCATTACAACCCCCGGTAAGCAACTTGTTAAGGCCCTGGCGTTGCTGGGAATCATCACCGGAGCGTTTTGCATCTATTTGTGCGAATTTCGTTCGGTCATGATCGCAACGTTGATCAGCGCGATTGCACTGGTCGGTCTACAGATGTTTCGAGGAAGCACCAGTCGTTTGGCGGCAATGACGCTTATAGTTCCCTTGCTCATCGGGGGTGCATTCGCATGGACTCACATGATCGGCGGCGAACGCGTGCAAAAGCGAATCAAAACGCTCGGCGAAGGCTCAGCCTCGACCGTCTATTACCAGAATCGCGGAAAGTTCATAGAATTTTCCCTGTTCAACGAGCTCCCCGAATACCCGCTCGGCGCAGGTCTCGGAAGATATGGAATGATGTTCAATTACTTCGGCGACAAGCGATCGGCTGAAGCGCGTCCACTATGGGCCGAAGTCCAATTATCAGCCTGGATTTACGATGCCGGTATTCTTGGGATCGTGCTCGGCTACGCCGCGATGGCAGCGGCATTCCTGACAAGTTTACGCTTGGCGCTTTCCAAGAAAGTAGGCCCGCTACTTGCAGAGTGTGCCGCCATTGTTTTGGCGCTAAATGCGGGTTGGCTTGCCGTCACATTCGCCTACCCTTTATTCATGGGGCAGGGAGGATTATTGTTCTGGCTCGTCAACTCGGCCTTGTTCTACGCCGCGACCAATTCGCGTCGTCGTCGGTCGGAGAATCCTCCGGCGGCCGGCTCCGCCTCCCAACTCCATCGCTCGACATCGCCCGTCGCCGTACAGCAGCGTCTGCGTCCATGACGCCCAATTGCCGTTCTCCACAAGTCGATTTCTCAGATTGAGTGTCCAACTTGCCCGTTGCTGCCTATTATCGCGATCTACAAAACTGCCCGAGCGGCTCCATCTCTTGGAGCCACTCCGCACGTTTTAAGACGGCGCTGCGCTTGACCGGCAAAGGTGTTCACCGGCTCTTGGACTACGGCTGCGGCGACGGCACGTTTTTGGAAATGGCCGCAGGTCTCTAT
>JAEUIN010000321.1 GCA_016793115.1 Planctomycetaceae bacterium
GCAATTTCACGCCGTCTTTGGTCGTCAGCTCGACGTCGACCGGGGCGGGCATCGTGGTCGTCAGATCTTGCCCGGAGGCGTGGCCGCCGGCGGCGACTAGAACCAACGCAAGCGACGTAAACAGGCGAAACATCGACGACGGCATAAGGGCGTGTCCTCGGGATCGGATGGGGTGCTGTTTGAGGCGGGAAAACAACGCCGTTGGAGTGCGGCGACGAGCGCGGCCGCCGACGACCGGCGAAGTTCCGCTATCGTAGATTCGCCCTAGTCGGCAGTCAAACTGCGGTAAGTGTTCGACCCGAAGCGTCGCCGGCGGGGTTTAACGTCATGGTCGGCGGTCGGCCGACTTCCTTAATTCTCTTGCTCGACCGGCGGCGAATGCCGACAATCAACTCTAGAGAAGGGCTCGCTCGCGCGGCGAGTCTCTGCGGAAGCCGGTTCGGAACAGAAGGTCTTTCCGTGGATGGCGGTATGCACAATCCGACGCCGGACGTCCGACGCGAGCTTGCTCACGACGTCGACACGTCGTTCACCTTCGAACTGCCGGCGTGGTTCGGCAGTATGTTCCTGCACATGGGGCTGATTCTGCTCCTCGGTGCGGTCTGGATGCCGGAGATTCCGAAGCCGTCGGCTCCGGTATTGGAAGCGACGATCGAACCGCTCGAAACCCGCAAACCGGTCGAGATCAAGAAGCAGAAGTTTCTGGTGCGGCCGAGCGAGCTGCCGAACGTCGGCTCGCCGCGCACCGCCGGGATGGAGATCGACGTCTCCACGGCGCTCGCCGTGAGCGACAAGATCGAACTGCCGCGCCTCCCGCCGCAGACGCGGATGATCACCGACCTGCGCGTGCCGCTGGTGCAAGATTTGGTCACGGCTCCCACGAAGGGGGCGAAGCTGCAGATCAAAGGCGTGGCGGGCGACGGCGCGACCGGAACGCTCGGCGCGCTCGACCGGATCACGCAGGAAATCCTCGCCTCGCTGGAGCGCGGGCCGACGCTCGTCGTCTGGTTCTTCGATCAGTCGGGGAGCATGCAAATCCAGCGCGACGCGGTCCGCAAACGCTTCGATCAGATCTACCGCGAACTCGGCATGAGCGACGCGCTCGACGCGAAGAGCGAAAAAGAGAAGCCGCTGCTTTCCTCGGTCGTCGCCTTCGGAGAAAACATCACCTTCCGCACCGAGCGCCCGACCGACGACTTGGCGACCATCCAAAAGGCGATCGCCTCGATCGAGAACGACGAGTCGGGAATCGAGATGACGTTCTCGGCGGTCGGCATGGCCGCGCAAAAGTACGAGCGCTATCGGTTCCAAGAGCCGCGCCGCCGCGTGATGATGGTCGTCTTCACCGACGAGGTCGGCGAAGACGAAAACCGCTTGGAAGATTGCGTCGCGATTTGCAAGCGCAACCAAATGCCGGTCTACGTCGTCGGCGTGCCGGCGCCGTTCGGGCGGGCCAACATCGAAATCAAGTACGTCGATCCCGATCCCAACTACGACCAGTCCGTGCAGTGGATTCCGGTCCGCCAAGGCGCGGAAACGTTCCTGCCGGAGCAAGTGCTCCTCAATTTCTCGGGCAAAACCAACCGCGACGACGCCATTTACCGGCTCGATTCCGGCTTCGGCCCCTATTGCCTCACGCGGCTCTGCTGGGAAACCGGCGGCATCTTCTTCGCCGTGCACGGCAATCGCGAACGGGTCGGCGAGTATGTCGCCACGCGCGAGACGCCCGTCTTTCAGGCCCGGCTCAATCATTTTTTTGATCCGCTCGTCATGAAGCCGTACCGGCCCGACTACCTGCCGGTGCAGGATTACTTGAAGAGCGTCTCGAAGAACAAGGCCAAGGCGGCGCTCATTGAAGCCGCCCGGCAATCACACGTCGATCCGATGGAAGATCCCGTGCTCGTCTTCCGCAAAACCGGCGAAGACGACTCGTCGATGAAACAGGCGCTCGACGAAGCGCAGCGCAAGGCCGCGTTGATCGAACCGAAGATCAACACGCTCTTCTCGATTTTGAAAGAAGGCGAGAGGGACCGCGCGAAACTCGTCGAGCCGCGCTGGCGGGCCGGGTTCGATCTGGCCTACGGCCGCGTCCTCGCCGTGAAAGTTCGCACCGAAGCCTACAACCAGATGCTGGCCCGCGCGAAAAGCGGCATGAAGCTGCAAGACCCGAAGTCGAACGTGTTCACGCTTGAAGCCGCCGACGAAGTTTCGACCGGGAGCCAACTCGACAAGATGGCCAAGCTCTCGCGCGAGTTGCTGGCGCGCGTCGCCCAAGAACATCGCGGCACGCCTTGGGGCATGCTGGCCGAGGCCGAATTAAAAGACCCGATCGGCTGGCGCTGGAAAGAGAGCTATGTCGCTCCCCCCGCCCCGCGTCCGACGCCCACGGCGGCGAACAACAATAACAACCGGCCGCGCAACAATCCGCCCGCCACGTTTCGCCGTGAAAACCCGAAGCCGGTTCGGCAAAACGTCAGGCTCTAAAGCTTGAGCTGACTCGGAAGGCAGTGGTCACTGCGTCTCGCCGAGTCCGTCCGCTCGGGCGCCCCTGCTCTTCACACCGGCGGTCAAGCCGGCGGCGCCGCACGGGAGTCGGATCGCGGACGGCTTAACGCCGCGCGCGATTCACGTCTTACAGCGTGGTGCTGTCGACGGCGAAGTCTTTGCGATGATCGAAGCCGTAGAACAAACGGCCGACCCGATCGGCGACGACGCCCGTGAACTGCCGACGAAACTCTTCTTCCGGCTTGTCGGAAGTCGGCACGCCCGAGTTGGGCGGATAGACGATTTCGGGCAGGCGCTTTTCGTAGACGACCTTACCCTTGTCTTTGATGTCGTGCACGGTCACGTGCAGCTTGGCGCGACCTTGATAGATCGTCTGCCCTTGGTACAGGCTGAATTCTTCAATCTCGATGCCGACGACGTAGTCGCTCTTCACCGCCTTGCCGACTTCCGCGAAGTCTTGCCAGTCGTGTTCGTCGGTCCATTGCTCGATCTTTTGCGGACTCACGACCTCGATCTTCTTGATCTTGTCGCGCATCAACAGTCCGACGGTCGTCGCGAGTTGTTCGGCGGCGCTGGAACTGGAGTACTGTAGTTCGACGAGCGGACGGCAAACGACGGCCGTCTTCTTGCCCTTGAGTTCTTGAAACTCGCCCGGCGTTTCCACACCCTTGATCAGATAGGCCCCGGTCAGCAGCGCTTGCGTGCAACCGCTCTGCAAAATGCCGAACAGGCCGGCCGCTCCGGCGACGACGAGCAAGTTGCGAAGCTTCGAGCCAACGAGAGTCGACATGGTCCGTCTCTAGGGGTGGAGATCGACGACGGCGCGGAAAAACTCCGCAGGCGTCGCAGAACGCTGAACAGGCGCGCGGACGTTACCCACGAACGGCGTTTGCCGGCAAGATCAATTCACCGCGTCCGACTACTCCGGCCGCCGGCACTGCAGGATCGCTCGGAAGGATAGAACTAGCGAGACGACGTGAATTAGAGAGCCCGCGGGCTGGGAATGGCGTTTTCCGTCGCCAGGCGCTCGGCTTCGGCCATGTCGATCCGAATTCGCCGAATGGCCTTCGCCTTGCCGGTGCCGGCGTCGATGTCGACGATCGAACCGCTCAGGCGCACGTCGTCGGTCGCGACGTCGAACTGCGTGGGATTGAAGGTGAGCGTCGTTTCCATGACGCGATTGATTTCCCGCCCCAAGATGCTGTGGTACGGGCCGGTCATGCCGACGTCGCACTGAAACGCCGTGCCTTTGGGATAGATTTCCTCGTCGGCCGTCGGCACGTGCGTATGCGTTCCCAAGACGGCCGACACGCGCCCGTCGAGATAGCGCCCCATGAGTTGCTTGTCGCTCGTCGCTTCGGCGTGAAAATCGACGAAGACCACCTTCACGTTGCCCGGCAGTCGGCCGAGCACGCGATCGACGGCCGTGAACGGACAATCGACCGGCCGCATGAAGACCCGCCCGAGCAAACTGACGACGGCGACTTTCGTGCCGTCGCGGGCCTCGACAAGCGCGAACTCGCGCCCCGGCGACTTGGTCGGAAAATTCGCCGGCTTGACGATGTTCGTCTGCTGCTCGAGCGTCGACACGATCTCGCGGCGCTTGTAGATGTGGTCGCCGAGCGTGATGCAATCGACGCCCGCCGCACACAGCTCGCGATAGATGTCGGGGGTCAGGCCGCTGCCGGCCGCGGCGTTCTCCGCGTTGCAGACGACCAGATCGACTCCTTCCCGGCGAACGAGGCCGGGCAAGCCGCGAACGATGATCTTTCGTCCGGGCTTGCCTACCACGTCGCCGATGAAGAGGAGTCTCATAGTCGACTAGCGGGCGATCTCTTGGAAGCGGACTTCGCGAAGCACCGTGACCTTGATTTCGCCCGGATAGGTCAACTGTTCCTCGAACGCGTTGGCGATGTCGCGGGCGATCTTCGCGGCTTTCACGTCGTCGGTGTCGCGGCTGCTGGCGATCACGCGCAACTCGCGGCCGGCCTGAATGGCGAACGCTTGCTCGACGCCCGGGAAGCCGCCGGCGATCGTCTCCAATTCTTCCATCCGCTTGATGTAGCGATCGAGCGATTCACGCCGCGCGCCGGGGCGCGACGCGCTGGCCGCATCGGCCGCGGCGACGAGCACCGTGTACGGATTGTCGATCCGCAGATCGTCGTGGTGGCCGAGCGCGGCATGGACGACTTCCGGCTTCTCGCCGGCCCGCTTGAGCAAGTCGGCGCCGATCTTGGGGTGGCCCCCTTCGGCTTCGTGGTCGGCCGCCTTGCCGATGTCGTGCAAGAGGCCGGCGCGACGCGCCAGCTTGCCGTCGAGACCGAGTTCTTCGGCCATCATGCCGGTCAGGAACGCGACTTCGATCGAGTGCCGCAGCACGTTCTGGCTGTAGCTGGTGCGGAAGTGGAGCCGGCCGAGCAGATGGATGATCTTCTCGTTCAAGCCCGGCACGTCGGCCTCTTCGGCCGCCTCTTCGCCGAGCCGCTGCAGATGGGCCTCGAGCTCCTTCTGCACTTCGGCGACGACCTCTTCGATGCGGGCCGGATGAATGCGGCCGTCGGCGATGAGCTTCGCCAGCGCCAGGCGAGCCGTCTCGCGGCGCACGGGATCGAAGCAGCTCACGATGACGACGCCCGGCGTGTCGTCGATGATGACGTCTGCGCCGGTCGCCTTTTCGAACGCGCGGATGTTGCGCCCTTCGCGGCCGATGATGCGCCCCTTCATGTCGTCGCTGGGGATGTCGACCGTCGAGGTCGTCGATTCCGAGGTGTGCGACGAGGCGTAGCGCTGAATCGCCGTGATCAGAATCTCGCGCGACTTCTCTTCGGCCATTTCGGCCATGCGCTTCTCGTGCTTGTGAATCCGCGCGCCGATTTCGTTGGCCAGCTCTTGATCGAGCATTTCCAACAAGCGATGGGTCGCTTCTTCCTTGCTCAAGCCGCTAAGCTTGTGCAAGGTTTGCCGCTGCATGTCGAGCAGCTTGCCGAGCTCTTCGTTGCGGCGGTTCGTGTCTTCCAAGCGTTCGACGAGCTTGCGCTGATTCGTCTCGACCATTTTTTCCTGCTTACGCAGCTGGTCGGTTTGCTCGTCGATGGCGTCTTGGCGCTTGTCGAGCGAGCGTTCGCGCTCGTGAAGTTCTTGCCGTTGGCGATGGAGATCCTTTTCGCCCTCGGTCTTTTGGCGCAGCGCTTCCTCCTTGATCGCCAACTCCGCTTCTTTGCGGCGGTTGTCGATCTCGCGCTCGGCCTGGGCGACGATTTCTTTGGCTTTTCCTTCGGCGTCGGTCAAGCGGAGCTTGTCCAACACCTTCATGAGGATGATCGTCATCACGCCGGCCAAAACGGCGGTGATGAGCACGACGACGACTGGGTTATCCAAGGCTCGCTCCTTTGACGTACGGGCGGTAAGGAGCGATCTAGCGCAGACGCGGCGCGAATAGGGCGACGCAACGCCGCATCAATGCGACGCGGCCCGACGGGCGAACCGGCGAGGAAAAGCGATTCGATTGCGCTAGGCGCGCAACGGGGAAGCGGACTCCGCGGCCGTGGCCGCAGACGACGGATTCGCAGGCGGAGAAAGAGTTGCCCCAGCTTCGGCGTCGGCACGCCGCACGTCCGCCGCGAGACCCGACGCGATGCCGTCGGGGCCGGCGCGACATGCGGCCGCGGAAGCTCGTTGTTCCGCGCGCATGGCCTGGTAGATAACCGCCGCCCGGACATCGAAGCCCGACGACGATTCCAAAGCCTGTCGGTCATCCGCCGACGGGGTCCGCCGGCGAAGCACGACAGGTTGCGTTTGCGGCTTGCTCGAAATCCGACCCAGCAGATACTGCAAGAAAATCGCAAGTAAGTGCATGGGGCTCGGCTCCCGAACACGCTGGTTCTGGTAACTTGATCCGATTACGGTCGTTTGAGTCTTGCACCCCGCGCTTTTCCGCTCGGTCGCCCCGGCGGGCTCTCTACGGACGATCGCAGGCATTCCGAACAAGCCCAATCGTAACAGACTTCGAAACGAACGCAACCGGTTTGCCGCTAAGTGCTTATTGCGTTCGACGCCGACGCCGAACGGCTGCGACGAATTGTCGCTGTGCCGGTCGGGCTTTGGCGAAACTGTGCCGATTGTACGGTCCGCAATCATGACTAGGGAAACACGAACCGCCGTGGCAGACTCCGTTGCGTTCGAGCAGAAACTCGCCGCCGCTTGGCCGCCGGAGCGTTGGGCCGACGTTCCGACGGTCGTCGCCGTGAGCGGCGGAGCGGATAGCGTGGCGCTGCTTGCCGCTTTGCGCAGGCTCGCCGCGCCGGCGGCCGTCGGCAATCTGATCGTCGCGCATTTGAATCATCGGCTGCGCGGCGACGAATCCGAGGGTGATGAAGCGTTCGTGGTCGCCGTCGCCAAGCGGCTCGGAGTGCGCTGCGAAACGCGACGCGTGGATGTCGCCGCGTCGGCCGCGGCGCGCGGCGTCGGCCTGGAGGAAGCGGCCCGCGAGGCGCGTTATGAATTTTTCCTCGACGTCGCTCGGCGATACGGAGCGCGCTACGTCGTCACGGCCCACACGCTCGACGACCAGGCGGAGACGGTGCTCCTGCGGATTCTCCGCGGCACGGGGTTGGCGGGGCTCGCCGGAATTCCCCGCGTGCGGCCGCTCGCGGACGGGAGCCTTGGGCTGGTGCGGCCGCTACTCGCGATGCGTCGCGGCGAAGTGATCGACTATCTCGCCGCCCTCGGCCAAGAGTACCGCACCGATTCCTCCAATGCCGAATCCGACTACACGCGCAACCGAGTGCGCAACGATCTGCTGCCGCAACTGGGCCGAGAGTTCAATCCGCGCATCGTCGAAGCGCTCACCGCCTTGGCGGCGCAGGCCGGCGAATTGCGCGAGGCGCTGACGCCGATCGTCGCTCGCTTGATCGCCGCCGCCGAGTTCACCGCGACGGATGCCGGCTTCTCGCTGTCGTGCGCCGCGCTGGCGGGCGAGCCGCGGCACCTCGTGCGCGAAACGCTCGTCGCCGCCTGGACCGGGGCAGGCCTGCCGCTGCAAGCGATGGGCTACGAAGAATGGAACGCGCTGGCCGATTTCGTCGACGGCGCTCCGGCGAAACGCATGTTCCCCGGCGGCGTCGCGGTCGAGCGGAGCGGCGATCGGGTGGTTGTTAAACGAACGTAGCCGAGCCTAAAGGCCCGGCTACGATTCGGTCATCGATTGGAGCAGGCGGAACTTAGAGCTCGCTCATCGCCCCTTCGGCCTGATGGTGAATCTCGACCTGCTTGTAGCCGCCGGTCATGCGGAAGTAGAGCACCAAGAGCAAGTAGAGCACGGCCATCGCGGCGGGGACATAGGCGGTGATCTCAAGCGCCTTGCGGCCGCCGAAGATGCCGGCCGCTTCCACGGGCGGCTTGTCGGTCGCCGCGTTCGGCCGGCCTTGCTCGACCCACCACTTGTGCAGCTTTTCGACTTCGGCGGCCGACTTCGGCTTCTCTTTGGCTTCCTGAACGATCTTGTAGTCTTCGGCCAAATCCTTGCCGTCGTTCTTGAGCACGCCGACCTTGGCGCCGTCGAGACCGGCGATGGCCGGAACGATCGGCAGCGGGCGATTTTCCCCTTCGGCTTTATAGCGATCGTAAGTCTGCGAAGAGGCCGTCTTGAGGTTTTCCGAGGCGTAATAGTCTTGCTTGTAGCCGATCAGCGGACCTCCCAAGAGGCCGGCCGAAAGCATGCCGATGCCGCCCATGGTTCCCATCACGATCGCGCCGCCGCGCGGAAAGCGCTCGCCCGCGACGCCCAGCATCGTCGGCCAGAGAAACGTCTTGCCGAGGGCATAAACGCTGGCGGCAACGAAAGCCGCGCCGATCGCATCGGCCTTGCTCAGCATGGTCAGGCCGACATAGCCGAGCACGCCGCTCACGCACAGCAAGCCCAGCGGATTGATCCGCTCGACGATCGGGCCGGCGAAGAATCGCAGCACGAACATCAGGGCCGAAGTGTACATGAAGAGCACGATCGCGTTTTCTTTGACGACGTTCTCCATGATGTTCGTGATCCAACTGTCGGTGCCGAGTTCGACGTAGCCGACCATCGCGTGGATGACGAGCAACAGCAGCAGAATCGGCGACGCAAATTGGGCGAGCATCTGACCGGTCGAAACGCCGGCCGCGGACGCTTCCGATTCCGGCAGCTTCTTCGTCGCGATCATCAGACCGTAGAGCAGCACGGGCACGATGAACATGCCCATCGGAATCTCCCAAGGCAGTTTCTTCACCGCCGGCTCGCCGCCGCAGAAGCAATACGCCAACAAGCCGCCGGCGATCAGGCCGCCCGGCCAACTGGCGTGCAGAATGTTCAAGTAGTGCGTTTTTTGCCGCGGATAGAGCGTCGCAACGAGCGGATTCACGGCCGCTTCGCAGAGACCGTTGCCGATCGAGAAGAGAAACATGCCCCAGTACAAACAGGAGAACGTCGCGCTCTGGCCCATCGAGTTGTAGACGGGCGTCGCGGCCAGCGTGAGCACCGCGGAGAGCAAGTGCAGGAGGAAGGCGAGCATCAGAATCGGCTTGTAGCCGACTTTATCGAGGAACAAGCTCGAAATGATGATCACGATGCCGAAGCCGACGAGCCCGCCGCCGGTGATCGTGCCGAGGTCGGTCTTAGTGAAGCCGTACTGATCGGCCCAGTCGTTCAGAATCGCACCGCGGACGGCGAATCCCACGCCGGCGGCGAAGATCGTCAGAAAGCTGGCGAGGAAGATCGTCCGCGAATTGCCGGAATCGTTCGGGCCGTTCATGCGTGCGTCCTTGGGAGCGAAAAGAGCGTGCGGTTATTAAGGGATTCGCCTGCCGGCAACGCCGGCGGTTCTTGCAGGCTTCGCAGTATAACTGCCGGCCTTCGAAAAACCATGCTTTTTGACTAGTCGCGCCGAAGCTCGCCATGGCCGCCGGCAAACTCTGCCGATTGCGGGAATTGATGGGGGACGATTTGTGCCGAGGCGAGGCAACGAGGTGTTGCCACTGCGTGGGCGTCACCAACCACGGCTGCGCCGCAGTGCCCATCGACCCACCCCTACGGCTTTGCCGGCAGTCGCGCGTATTCAGTCGTAAGCCGGCTTGACCTGCGTCGGGAAAAACAGGACTATTCGCCGGGATTTTGCGCGATTTCGCGCCGCTACGTCGCGCGGCCTGGAGGGCCGTGCGCCGTGTTCCGAAGGGAGTCGGAACCATTTTCCGGTTGTTCGTCGATTTCGTTTGGCTGCTGATGAAGTGGACCGCGGGCCTCGCCGTGTGCGTGGCCATTGCGCTGGGGTTCTACTTCTATCACCGGCTCGACGATGAAGTCCGCCGCACGGTCGAGGCCAAGCTCGGAGAGAAGTATCCGCAGCTGCGCGTCGCCGTGCGCGAAGCTCAACTGGTTCGCGGCGAGGGCATTCGCGTGCTCGGGCTCTCGATCGTCGAGCCCAACGCCGCCGGTCCGCAGGAAGAACTGTTGTTCGTCGAAGAGTTCTTCATTCACTGCAGCACCGACCCGCGCGATCTGCTCAACGGCAAGCTGCAAGTGTCGCGGATCGGCATGCGCAAGCCGGTGCTGCGCACGCAGAAGCGCGCCGACGGCAGTTGGTCGGCTTCGAAACTCTTGCCGATTCCCAAGTTCGGCGAGGGAACGCCGACCGGTTCGATCGAGGCGGGCATGGTCGAGATCGTCGACGCCTCCGCCGGACCGCCGCGGAAGTTCACGCTGCGCGACGCCAACTTCGCCTGGACTCCGCTCGACGGCGACTACCCGCCGGGCCGGCGGCCGCTGCGCTTCGAAGGCCGCTTCGGCGGCGACAACGTGCGCGGCGCGCGGCTCGACGCCACGGTCGATCCGGCCGGCGGCGCGTGGACCGCGACGGGCGGCGTCGACGTCGTCGACTTCAATCGCGAGCTGCAGCAACTACTTCCGCCGAGCGTACAGCCTGCGCTCGCGAAATTCGGCTCGATCAGCGCGAAAGTCGCCGCGGAATTCCGGGCGGCTTATCAACCGGCCGCTCCCGTCGCCGCCCCGTCGAGCGACCCCACCCCGCAGGCATCCGCAGCGAGCGGTGAAGCCGCCGGCAAGTTCGATTTCCTCATCGACGGACGCCTCAGCGAAGGCCGTGTGGAAGATCGTCGACTGCAGTTTCCGATCACCGATCTCGCCGCCGTCTTCCGCGTGCATCCCGGCGGTTTGAGCATCCCTGAACTCACGGCGCGCCACGGTTCGGCCGCACTGAGCGGCAGTTTGGAAAAGACCGGCCTCGCGTTCGACGGCCCGCTGGAACTTCATGCCGCTGCGCAGCGCCTCGTGCTCGACGCCAAAATGCTCGAACTGTTGCCGCCCACATGGCAGACGCAATGGAACAACTTCTTGCCCGCCGGCGAGGTCGACGTCGCGGCCTCCGTCTCGTTCGACGGCCAAACCTGGCGTCCGCATCTCACGCTGAACTGCTTGAACGTCGCCGTGACCTACGCGAAGTTTCCCTATCGTCTCGAGCGCGGCCGCGGCAAGTTGGAACTGCGCGACAAGGCCCTCTCGTTCGACATGATGTGGCTGGCCAACACGGAAGAAGTTCGCACTGTCGGCGAGTTGACGCTCAACGGCCCGCAGACGTTCGGCTGGACCGATATTCGGGGCGGCAATCTGCTGATCGACGAGCGTCTGCTCCGCGCCATGCCCGAGCAGATTCAGCCGACGATGCGAGCCCTCACGCCGCAAGGTCGTTTCAATCTCTCGATGCGCTTGAGCCGCGAAGCCCCCGGCACCGATATTTGGCACAAGCATTCCATCGTGCAGTTGCAAGACTGTTCGATGCGCTACGAAAAGTTTCCGTATCCGCTCGCCGGCATCTTCGGCACGATCGAAGCCGTCGACGACGCCTGGACGTTCCACAACGACCTGCAAGGCGTGAACGACACCGGTCGCATCACTTGCACGGGCGGCATCTCTCCGAGTCCCGACGGTGCGCTGCTGGCGCTGACGATTCACGGCGAAAACGTGCCGATCGACGAAGAACTTCGCAACGCTCTCAGCCCCGGCGCGCAGCGACTCTGGAACGATATGAAGCCGCACGGCCTCGTGACGCTCGACAGCGAGATTCGCTTCAACCTGCGCGACAAAACGATTCGCACCGCGATTCGCGCCGAACCGGTCGGCGACACGGTGAGCATCGAGCCGACATATTTCCCGTACCGCATGGAGCAACTCCGCGGCATCTTCACGTTCGCCGACGGCCGGCTCGAAATGCAGGGCGTCGAGTGCCGTCACAATGAAACACAGCTCTCGGCGAGCGGCGAGTGCTTCATCGATCCGCAACAGGGCTGGAGTCTGAAGCTCGCGCGGCTCTTCGCCGATCGGCTCAGCGTCGACCGCGACTTGCTCGACGCGCTCCCTGAAGCACTGCGCAAGCCGACCGCGGCGCTTGAACTGACGGGGCATTTCAATCTGCGCGGCGGCCTCGCCCTGGCGGGCAGCGGCGTGCCGGGGCAACCGATCAGCGCCGATTGGAATCTCACGGTCGATTGCCACAACAACACCGTGCAAATCGGCGTGCCGCTGCGCGGCATTCACGGCTCGCTGACGCTCGTCGGTTCCAGTCAGGCCGGCCGGTTCGAATCGACCGGCGAACTGCAACTCGATTCCGTCTTCTATGGCGACTACCAGATGACCGAAGTGCTCGGTCCGCTCTGGATCGACAACGAGCAAGTGCTTTTGGGCTTTTGGGCCGATCGTCGTCGCGGGCACGCCCCGGAGCGACGCATCACGGCGAAGCTCTACGGCGGCACCACGGTGAGCGACGGCTGGATCGTGCTCGGCGACGAACCGGAGTATGCGTTCCTCGCGACGTTGACCAACGCCGACTTGGCGCGCTTCGCCCAAGAACGGATTCCCGGCACCAATCGCCTCAGCGGCGAGGTGTTCGCCACGGTCGACTTGCGCGGCAAGGGGAAGACTCGCAACAACGTGCAGGGGCGCGGCAGCGTGCAATTGCGCAATGCCGACATCTATCAGCTCCCCGCGATGGTCTCGTTGCTCAAGGTGCTGAGCCTGCGCAACCCGGACGCGACGGCCTTCACGCAGAGCGACATCCAGTTCGTCATTCAAGGCGAGCACGTTTATCTCGAGCGCATTGACTTCGACGGCGACGCCGTGAGTCTGCAAGGGCGCGGTGAATTGAACTTGCTGAACGATCAGATCAATTTGGTGTTCCGCACGGTGGTCGGCAGCGACAACGCCAAATTGCCGGCCGTGAAGCAGTTCTTAGGAGGCGCGAGCCAGCAAATTCTGTTGCTGCACGTCGACGGTACGCTGAAAAACCCGCAAGTTCGCCGCGAGGCGTTCCCGGGCGTCAATCAGGTCTTGGAGCAACTCCAAGCCGAACTTTCCCGCCCGCAACAGCCGAGCCTGCAAAACGGCGCGACGAGAGTCGCCCCGCCGCAACGTTACCCGCTCGACCGGAATTGAGAGGTAGATTTAGAGAGAGGCGCCGGATGTCAGGCGCCAGGCGCCGGCGAAGGCGCTCCCAAAACTGGCGCCTGGCTCCCGGCGCCTGACAACTAGCGTCCAGGTGCTCCATGAGTATCGGCTCGTTGGGAATGATCGGCAGTGTGGCGACGACCGGCGGCGTGCAGGCGAAGGCCGACGCCGACCGCGTCAAGGAATCCGTCGACGTGCAGGCTCGCAAGCTCGAGTCGCAAACGATGGCCGAAGACGCCGCCGGCATCGGCCGAGCCGACGGCGACAACCATGAAACCCACGAACGCGACGCCGACGGCCGGCGTCTCTACGAAGAGCCGCCCCAACCGCCGAAAGCCGAGGAGACCGAAACCACGACCGACGCCCAACCGATCCCCATGCCGCAAGCCATCGACCCGACGGGCCTCTGCGGCGGCCAATTGGATCTGACGGGCTAACGGCAGCACCCTATAATACGTCTCCGTTCTCCCTCGCCCCAACGGGGAGAGGGGCCGGAGGTGAGGGGGCCGAAACGGCAACCCGACGCCGCGTCCCGACCAATCAATCGATCCAACATCCGCACGTTCGCCATGAAGTTCACCAAGATGCAAGGCGCAGGCAACGACTACGTCTATGTCGATTGCTTCGCCGAACCGATGCCCGCCGATCCCGCCGCGCTCGCCAAGCGCGTGGCCGACCGCCACTACGGCATCGGCGGCGACGGGCTCATTCTCATCTGCCCCACCGAGCGGGCCGACGCGCGGATGCGGATGTTCAACGCCGACGGCAGCGAATCCGAAATGTGCGGCAACGGCGTCCGCTGCGTCGCCAAGTATGTTTACGACCACGGCATCGCCAAGAAGTCGCCGCTGAAGATCGAAACCGGCAACGGCGTGCTGGAGATCGCGCTGGAGATCGAGAACGGCAAGGCCCGCCGCGCCACGGTCGACATGGGTCCGCCGATCTTGGAAGCCGGCAAGATTCCCGTCGCCATGGCAGGCGTCGAGCCGACGTCGCGCGTCGTCGATGTGCCGCTGTTCGATCACGTTTCCCAGGAGCCGTTTGCCGCCTGGGCCGCCTCGGTCGGACTCGAGCCGAAGATGACCTGCGTCTCGATGGGCAATCCGCACGTGACGATCTATTGCCGCGACGTCGCCGCAGTGCCGCTGGAAGCGATCGGACCGATGTTAGAGAAGGCCGTGATCTTTCCGCGGCGGATCAACGTCCACTTCGTACAAGTTCACAGCCCGACCGAAGTGACGATGCGCACGTGGGAACGCGGCAGCGGCATCACGCTGGCTTGCGGCACCGGGGCGAGCGCGGTTTGCGTTTCCGGCGCGCTTACCAATCGCCACGGACGCAAGATTCTCGCTCATCTCCCCGGCGGCGACTTGGAGCTGCGTTGGGGGGACGATAACCACGTGTATATGACCGGCCCGGCGGAAGAAGTGTTTCAGGGAGAAATGCTGAATGCTGAATGATCGAATGCTGAGTGGAGAATTACTCAAGCTCCTCCATTCAGCATTCAGCATTCGACCATTCAGCATTGGATATATGACAAGGACGTCGCTCAAGTGAAGATTACCAGCCCCGCGCTGATCAACTCCGCCGGATTGCTCGGCACCGCGCTGATGCGCGGGTGGATGAACACGCTCGATTGTCGCTGGGCGCTCTACGACCGCGCGTGCGACACGGCGCTCGACGTGCCCGGCAAGCGCCGCATCTATCTGTTTTGGCACGAGTACGTGCTGCTGCCGCTCGATCGTCGCGGGCACACGAACGTCACCATGCTTCTCAGCCGGCATCGCGACGGCGACATTCTCAGCCGCATTGCGTTTCACCAGGGCTTCGGCGTGGTCCGCGGCAGCACGTTCGACGGCGCTTCTTCGGCCTTGCGCGAACTGATTCAAGTCTCCCGCCGCAGCCACCTGACGATCACGCCCGACGGTCCGCGCGGCCCGCGTCGTCAATTGGCCGTCGGCCCGATCTACTTGGCGTCGAGGCTCGGCATGCCGATCGTGCCGATGGGCTACGGCTACGATCGCCCTTGGCGCGCGAATAGCTGGGATCGGTTCGCGGTTCCGCGTCCGTTCTCGCGGGCCCGCGCCGTGTGGGGGCCGGAGATGATCATTCCGAAAAAACTCGACCGCGACGGACTTGAGCACTACCGCCGCGAAGTGGAGCGGATGATCAATCTGCTTACGGCCGAAGCGGAAGCCTGGGCCGAAGCCGGCACGCCGAAACAAGGCGAATTGCCTTACGTGCGCGAGCCGCTACGAAAGGGCAACTTCGCCGGGCCGGCCGAGGCCGAGATCGCGCAAGCCGGCAGGAAACGCCGCGCCGCGTAGGAGTAGGGTGGGTCGAGCGCAGCAAGGCCCACGCG
>JAEUIN010000131.1 GCA_016793115.1 Planctomycetaceae bacterium
GGTGATCGTTGTTTGTTCGTCGGCAACATCGATCCGGTAACGCCGTTCTTCAAGGCGATCGACATCTCAATCAATACCGCCGAGATGGAAATCTTGTCGATGAGTCTCTGTGAAGCTCAGGCTTGCGGCAAGCCGACTCTCGCTTATGCGGTGGGAGGCAACCCGGAAGCTCTTCCCGACGCCTGGTGCACGGTGCCGTTCGGCGACATTGGGGAGTTGGAAGGCAAGGCGGCGGCACTCGTTGCGGACGTCGAGCGTCGGCGAACTCTGGGGCATCAGGCCTATCAGCACATTCGCCGGCACTTTGATGCGCCGGTGCTTGCCGAACGACAAGCCGCGATCTATCGAGAAGTGATGCGCAAACGTTTGAACGGTGCGACTCCGTGAGGAGACCTGACATTCGCGCCGCATTTATCGCGTACTCGCCGTTTATCAGTGGGGCCGAGCGATCTTTGCAATTGACGCTCCGCGCCCTACCCGAGGCAGGCATTTCTCCTGTGGTCATTGGGCCGCGTAACGGCAAGCTCGCACCGTGGTGTCGGGACAACGGCATCGACTACTTGGATTGCGAGTTGGCATTGCGCGATAAGCGGCATTGGTGGAAATACTGGGGTTCGGTGATGTGCGCCGCCAATTTGCTGCGGGTTCAAAAAGTCGACATTCTACATTCGAATCAGATCTGGAGTTATCAGGCTGCCGCAGACGCAGCCGGATATCTGAAAATCCCTCGGGTATGCCATTTCCGCGACGAGGCTGATCCTAAGACCATTCATTGGTTTACAAAACCCGGCGTGGAGTCGGTGATTTGCATTAGCCGGCATGTTGAAGCGCAGGCCGTCGCGGCTTGGCCCGACCCGAGAAAGCGACCGAAGCTGTTGCGAATTCTGAATCCGGTTGAACCGATTGAGATTCGTGAATTGAATCTCAACGTGTTACATGAGATTCAGTTGGCAGCACGTCGTAGGTTCGATATTCCTGCCCAAGAGATAGTTTTCGGCTTCGTCGGGCAGATTCGAGAGGTTAAAGGAGTGAGGAGCCTCATCGAAACCTGTGCTACCTTGCCACGCGAGTTTCCGTGGCGATTACTGATTGCCGGAAAAGACCCGCGGCCCGACAAAGTGTATGAGCGCGACTGTCGTGAAAGAGCTGAAAGGCCCGATTTGCGAGGGCGTGTTCAATTCTGCGGATTTCTTGAGGAGATGGAAGACTTCTACAACGCAATCGATGTTGCCGTGGTTCCTTCCTTAGAGGAACCGATGGGGCGCGTGCCGCTCGAAGCCGCATCCCATGCCCGCCCGACGATTGCCTTTCGAGTGGGAGGACTTCCCGATGTGGTCGTAGACGGTGTAACGGGTACCTTGGTTCCTCCCGAGGATTGGTCTACGTTTCGCAGTGAGATGCTCCGGAGTCGACGACTGGCGGAAGACGATTTGGGTGTTCGCGCGTATCAATGGGTTAGAAGTGTCACGGATCCGGTTAAGTATGCCGGAATACTGGCCGACCATTACCGCGAATTGCTCAGTGGGACGGCGGAATCTTCTCGATAATGCGTGTTATTGAGTCCTCTGCGGCGAATGATCCAGAGGCGATCATCGGTCGCTCGGGGGTGCCCCGCTTTGACCTCGTCGCGCCGGGACTGACTCGCTGCACAGCCGACAAAAAAGCGATTATTCATGCTCGATTGATCATTCGCGGCGGCGGAATCGGGCCTCGGCGGTCGTTGCTGGCGGGGCGAAGATTGTCACGTATTTCTCCTGAGCCTCTTTAAGGAAGTATGACTCGAGTAGCCTTACTGAGTGAGGTTTTTCCGCCTCAGTTCGGCGGCAGCGGGCGCTGGCTCTATGAAATGTATCGCCGATTAGCCCCGGAGCACGTTCTTGTTCTGGCGGGTCAAGCCGTCGGGCAGCGAGACTTTGATGCGAGCGGCGAGATCGCAACGCGACGAGTACCGCTGGCGATGCCTCAATGGGGACTTCGCAGTCTGGAAGGTCTGCGAGGGTATCGAAGAGCTTGGAAGGTAATCGCCCCGGTCGTACGTCGCTTTCAACCTACTCAAGTGCATGCCGCGCGCTGCCTCCCCGAAGGCGCGCTTGCCTGGTGGAATAAACGGCGCCACGGCATTCCCTACATCTGCTATGCCCACGGCGAGGAATTGAATTATGCCGCCGCCAGTCGCGAACTCGGCTGGATGACGCGGCGAATCCTTAATGGGGCCGACTTCATCGTCGCCAACAGCGACAATACGCGGCGCATTTTGAGCACGCGCTGGAGAGTGCCGGACCGCCGAATTCACGTCATTCATCCCGGCGTCGATTGCGATCTTTTTCATCCGAGCGAAGATCCCATCGCCAAGAGCAACTTAGGGTGGGACGGACGTACCGTGGTACTCACGGTCGGGCGGCTCCAGCAGCGTAAAGGGCACGATCGCCTCATCGAAGCTCTGGACGTGATCCGCAAGTCGATTCCGAATGTGCTGTACGCCGTTCTCGGAGACGGCGAAGAACGAATTCGGCTCGCCCAGTTAGCCGAGAGATTGGGCGTCGCCGATCGCGTTCAGTTCCTCGGTGAAGTGTCTGACGAGAAATTGATGAGTTGCTACCGGCAATGCGACTTATTTGCGTTGCCGAATCGACAGGTCGCCGAAGACATCGAAGGATTCGGCATGGTTCTGATCGAGGCGCAGGCCTGCGGAAAGCCAGTAATCGCCGGCGCCTCGGGAGGAACCGCCGAGACGATGCAACCGGGGGTCACGGGCGAAGTGATTCCTTGCGAAACCGCCGGACCTTTGGCGGCGGCCGTCATTCGCTTGCTGCAGGATCCCGTCCGCCGCAAAGCCATGGGGCTCGCGGGAAGGTCATGGGTCCAAGCGAATTTCGCTTGGCCGGTCGTCGCCGGAAAAGCGGCTCGGCTCTTCGGCATTCCCTTGGCCGCCGCCGTTTCCCCGACGGCGCCCGCGTCGGAACAGTCCGCCGTCGGGGCCGCATCGCCGTGAAAGAGACGCTGAAAATCGGTGCGAATCTGGCCGCCCGGATCTGCGTCGCTCCGGCGATCTTGTTGTACCGCCTCGAAACCGCGTTCGTCGCCGGCGAGAGGATCTTTCCGGGATGGTCGCAAGCCTTGGCTTTGTTGCCGGGCGTCACGGGGGTTTACTTGCGACGCGCTTTCTTCCGCGGAATCCTCCCTCAATGCGGTCGCGACGCCTGGATCTCGTTCGGAACGATTTTTTCGCACTCCACGGTCTGCGTCGGCAGCGGAGTCTACATCGGATCGTATTGCGTGATCGGCGACGCGGACATTCAAGACGACGCCATGATCGCCTCGCACGTTTCGGTCATTAACGGGGGCCGGCAGCACGGACCGGGTCAATCGTCCGTCGCTCTCCGAGAACGCCTCGGAACGTTTCCGCGAGTTTCGATCGGGCGCAACGCGTGGATCGGCGAGCGGGCGGTGGTGATGACCGACGTCGGCGACAACGGCGTCGTCGGCGCAGGCGCCGTCGTCACGAAACCGGTGCCGCCGTTCACGGTCGTCGTGGGAGTGCCCGCCCGCGTCTTGCAACGCGGCTGCGCCTCGACCGTCGAGTCGCCCGAGTCCGCCGCTTTCGAAGCCGCACGGGGGGCGATGCCTCACGGCTGGAACGGCGGCCGTGACGACCATGCGCCGGAGTCGCATTCCGGCCTGCCTCCTCAAACGGCCTAAAGGATATGTGCGGAATCGCGGGAATCCTGTTCCGAGATGCGGCGCGACCGGTCGCCGTGGAGACGTTGCATCGACTCGGAGACGCGATCCGGCATCGCGGCCCCGACGACGACGGGTATTTCGTCGCCCCGGGAATCGGTTTGGTGCATCGTCGGCTTGCGATCATCGACCTCGACGGCGGCCGACAGCCGATCGGGAACGAAGACGACTCGATGCAAGTCGTTTTCAACGGTGAAATCTACAATTTCCCTGAGCTCCGTCGTGATTTGCAGTCGCGAGGACACGTCTTTCGCACCCAAACCGATACCGAAGTCCTCGTTCATTTGTACGAGGAGTGCGGTGAGCGGCTCGTGGAAAAACTCCGCGGGATGTTCGCGCTGGCGATCTGGGACGGCCGCCGGAAGCGGTTGTTCTTGGCGCGCGACCGCGTCGGCATCAAGCCGCTGTACTTTTATCGCGACGCCGAAAAGTTCATCTTTGCGTCCGAACTCAAGGGGATTCTCGCCGTCGACGGCGTCGATCGAAGCATTCACGCCCCGGCGGTCGACGACTACTTGGCGTACGGTTTCGTGCCGGGAGAGTCTTCGATTTTCTCGCGCATCGAGAAATTGCCCCCCGCACACCGGCTGTCCGTTTCGGCGGAGCGTCTGCAAGAAACCCCGCGGCGTTATTGGGAACTGGGCACCGCCGTCGCGACGCCGTCGGCTGAGAGCGATTGGGAACGCTCCGTTCGCGACAAAGTCGCCGAAACGATTCGCGTTCATCGCCTGGCCGACGTTCCCGTGGGAACTTTTTTGAGCGGCGGAATCGATTCCGGCATCGTGACGGCTTCGTTGGCCCGCTCGTCGTCCGACGCCGTGCGGACGTTCAGCATCGGTTTTCCGGACCCGCGATTCAATGAACTTCCGACCGCGCGGTTAGTCGCACGCCGCTACCGCTGCGATCATCATGAGGAGATTTGCGATCTGCAGGCCGGTGAGTGCCTCGAGGAATTGTCGCAGGTCTTCGATGAGCCGTTTGCGGACTCGTCGGCCGTGCCGACGTTGCTGCTGAGCCGACTCGCCGCCCGCCATGTGAAGGTCGTGCTCTCGGGCGACGGCGGCGACGAAGCTTTCGCGGGCTATTCGCGTTACGCGCACGACTTACGGGAACATGCTTGGCGAAGACGCTTCCCGCGTTGGTTTCGCAGATCCGTCCTCGGCTCCCTCGGCTCGCTTTGGCCGAAGGCCGATTGGGCTCCCCGGCCGCTGCGACTGAAGACCTTTTTGGAGAACCTGGCGCTGGAGCCCGGGGCGGCGTACGCCAATACCCTGGCTGCGTGCCGGGCGTCGCTCCGTCGGCGTCTGTGCGCGCCGCTGGCCGACTCGTTGAACAATCACCGCCCGGAACAGCGATTCGCGGACGCGTTTCGCGGGACCGACGTGCTGCACGGTATGATCGGCGTGGACGTGCGTTATCATCTGCCCGACGACTATCTCACCAAAGTCGACCGAGCCTCGATGGCTTACGGTCTCGAGGTGCGTCCTCCGTTCGTAGACCACGAATTGCTCGAACTGGTTTGGCAGATCCCCGCGGGACTCAAAATACTCGGCTCGGACAAGAAGCGGGTTCTTAAGCGGGCCTTCGCGGAGGATTTGCCCCCGGAAGTGTTGCGCAAGCCCAAGCAAGGCTTTGAAGTGCCGATCGACGCTTGGCTGCGCGGCCCTTTACGCGACCGGTTTGAATCGTTGGTGCTGGCCCCAAAAGCGCGCGTCGGTGAATTCATCGATCCGTCCGTCGCTGCGAGCTTATACCGCCGCCATCTCCGGGGAGTCGGCCGACACGGCCAAGTCTTGTGGAGCCTGTTGGTGTTGGCGTCATGGTCCGAAACGTATCTCGCTCCCGCGCTCTCCTCACAACTCGCCGCAAAGGTAAGTTAGGCAGGTGCCCCCCCTCCTCCACGCGACCGTCGGTGCGGACCGTGCCCCATCTTCGGCGTCGCCGGAATCGAATGACGGCGAACGTCAAAGTGCGTGCCGCGTGCCGCTGATGTTCGTCGCTCGCGCGGTGAGTGCGACGGCACAACCCGTGACGTTCGGCGTGCCGTTTCCGCGCGGACGGATGCGGTCCGGCAGGCCATGGGCGCTGAATTTCAACGGCGCGACGCTGCCGGTGCATGCGCGGTGCTTAGGGACCTGGGGAGACGGTAGCGTCCGATGGCTGTTGATCGAGGCGAATTGCCCGGCTCTGCCGACCGTAGGAATTCATCGCGGCGAGCTGGTCGAGATCGACGAGGCGACGTCGTCCGAGGTTTCGACGACGTTTTCGCCGGAGAATTCCGCCGCCCAAGTCGGCGTCCGAGTCGACGGCCTAAAATTATGCGTCGATAAGCGAACCGGCGCCGCGGAATTACGGCGGGCTGCCGACGACGACCGCGCGGTCGGCAGGCTGGAATTGATCTTTCGCGACGCCCGCGACAGGCGGCGGCCGATCGAGGTCGACCATGTGGAAACGGAAGTAAGCGGCTCCCAAAGGGCAACGATTCTGGTGCAGGGGCGAGTCCGCGGGCTTCCGCATTTGCGAATCCGCTGGCGATGGTCGCTATTCGCCGGATTGCCGTTCGTGCGCGCCGACGTCGCTCTTCACAACACCCGCGCCGCCAAGCATCGCGGCGGCCTCTGGGATTTGGGGGATCCCGGCTCGTGCGAGTTTCGGGAACTTTCCTGGCAGGTATCGCAGTACGACTCGAGCTGCGGGACCGTAAGTTGGAAGGTCGCCGCCAATGCTCCGCCGTCCGAATCTCAAGACGGTTACGTCGAGATCTATCAGGACTCCAGCGGCGGTGAGCATTGGAACAGCCGCAACCACGTGAACGCGGCGGGCCGCGTGCCTTGCCGATTTCGCGGCTTCCGCACCACGACAAGTTCGGGACGTTCGATGGGACTACGGGCCTCGCCCAGCGTCGCCTTGGGACGGGGCGACGGGGCGATCGCGGCGGCGGTGCCCGAGTTCTGGCAACAATTCCCCAAACTCCTCCGCACGACTGCCGGCGAGCTGCAAATCGGTTTGTTTCCGCGCGAGTGGGACGACGTCTTCGAATTACAGGGAGGAGAGCGAAAAACGCACGTCGTGTGGCTGGCGGTCGGCAAGTC
>JAEUIN010000040.1 GCA_016793115.1 Planctomycetaceae bacterium
GCCGCCGGCCTCGCGCCGCTTCCCAACTGGGTCCGCCGCCTCGATCGAGTTCGCCTCTGGATTCAACTCAAACTTCTCATTCACACCGCCTACGTCCTCCTCAAGGAACACCCACCCCCGATAGCTCATGCATAATGTTGCAGCGGGAGAAGGGGTCAAACGCCTTTTCCAGTGGCAGAGGGATTGTTTCGCCGCTCGCTGTTAATTGTGGGGGCGGTGCTGTGGGTGGCCCAGGTGTGGGCGGGGAGGACTTCGATCGTGGGGCGGAGGAACTTGCGCGGGACGAGCGTCGGCCAGTAGGCGAACACCGGGCGGACTTCGCCGCGGGCTTGCGTGTAGCCGGCGAGGCCTGCGGGGCCGCTCGTCGCGAGCGGGGCGAACTCGCGCGTGAAGCGTTCGACCGCCTCGCGGCGCGGATCGTGAACCGCGAGCCGCAGCACGACTTCCCGCAAGCCGGCCGGCGGCCGCGCGAGGCCGGGCACGGCTTGGCCTGCGCCGAGCAGTTCCATATTGGTGCGGGCGTACTCGTAGCCGGCTTGGCGGAGCTTGGCCCAGATGATGTTCGCGCAGGCCTCGGCCTTGGTAAGGCAGTCGTCGCCGTAGACGAGCAAGCGGCCGTCGGCCATGAACCCGTCGCGGTAGGCGAGCGAAACTTTGAGCGTGTCGGGGGCGGGTGCGCCGCGCGCGCCGACAACGTGCACGCGATTTGCGCCGGCCTCGGCGATGGAAACGCTCGTGAAGTCGCAATCGACGTCGGGCGTGAGGTAATGCCGCGGGTCGCCGATTTCATAAACGAGCTGCGCGCGGACGGTGTCGCGCGTCACGCGACCGCCGGAGTTCGGCGGCTGGGTGATCGTCGTCGAGCCGTCGGCTTCGAGTTCGGCGATCGGATAGCCGACGTTCGCCAAGTCGTTCGTATCCCAGCCGGTGAAATAGCCGCCGGTCGCTTGCGCGCCGCATTCGATGAGGTGGCCGGCGACGCTCGCGGCGGCGAGCTTGTCCCAATCGGTCCACGACCAGCCGAATTCACGCATCGCCGGCCCGACGGTGAGCGAGGCGTCGGCGACGCGGCCGGTGATCACGATGCGAGCCCCGCCGACGAGCGCCGCGGCGATCGGCTGCGCGCCGAGATAGGCGTTGGCGCTGACGATCGGTTGTTTCAAGTCTGAGAGCGGTCGGCCGTCGTCGAGATTGTTGAACGCATGGCCGGCGGCTTGAAGCTCGGCGAGTCGCGGAGCGAGGTCGTCGCCGGCGACGACGCCGATCGGCAGATCGCCGAGGCCGGCTGCGGTGAGGCTCGCGGCGGCGGCCCGCGCACAGGCGTGCGGGTTCATGCCGCCGGCGTTGGTGACGAGCTTGAGCTTCGGTTGCGCGGCGAGCGCGGGGGCGAGGCTTTGGAGGACGGGCAAGAAGTCGTGCGCGTAGCCGGCTTGTGGGTCTTTCTCGCGGAGCCGGGCGAGGATCGAAAGCGTGAGCTCGGCGAGGTATTCGAGCGTGAGATAGTCGAGCTCGGCGGATTCGACGAGCCGGCGCGGTGCGTCGAGATTGTCGCCCCAAAAGCCTGCGCCGTTACCGATGCGAATGGTCATAAGTCGTCGGGCGAAAGCCCGGTTTTTTTGGCGATGCGGGCAAGCATCCGGGAACCGACTTCGTCGGCGTCGTGAAACGCAAATGTGTAATCCGACCAACCGTCGCGCGACAAGATTTTATGTGAGCCGCCGGACTCTCGTTTGATTCGCCAACCGATGCGGAGCAAAGCAGCCAACACGAGTCTGGCACGAGTGGATGGCCATTGATTCATGGCACAACCGAGAAGACTTCACCCATTTCCGGAACAGGCTCTCCGTGTTCCAATCGATCGGCTAACACTCGAAGCGCCAACGCCTTCGTTCGTGCGATTGCCTCTTCGCGCGTGACGCCGTAACACATCACGCCCGGCAAATCGGCGATCTCCGCAATCCAGCGGCCGTCGTCTTCTTGTTCAGTTTCAAGTGAGTATTGCATGCGTGGCCTCGATGGAGTGAGCGGTGGTAATTATATCACACTTGTTTCGCGACACCGGCGGGAAAGCCGCGTGGGCCTCGCTGCGCTCGACCCACCCTACGTCTTTCGCTAGCGCCCAGCGCCTAACGCCTTACACTTGAAACACTCCCAGCCGGTACGCTTCTTGGTCGGCGTGGCGGGTGACGATTTCTAGGGCGGTGATGAGTTCGGCGCGCGTGGCCGCCGGGTCGATGATGCGGTCGACCCAGCCGCGGGCCGCGGCGTAGCGCGGGTCCATGGCCTGCTCGTAGTCGGCTTTGACGCGGTCGCGCAGGGCGTCGAGCTCCGCGGCCTCGACCGTTTCGCCTTTGCGCTTCATGGCGGCGACGGTGACGTCGAGCAGCGTGTTCACGGCCTGATCGCCTCCCATGACGGCGCACTTCGCCGTGGGCCACGCGAAGATCAGCCGCGGATCGAAGGCCTTGCCGCACAGTGCGTAGTTGCCTGCGCCGAACGAGCCGCCCATGAGCAAGGTGAGCTTGGGGACGCGGCTGTTGCTGACGGCGCTCACGAGCTTCGCGCCGGCCTTGATGATGCCGGCGTGTTCGCTGTCGCGGCCGACCATGAAGCCGTTGACGTCTTGGAGGAAAATGAGCGGCAGCCAGTCTTGATTGCAGTTCATCACGAAGCGGGCCGCCTTCTCCGCGCCGTCGACATAGATTACGCCGCCGAATTGCAGCGCGCCGGAGGCGTCTTTCTCGGAGTGATGCTGATTGGCGACGATGCCGACCGGAAAGCCGCCGAGCCGCGCGGTGCCGCAGACGAGCGTCTTGCCGTATTCCGGCTTGTACTCGTGGAAGCTGTCGGCGTCGACGAGGCATTGTAGGATGCGGCGGACTTCGTAGTCGCGGCGCGGGCCGTTGAGGATGTGATAGATCTCCGCGCCGGGCACGGCGGCGTCGACCGCGGCGCGACGCGCGAACGGCGCGGCGGGCTGCGGGGAGTCGGGCGCGGCGAGTTGGGCGAGGTCGCGGAGCCGCGCGAGGCAGGCGTCGTCGTCGGGCTCGCGGTAGTCGATCGTGCCGGAAATTTGGGCGTGCATCTTTGCGCCGCCGAGGTCGTCGCTGGAGACGACCTGGCCGATGGCGCTCTTCACCAAGGCCGGCCCGGCGAGGTAGAGCCCGGAGCCTTCGGTCATGAGGAGCTTGTCGCAGAGGACGGGGAGATAGCCGCCGCCGGCGACGCAATTGCCCATGATGGCCGCGGTTTGGCCGAGGCCGGCGGCGGAGATCACGGCGTTGTTGCGGAAGATGCGGCCGAAATCGTCTTCGTCGGGGAAGACGTCTTCCTGCAGCGGCAGGAACACGCCGGCGGAGTCGACGAGATAAATGAGCGGCAGCCGGTTTTGGAAGGCGATGCGCTGCGCGCGGAGCACCTTCTTCGCCGTGGCGGGGAAGAACGCGCCGGCTTTCACCGTGGCGTCGTTGGCGATGATCATATGGCGGCGGCCGGCGACGAGGCCGACCCCGCAGACCACGCCTGCGGCGGGCGCGCCGCCGTGTTCGGCATACATCCGCCAAGCGGACCATTGGCCGAGTTCGCAGAACTCCGTGCCGGGGTCGACGAGCTTGGCGATGCGCTCGCGGGCCGTGAGGCGGCCTTTTTTGTGTTGCCGCTCGATCGCCTCGGGGCCGCCGCCGAGCGCGATTTGCTCGGCTTCCTTCACAAACGATTGCCAGAGTTGCTGCGGGTTGGGCGCGGCGGTGGTCATAGGCGGTGCGGCTTAGGGTGTAGGGCGCGGTGCGATCAGGTTCGGAGGATCGGTTGCCGGGGCGGCCCTCACTCCCGGCCCCGCTCCACGGCGGCGCGAGGCGAGGTCGGCCGATGCGCGGGCATCATAGCCGGCCGGGCAGGGTAATCCTACGCGAAGTGCCGGGCGTTGACTTGCGCGACGGCGGCCAAGTGTCCGGCGAACGCGGCGCGTGTGGCGTTGCGGCAACATGCTCGTAGTGCGGCGTGTTGCCGAACGGCGACGTCGGGGCCGAGCGGCCGGCGGCTCGACCGGCGACAGGCCGGCTTAAGTCGTTGGCGGCGTGCAGGTTGGGTCGCGGGCGAAAACCGCCCGCCGCCTTCGGCATCGGTCGTGCTTTTCGTCCAACCCACACGGGAACAACAAACCGCCTGCGGGCGGTCGGCCTTAAGTCGCTGAAGGAGCTATCTTTGCGCAAGACGACGAACAAGCTCGCGAGCCAAGCCGGAAAAGCCGGCCGCGGACCACTGCCCGGCGAATCCGCGGTCGAGTCGAAGGTGAAGCTTTCCGGCAAGCGAAGCGAAGGGAAGAAGGCGCCGAAGATCAAGGCCGTCGACGATTTCTTCGCCGACGACTCGGAAGCGGCTCCCGCGGCCCAGGCCGATGAAGCCGGACCGACCGACGAAGACGCGGTCGACATCGTTGCGGACGAAGCTGCGGACGACGGCGAGGCGGCCGACGCCTACGGCGATTCTTGGGACGACAACATCGACGACCCGGTCCGCATCTACCTGATGCAAATGGGCGAGATTCCGTTGCTTTCGCGGCCGGAAGAAATCGGCGCGGCGAAACGCATCGAGAACGCGCGCACCAAATACCGCCGCAGCCTGTTGGCCAACGACTGCATCTTGGAAGGTGCGGTCACTCTGCTCAAGAAGGTGCAAAAGGGGGAACTGCGCCTCGACCGGACGATCGACGTCTCGGTGACCGACGCGGTCGTGAAGAAGCAAGTGCTCGCGCTGTTGGGACCGAACCTCGAGACGCTTTCGCATCTGCTGAAGCGGAACCGTAAGGATTTCTACATCGCCCTGAGCAAGAAGCAGCCGCTCAACGAACGCCGGCTGGCGTGGCATCGGCTCGTGGTGCGCCGCTACAAAGCGGTGCGACTCGTGGAAGAACTCAACTTGCGCACCCAGCGGCTCAAGCCGCTGTTGGACAAGCTGGCCGAAATCGACGTGCGGCTCGGCGAAATTCGCCGCCAGTTGCGCGAAATCCGCGCCGGCCGCGACCAGCACTCGAGCGAGCAAGAACTCCGCGCCGAGATGCACCAGCTGATGCGAATGACCTACGAAAGCCCGTCGACCCTGCGTGCCCGCATGATTCGCACGGAGCGTCACTGTCAGGCTTACGACCTGGCGAAGCGTCAGCTTTCGGCCGGCAACCTGCGTCTCGTGGTGTCGATCGCCAAGCGTTATCGCAACCGCGGCCTGAGCTTCTTAGACCTGATTCAAGAAGGCAACACCGGCTTGATGCGGGCGGTGGATAAGTTCGAGCATGCCCGCGGCTACAAGTTTTCGACGTACGCCACTTGGTGGATTCGCCAGGCCATCACGCGGGCCCTGGCCGACCAGAGCCGGACGATTCGGTTGCCGGTGCACATGATCGAAACGATGGGCAAGGTGCGAGCGATCTCGCGCGACTTCATCCAGCGGCTCGGTCGCGAGCCGAGCGTCGAAGAAACGGCGCAAGCGACGGGGCTCTCGATGGAAGAGGCCCGCGTGGTGATGAAGATGACCCGCCAGCCGCTGTCGCTCGATCAGCCGGTGGGCGACCACGACGACAGCTTCTTCGGCGAATTCGTGCAAGACCATCGCGAAGTCGACCCGTTGCACGACATGACGCAGCAGATGCTCAAGAGCCGCGTCGACGAAGCGTTGCAACACCTGAACTACCGCGAACGGGAAATCATCCGCCTTCGCTACGGCCTCGCCGACGGCTACTCGTATACCCTGGAAGAAGTCGGCAAGATCTTCTGCGTCACCCGCGAACGCGTGCGACAGATCGAGGCCAAGGCGGTGCGAAAGCTGCAACACCCGGTGCGGGCCCGCATGCTGGAAGGGTTCGTCGGTTTCGACCAGTTCGAGACCGCTTAAGCGCTCCGTCGTCTTAGCCCCCGGTTCCTCAAACCGGGGGCGATGGACGATGCTGCGGCAAAGGCCGCTCAAGTTGAAACGTCGCTTGCCCCCGGTTTAAAGAACCGGGGGCTAAGAAGCGGGCGGCGGAGCCGCGGAACGGGGTGGGCCGTTCGGCTTGGTTTCGCTACACTTCCCGCCGTTTCGAACGTGACTGCCTCTCGTCGCTTGCGAAGGATCGCATGCTCGTCGCCGAGTTCCATCCCGGAAGCTTGCAAACGCTCGCCGTCGTGGCCGCGGTGACGACGTTGTTCATGATGCGGGCCCGCGCCGCGCGGCGGCGCCAACAAGCCGGCGCAGCGGCGACGCCGGCCGCGGTCGTGCGTTCCCATGTCGAATCGCTCACCGTGTCGACGAAGGACGTACGGCGGACGCTCGTCGAGATGCACGACTTTGCCCGCGACACGCAAGCGACGCTCGACAACAAGCTCGCCATGCTGCAACAACTCCTCGTCGCGGCCGACGAGCGAATCGCGCGGCTGGAAGAGTTGGAATGCGCATTCGCATCCAGAGAAGGGGATGAGGGGATACCGAGGGGATGAGGGAGATGAGATTCAGGTTTAGTTGTCCCATCGACCTGTCCGTCTCGATCTCCAATATCTCCTCTTCATCTCCCTATCCCCCACTCTGAAAAACGAGAGTCGTAGGAACTACTTCGGCGCGAGCTTGTCGAGTTCTTTGGCGATCGCCTCCGGGCCGACGATCGGCGCTCGGCAGGTGAAGTTTTCGCAGACGTAGAGCGCCGGCCGATCCTTCACCGGCTGCTTGCCCGCGAGCACGCCTTTCAAATGTGGCGACTCGTTCTTGCCCGGCACCGCGGCCGTGAGCTTGTGCGGCCAGAAGCGAGAACGAAGATCGCGGAGCACTTCGTCGCGCGCGGCCGTGCTCGGCGCGGCGACCACGACTTCTTGCGTCGGCCCGAGCCAGAGATCGAGTGCCAGCAACGATTGACCGACGGCGTTCGGCGCGCGGTCGAACAATTCGCCGATCGAGCGAAAGCCTAGCTCCGCGCCGGTCAGATACTTCTCGTCGCCCGTCAGCTTGCCGAGTCGCACGAGCGCCGTGAGCATGATGCCGGTGCCGCTCGGCGTGGCGTTGTCGTACACGTCTTTGTTGCGGGCGATCAACTCTTCATGGTCGTCGGCCGTGTAGAAGAATCCGCCGGCTTTGTCGTCGAAGAAACGGCGCAGCGCGACGTCGGCGAGGGCTGCGGCTTCGTCGATCCAGCGGCCGTCGAAATCCGCTTCGTAGAGCGACACGAGCGCGTTGATCAAGCAGCCGTAGTCGTCGAGATACGCGTCGAACTTCGCTTGGCCGTGGCGATAGGCGTGCAACAAGCGGCCGTCGGGCTTGCGGAGCTTTTCGAGAATAAAAGTCGCGGCATTTTGCGCGGCGGTCAGGTAACGCGGCTCGCCGACGACGCCGGCGGCCGTAGCCATCGCATCGATCATGAGTCCGTTCCAGGAGACGAGCACTTTGTCGTCGAGTCCCGGCGGCACGCGCTTGGCGCGAACTTCGAGCAGCTTGGCCCGCATTTCCGCGAGCTGCGTTTGAAAGTCTTGCAAGTCGATGCCGAATTCGCCGGCCACCTCGGCGAGCTTCCGCGGTCGGTTCGGAATGTTGCGGCCGGCGTGTTCGTGCGGTTCGAAGTTGCCGCGGGCCGTGATGTCGTACGTCGCGGCGAAGAGTTTGGCGTCGTCCTTACCGAGCACTTGTTCGATCTCGGCCGGCGTCCAGACGTAGTACTTCCCTTCTTCTCCTTCGCTGTCGGCGTCGAGCGTGCTGTAGAAGCCGCCCGCCGCGTCGGTCATATCGCGCAAGATGAAGTCGAGAGTTTCGCGAATCGTCCGGGCGTAGTCGGCCTTGCCGGTCGCCTGATAGGCCTCGACGTAGGCGCTGGTCAGCAGCGCGTTGTCGTAGAGCATCTTCTCGAAGTGCGGCACGAGCCAAACGGCGTCGACGCTATAGCGATGGAAGCCGCCGGCGAGTTGATCGTAGATGCCGCCCGCGGCCATCTTGTCGAGCGTGAGCGTGACCATGTCGAGCGCTTGGCGGCGCTTGGTGCGATGAAACACGCGGAGCAGTACCCGCAGGTCCATCGGATGCGGAAACTTAGGGGCTCCGCCGAAGCCTCCTTCGCGGGCGTCGAACGATTTCGCGAGCGCCGTCTCGGCCGCGGCGACCGTGGTTGCCGAGAACTTGGCTTCGCCGTCGCCGCGGGCATCGGCCGCGCCGACGACTTTCAAGTGATCGGTGAGTTGCTTGGCCTGATCGTGGAGGGCGTCGCGCCGGTTTTTCCAGGCGTCGAGCACGGCGTCGAGTACGGAATCGAAGCCGGGCATGCCGCGCGCGGACTTCGGCGGCCAATAGGTGCCGCCGAAAAACGGTTGCTTGTCGTGCGTGAGAAACACCGACATCGGCCAGCCGCCGCGGCCGGTCAGCGTCTGCACGGCGTTCATGTAGATCTGATCGATGTCGGGCCGCTCTTCGCGATCGACCTTGATGCTGATGAAGTTGTCGTTGAGCTTCTTCGCGATCTCCGCATTCTCGAAGCTCTCATGCTCCATCACATGACACCAATGGCAGGCCGAGTAGCCGACGGAGAGAAAGATCGGCCGGTCGAGCTTCTTCGCCGCCGCGAAAGCCTCTTCGCCCCAGGGATACCAATCGACCGGATTGTTTTGGTGTTGAAGGAGGTACGGACTCGTCTCCTTCGCGAGGCGATTGGGCATATGGGCGATTCCTTGTTAGCGACTTGTTTGCGGGGCCGCCCCTCATCCGCCTCGGAATACCGAGGCACCTTCTCCCCGCGAGGGGCGAAGGGTTGTCTGTAGGAAACGCCCTCCGCGGCGCTTGCGCTCACCGGGTGCCGGCGATCCGGAACGCCACGGAGGGCGTTCCCTACAGATGCTTACTTGAACTGTTGATCGGGGCCGGGGAATTTGCCGGTGCGGACTTCGTCGTTGTATTGAGCGACCGCTTGTTTGATCGACGAGCGCAAATCGGCGTACGGCTTCACGAACCGCGGCACGTAACCGGAGGTGAGGCCGAGCATGTCGTTGGTGACGAGCACTTGGCCGTCGCAGCCGGCGCCGGCGCCGATGCCGATCGTCGGCACGCTTAGCGAGCGGGTGATCTCGGAGGCGAATTCCGCCGGAATACATTCGAGCAACACGCAAAACGCGCCGGCCGCTTCCGCTTCGTGCGCTTCCTTCAACAGCCGATCGTGATCGCGTTGCACCTTGTAGCCGCCGAGCAAGTGGACGTTTTGCGGACGGAGCCCGCAGTGGGCGACGACGGGGATGCCGGCCGAGGTGAGGGCGGCGATGATCTCGGCCTGATCGGCGCCCCCTTCGAGCTTCACAGCTTGGCAGCGGGTTTCCTTAAGGATGCGGCCGGCATTTTCGACCGCCTTGTAGCGCCCCAGATGGTTGCTGGGAAACGGCATGTCGACGATCGTCAGTGCCCGCTGAACCGCGCGACCCACTATTTCGGCGTGGTAGATGATCTCGTCGAGGGTGACGGGGAGCGTCGTCGCGTGACCTTGCACGACCATCGACATACTGTCGCCGACCAGAATCGCGTCGACGCCGGATTCGTCGAGCAGCTGGGCCATCGGGAAGTCGTAGGCCGTGAGCATCGTGATTTTGCGGCCGGCTTTCTTCATGGCCACAAACTTAGGGACGGTCAAACGGCCTTCGGCGGGGGCATTCATGGGGCGATTCAGCGGCATGGGAACGGGGCACGGCGCGACGCGACGCAGCGGCGGAAGAGCACGCGTTCAGTCGCGATCCGCATTCCGCGTGGGCCTCGCTGCGCTCGACCCACCCCTACGTCAGATCACATTGTGGACCCGCGGGCGGAATTGGGCAACCGGCGACCACGGCTTGGCGACGCTTCGAAAATTTGTGGCGAGGCGCATAGCTCGGCGGTATCTTAACGTTCGCCGACTTCAGGCCGACTCTCGGGCCTGCGGCCCGGCACAAATCGCACGTCCGAAACCTTGGTGTTTTACCCTTTGGAGATGTGTTCATGATTCGTCGTGTCGTGGTCGCCGCCCTGGCACTCGGTTTGGTCGGCGTCGGCGTTTCGTCGGCCCAAGCTCAAGCAAAGAAGCCGCCGCTGCCGAAGGGGACCGCGGTCACTCTCAACGGCAAGGTTGAACAGGTCGTACCGCAAGGATTGGTGATCGACGCAGCGGGAAAGAAGTACGCGATGGTCGTCATGCCGGGCTCGACGCTAAGCGTCACCGGAACGGCGACGGCCGACTTCCTCGGGCCGGGCGCGTTTGTGCAGTTCGATTGCGAACTCGACGGCTCGGGCAAGCCGACGAAAGAAGTTGCCAAAATCCAAATCACCGAGCCGTCGCAGTTGAATCAGCCGGGCATTTTCAATGAGGCCGGACCGGATGCGGTGCAAGGGCAGGGCGGTAAGTACTTCGTTCGCGGAACGGTGAAAACCAACAAGAACGGTCAACTCACGGTGCAAGCCGGACCGAAGCCGATCACCGTGCAGGTCAGCGGCGCAGCGGCAATTCCCGTGACGTTCAGCGATTGGAAGATGGCTTCCGTGGGCGACTCGGTCACGGGGAGCGCGATTGCCGGGCAAGCCAATCCGCAATTCACGCCGATCGTCGCCGAGAACGTGACGATCAAGGCAGCCATGCCGTTCCAGAAGAAGAAGGGGCGCTAGTCGCCGCTTCGATGCCGATGACAAGGAAAGAGCCCCGGCGAGAGTTCGCCGGGGCTCTTTTTGATTGGCGTGCGGGAGAGGCGCAAGTTGTAGGGTGGGTAGAGCGCAGCGAGGCCCACGCGGAATCTTAGCACCTCTCCCACTGGGAGAGGTCGCCGCGCAGCGGCGGGTGAGGGGCGGCCGGCGCGACGTTTGGTGTGGGAGATGGATTGACGTCGCGGTGAATTAACTTCACGCTGCGTTCTCGACGCATCCCCGACACCAACCGTGACGCGGCGCGGCCCTCATCCGGCCTTCGGCCACCTTCTCCCGGCGGGAGAAGGGTTCGGATGAGCCGACGCCGATTCTCAGAACTGCGGGGCCGGGAGTTTCTTGCCGACGTGTTTGTTTTTCGAGTCGTCGTAGAGCGGCATCGCTTCCGGCAGCCAGCTGTTGAGATCGGCGATCCGTGTTTCGTGGCTCGGGTGCGTCGAGAGGAATTCGGGCGGCGACTTGCCTCCCGAATATTGTTGCATCCGCTCCCAAAAACGCATGCTCTCGCGCGGATCGTAGCCGGCCGCGGCCATCAGCAAGAGGCCCATGTGATCGGCTTCCGATTCGTGGGCGCGGCTGTATTTTAGAATGCCGAACTTCGCGCCGGCGTTGATCATCTGCATGATCTGCATTCGTTGGTGAGGGTCCATGTCGCCGAGCGCTCCGCCGGCGGCCATGACGCCGATCTGCGCGAGCTGCTGCTGCGCCATGCGCTCCGCGCCGTGATGCGCCAGCGCATGCGCGATTTCATGACCCATCACGACGGCCAGCCCAGTGTCGGTCTCGGCGATCGGTAAGATGCCCGTATAGACGACGATCTTGCCGCCGGGCAAGCAGAAGGCGTTTTGCTCTTTGCTGTCGATGACTTGAACGTCCCACTTCATCGGCTGGTCGGGAAGCTTCACTTGGTTGAGAAAGCCTTCATTGCGCGCGGCGACGACTAAGTTGCTCGCAATCTCGCGAATGGCGTCGACGAGCGGCCCGCGCGTTTCAATGTTGTTGCGCTGTTCGGCCAGCACTTCTTGAAAGGCCTGCTCGCCGAGCTCGGCCTCTTGAGCCGGATCGAGCGCGACGACCTGGTTGCGGCCGAACGGGCCTTGTTGGCAGCCTTTGAGCAGCAGCATGCCCGCCGGGACAGCGGCAAAGAGAAATACGAGGAGAAGCCGGTGCAAGAAGCTGGGCCCTTGGCGACGCTGCGAATAGCCGCCCATGCCGAATGACATGTGAATTGTCCTCAGAGGTGATGCCGACGCCGGCGGATGTGCCCGCGAAGTTTTCGTGCGGCGTGCGACTGATGATAACACGGCGGCAGGCGTTTGCGGCGCGCCATTGCGTGATCCGTGACTTGACATTGGGGTGGGCCTGGTGGGGGGGGGCCCCCGGCGGTTTAAGGACCGGAGGTGTGGCCACGGGGGGCGGGAGCACCCGGG
>JAEUIN010000073.1 GCA_016793115.1 Planctomycetaceae bacterium
TGGGTTGGGGAGTCTCGCGCGGTCGCTCCCTTCGTCCTCCCCGCTCAAGAAGTCGACGAGCGACTAAGCACTTATTTGACGCCCCTGGTGCGGGGGCCCGAAAGCTTGCTCGCCCGACGCGAAATTCCCGACGAGTACGGCTGGCGCAATTTCGGCGACATACATGCCGATCACGAACAGCTGCATTACGAGGGCGAGCGGCCGATCGTTTCCCATTACAACAACCAGTTCGACGTGGTTCAGGGCGCGATCATCCAATTCCTACGGTCGGGAGATCCGAATTGGTACGACCTCTTCGATCCGTTGTCTCGGCATGTAATGGATATCGACGTCTATCACACCCGGCAGGATCGTGCGGCCTACAACGGCGGACTATTTTGGTTTACCGATCATTACCTGGACGCGGCCACCAGTACCCATCGCACCTACTCACGAGCTAATCGACCACGAGACGGAGCGTCCTACGGAGGCGGCCCCGGCACCGAGCATCTCTTTACCACCGGCCTGGCGACTTACTATTACTTGACCGGCAACACGGACGCGCGCGACGCCGTGATCGAACTGGCCGATTGGGTCGTTCACTCCGATGACGGGGAGGCTTGGATCGGCGGGCTTTTGGACGCGGGAAATACCGGCCGTGTTACGCCGTGGAAGGGTGCCGATGCCGGTCCCGGCCGGGGCGCGGGCAATTCGATCAACGCCCTACTCGACGCTTGGTTGATCTCGGGTCAAAGCGAGTACCTGGAGAAAGCCGAGCAGTTAATTCGCCGCGTCGTCCATCCGTCCGACGACGTCGGCCGCCTCAGCCTGCTCGACGTGGAGCGAAATTGGTCCTACACCGTTTGTCTCGCTTCGCTGGCGAAATACTTGCAGCTGCTCGAAGACGATACGTCACGGCCGATGTTCGGATACGTCCAAGCGGCGTTGCTGCGCTATGCGGAGTGGATGTCGCGGCACGAGCGGCCCTATTTTGATCAGGCGGATCGCCTGCAATACCCGACGGAAGCCTGGGCGGCCCAGGAGTTTCGTAAGGCCAACGTTCTCCGATCGGCGTCTTGTTATGCCGACGAGGAATTGCGCGAGCGGCTGCTCCGCGTCGGCGCTCGGCTCGCCGATCGGGCCTGGGAGGATCTTTTGCGGTTCAAGAGTTGCCGCTCGGCTCGCGCCGCCGCCGTACTGTTGACGGAGGGAGTCCGTGACGCGGAGTTTCGTGGACCGATCGTTCTTTCCTCGCGACCGATCTCGTCGACCGACGATTTTGATCCGCCCGCGGAATTTCGATCTCAGCGAACGCGAATTCTTCTTCAATTGAAAAGCGTAAGGGGATGCGCGGCAATGCTCTCGCGAGCCTTTTCACCCCGGATTTGGCGACGCGTCCGCTGGAGTTTGCGTTAAGTCCGTCAGGAGATCCGCCTTGTTCACGTCAATCGACATGCCTTCCACAAAGAATAGCGCGCGTTAGTCGATGCCCGGACTTTGCGGCATTTTGAACGGCGATGACGCACCCGTTGCGGAAACTCTGCGGCGGATGTGCGCGCGGATGAAGCACTCCGCCTCGTATCGAACTTCCACGACCGTGACGCCGTGCCATACCGCAGGCATGGGATTCGTCGCGATCGCCGACGTCGCGGAACGTCGGCGCATCGCGAGTTTCGACGCGGGAAAGTTCCTTGCGGTCGTGGACGGCGAGATTCTCAACGTGAGGGAACTGCGGGCCGCCGGCGAATCGGCGGACGCAGGAGACGCCGAGTTCGTGTTGCGAGAATATCGCAGGCACGGGACCGCATTCATCGCTCGACTGGAGGGAAAGTTTTCGGCCGCGATCTGGGACGGCGACCGACGCCGGCTTCTGCTGATCGCGGATCGATTCGGCATGAAGCCGCTTTTCTACCGCCGTCGCGACAAACGGTTGGCGTTCGGTGCCGAAGCGAAAACGCTGTTCAGCTCCGTTCTCCGTCCCCGGACCGACGTTCGCAGTCTTGCGATCTTTCTCAGCTATGGCCAACTGCTCGAAGATCGAACACTCTACCAGGAAGTCCGCGTCCTACCTGCCGCGCACATTTTGAGCATCGAAGCGGATACCGGATCGTCGGAGTTACAACGCTATTGGCGTCCCGAACCGACGCGACGGTCGCCGACGATCCGAGCCGACGAGATCCTCGAGCAACTGGACGGCGCGTTTCAACGATCCGTCGATCGTGCGACGCGCGATACGAACGGCCTGGGAATCTCCCTGTCCGGCGGACTCGACGGCCGAACAATGATGGCCGCAATCGACCATGAACGCATACCGATCACTTCGTTGTGCTCGGGCATGCCCGGGAGTCTCGATCATCGCTGCGCGCGAAAAATCTCCGAACTCACGAACCGTCGCCATGACGAGCACGCTCTCGACTTAGGATTCCTCGGCAATTACGACCGCTACATCAAATGGATGGTGCATTTGACGGACGGGCAGTATCTCGATCAAGGCATCGTCATTCCCACGCTCGCTCGTTACCGCGAACTGGGAATTCGCGTCCTGCTGCGCGGGCATGCGGGTGAAATGTTGCACATGGATAAGGCGTATAACTTTTCCGTCGACGAGTCTGCGCTCGCGATTCGGTCTCAAGAGGAACTTGAGCGGTGGTGTTTGACGCGGCTCCAAGGCTTTATGCTCGATGGAGTCGAGACTCGATTGCTCCGCGATCTGTCGCTTTCGGAGATGCGTGCGATCTCCGCAGAGTCGTTGCGTCGGTGTCTGAGCGAGTCGGACTATCTGGAGCACCCGTTGGACCGACTCACGCACCTCTTTTTGTCGCAGCGATCGCGACGTGAAACGGCGATGTCGCTGACGATTTTCGGGTCGACGCTCGAAACCCGCGTCCCCTATCTAGACCGCGAAATCGTGGAATACGTTTTGTCGCTGCCTTCCTCGTATCGCATCGGCGACCGGATTCAGACCGCCT
>JAEUIN010000090.1 GCA_016793115.1 Planctomycetaceae bacterium
GCCGCTCGGGTCGTTGAGGCCGATCGACGTGCAGTTGATCAGCACGTCGGTATCCGGCGGTGGTGCGTAGTCGCCTTGCCAGGCGACGAACGCCGTCGGCACGTTGGTCTTCTCTTGGATCAGCTTGGCCAGCGTCTCGCCGCGGCCCGGGTCGCGGTTGACGACCGTGAACTGGGCCGCGCCTGCCAGAGCCGTTTCAATGCCCACGGCCCGAGCCGCGCCGCCGGCGCCGAGCAGCACGACTTTCTTACCGGCCGGATCGAGCAACTCGCGCAACGATTGCACGAAGCCTTTGCCGTCGGTGTTCTCGCCGACGAGCTGGTCTCCTTCGCGGATCATGCAGTTGACGGCCCCCATCATTTCGGCGGCGGGCGTCAATCGATCGAGCAGCGGAATGACGGCGACCTTGTGCGGGATCGTGAGGTTGCCCCCTTGAAAGCCCATCGCGCGGAGACCGCGGACGGCGTCGGCGAGCCCTTCCGGCGGCACTTCGAGCGTGAGGTAACGCCAATCGAGCCCGGCCCGCGCGAAGGCCTTCTCCATCATGTACTGCGTAGGATTGCCGGCCACAGGCTGACCGAAACAACACACGATCTGCTGCAACTGATCCGACGGCACGGCGGGAGCCTTGTGGGAAGAGAGACGTTCGCAACCCGCCGCGCCGACCGCGGCGGATAAACACGGGACGCCGCACATCTTCCCGCAGGCGCAGGGCTTTGACAAGCCGGGCGGAGGCGACGCTTCGAGGCCGTTGCGGACGCGGCAATTAGAAGAAGTTGCTGCCCTTGGTCGCAGGCACGGCCGCGGGCTTTGACAGTTCGCGCGGCGGCGGCAACGGCCGGCGGCGCTGGGCCTCGTAAACTTCCGGTACGAAGGCATCGCGGAGCATGTCACGCAACTGCTCGATTTCACCATGAATTTCCGGACTATGGCGAATGGCAAGACACTGTAATCCAGGCCCCTCGAAGCCAAATATGTGGATGTGCGTACTGTTGCCGTCGCGCCATGTCTCCGGGCTGACCATTCCGGAAATGATCTCCTGAAAATGATCGTAGTAATTCGTTTGGCCGACGCGCGTGAAATCATGCGAAAGCAAGTCATGAACCTGATAGACGCGGGTTTCATCGAACCAACCTGCTGCGGATCGCGTGGTGATGAGCAAGGCGTCGTCCCGAACGGCGAACGTCAGGCCTTGATCGCGCAGAACGTTATTCAGCGATCCACGCAACGACCCGTCATGCCATTGAAACGTGAACCGTGTTTCAGGCCCGCGCCCGTCGGCAGTTAAGGAGGGCACGTCGAGTTCGACCGGAATTTGATGACGTTTCGAAATCACATCGGCAATCTCATCGAGCCGAGTGTTCTTGAACTCGAACTCCGTGGTCCGGCTCAATACTTTTTCGATGCGCGTTTCCGCTTCGGTTCGCGTCCGAAACACCCGTCCTCGCGGCAATGGCGGTGGTGGGGATAGTATCGCGCGATTTAGATCACCGATTGCCGCCTCTCCGCCAACGGCAGAGAGAGACGGCCGCCACAAGGCCGGAGTCTTTTGAAGTCGCGCAAGCTCCGCTGATTTTGCCGCGCGGAGTTGATCGAGCAAAGCCGCAACTTGTTCATGCCCCTCTTCCGACTGCCGCACGACGAACGCCAAAATTCCGGGCCCGTGGAAAGACCGGAGATCAGCAATAGTGCCGCCCTGCGACGACCATGTCCCGGCGGCAATATGCCCTTGGACCAACCGTTCGAGTTGCTCAAAATCGGGGGTATGAGCGGTGACGTCACGGGGTGACACGACCAAGTCGTGAACTTGGTAAATGCGAATCTCGGAAAGTGTTTCCGCGGCAATCCTCGTCGTAATGAGCAAGCAGTCGTCGCTGACGATCGATTTCAGATCGCGAGGACCAAAAAGACTTGCCAATTCCTTCCGAAGAGCGCGGCCTTGGGCTTTGCCGGCGAGTTCGACTTCTTCCGGACGTTCCTTCCCATCGGCGGCCAGCGCCGCGCGGTCGAGCACCACCGTGCATTGCAGCCGCTTCTCGAGAAGCGGGACGAGATCGGCGAGTGTCATCCCCGTGAAGTCGTGCGTGAACGGTTCTTCGAGGCGGGCCCGAATGCGGCGTTCGTGGTCGGTGTCGGACGTCAGCACTTTGCCGGCCGGCCAAGTGTCGGGCCCGGGCAGGCTGTCGATCGCCACGAGGGCCGCACCCGGCGGAATTTCCGGCGTCGGCGCAGCCTGCTCGATGCGTTGAGCTAGGGCAATGGAACCTGCCGATACCGCGGCCAGCCAGAAATAAACGATGCTTGTCAGCCGACGATGCATGAGCCCCTCGCGGAATCGCTTCGATGTTCAATAACCACGATAGTTGGGGCGAGACGGCTGGAGGAGACCTTACGCCGGTCGACTCCTTCGAACGTTTCTCGACGACGAAGCATAATCACCCCGCCTCGATCCGATATGGGCTCGAAACGGGGTGAGCGAAGCAGAAAGGCGAGTGCGGCGTCGCGAATTGCGGGACGCTGCGACGGGGTGTTGCCTAGAAAAAGCCGCCGCCGCGGGATTCGGTTTTGGTTTCCTTGGCCGCGGGCTTGGCGGAGTCGTCCGGTTTTTTCGCGTCTTCCGGCTCGCCGCCGCCGAAGCCGCCTGCGAGTTTGGGGCGTGGAGGGGTTCGGCGTTGCAACTCTTCGACCTTCGGTTCGCGGGCCGCTCGCAGCGTCGACAACAGTTCGCCGATCTGGTCGTGAACTTCTTCCGTGTGCGTAACAGCCAGCGCGATGATGCCCGGGCCTTCGAACGAACGGATCGTGCCGGCCGTGCCGCCGGCCTCGCGCCATGTTTCAGGTTGAACCGACGTGACGATCAGTTCCATGAGGCCGTCGTAATCGGGAGCATCCTTGCCGCTGGGCGCGAGCACGAGATCGTGAACTTGGTAGACGCGCGTCGCGGCCATC
>JAEUIN010000094.1 GCA_016793115.1 Planctomycetaceae bacterium
TGCAGGAATGCGACGCAGGTCGGGCGACACCAAGCTGATGTCGGCGCTTTGCAGCGCGATATCGGTTCCCCGTTCGGCGACGGCAACGCTGACGTGCGCGCGGGCTAATGCCGGAGCATCGTTGATTCCATCGCCGACGACGATCAGGCGATATCCGGCGGCGCACTCTTTCTCGACGACGGATAATTTTGTCGTCGGCAGCGCATCGGCGACGACCTCATCAAAGCCCACTTGAACGCCGACCAGGCGAGCCGTGGCCTCGCGATCGCCTGTCAGCAGCAGCGTGCGACGAATTCCGAGTTGACGCAGTTCGCGAACGGCCGCCGCCGCTTCCGAACGCACTTGATCGGAAAGCAGGATATAACCGAGGAATCGCTCGTTCTCGGTGACGGTCGTAAGCGGGCCGCAGTGGTCGGGAACAGTTGAAGAACTGGCGCAGCCGGATAGTAGCCAATGGGCTCGCCCCATGCGAAGTACGCGACCGCTCTCACGTAATTCGATGCCGCATCCCGGAACCTCGACGGCTTCTTCCGTGGCGATATCGGAGTCGCGATTCATATTGCGAGCCCGAGCGAAACGATGAACGGCTTTCGCAATCGGATGGTTGGAACAAGTTGCGCAACGCGTAGCGGCCTCGAGCAGTTCGTCCGGCGATACTTCCGCGGCAGGGACAAGTTCCTCGACCTCCAGAACTCCGCGGGTGACGGTACCGGTCTTGTCGCAGATCAGCATGTCGACGTCAGCCAGCGTTTCAAAGTGCCGTGAATGCTTCACAAGCAGTCCCAGGCGAGAAGCGGCGGCTAAGGCGGCGACCATGGTCACCGGTCCTGCTAGAACTAGCGCGCACGGACACGCGGCTATGAACAGAGCGATGACTCGTTGTTGGTCTTGAGTGACGAAGTAGGCGTATGCGGCGATCAGAATGACGGCTGGAACGTAGAGCTCGGCGCACCGTTCGATCATTCGCACGACGGGTGCTTTGGTATGAGCGGCGTTAGCCAAAAGTTCCGCGACCTTCCCGAGCGATGTTTCATCGCCGGTTTTCGTTACTCGAACGGTGAGCAGGCCGGAAAGGTTGCTCGTACCGGCAAAGACATTGTCGCCGACCGCGACATCGCGCGGATGTGACTCGCCGGTCAGCGGCGCTTCGTCCAAAGACGATACTCCCCGCAAGACGACGCCGTCGGCGGGCACCGTGGTCCCCGGTTTGAGCAACACGAGGTCGCCGGCGACGAGCGCCTCGGCGGGAACTTCGCGTTCCCCTTCGGGGGCGGCAAGAATTGCTCGGCGAGCTTGAAGCCGCCGTAGGCCGTCGATCGCGTCGTTTGTACCTTGGATTGATCGACGTTCGGCGGCATGTCCGATCGCCATGACGAGCGGCACGACGACGGCCGTCGTCCATTCGCCGCCGAATACGGCGGCAAGCAAAGCCAGCGATAGGAGTTGATCGGAGTAACTGTCGATTCCTCCGTCGATCATGCCCTTGAGCGCGCGTCCCAGAGTCGGAACGACGACGATCAACGCCGCGACAAACTGCAGCAGGCTGCCGACTTCAAGGTTGTCGGAAATCCATTGTTCCCAGGCGACGCCTACGACGAATACGCTTGCCGCCGCAAAGGCGATGAGCAGCTCGGTACGCGCGAGAAAGTCACCGCCGAACAATCTCGAAGTCGAAGTTGACGTCTCCGTGCGACCGGCTTGCGTCGTCAACGGCGAAGCGGCGAAAGCAATGCTCACGGCTTGGCCTCCGTAAGCGGTAAATAAATGCGTCGAACCTTGGTTCCGTCGCCGTCGACGACGACGATTCGTTCGGCGGCGGCGAGCACCTGACGCCAGGCTTCTTGTCGTAGGCGTTCGCAGCCTAATTCAGACGACAATCCCCTTGCACGAGCCAAATCGGCGTTGAATCGCTCGACCGCGACGGAGGCGTCGGCCGATCGCGAATGAAGTGCACCTTTGGCTTCCGCGATGGTTTGCAGAGCTAAGGCTTCCGCTTCAATGACGAGCTCGCGGCTTTCTCCAAGCGCCCTTTGTCGCGCAGTTTCCTGGTCGATGCGCGCCGTTTCGACTCCCTTGAATTCCGCCGCGGCTTGAGCGGGAGGAAGAACGCTTTTGATATCGACGGATGTCAGAGTCAATCCGCAATTAAGCGAAGACAGCGTCCGGATCGCTTCGCGCTCGATGAGACCCTTGATGCCTTCCGAAACGAGGATTTTCTCTTTGGCTACTTCGGTAATCGCCGCAGAAGTCGCCGCTTGGTTAAGGGAAGGCCAACAAGCATCAAGTTCACTCGGCGTCAGATCAGGGGAGAGCTTCGAATCAGTCGGCAATCTCCTCATTAGGTCGCCAAGCGACTTATCGGTTTGGGCGAGCAAGTCGCAATCGTCGCGAACCCGGCGCCTTTGTACGCGAAGAAGTTCATCCCACCCGCTTTCAGCTGCAACCCGCGTCACTGCGGCCCGGACGACGGAACGAACTACGAGCTCGTCGTTTGCACAATGTAAGTAATAGGCGGCCGGATCGCTTATTCGATACTTCGCGGCGACGTCCAGCTCGACGACGCTTCGATCGCCGCAAAATACAAATGACGTCGACTTCGAGTTTATGTTCGCCGCGCCGCCCGATGAGGAGATACCGATCTCGCAGTTTCGCTCCTGTGACGCAGACACCTTGACGACTCGATCAAATGGCGACGGAAGCGCCCAGAGCAGTCCCGAGGCGTAGACTCGCGGCACTTCTCCATCACGAACAATCGCGCCGAAGCGAAACAGCAGCGCGGCTTCCCCCGGTCGAACGATCGTCAGACCCGAGGAAGAGTACAGTACGAGCAAACCCGCAGTCAGAACGATGAAGACTCGTTTCGCGGAAGCCAACGCCCGCAAACCGATTGCCGACGTTTCGTCGTTCATCGTTCCGCTCCGGCTTGCGTTCCGAGCACGTCGCTCGACGATTCCGAACGTCGAGACTTCGTCGCAGGTTCGGCAGGTTGCGCGATAAGACCGTCGAAGAACAGTTGATCGGTGCGCAGCACGAGGGTCGCGCGCTCCTTCAAGGCCTCTTTCGTCGCCTGCAGCGCGCTCCAGAATCTATAAAAGTCGGGGTCTCGCGAGTGGGCGTCCGCCAACAATTCGCCGGCCCGGCGTTCGGCTTCCGCGAAGATTGCGCCCGCTTCCTCTCGACCGCGCCGGAGAATCTCTTGGCTCTTGATGTGCGCGTCGTCGCGAATGGCTTGCGCGTCCTTGGCGCCTTGTGACCTGAGGCGATTCGCCTCGGCGAGCCGCTCCGCCTTCATGCGTTGAAAAACAGCGGCAAGGTTCCCCTCGGGCAGAGCGATTCGTTCGACCCCGACGCGCTCGATGCGAAGTCCCAATCGCTGTTCCGCCGATGTCGCGACTTCGCGGAGAACGTCGGCTTCCAATTCACCAATCCGAATATCGGCTCGCCGCAGCGAGACGAGTTGATTTAAGTCCATACCTCCGAGAGTTCGATTCTTGGCCGCGGCGATCATCCCTGCCAGATTCGTACGAGCTGCGTCCGCCGAGCCGCACGATTGCAAGAATCGCAGAGGATCGGCGACGTTCCAAATGACGTAGGTCGTGAGGATTACATTCTTCTTGTCGCGCGTGAGCACGGAGTTGTTCGGCGTCACGAACAATTCGTCGCGACGGTCGATCAGGCGAAGTTCATCGATCGGAACCGGGAACTTCCAATAGGCGCCCGGTTCGATAATCTCGCGGACCGGCCTGCCGAACCTAGTTACGACGGCCGCGTAGCCGTCGGGCACCGTAAAGAACGACGCCTGAACGGCAAATACTCCGCATAATGCCGCCGCAAAAAGCGTGCGGCCGATCAGCCTGCTCCAGGACGTGCAATTTATCGTCGCCATTAGAATTGCTTTCCGCTAACGTTGCGCGTTCGAACGCGGAGCCGAGTACGACGTTTCGCCGAACAACAATTCGACGCCGTCCGGTAAGCGGTCGTCGACAAGCACAAGTGAACGACGCTCCAACGCTTTGGCCAAGGTTTCGCAATACAAGCGACGCCGAACAACTTCGGAATTGCGACTCTGGAGTTCCACCGATGCGTTGAATCGTCGTGTTTCGTCGACCAACGGCGTTAGCCGCTGCGAAGCCGTGGCGAGGGCATCCGCTACATAGCTCAAGCTCATCGACTCGCAGCGCATCAATTCCGACTGCGCATTGACGCGAGCTTCATTGATTTGGCTTTCCGCGTCGATTTGAGCGGAGACGACTTCAAGATAGGGGCCGGCGACTTCGACAGGCGGATGAACGCTCAACACTCCGAAATCGACGAGTTCGATTCCCAACGGCAAAATGCTGAGCGAGCCGTGGATTCGTTGCTCGATCCGCGCAGCAAACTGAATCCGTTCGAGCCCGACCGCATCGTCGAGCGAACGACCATCTAACTCGCGCAAGAGCGCTTGCGACGCCAGAGATCGCAAAATTGCCTCGGGATCCGCCGACTGCGAAACATATCGCAGAAGTCCTTCGGGAGTTTCGGCGATCTTGTAACGCAAGAGTCCGTTGACGACGACGATTTCCGCACCCGTACCGACGAGTAGCGGGTACTCGGCCGTGCCGTGGGGACATGTCCAAAGCAGCGGCTGGGAACGCAAATCATCAACGTTTGCTTCGAACCCAATGGTCGTGGCCTGGATCGTCTTGACCGATAGCCGACGCACTTCACCGAAGGGTGCCGGCAAGGTGAAATGCAAGCCAGGTTCGAGCGGCACGTTGCTGACGGCGCCGAGTCGATAGTAAACGCCCAACTGATCCGTACGGACGATCGCGATGCCGGTGGCGAGCCATGCCGTCGCCGAGGTAACGACGACGGCGACCGTGATTCCCGTTTTGAGCCCGTGCTTCGTCGTCTCCGCAATCAGTTCCGCATCACCCCGAGACGATCGCAGTATCGTTGCCGCCTTTGGATCGAGCAACGCACGGATGGAATTGCAGAAGGCCGGTGCTGTGGTGACTGATGCATGACAAAAAAAGGCCGAGCCGATTCGAAAGCACCCTTCCAACGCGACGCCGAGCACCCATGCGAGAAGGATCCGTTCAATCCAAAAGTCGATGACCGGCTGTCGAGATACGTCGAGCGCTATGAACGCGGCGACGAAATGCACGAATGCTTGCTCACGTAGGCAGACCGCAATGACGGCAGGCCCATCGTCGGCGTTTGCGGGACCGCTTTTTATTGAAATGCCGTGGTCGACAAATGTAATGGCGACCGTTCGACAAACGACAAACCCGGCCCCTAAGCCGAACAGGACTCCAGCATAGATCGGATTGTGCCAGACGGACGTCGGTTCCAATGCATCTCGCAGTTGAACTACCAAAAGGGCCGTCGTGCCTGCCCAGGCAATCGTCGGCAGGACGGCAGCGGATCGCCGCAGACCCTGTCGCAACCACGAATGCGTTTCCACAGTCGCCCGCAGCGCAATCGCACCTATGCTGCAGGCGGCGAGCAGCTCGGTGGCGCCGACGGCCGTCGCCCACATGCTGCCGCGCATGTTTCCGAGGCCGACGGTCATGAGACCGAGCGCTGCGAGAACGACGGCCGTAGGCAAGGGGGACATGATGGCGGCAAAGCGGAGCGGAAGAGTTTAAGACAGACCGCTTAATTTGCTCGGCACCGACGAGGTATGCCCAGCGAGGCTGCTCTAACCGGGGCAACTATCGGCACGATCCGCCACATGAACAATTCGGCACATTGTCGCACCCTAATAGGGGTCTTGGCTGCGGCGTCCATTCGCAACACTTGAAACATCACGACGGCGACGCAGCAAAGGTGCGAAGAATTGCGGGGCTGGTTATCGCTGTGGGACCGGCGACGAGTAGTCGGTTGCTCGTCCAAAGCCACAGCCCCCCAGGAGGGTGCGACAATTCGTTGAATTGTGGGAATGCTCCCTTATGCAGATGATTCCCGCCGAATCCTGTTCATCCGCAACGACAGGAAATGCGCGGTCGGCAAAAGGTCAGAAAGAATGTGCTACGTATCCGGGACAAGACTCTTTCGATGCATGTTGACCGTGTTGCTGCTGGCGGGGGCCGCACCGAGATTTCGGGCGGCAGTCGCATCGTGTCCAACGATCGAAGACTTCGACCGTTCGGAAGTTCGTCGGCGAATTCGCGGCGGACTTGATTTTCTGCTGTCGCGACAAGGCCCTGACGGCTCCTTTCTCGCCGCGAAGCCGATCTCGGACTATGCCTCGTTGCGCGTGGGCGTTTCCGCTTCCTGCGGATTGGCTCTACTTCAACGAGCTCCTATGGAGCGCGATGAACGAATCGATACCGCGATCGTTCAACTGGTCTCGTTCCTGGCGTCTCAGGAAAAGCCTTCCGGATTGATCTGCGAAACAGACGACGCCAACGCGGCCGCAAGTCACGGTTACGCCACATGGTTCCTCGCACGGGCGCACCTCTTGCGAGGAGAAGGCTTAGTCAAATTCACTGAGATCGAATCTGCAGCATCCGCCCTAACTAGTATTCAGCATCTCGATGGCGGTTGGGGACGTTCTCTCGATGTTCGCGCCCCCAGCGATCTATCGAACACCGTTTGCGTCATGATGGCGCTCAGCACTTGTCGCCGGTGTGGAATCGCCGTTTCAGAAACAATTTGGAACGGCTGCGAGGAGTTCATCACGCGTTGCGAGTGTGACGATGGCGGCTTTTCAATCCTAGCATCCCCGCAAAGAGACGGCGGAGTTGCGTCTGCGGCGCACGGCGCCGTGGGGCTGTCGCTTCTTGAACGCGACCGCGATCAGAGGCTGCAGCGATGTTTCGAATACTTGAGCATTTACGGCAGTAATGCGACCGATCAGGCCTCGGCGCCGTTTCAATTATACGGCGACTTTTACATGTCGCACGTCATTCAATATGCGCCCAAAGAGCAACGCCTGCGATGGTCGGAGACCACGGTAGCAACGTTGCTTCGATCACAAGAAGCCAACGGCGCGTGGATTGACCCGGCAGGCGAAGAGTTTGGGACGGCGCTCGCCGTTTTGGTCCTCAGTTCGATCAAATGACTTATCCAAGTTCGTAGCCATGCGGCGAAACTCCGGGGCAATCACGCTCAGCTTCGTGTTTCACGTCGGATTGCTCGCCGGTTTGTCTTTTTTGCCGTCGCTGCATCGCAGCGATGCTCGTCCGGAAGTTGCGTCACTGAACGTTGAAATAGGGTTCTCCGCCGTCGACTCCACGGCGTCGCCCAGTCGCACGCTCAAGGTTCCCACGCCCACGAATCCGTCTTCATCACCATTGGAAATCCCGCGAATTCCGTCGGAGACCGTCCGTGTGTTGGTCGAGATTGAGCCTCCCGAAATACTGCAACGCACGCTTCAAAGCTCATCGCAGTCAGAAGCCGCTGCGGAGAGCGCCAGTTCGGCGGCGACGGAAATGAGAAACGCCTCCGGCAGTCGGACGCCTACGTTACCGCAACGATTGCCGGCCAATCCGGCTCCGGCTTATCCGCGCGCGTCGTGGCTGCAAGGCCATGCAGGTGTCGTGCGATTGTTGGTAACGGTCGGCGTAGACGGCAGGGTTGTTGAGGCTGTGGTCACGGAGTCGAGCGGATTCCCGGACCTCGATCGTAGCGCTCGGGAGACCGTACGCAATGAGTGGAAGTTTGAACCTGCGAAATGGGAAGGACAAGCAATCGAGTCCCAGATCGTCGTTCCGATTCGCTTTCAGATTCGGAAATGAAGCGACATTCGCGAAAGTAAAAAACACATCTTGCGGAAAAGGCTGGGTGAGACAGATATCGCGTCGGCTTACGGACAGCTTCGGAATTAGGATGCGTCCACGTCGCAATCCTCAGGCTCGCTCCTCATCAAGGCGATCTGAATCGCTGCGGCGTGGGCGCTTCCCGGCGTCGTGGCGTAATCGCACATCCGTCCGGACCGTGATGAACATAACCTAAGAATTCGGGTGCCGGCATCGTTAAGATCGCCGAACTTACGCCCGATATCAGCTACTGATGAGGAGTGAGCAGGCTGACAGGGGGGACCTGTCAACCTTCGCGACCGGGAGTGCTTTAAAGCGTTCCGATCGCCGTGCCGTTGACATGTGCAGCGTTTCGCGGACGCGAGGACGTTCGCGCGCTGTCGGCTATTACTCTCATGACTATCTTGCGCCGCTCGCGTCGTACATGGGCTCTGCCCGCGTGCTTCTCCCTCGCAATGTTCTTCAGTTCGGCGGCGACCACGTTCGGCGAAGAGGCAGGCGCCTCTATTTCCACGGTGAGTCAGCCGATGACGGCACCTTCGGCGCCACAGGTTCCGTCGCTACCGGAGACGGTCGTCGAAGCCGAACCACCCCGCAGGCAAGCCGCGCCGGCGAACCCACCGCTCTCACCGTCATCGCCGTTTGCCGGAACGTATTACGACTCGCCTTTCGCGTCACTGCCGGTGAGCGGTTACGGCGCTACGACCGCCAACGGCGGAATGCTCGCGGATACGCCGCTATTGAGCATTCCCCAGTCGATCGGCGTCGTGACGGCGGACGCGATGAAGGACCAAGCGATTTTTTCGGTGACCGACGCTTTTCGCAACGTCAGCGGATTCGTCACGGACCACACGACCGGTACGTTAGCGGCCAGCTCGGTGGAGTTCAACTATCTCGCACGCGGGTTGCCGTCGACCTATCGACGTTGGAACGGCTACCGCAGCGACCTCATTCAGCCGTCGATCGACGCCGCGAATATCGAGCGCATCGAGTTCCTAAAAGGACCGTCGTCGGTACTCTACGGGGCCTCGGAAGCCGGTGGGTTCTTGAACATCATCACCAAGAAGCCGCTTCGGGAGAACTTCGCCGACGTCACGCTCTCGACCGGCAGTTGGGGGCTCGCCCGCTCGACGGCCGATATCAACCGTACGGTTGGCGAATTTTCGGCGCTGCGTATGAACATCGCGACGCAGAACGCCGACTCGTTCCGCGACTACGTCAACAATGACCGAGTTCAATTCACACCTGTCATGACGGTCGAACTGACCGATCGACTCACGCTCACGCTCGAAGGCGAGTATTACCTTGCCAACACGAAGTACGATCTCGGCTATCCGGTAATCAACGGCAACTACCGCGCTTTGCCTCGAAGTCGGTTCTTAATGGACCCGACCGACCGTGCCGACGGCGACTACTACAAATCCCTCGTGCAACTCAACCACGAAATCAGTGACAACTGGTCGACGCAACTCGGTTTTCACTATGCAACCGCCGATCAACGTGCGAGCGCTTGGTCGCCGTTCGGCGAACTCGGCGGTTTTGTGCCGCAGTATCCCGTAGTTCAGAATCAACAGGGAAATCTTGCATCCCTCAACGGCTACGTTGTCGGCGAAGTCCAAACCGGAGTGATGACCCACCACTTGGCGGCCGGCTTTGAATTCAATTGGATTGATACGGCGGCCCAAACCGGCTTCGACTTTTTCGGCGACTTCGGATTTGGTCCTGGTGCTGGATATGTCTTAGATGCTTCGAACCCATTCTATGCAAGCCAGGCGGGAATTCCGTTTCCGGCGGTCGTGACCGAGCCCTACTCACTCACAGTGAATGCAGATGTTGCATCGTTCCAGGATCGCGTTGAACTGAATGAGTACTGGGAATTGGTCGGCGGCGTAAGCTATCAGAATTTCGATCGCTCTCAACGCAGCGTCTCATTCAGCAGCTTTGACGATAACGTCAACGGGTGGACCCCCAAGGGCGCAGTTATCTTCCACCCAGTTCCGGACATCGTCTCGACTTGGTACAGCTACACAGAATCTCTCAACTCGCAGCTATTCCCACTTGCGAACCCCGGTCCGGGCGGCGCCGGAGTTCCGTTGGCACCGTCTCAGGGGCAACAGCACGAAGTCGGAATGCGAATCGCCGCCAACGACGACTTGGTGCTTTCGGCAGCGATCTTCTCGCTGGACAAGCAGGGAGTACCGATTTTCCGGCCGTTATTTGCAGGCGGAAGCGTCGCCGTAGATGCGCGATCTCAGGGTGTCGAGTTCGACCTCTACGGCCGCATCACTGATCGCTTAAGTGCGATCGCCAATTACGCGTACACCGACGCGAGGGTCACAAACGACAACGGTTTCAACCTTGGCCTGACCGGAAGCCAGTTCCCACTTGTCCCAAGAAATCAGGCCAACTTTTGGGGGCGTTACAACATCGTCGACACGTCCGAACTCGCTCGACGTCGAACTGCGAACCGCAACGTCGTCGGCTTTGGGCTGGGGACGCGCTGGGTAGACGATACGGCGACTCCTAGCATCGCCGGATTTCTTGGTCCGGCAGTTACTCTGCCATCTTACATGACTGTAGATGCCGGGCTGTTCCTCGAGCGAAACCGGGCGTTCGCCAACTTGTATTTGGAAAATCTCGGCGACCGAACCTATTTCACCTCCGGCATGGGCGCGTTCGTCAATCCGGGCAATCCGTTCGGAGTTCGTATTACGATGGGGGTTACATTCTAAGCCGTTGCGTGGACTGCGGTTTAGCTAATTGGCGCGGGCGGCCCGTACCTCCCGCGCCATTTCTGTTACCTGCTTGCCAAAGGGAGCGAACATGTCTTCCAATAACTTGAGCATCTCCTTCGGCGCCTTCTCAGGTGTTCCGCAGTCAAGCGGCGGACGTGGATCATATTCTGAGAATAGCTGTACGGTTTCAGCGTAATCTTTGCCGCGAATGTCCTTGAGTAACTGCAGCGCGAAATCGAGGCCCGAAGTAACGCCGGCACCGGTCACGCGATTTCGATCAACGACGACGCGGCGATTCACCGGCACCGCGCCGAATTCCTTGAGTGAGTCGCGCGTCATCCAGTGCGACGTCGCCTGATAACCCTCTAGCAATCCCGCCGCTCCCAGAATGAGCGAGCCTGTGCAGACGCTCGTCACCCATTCGGCCTTCTCCCCCCGATCGGCGACGAACTCGCGCGTGTCCTTGTCGAGCGCCGCCTCCAAAGTCCCGGTGGTTCCGCCCGGCACAAACAGAATGCTAAGTTTTTCCGGGCAATCGGCGAACGTCGTCGTCGGCTGAATCTTGACCCCGGTGTCAGTGGCGACGGGATCCGGCGTCTTTGCCACGAGCAGAACCTTTGCCCCCGCCATCGAAATGAAGATGTGATGCGGTCCGAATAAATCCAGCGCCGTGAACTTCGGATACATCAGTATGCCGATCGTTTCGTTGCCTAACCAACCCCTAGGCATGGCGTGCATTGCCTCATGTTCGGGCGGCGGCGCGACGAGATCGGTCGGCGATTCAGGTTTAGGCTGATCCGCAAAGCCCAATGTCGTACCACCGGCAACGAGCGACAGCCAAGTTTTTATGGCGTCTCGGCGATTCATCATACGGGGCCCTCGCCGTACGGAAGTCAGCTATCAAATATTCGGCAACGTAACCGTTCCCAATCGGCCAGAATGCCAAGTCATCCGACGGTTGTCCTAAGATCAGAAACCTGTCTAAGATGCTCGGCGATCTTGCGTACGAAACGTAGTGCGGTCCGTCCGTAAAACATGTTCCTATTCGGAATGCCTTCTGGGCGAATCACATGATCGCATCTAGCAACGTGAGTGCAATGTGTCGAATTGCCGCAGCCCTGATATGGCTCACTTGCCCGGCCATGGCCGGCGAACGCGTCACAAACTGCAAGCTCACCATCATTTGCGACGCTTTCGGCAAGTCCGACGCGCTTCAAAAGGACTGGGGGTTTTCTGCTCTCGTGGAATGTGACGGACGACGACTTCTATTCGACTGTGGAAATGATGCGGATAAATTCGCGGCGAATTTCGAAAGCCTCAAGATCGACCTAACGGAACTGGACGTTGTCGTCGTTTCGCACCGCCACGGCGATCACACCGCAGGTCTCGCCCAGATACTTCAAGCGCGTCCCGATATTCCCGTTTACGCTCCTGCGGACGAACCGTTCAGCACGACAACCCCACCGAAATTCTATCGCCCTGGAGTCGCGTCGCTGCCCAAGCATATGCGCTACTTCGACGGTGCCGAGCCGGATGCCGTCGGTCACGGCACGGCCTGGAAACGAAAACTGACTCTTATCAATGAAACCAAAGAGATACTGCCGGGCATTCATTTGATTGCCACAGTCTCGGAAACAAAAGGTTCGCTGGAAATGCCGGAACTTTCGCTGGTCGTGAATACGAACGAGGGCGCGATCGTAGTCACCGGCTGCGCGCATTGCGGCGTCGAGAACGTTGTTGAAGCGGCTGCCGCGGTCGAATCACGCACCCGTCTGCTCGTCGGAGGATTTCACCTCGTAACGACCGGCGAAGCCGAAATCGAACGTGTCGCAGCTTCGTTACGAGAGCATTGGAAGGTCACCGCCGTCGCGCCCGGTCATTGCACGAGCGAGCAAGGTTTTTTGACCCTGCAGCGGATCTTCGGCGATCGCTACATATATGCAGGAGTAGGCGAAGCGATTTCACTACCGTAGTTCGTCGTGTCAAATTGAATTGGCTTGGTATAGAGCGAGTCACTACCGCTCTTCCTTAACTTTCATCGAGGTCGGATATGATTCGTTTCGGCTTTGCCGTCTTTGCAGTTCTTAACGTGACGGTTGCTTCCGCCCACGATACTTGGGTGCAGACGAACGGCAACATCGTTCGTACGCGCGACGCCGTGTATGTCGACTTGATGCTCGGCAATCACGGCAATGATCACCGCGACTTCAAGCAGGCCGGCAAAGTACAACTCGACCCCTGCACACTCGACGTGATCGATCCGTCAGGCAAGACGTACGACCTGAAGCCCGCGGCAATCGACACCGGCTACACACCAAGCGAAGGACACTGGTCCGCGAAGTTCGTGCCGACGGTACCGGGACTTTACACCGTGTCGCATAAAGTAGAATCGAAATACCTTACGACTCGCTCGATCAAGAGCGGCAAATGCTACTTCGTCGCCGATGAGAACCTAGATAAAGTTCCGGCGGCGACCGTCGGCTTCGACCGCCGGCTAGGCCATGCATTGGAGTTGACGCTCGAAAGCCATCCGGTCACGCCGATGGGGCCGGGGCAAGCGATCAAAGTGCGGGTGTTCTATAAAGATCACCCTGCGGTCGGATTCCGCGTATCGTTCATACCGCGAGGCGTGACGCTTGCAGAAGGTTTCGATGAAAAATTCGAACGTACGACCGATGACGAGGGGCGTGCATCATTTACACCCCTGGAAGGAAATTACTATCTCATCGCGGCACATCGCGAAGAACCGAAGGAGTCCGGCGACGGCTTCGACAAGACGAAGTATTGCGCAACGATTTGCATCCATGTGCCGGAAATGTGCGCCTGTTGCCATTAGCCGAGTGGTGCCTTAGCTGGCATGAGCCTTACCCGGCAATGAGAACGCAATTGAGGCCCAATCGGTGTCCATTGTCGGGTTCCCGTTTCAGTCTCTCGGAGGGCGGCAGCATGAGCAGAAACTTATTCTCCCGGCAATCGTTCCTCGGCGAGCACTCGATGCCCGCAATCGAGCAGGCCGTTATCGGCTAGTCGGCCTCGGCTGCTATGGGTACATCGTTTAGTATACGTTGTCTTCCAGCACCATCGAGTGCACGGCCGAACTGCTTCAATGTGGCCGCTGCTCTTCAGCAGCGGAAACCAATCCCGCAACGACGTATGAAGTCCTAGCCGACTTGCTCGACGTCAAGGGGCTCAATGCCCCCAGCAGAAAGCCGTCAGCAACCACAATGGCGGCGCGGCGCCGACAAGGGGTAGTTCGACGATTTGCAGCGGCACACGACCCGATGCACAATGCATCAGGTCGGCCCGGTGTTACCAAAAGTGTTACCAAAACTTCCAATTGCGCGCTGCCGACGGCGTGTGGAAGAGTTTGCCGATCGCATAACTCTCCGCGATTCAACGAGTGTCCAAACTCTACTCAAACGATCCCGGCGGATTCAAAATCCAGTGTCCGAAAGGGCGTGTGGGTTCGACTCCCACCTTCGGTACTGTAAACAAGAAAAGCACTTACGGAATTATCCGTGAGTGCTTTTTTCTTGCGCTTCGGGGGCGCGGTTACGATTGAAGTGCCGCGATAGAGAACGCTCGTGCTTCACAGTTTGGGGAGAGTCTTCAGCCACTCAACGAGTAATTGCGGCCACTTCGCGCCAGGGAAACCGTTCTTCACACGCTGGGGAATGAGATTGCCGACACCGTGTCCCCCCTCTTCGAACAAATCGAGTCGCGCGGGCACCCCGAGCTTTTTCAAATCTGCGACGATGTTCGTCGCAATTTCCACGGGTTTGTCAGTCGTCGCGTGGACGAGATAGACCGGCGGCGAATTTGCCTTGAAAACAAATGGGTTCCCCGGCTTCCGCCAATGCCAAGTGCCGAGGCCGACGGCGAAGTCGGGGCGACTGCTGAGACGCTCGATGGGATCAATGGCGGCCGGATCGCCGAGGTCGAAATTCGCGGCAAGATTCATCGCGAGATTTGCGCCCGCCGAGTAACCCGCTATGCCGACCTTGGCGGGATCGATGCCCCATTCGGCGGCACGATGGCGCACGAGGCGCATGGCTCGTTTCGCATCAAGCAGCGTGAGCGCCTGGATGCCGGAGTTGGGTAACAGGTGCGGCGGTCGCGTGCGATATTTGAGGCCGATGACGGCAATGCCCATCGGATTAAAAACGTCCGCGGCATAAACGACGTGCGTCTTCCAAGCATGCCCGCCATAACCGCCGCCTGCGCATACGACGACGGCTATGCCGTTACGCTTGTCCGTCGGCGGCAGGTAAGGCGTGAGTGTGGGGACCGACACGCTCTTGATGGTTTGATTCTCGGCGATAACCTCGGGGGCGGCGTTTTCAAGAAACTGCGGCGGTTTGTCCGGCCAAAGCGGCGTCGGAACCGGTGTGCCGGAGCCAAGTTGCCGGATCAACTCACGCTCGGCAGGAGAAAGGTCCGCCGCGTCGGTGCTACGGTGGAATTCATTGCGTGGTTGCTGCGCGAGCAAGTCGACAGCGTGCAAAACGGACAACAACACGAGCGGAATGGTGATGACGAACGAGTGCTTCATTGATTCGACTTCCATAGATTGGCTTGCACCGGCGGGGTGCGTTCCGAACGCACTTCGTAGGATTTCCGGTCGGAGATGACTTGAATGCGGTCATGCCGAGACGTCGCTTAAACCTAGGAGTTGATCGGCGAATACATTTCAGCGGTTTGGTGTACATGAGAACGAACGGAACTGCTCGGGGGTTCCGTTCACCCCAGAGTCGCGGCGAAACGATTTGCGTGATTCATGGACCGACGGCGGGTTTCGGAATGAGCAACTGTGCCAACCCGGCGGTTGCCCACGCCGTTGCCGCAGTGGAGAGAAACTGATGCTCACCATGCGGATCGCCGTTCTCAAAGTAGGGTTGCGCTTTGAACTTCACATGCGACTCCGCGAGCCACGAGCCGTCGGCATGCTGCGACTTCAAGAGGTAGTCGCGAGCACGAATAATAGCCGGATGATCGGCAGGGGCGCCTGTCTTAAGCAGCATGAACAGAGTCTGACCTGTCGAGTAAGCGTCACTCGCCCTATCCTTGGTTTCTCCCCAGCCACCATCGTCGCGTTGTACGGCGAAGATGGCGGCAATTGTGCTCTCCTTGAGGCTTTCAGCACCTCCGAGGTAATGCAGGCCCCACAGACGCCAGAGTCGATCCTGTTGATCGCGCACCGGTGCTTTGGCCAACCATTGCTCCGCCTTTGTTCGAGCCTCGCTGACGCGGGGACGCTGCTCCGGCGTCGCGTATTTTTCTAGCCCGATGAGCACCAGCACCGTGTCGCCGATAAGTGAGGCCTGCATCGGAGCGCGGCGGCACGAAGCCTGCCAATGCCCGGACCGTGCTTCCGGCGGAGGCGGACTGTCGTCTTTGCCGGCGCGTAGCCGCGACACTCCCTGAATCTGAATCAGGTAGGTCACCATCGCAGTCGTAGTTTTATCCGGCGGTCTCCGGTCGAGGCTCATGGCCCAGAAACCGAACCCCGTCGTGGCCGCGCCGCCCGGGATGTGCTCGCCTTCGTCCATGTTCCCAATACGCTCCTCGAAATACTTATGCGCCGTGTCTGCCTGCGATTTCAGCCACACCTTGTCCACAGGGAAGCCGACCCGTTCGGCCTCCAGTGCCGCGAGCATCGGCAAGGTCTGGTGGTGACAGGAAAAACACGTTTGGTTCTCTTGCCAGTCACTCGCCGCCTGCTTCACGCGAGCCAAACCGCGGCGCATAGCGGATTCAACGCTTGGGTTGATCTCGGCCGCGTGCAGTTCCACATGTCGAACTAGCAGTAGCGCAGCGATTAATACGTAGAGCGTCCGGGTCTTTAGTCTGAACATTTGGAGGCGATCTTGGTATCAGAACGGCATTTTACCGCCGACCGACTCGACGGCTCCATTGTAGCGCCCCCAAACATCGTATCACCAATGGTTGGATTGTCGTGACAACAACGACTGTTGAGAGCGCACGTCCTTTTTCGTTTGTCGGCCGTCGGTTCGAGGGGGGCGGGCCGGCTTCGGCTTTTGAGTCTCCTAGTCGCTCCGGGCGATCTGTCGGCGGCGGTTTATTCCTGTTGCCGTTGCGAGGCAGACTTCGCTCCGCGGCGGTAGGCCGCGAAGCCGCAGGCCGCGATGCCGAGCAAGAGCAGGCTGCCCGGTTCCGGAACCGCCGAGTAGTTGATGAAGACGCTGCCGGAGGAGTAGCTGACGAAGAAGCGGCCGGAATCGAGCGGTTGGGCGAACGTGCCGTAGCCGCCCGCGTAGGTCGCCGAGTTCCAGACGCCGCTTTGATCGAGATTGATCCGGCTCTCGATGGAATCGGAGCCGTCGAGCAGGACGTTGGTCGCGAACAACCAACTATAAGAGACGCCGGGATCGGTGCCGGAGTTGTCGAAACCAGTTGCGGATCCGATGGTGGTGAGGCTGCCCGACGCGAACGATTCGAGGACGATGGTCATTTTGTCCGCGGCCGTGGCTTTGATCGTCAACGGCGTGCGGAAGTTTTGGATCAAGTCCCAATTGGTTCCCGGCGAGCCGAGGGCGGGCACCGCGTTGAACTGGAAGATGAGATGGCTGCCGGGGTTCCATTCGTTGACCGGGCCCGTCGAGTCGTTGGTGAACGTGCCGATGCCCGCTGAGGCCGAAGCCGCCACGGCGCCGGGGGAAAAGGTGCCGTTTGCGCCGACCGAGAAATTGTTGGCCGCTCCGATCAGATGTCCGCCCGCCGCGAGCGTGCCGGCGTTCACGGCGATATTGGCGTCGACGTCGCCGGCCAAGACCAGCGTGCCGCCGCCGTTCTTCACGACGTTGCCGCCGGCGAGGAAGTTGCCCGTCACCGCGAAGTTGCCGGGCCCGGCGAAGGTGAGATTCTTGCCGGCCGCTTGAACTCCGCTCACGCGCAGGACGCCGTTGAGTCCGGTATCGACATGTTGAACGACGTTCGCGACGTTGTTCGTCCAGGTTTGGTCGGCGCCGAGCACGATCGGTGCGGCGATCGAATGCGAAGCGGAGCCGGTTTGGACGGTGATGCCGTTGCCGTTGATCGTAAGACTATGCCCGCCGACGCCGGAGGCGATCGAAACCGAAGTCGATGCGGCGGGCGTGCCGGACCCGGTGAAGGTGAGGCCGTTGATGGTGAAGGCGGCGTCGAGAGTGGTCGCAAGGTTCGCGGCCGTAGCGGCCGTGAAGACGACGTCGTCGGACGGCGTCGGCACGAGGTGGGTGTCCGAGCCGGCGGGACCGTCGAGCCAATTCGTGGCGTTGCCGACGCCGCTCACGGTCGACCAACTGCCGTCGACCGCGCCGCTCCAATAGCTGAGAGCTTGCGTGACGTTCAACTGCCAGGCCGTCGTGGTTTCGTTGAGCTTGAAGCGAAGACCGGCCGTGGTCGGGACGACGCCGAGGGCGAGATTCGCAAAGCCGGAAGCTTGTCCGGCGGAGAACGTGACGAGGTCGTAGGTGCCGAGGCCGACGCCGGCCAAACCGGTGATGTCGATCGTCGCGCCGCCGAGGTTGGCGGTGACGCCGGCTCCGTCGGCGATCACGATTTTGTCGCTCGAGCCGGGGGCTGCGATTTCGAAATGGAGGGCGGCGGCGTTGCCCGCCGTGCCCCCCAGGATCAAGGCGGACGAAGCCGCGGTGGATCGCAGCGTGAGCGTCGCGACGGCTCCGTCGACGAGATTCAGCGAGCCTTGCGAAGCGGGCGACGCGCCGCCGGCGATCGTGACGCCGCCGCCGGCGGTGGTGCCGATCTGACCGGAGCCGGCGAGCACGGCGCCGCCGGCGACGGCGACATTCGTGGCGCCGAGCGCTCCGCCGCTGAGGCGAAGCGTGCCGGACGCGACCGTAGTCGCGCCGGTGTAAGTGGAGGTTCCCGTGAGCGTCAGCGTCGAACCGGCGACGGTCAGCGCGCCGACACCGCCGCCGTCGGTGATCGCGCCGGCGTACGACCCGCCGCCGGCGACGGTCAGCGTCGTGCCTTGCAGCGCGACGACGGCGGCGGACGTCGTGCCGTTCAAGGCGGCGAGGGATTGAGCGGCGTTTTGCAGGTTGACCGTGCCGTCGGCCGTGAGCGCCGTACCGGTCGCCAAGCCGAACAAGGCGTGACCGGCGTAGGTCGCGCCGGCGGCGACGGTGACATCGGTGCTCGTCAGCGAGCCGCCGGTTGCAATGGAAAGCGTGCCGCCGAGAACTTTGGTCGGGCCGGTGTAGGTGTTCGCGCCGCGCAAGGTTTGGGTCCCCGCGCCGGTTTTGGTCAAGGCGAGCGTGCCGAGCGCAGACGCTGCCGAACCGGTTCCGGGAGTAGGAATAATCGTGAGTCCGTCCTGCAGCACGCCGCTAAAGCTGCCCGAAGCGTCGTTCAAGCCGACGGTGAGCGTCTTCACGGCCGGCGTCGCCGTCCAGTTGCCGGCGAGGAACGCAAGCGGGACGGTATTCGTGACGACGCCGCCGGTCGCGGAGTTCAGGCCGTTGAGGGATTGATCGAATCCGCCGAGGTCGAGGACGCCCGGCACGACGAGGCCGTTGACGTTGGTGCCGCCTTCGATCGTTAGATCTCCCTTACCGACGCCGGAGGGAAGGGCGTTGACCGCGGTGAGCATCAGAACGCCGGCGTTGATCGTCGTCGAACCGGTGTAGGAGGCGACGCCGCCGAGGTATTGCGTGCCGGCGCCGTTCTTGACGAGCGACAGCGCGCCGCTTAACGTGCCGACGTATTTGTTCAACCCGGAAGCGGCGACCCCGGCCGCGGCGGCGGCCGGCGTGTTGGCCGAGATATTCGCGAGATTGTTCGAAACGGCGGCGCCGCCGAGCGTGAGCACCGCGGCCGTCGCGCTGGTGACGACACCGTCGCCGGCGAGTCCGTCGACGGCTTCGCTCTGCCCGCCGAGATCGAACGTGCCGCGGACGACGATGCTGCCGGTGTCGAGGATTTGATCGCCTCCGGTGCCGGTGATCGCGGCCGTTGCGCCGCTCTCGACGATCAAGGCCGCTCCCACCGCTTGTTCGACCGCGTGCACGGTCGACGACGAAGTCTTGCCGAGATTGAAGACGCCGTTGCGAACTTGAACGCTGAGGTTGGCATTGTTCGTGGTGCCGCTCGTGGTGAGCGTTCCGGGGCCGATTTTTTGCAGAATACCGGGCACGCCGGCGATGCCGATCAGGCCTTGAGCGGTTTGGTTGACCGTGCCGGCGGCGTTGAAGACGTCGTAGGAGCTCACGGTGTTGAACGTCACGCCGTAGATCAGGTTGCTGCTCGCCGTGCCGGTGTAGCGGAGCGTGCCGCCGTTCATGATGATGTTGGTCGCCGCGGCCGTGGGGTTGCCGAGATCCTGACTTGCGGCGCTGCGGCCGTAGGCGAGGACGCCGTTGTTGACGAACAAGGAGCCGGTGTACGTGTTGTTGCCCGCCAAGGTGACCAAGCCGGGCCCGGATTTCACGACCGTGACGACGCCGGTGCCGTTGATCGCGATGACGGAATTGACCTGCAACGGATTGGCGGAGTAGTTCGCCAAGATCAGTTCGCCGGCGCCGTTGGTCGTCGCCCCGGCGGTGATCGTTCCGGCGGTTCCGGCGACGCCGACCGTGAGCGCGCCGGAGGAAGCCCCGGCAAGGATCATGCCGACGACGCCGAAGCGCAGCGTGCCGGCCGTGGTCAGATTGCGCACGTCGACGGTGCGCGCGAGCGTGTCGGCGAAAGTGAGCGTGTTGATATCCGTCGTGCCGGTCGCCGCGAGGCTCACGTTGACGGAAGTCGTGTTGTCGATCCGCACGTTCGATCCGGCCGACGACACGATCGTGCCGCCGAGCAAGCCGGTATAGCCGGCGTAGGCGGAGAGTGCGGCGCCGTCGGCGGCGACCAGATCGCGTCCGTTCCAGGTGGCACCGGGGACGATGCCGTTGACGGCGGCGAACGTGGAACTGATCGTCGCGGCGGCGAGCCCGGTGCCCGCGAAATTCAAAGTTCCGCCGGCGACACGCGTGATCGTCGCGCCGAGGCCGAGCGTGAGCGCGCCGCCGGATGAGTTGACGGTGATGAAGTTGTCTTTCGACGTGGTAGCCAAATTAGTGAACGACTGCGCCGCGGCGGCGCCGCCGACGGTGACTCGTAGCGTTCCGCCGCCGCTGAGCGAGCCGGCCGTGCTGTTACCTAGCGTGAGGGCCATGCCGTTAAGGATCGGGCCGGAGCCTTGTAAGTTGGCGTAGTCGAGCTCAAGCGCGCCGGCGTTGACGATGAACCCGGCGGCCGCCGTGGCCGCGACGGTGTTCGTGCCTTGCAGCCGCAACGTGCCGAGGCCGTTTTTTACCGGCGCGCTGGTTCCGCCGCCGCCGGAAACGACGCCGGGAACGGTGAGCGTCGTCGAGCCGGTGACCGGACCGCCGGGGACGACGATCGTCCAGTTGATGCCCGACGTCACCGCGAGATTGCGATTGGCGCTCAGCGAGAAGTCGGGTGAGCCCGGCTGCACCTGGAGCGTGCCGGCGGTCGTGTAGCTGATGTTCGTGGCGGCCGACGCGGGGACGGCGCCGAGCGAGCGATCGCCGTCGATCACGACGGTCGTCGCCGCGACGAAATTCAAGGCATTGAACGATTTCGGCACCGCACCGGTCGGTTGCGTCAGCAAGACGACCGTGCCGCTGCTCACGCCGAGGGTCGGCGTGCCCGAGGCCGGCGCGATATCGCCGTAGAAGAGCGCATTGTTGCCGGCGCGAGCGAAGAGCGTGTTGCCGGCGGCGTTGATCGTGAGGGTGCCGAGCCACGAGAGCGCTCCGGCGTTGACGATGCCGTCGCTCGCGAGATTCGCGGAGACGACGAAATTGCCCGAAGCGTTCAGACGCACGTTGTTGCCGAGGGCGTGGTCGCCGTTGAGCGAGCCGATGAACGACGTCGCGTTGGCGACTCCGATCGAGCCGGTGCCCAGAGCGGCGTCGTTGCCGAAGCCGAGTTGGGCGGCGCCCACGCCGCCGTTGAGCGTGCTTTGCAGCGTCGTTCCGCCGGAAAAATCGTTGCTGTTCGTGATCAGGAGCGCGCCCGATCCGGCGGTCAGCGCATTTGCGCCGGTCAGGGTGTTTTGCCGAGTCAGCACCAAGTAGTTATTCGCGGTTTGAATCGCCGCGCCCGCGACGCCGACGCCGCCCGGCGCGGCCAGCGATTGCGACGCCAAGCGGTAGCCGGCCGCGCCGTTGGGCGTGATGCGACCGGTGAAATAGACGGGGACGCCGCCGATGTCGGCGTAGGCACCGAGACCGAGGCTCGCAAAGGCGCTCAAGTCGACGTCGGTCGACGAGCTCGTATCGAGCAACACGAAGCCGGCCGATGAGAGAGCGATTCGATCGAGCAGCGGGGCGAGGTTGGTCGCACCTTGCAGGGCCACGCCGCCGGCCGTGGTCGCGACGTTGCGATTGGGGGCGGCGCCGGGGATCGCAGCGAGGTCTTCGAACAGCAGCACGCCGGCGTTGACGTTGACGGCGAAGTCGGCCGCAGTGCCGGTCGTGTTGTCGCCCGTGAGCTTGAGCACGCCCGCGCCGATCTTCGTCAGGCCGCCGCCGGTCGTGCCGGTGAGGTTGCCGCTCAAGACGGCGTCGACGCCCGAAGTGTTGGCGGTTTGCGTATTGTTCGCGACGTCGATCGAGCGGGCCGTGCCGCCCAAGACGATCGCGTTTTGGAAGTCGATCGCTCCGGCCGCCGGGACGTTCGTGCCCGACACCCCGAACTGCAACAACGATCCGGTGGGAACAAAGCCGCCAAGGCCCCACGTGACCGGGGCTCCCGCACCGCCGAGATTGACGATGCGGGTGGTGACGCCGTTGGTATTGGCCCAGCCGCCGTTGCCGAGGAACTGCACCTGATCGAAGCCGGTGCCGAGTGAACGATAGAAGTCGCCGCTGAGCGTGCTGAGCTGCAAGATCGCTCGCACGGCCGCCGACCCGCCGTTGAAGATGAGATTGTTGCCGCCGGTATTGGCGAGCGAGAGAGTCGTGCCGCCGAGGCCGCCGGGGAGGGCCGTCGCGCTGTTGAGATCGAGCACGCCGCGGGAAATCGTGGTCGTTCCCGTGTAGCTGTTGGAGCCCGACAAGCGCAAGACGGAATTGTCGCCGGCAGCGTTGAGCACGAGGCTTGTGGGGCCGCCGCCGTCGCCGATGCTGAACAAGATGTCTTGCCTGCGGTCGGCGATACCGTTGAGCGTCAGCGTGCGAGCGCCTAAGCCGAGCATTTGCAACGCGTCGCCCGCCACGCCGATGGCTTGATTGCCTGCGCCGGTGATGTTGAGCGTGCCGCCGTTGAGCCCGAGCGTAAACGTCTTGGGAATCGCCGCCGTGGCGCTCCAAACGAAGGTGCCGCCGTTGAGCGTGAAGCCGGACGTGCTGCCGTAGCGGGCCACGGCGTCCATCGTCAACGTGCCGGCGTTGATCACCGTTTGGCCGGAGTAGGTGTTAGTTCCGGTCAAGACAAGCGAACCGGTTCCCGCTTTCGTCAATCCGCCCGTGCCGCCGACGGCCATGCTGATCGTCAGCGAGCTGCTCACGTCCCAGTTGTGAATGATCAGATCGCCGACTCCGGCGTTGGGCCCGCGCAAGGTTCCGGTGCCCGCGATGGTCGTCAAATTGTTGCCGACTGCGCTGCCGACGAGAATGCCGCCGACGGAGAAGAGAGCTCCGGCCGTGTTGAGCGTGAGCGTTCGCACGCCGGCGTTATTGAAGCGGATGCTGGTGATCGGATTGTCGCCGACGACGCCGGTCACCGTCGGGCTCAGCGCGCCGATGTCGGCGTTGTTCGCCACGGTCGTCGCGGTCGCTGCCGTGTAGAAGCCGGCGGATGGTTGGACGATCTTCGTGTTCGTCGCGTCTTTCACGGCCCAGTCGGCGACCGCCGTCGCGGAAGTTCCAAACGTCAGGTAGGCGGCGCCGTTGGCGTCGGTGATGAGGCCGCCGGCCGTGCCGGTCGAGGTAAGCAACTGAGTGTTGGTCGTCGTCGTGTTGCCCGTGGTGAACACGATGTTGCCCGTGGCGCCGACGGCCCGCGCGAGCGCGCCGAAATCCACGGTCAGCACGTTGGCCGTCGTCGACGCGGCTTGCAGCGTCGGCGTGAACGTCACGGAGCCGGAATCGAACGACGTGCCGGCGAACGTTTGCGACCGCGCGGTCGTGCCGCCGGTGCCGACCACATTGAGCGCGCCCCCCATGGTACGCAGCGACGACGCGACATCGACGACGTTGCTCGCCGCGGCGGTGTTCATATTCAAGGTAAGCGCGCCCTGCGCGATCGTCGTCGGGCCGGCGTACGTATTGACGGCCGCGAGGGTCAGCGCTCCGGCGCCGATCTTCGTGAGTCCGCCGCTTGCGAGTCCGCTCGTGCCGGCGTTGGAGTTGCCGATTCCGACGGCGAAGGTGACGTTTTGTCCGTTGGTGTCCACGGTTCCGCCGCCGGCGATGGTCAATCGTCCGGAAACGTCGGTCGTCATGCCGGAGTAGCGGAAGATGCCGCCGTCGAGCACGACGGAACCGGCCGCGGGACTCTTCGAGCCGAGGCGATCGACGTTGGCAACGACGAACGAACCGCCGGCGAGAATGAGCTTGCCGTCGAAATTTTGCGGCGCGGTGAACTCGACGACGCTATTGGAACCGAACAAGCCGCCGCCGGAGTTGTAGCTGCCATTGTCGCCGATGACGACGTCGTTCGCGCCGGTGACGAGATTCGGCGTCGCGATTTGCAGATAGCCGCCGAAGCCGCCGATGGTCGCCGCGCCGAGGGCTTGCCACGGTCCGCCGCCGCCGAAACGATACGGCTGCCCGACCGTCGGCGTCAGCGACGCAGCCGAATAGACCCGCGCGCCGACCGCGCCGAGATACATATCGCTGTCGGCGTAATCGACCACGGCGTTGTTGTTGAAGTTGAGCGCGACGACGCCGTGCGAAGCGGCGGTGATGCCGTACGAAGCGAACGTGTCGGTCGCGGAATTCAGCGTGATGAGACCGCCGGTCGTCGTCAGCGAAAAGTTCGGCCCGCGCGTGAAGCCCTGGTCGTCGATGAGTCCGCCGGTGTTGAAAATCGCGGTATTGATCACGGCGGTGCTCGTCAGACGCAGCACGCCGCCGCCGACCGTGATGGTCGGCCGCGTGGGATCGGTCGGCCCGGCGCCGGTGCCCGTCCAGAGGCTCAGATCGCCGGCCAGTACGAGCACGCCGCCGCCGCTCTTGACGAGATTGATGTTGTTTTCGTAGAGGCCGGCCCCGCCGATCAGGCCGGCGTAGGTGTCGGTGAAGCCGGTGCCGATGTTGAGCGTGAGAATCGAATTGTTGAGCACGTCGCCGCCGTTGTCGGCGCCGCCGACGACCGCGTTGGCCGTGCCGGTTCCGGAAACGGCGAGGATCGACGCTGCGGCGTTCTGCGTGAGCGTCTGCATGACGCGCGTTCCGACGCCGGTGCCGCCGACGGCGTCGCCGCCGAGGATCAGCTTGCCGCTATTTGCGCCGTTACCGAGCAAGACGACGTTGGCCGCGCCGCCGGCCGTCGAAAGCAATCGGTTGTTGCCGCCGGCCAAGCGGAGCGTACCTTGCTGCACTTGCGTCCCGGCCGAAAAAGTGTTCGCGGCCGTCAACGCCCAATTACCGGTTCCCAGCTTTTGCAGGCCGAGAAAATTGCTCCCGCCGCCGTCGACGATCGCGGCATTGACGCGACCGTCGCCCGTTCCGTTGAGCAACAGAGATCGGCCCGTCGTATTGGTCGTGATCGTCGTGCCGGCCAGGGTGAGCGAACCGCCGCCGACGGTGATCTGCGTATTCGCACCGGTTTGCAGGGTGATGTTGCCGTTGATGACGTTGTCGCCCGCCAGGTTGACGATGCCGCCGGTGCCGTTGGCCGAACTGGTGACGAACGAGAGGTTCGCAGCGAGCGTAATATTGCCGCCGCCGCCGTCGAGTTGCAGCGAGTTGCTGTTGCCGGCGGTCGTGTCGGCGATCGTCACCGTCTTCGGACCGACGCCGAGCGCGGAACTATTCGTGATGATCACCGCGCCCGGTTGCCCGCTGGTAAACGCGAAGTTGCCGGTGAACGTATTGACGCCGGAGAGCAGCAAATTGCCCGCGCCGCTTTTCGTGATGCCGCCCGAACCTTGAATCACGGAGCTAATCGCCAGATCGATCGCCGCGCCGGTGCTGTTGCCGACGTTGAACGTGCGAGTCGCCGTGCCGAGGTCGATCGTCCCGCCGTTGATCTGCTGCGTCGCCGTCGGATTGCCGGTCGCGGTGAACGTGAGGTTGCCGCCGAGGTTCAGCAGACCGGTCGTACCCAGGTTGATCGTCGCTTGGGTCGACACGCCGCCCGCCGCGCCTCCTAAGACGATCGCCGTCGCGGCGTTGAACGATTGAGTAAATCCGTTGAGGTCGAGCGTCGCGGCGTTGTTCGCATTGCCGATCGTGAGCGCCGACGCGGCGGGCAGCACGTTGGAAGCGCCGAGGCGAAGCGTGCCTGCGAGCACTCCCGTCGCTCCGAGATACGTGTTGACACCGCTCAAAGTGAGCGTGCCCGAGCCTTGCTTCGCGATCGCGCTGCCCGCGGTGCCGGTGATGACGCCGCCGAACGACGAATCGAGATTCGACGTGACGGAGCCGATCGTCAAGGTTTGCGTCGTGCCGCCGATCGAAACGATCCCCGTCGGATTTACGAGCGAGATATCGTTCAGCGAGCCGATGGCCTGCGAGACTGAAACGGCGAACGTCGCCCCGTCGCCCACGGCCACCGAGACGTTGGCTCCCAAGGCGGTCGCGAGATTCGAATTGAAGGTGCCGCCGGTGACGTTCAAGAGCGTGCCCGGACTCACGCTGACGGCCGCCGTGGCCACGGTGAGTGCGCCGGTGCCCGATTTCGTGATCGTGCGGGCCGTGCCGCCGTCGTTGAGCGCGCCGAGCGTCAAGAGCGTCGTGCCGCCGCCGACGGGATTGTTGACGGCGAACGTCGGGTTGCCCGCCAGCGTCGCGGCGCCGAACGTGACTCCGGTCGTTCCGGAAACGACGTTGCCGCCGTTGACGGTGAGCGTTTGACCGGCGACGGCCAAAGTGCCCAGAGTGTAGGTTACGCCCGCACCGGCTACGTTCTTCTCGGCCGTGATCACGGCGTCGGCCGCGATCGTGGTGTTGCGTCCGAAGGCGAGAGCGGAATTCGAGTTGAAGTCGAGGTTGCCGCCGGCGAGATTGAGCACCGCGCCGCCGAAGCTCAAGGCTTGAGCGCTCGAGTTGGCGGCGAGCGTGCCCGACGCCACGGTCAACGTGCCCGTAAACGTGTTGACGCCGCTGAACGTCACGACGGCGTTCGGCATATCGACGGTGACGTTGGTGACGTCGCCGTCGATCGACGAACTGAGCGACAGTCCGCCGGTGCCGGTACCGTTGAGCGTCAGGGCCGCCGTGCCGTTGACTCCGCCGGTGATCGACACCAGAGAAGAAGAATTGTTCGTCCAGGTCTGCGTCGCTCCCAGCACGATCGGCGCACTGATGGCCAACGTTCCGGAGCCGGGCTTGACCAAGATTCCGGTGTTGGGATCGGTCGTCGAGGCCGACGGATCGATGGTGAGAATGCCGCCGCCCGAACCGATGCCGACATTTCCCGGATCGACGCCGTCGACGGTAAGGCTTTGAATCTTGAAATTCTGAGTGAGCGTCGTATTCAGATTCGCTGCGCCCGACGCATAGAAGTGTACGTCGGTCTGAGCGCCCGGCAGGGCGTGCGTGTTCGTAAGGCCGGCGGCGTCGGTCGTCCAATTCGAATCGGTGCCGCTGAAGGCCGCCCAACTTGTGCCGACGTTGCCGCGGAAGTACGCGGTCGCCGGCGTCGTGAACGGCGAGACGGAAAGAATGAGTTTGAAGTTCGTGGAGTTGGCGAGCGAAAGCGTAGCGCCCACGTTGCTCGGCAACAGATTGAACAACGAGATAGTGTTGTTGGCGTCGAACAAACCGCCGCCGGGCGCGTCGATCAGCGTCCAGTCGCCGGCGGCGATGGCGCCGAAGGAGGTGATGTTGAGATTGACGCCGCCGGCGTTGATCAAGGCTTTCAAGCCGGCGCCGAGGAGGATTTGATCGGCCGAGTCGCCGATTTCTAAATCGAGTCGCGAGGCCGTGTTGACTCCGCCGAGCGTGAGCACCGTGGCGCCGGGGGCGGCGCTGTTGATCGTAAGTTTATTCGCCGCGCCGCCGACCATCGACAGCGTCGCTCCGCCCGCGATGGTGACGCTGGGGCTGCCGGCCGAGCCGACCAGCGGGTTGTTTTGGATGAGCAGGCGGGCGCCGGTCGCCGCGGTGACGCCCGTACCGGCGAGCGATCCGCCGGTGAGCGCCAAGGTGCCCGCGCTGATCGCCGTCGCGCCGGCGTAGGTGTTCGCGCCGTTGAGGCTGAGCGTCGACGTCGGGCTGTTTTGCACGACTGCCGTCGTTGCGCCGGTGATGTTGCCGCTGATGACTGCGGAGCCTTGCCCGGAGCCGGAGTTGATGATCATCGGGGCGGCGCTGACGTTGCCGCCGATGGAAATTGCGCCCGGGCCGTTGGCGCTGAGGAGCAGATTTCCGGTCTGAGCCAGATTGCCGGGAATGACGATCGTTCCCGAGCTATTCGTGATCACCGACACCGCCCCGCTGCTTGCGGAAATTCCGTTCGCGACGCTCATCAGCGCGGCGCCGTTGGAAATCAAAGAGGTTCCGTTGACGCTCGGGGTGAAGCCGGAGCCGGTCCCGGTGCCGAACAGGAGTTGCGAGGTGTTGCTGTTTTGCACGATCGAAGCGGCGTTGCCGCTGATATTGAAGAGCGTCACCGAACCCGCGCCGGTGCCGCCGTTGAATATCGAGCCGACGTTTTGAATCTGAGTGCCGTTGAGGACGACGGAAATCGCCGCCGTGCCGTTGGCGTTGAAAGTCAGATCGCCCGTGCCGACGATGTCTTGCGAAAACGTGACCGCCCCGGTGCCGCCGGCCGTGACGGTGAGATTGAAGCCGTTAAGATCGACCGTGTTGTTATTGAGGGCGTTCGTCGCAATGCTGAACGTGTTGGAGGAGTTGGTCGTCCAAGTTTGATCGGCGCCGAGGATGATCGGCGCGGTGATCGTCACGGCCCCGGCGCCGGAGTTGACCGTGATGCCGGTCGTCGGCAGCGCGGGAGCGAGGGTCAGCGTATTGAGCGTGCCGCTGTTGGGAACCGTGCCGGCGATGCTCACCGCCTGCGTCGCCGAGCCGCCGTCGAAAGTGAGCGTTTTGATCGTGAAGTTCTGACCGAGCGTGGTATTGAGGTTCGCCGCGACGACGTTGCCGGCGTAGAAATGCACGTCGGTCGTCGAGCCGGGGATGGCTGTGGTCGGCGACGAGCCCGCGGCGTCGGACGTCCAGTTCAGCGCCGCTCCCGAGAAGCCGTTCCAGCGCGAATCGATGTTGCCGCGGAAGTACGCGGCGGTCGGCGTATTTGGATTGAACACGTTGAGTACGACCGCATCGTCCGTAATCGTCAGGCCGAGCGAAGCGCCGCCGAGCGAACTGTTGGAAAGGACGAAACCGCCGCTGGTCAGGCCGCCGCCCGGGGCCGAGATGAGCGTGAAGTCTTGCGTGCTCAACGGTCCGTAAAGCACCGGGTTGATCGTCACCGTGCCGGCGAGCGACGCCGCGAGGCCGAGACCGAGATCGATTCGGTCGGCCGCCGCGCCGACTTCGAGATTGAGCGTCGAACCGGCCGCTAAGTTCAAGACCGTCGCGCCGACGGTCGCGCTGTTGATCGTCAGCGTATTGGCGACGCCGTCGATGAGCGAGAGAATGCCGCCGGAAGAAACGTTCAGCGTTGGGCTTCCCGTCGTCCCGATCGTATAGTTGCCCTGCGTCGTCAGCGTGCCGAGCAAGACGTTGACGGACGTGCCGACGACGCCGCCGGTCGACAACGTCAGCCCGCTGGTCGCGCTGTTCTGGATGAGTGCGCCGACGGACGTGCCGACCGTGCCGGTGATCAGCGAGGTGCCGGTGCCGGGTCCGGAGTTCGTGATGGAGCCGTTGTTGTTGATCGAGCCGCCGGCCAGGACGATGCCGCCGTTGATCGCCGTGCTGTTCGACAAAATTAGGTTGCCGGTGCCGGAAATGTTGCCGTTAAGGCTCAGCAGCGCCGTGGCCGACGTGCCGCCGACGGAACTCAACGTGAGGCCGCCGCCGCCGACGACCGTCGCGCCGTTGAACGTCGCGGACCCGGCGCCGCCGGTTTTGGTAATCGTGAGCGGGGTGCCTGCGAGTTGGGTCATCGTACCGCTGAAAATCACCGCCTTAGCCGCCACCGTGCCGTCGACGGTGAGATTGTTGTTCAATGCGATCGGGCCGCCGAAGGTGGACCCCGCTCCGGTCGCGGTCGCCGTGCTTTGAATCTTCAACGTTCCGGTCGTGCCCGCGTTGATGGTGATGGAAGCAAAGGCGTGCGTGGCAATGCCGGAACTGGAGATCGTCGCCGCGGCGTTGCCTGCGGCATCGCCGAGCACGAGGGCGTTCGACGTCGCGCCGAAGCTTTGCGCGACCGTGCCGGTTACGGTGCCGCCGCGAATCGTGAGTCCGCCGGAATTGGTGTTCGTGGCGACGGAAAAGGCGACAGTTCCCGTGCCCGCGACGGCGAGCGGACCGGCTCCGCTGACGATGCCGGAGACGTTGACGGCGTTCGCGGAGTTGTTCGTCCACGTTTGCGACGCACCGAGCGCGACGTTGGCCGTGATGGTGAGCGTGCCGGCACCGGCGCTGGAGTTGATGCCGAGCGCGGGATCGTTCGGAGTGATCGTCAGGGTGTTGACCGACGTTCCTCCGGCGGCCGCACCGGAGATGCTCACCGCGGTCGTTCCGTTGTCCATGGCGAGAGAATTGATCGTGAAGTTTTGTTGCAACGAGGTGGCGAGGTTCGTTCCGCCGGCGGCGAAGAAATGGACGTTGGTCGCGGCGCCCGGAATGCTCTGGGCGTTGATCGTGCCGGCTTGATCGGTCGTCCAATTGGTGTTGCCGGCGCTGAACGTGTTCCAAGCGCCGTCGACGCCGCCGCGGAAGTAAAGATCGGCGGCCGCCGGCGCCACCGAAGAAACATTGAGCGTCAGGGCCGTATCGGTCTGCGTGAGCATCAAGGTGCTGCCGGCGATCGTAATGACGTTCGAGCCGTTGCCGAAATTGAAAAAGCCGCTCGAGCCGTTGGTGCTGAGCAGGCCGCCTCCGGGGGCGGTGATCAACGTGTAAGCGTTGCCCGTCGTCAGCTGGCCGAGGAGCGACGGGTTGACGACGACGCCGCCCGCGTTGACGCGCGCTTTGAGGCCGGCGCCGAGCGTGATCGTGTCGTTGATCGCATTGCCGCTGTTGATTTCCATGTTGAGAATCGCCGCCGCCGTGTCGCCCAGAGTCAGGACGGTGGACCCGGGCGAGGCGCTGTTGATCGTGAGAATCTTCGTCGTGGTGTCGAGCATCGACAGGATGCCGCCGCCGGCGATCGTGATGCTGGGACTGCCGCCGGAGGTGCCGACCACGAAGTTGGTCGTCGGCTGCACGGCCAGCGTGGCGCCGGGATTGACGGTGATCGCGGTGCCGGCCAAAGAGCCGGCGCCGGCCAGAGTCAAGACGCCTGCGTTGACCGTCGTAGGGCTCGTGTAGGTGTTGGCGCCGCTTAATGTGACCCGCGACGTACCGCTGTTTTGGATGACGCCGGTGACGCTGCCACCGATGATCCCCGAGATCGTGGCAGGCCCCGTTCCGGTGCCGGCGTTGGTGATCGTGCCGGTGGGGTTGATCGACGAATTGGAGAGAACGACGTTGCCGGTGCTGTTGTTCGTGATCGTGAGATTGTTGTTGCCGGAAATCGTGCCGCTGAACGTGGAAACGCCCGTCGTCACGCTGGTGTTGTTGCCGATGGTAAGCGTGCCGGTGGTGCCGGTTTGCAGCAGGATATTGTTGGCGTAAGTCGGCGAGGCCGTCGTTTGGCTGGAGAGAAACGTCGCGTTATTGCTTCCGGACGTATGACCCAGCACCAAGGTTCCGGTGCCCAGGGCGTTGACAAGAGCCGTCGTGGTCATCGTGGCGAAGACCGTGCCGGCGCGAATGGTAAGCGGGCTCGAAAAGCTATTGCCGGTGGATGAAATCGACAGCGCGGACGTCGGACTGTTTTGGACGACTCCGGCGACGTTCGAACCGATGACGCCGCTGATCGTCGTCGTCGCGGTGCCGACGCCGGAATTGGTGATCGTCCCGGTGTTGTTGACGCCGGCGGTGCCGATCGTGAACGCGCCGGTGCTGTTGGCTCGAATCGTCAGGTTGCCCGCGCCGTTGATTCCGCCGCTCACCGTGAACGTGGTCGTCGCATTGTTCACGAGCGAGGTGCCGTTGTTGTTCACCGTGAGCGGCGCGCCGCTGATGGTCAGCGTCGAACCGCCGCTGTTGCTGATCGAGCGAACGTTCGCGCCGACGCCTCCGCTGATCGTCGTCGTGAACGCGCCGCCGGCGTTGACGATGGTCCCGGAGTGGTTGAGGGGCGCCGAGATGATGTTGACCGCGGCCGTGTTGGCTTTGATCGTGACGTTGCCGCCGCCGGTCGTGCCGCCCGATACGTTCAGCAAGCTCGTCGAGTTGTTGGCCCACGTTTGATCGGCTCCGACGATGATCGGCGCGCTGATCGACAGCATGCCGGCCCCGGCGCCGAGCGTGATTCCGGTGGTGGAATCGACGGGGGTGATCGTCAGCGTGTTGCGGTTCGAACTGCCGCTGATCGCACCGTCGACGGCGACCGGGGCCGTGCCGACGTCGTACGACAACGTGCGGATCGAAAAGTCCTGACCCAGCGTGGTGGCGAGATTGGCGGGATCGGCCCCGGTGACGTAGAAGCGAACGTCGGTCACCGGCCCGGGCAATGCGTCGGTCGGCGTCGTTCCGGTCGCGTCGGTCGCCCAATTCAAGCTGCCGCCGGTGAAGCTGTTCCAATTCGGCGCGTTACCCCGAAAGAAAGCCGTGGGGGGCGGCGCCGGAGCGTTGCTCACCGTGATGCTGAGCAGCGTATCGGTCAGGTTGAACGCCAAGCTAGCCCCGCCGACCACGTTGGCGGCGAGCGTAAAGCCGCCCGTCGAACCGTTGGTGTTGAGCAAGCCGCCGCCGGGCGCCGAGATCAAGGTGTAGGTGCCGTTGGCCAGAGCGCCCGCGAGCGTCGGGTTGAGCGTAACTCCGCCGCCGCCGATAAACGCGGCCCCGGCCGACAGGTTGATCTGATCCGTCGTTCCGCCGATATCGAAATTGAGGAACGTCCCCGTGCCGGTCCCCATCGAGAGAATCGTCGCGAGCGGCGTCGCCGAGTTCAACGTGAGCGCGCCGATCGCCGAATCGACGAGCGACAACGTCGCGCCCGAGCCGAGCGTCAGCGTCGGGCTGCCGAACGTGCCGATCGTGTAGTCGCCCGCCACGTTCAACGAACGACCTGCGCCGATCGTGATCGCCGTGCCTCCGAGCGACCCGCCGCCCGCCAATCCCAAGTTGCCCGTGGTGACGTTCGTCGGACCAGTGTAGACGTTCGCTCCGGAAAGCGTGACGACGCCGGTTTGGCCGGCGGCGGTGTCGACGATGGTGAGAGCGCCCGAGCCGGCGAGCGGTTGACGGATGTTGACGGCGAACCCGTTGGCGTCGAACGTCGCGCCGCCGGACTGGATCACCGTGGAGGAAAGCCCGCTTAAGAAAGAGTTGTTCGATCCGCCGGCGCGGATCACGCCGCCGTCGATATTGAGCGTGCCGGAGCTGCCTGCGGCGCTGACCATGGAGATTTTCCGCGTGACCAACAAGCCGCTCAGGTTCAACGTCCCGGACTCGTTGATGAACGCGCCCCCCGCACCGTTGGCGAACACGACGCCGTTGGAACCGCCGACGAAGACGCTCGAGCCGGCGGCGACGTTGAGCGTGCCGGAAGCGCTCACTCCGGAGTCGCCCAAGAAGAGCCCGCCGGAACTATTGCCGGTAATGTTCAAAACCGCGGTGCCGTTGAGAGAGAGCGTCGTGATGCCGCTGCGGCCGACCGAGAACGAGTTCACCGTTTGAGTCGAGTTACCGAAATCGATCGTACCGCTGCTCAGAAGGAAGCCCCCGCCGGTCGGCAGCATGTTGTTGCCCGAGAACGTCAAGGTGCCGATGTTGGCCTTGGTCAGCGAGCCGGTACCGATCGTCACCGGGCTATTGAGGACGACGTTGCCCATTCCGGTCAGCGTCAGCGATTGATTCGTCGCGGTGATCGCGTTGAACGTCGTCGTTCCCGGATTGTTCAGCGTAATGGTGCTCGCTCCGGTCAGCGTGAGCGTGTTGCCGAACGTCACATCGGTCGTGCCGCCGAGCGTGAAGCCGGCGGCGGTGGTGACCGCGTTCGGAAGATTCACGCCGGCGTAGTTGGGGATCAGTTGCGCGCCGCCGGTCAGGCTCAGCGTGCCGGTTCCGAGCGCCGAATTGTTGCCGATGATCAGCGTGTTACCGGTCGCGATCGTCGTGTTTCCGCGGTAGGTGTTCACGCCGGTTAAGACGAGCGTGCCGAGGCCGCTTGTGGTGATTGCGCCGGCCGCGGTCGGGCCGCCGTCGCCGATATCGCCGCTGATCGTCAAGATGTCGTTCGCTCCGGTGAGCGCGATCGTCCGCGTCGCGGCGGCCGACGTCGTGAGCACAAGACCGGTTTCGATTCGGTTGACTCCGGTCGCGGTGAGCGTATTGGCGGCGCCGCCGAGGGTGAGCGTGCTCCCGGCGCCGGTGACCGTTGCTCCGGCCATGGTGGAGACGGCGGCGACCTGCTGATTGAAGCCGTTGAGATTGAACGTCGA
>JAEUIN010000095.1 GCA_016793115.1 Planctomycetaceae bacterium
CCCAACGTCAGCGTACCGCCGCTCGCCAGGTTCACCTGCGCCAAGCTGCCCAACGCGCCCGCCGCATTCAACGCCAAGTTCACCCCCCCCGCGCCCCCCGTCACGTTCACCACCGTCCCGTCCGTTAAGGACGTCGCCGCCCCCGTCAGCACTACGGAACTGTTTGCCGCAACTGTTCCGGTATTGGTGAACGTGATCGTGCGGGCCACGCCGGAGTCGTTGAGCGCTCCCATCGAAAGCGAAGTGATTCCGCCGGCGGGGCTTTGGACGTCGAACGTCGGACTCCCCAACAAGGTGACGCCTGCCGAACCGATCGTGAGCCCCGCCGTACCGCTTGCGATATTGGAACCGCCTTTCAAGGTGAGCGTTTGTCCGGAGATGACCAGCGAGTTACCGAGTGAGTGCGCCACGCCTACGCCGGAATTCAAGCGATCGACGACGATCGTCGAGTCGGCGGTGACGAACTGCGGACCGCTGATCGTCGCATTCGGAGCGTCGAAACCGAGGCTCAGCGTGCCCCCGTTGAGGATGATCGCGCCGACGCCGATGGGATTCACCGCCGCCGCATTTTGGAGGCGCAGAACGCCGGCGTCGAGGCGATTCGTGCTCGAGCCGAGACGATTCGAGGCGGCCGTGAACGTCAGCGTCCCTGTGCCGACTTTGACGAGCGATAAATCTCCGGTCACGGCGCCGGCCGCGATGTCGCCTGATCCACCGATGCTCGCGTCGCCGAGAAGCGTAAGCGCGCCGACCTGGGCGGCCGTGACGCTGGAATTGGTCAGCGCCGCTCCGCCGCTCCCCGTACCGCGTAGCGAGACGGCGTTGCCGATCGCCTGACCGTTCAGATCGAGCGTCGCCGTTTCGTTGATGGTGACCGCTCCGGCTCCCAAAGCGGAGGCGTTGCCGATCCGCAGAGTTCCGGCGTCGATATAGGTGGCGCCGGTGTAAGTGTTTGTGCCCGACAGCACGAGAAGTCCGATGCCGGCCTTCGTCAACGTGTTGGTTCCAGCCGCGAGAATCGGCGAATTGATCGTCAGCGTGTCCGACGCCCCGGCGGCGCGGAACACGAAATCGGCGTTATTCGCGCCCGTGATGGAGCCGCCGGCGATTGTCGTCGTGCCGGGCGAGCCGATCGTCCCGCCGGAACGGAGCAATCCGCCGTTGGTCAGCGTCAGGGCTCCGGTCAGGGCCAGATCGACGGCGCCGGTTCCGTCGAACTTAATCGTGTTGACGCTCACCGCGGTTTGGTTGCTGATCGACGCGGCGACACGGTTATGCGCTCCGGCGATCAAAGCGGCGCCCGCGTTGGTAAAGCCTGGATCGACGTCGTAGACCGGGGCGCGCACGAAACCTGAATCGGCGTTGAGATAGACGTAGTCGCCGCCGTTGTAAAAGTAGCCTTGGTCGATGAAGCCCAGCAGCTTGCCGCTCAAATTGATTTGATTACTGACGCCGTTGGTTCCCCCGGTCGTGACGAAGTTCATCGCTCCGCCCGCTAGGCGAGTTACTCCGGCCGCCGTCAGCGACGTCGTCGCCGATCCACCGTAGACCGACTCGACGGTCGCTTCGCCGGCGAACACGTCCAACGTGCTCATGTTCTGAGCCGAACCGGCGGCCTCATTGAATATGATGCGGCCCGTCGTGAGAAAAGCGAGCGCCGTTCCGGTCGTGCCGTTGAGGCTGCCGGTCGTTCCGTCGCCGATTTGCAGCGCCCCTCCCGCAATCGTCGTGGTGCCGGTGTAAGTGTTCGCTCCCTTGAGCGTCCACTTGCCCGCCCCGTTCTTTCTTAGCGTTCCGCCGGCGGTGGCGATCGCTCCGGCGATCGTCCCGTCGCCTGCGCCGGCGAGAGTGAGCGCGGCGCCGCTCCCTGTGATGTTGCCGGCGTTGGTGAGATTCAGCACGCCCGCGTCGGAGGAGATCGTCGGAGCGGCTCCTAGCGTGATGAGTCCGGCGAAGTTGTTGACGCCGCCGACGTTGACCAGTGCGCCGGATTGGCCGGCCGCACCGCCGCCGGCGATCGTTAAGCCTTCGGCCGCAGTCGTGATGTTCCCCTGGATTTGGAGCGTCGCGCCCGCCGTGATCGTCGTGGCGCCGGCGACGTCGCCCAAGGCCGTTGGGCTGCTGATGTTCAAAACGCCGGCCGACACGGTCGTCAGGCCGGTGTAGTTGTTGTTTCCGGAAAGATACAGCGTACCCAGTCCGGCTTTGGTGAGCGCCCCGGCGGCCGTCCCTTCGGTGATGTCGCCGTCGATCGTCAGCGAGTTGACCGCGTTGGTGGGCGAAATCGTTCGCGCGAGCGTCGTGGTCGTATTCAATTGCAAGCGAGCGCTGATTCGGTTGACTCCGGTCGCGGTGAGCGTATTGGCGGCGCCGCCGAGGGTGAGCGTGCTCCCGGCGCCGGTGACCGTTGCTCCGGCCATGGTGGAGACGGCGGCGACCTGCTGATTGAAGCCGTTGAGATTGAACGTCGA
>JAEUIN010000160.1 GCA_016793115.1 Planctomycetaceae bacterium
TTTGGCAGTGGTGGGCACGCCACCAGTGCCACCCAGACGACACGAGGACATTCGCATGCGAACATCGCTCTATTGCGCGCTAGTCGCGCTTTTCGTGCCGCATGTGTTAGGCGCCGCCGCCGAGCCGGCGCTGCGCACCGAAGTTGCGACGATCGTGCAAGGGCCGACCGAGCGGTATTACTTCGCGCAGGCCCGCGGCGGGGCGGTGCCCGATGGCGGCGACGCGGGCGTGCGGATCGTGCTCACGATGCAGGAGATCGAAAAGAAGGGCGGGCACGGCTTCCACGACGTGTATCACGTGGAAAGCCGCGATCTAGGCCGCACTTGGAGCGCTCCGGCGAAGATTGAAAGCCTCACGCGGCGCAAGATCGGCGACGGCACGCCGGACGAGCGCGTGATCGGCGATTTGTGCCCGCGCTATCACTCGAAGTCCGGGAAACTTCTCGGTACGGGAAAGACGTTCACGTTTCGCGGCGGCACGACGGAAGATCGCAGCCGCGAGCAGGTTTCGTACGCGGTGTTCGATCCGCAGTCGAACGCTTGGAGCGAGTTGCGCACCGTGGCGATGCCGAGCGCCGATCACGAGGGCTTGCCGCTGTTGAACCCCAATGCCGGCTGCAACGATCGGGTGGATTTACCGAACGGCGAAATTCTGTTGCCGATTCGCTATTCGAAGCGGGCCGCGCCGCGCGACTACACGACGATCGTGGCCCGCTGCCGGTTCGACGGTGAGACGCTCACGTACATCGAGCACGGCACGGAACTGTCGCGCGCCGGGAAGCGGGGCCTTTATGAGCCGTCGCTGGCCGCGGTCGGCGGGAAGTTCTATCTGACGCTGCGGAGCGACGACTCGGCGTTTGTGGCCACGAGCGACGACGGGCTGCATTACGCGCCTTATAAGGAATGGACGTTCGACGACGGCCAAGTGCTCGGCAGCTACAACACGCAGCAGCATTGGGCCGTGCACAAAGATCGGCTGTATTTGATCTACACGCGCCGCGGAGCGAACAACGATCACATCATGCGGCATCGCGCGCCGCTGTACATCGCGGAAGTCGACCAAGACAAACTGTGCGTGAAGCGCGCGACCGAGCAGATTCTGGTGCCGGAGAATCACGCCGACTTGGGGAATTTCGACGTCGTGCCGGTCAGCGAGCGCGAGACGTGGGTCGTCGTGGCGGAATCGCTCGTGAACGGCAAACGGCACGACGAGCGAAACAACGTGTACGCGGCGAAGATTTTTTGGGAGTGACGCCTGGGTTCGGCGAGCGGCGGGGTTTATCCCCGCCGTCTTCTGCCCGCCGGCGATATTCTCAGACGGCGGGGATAAACCCCGCCGCTCGCTAGGAGAACCGGGCTTCGACTTCGAGCCATTCGTAGGGGCCGATGTCGAGGCCGACGCGGTCGCCTTCCGGCTTAAGCGTGAGGATCGTGTCGCCGCGGCCGTCGACGTGGCGGGCCTCTTTCAGCGGGCGGATCGTCCGCAGCTCGATGCGGCCCGAGAGGCCTTCGGTTTCCATGAGGCGCACGCGGAAGCCGACGACCGAGTCGCCTTCGCTGAGCGTTTCCCAGTGCGTGGCGACGACGTTTTTCGCGTCGACGAAGAACAGCCAGCCGGTGGCGCCGGACGTGGGACGGGCCGCGCCCGGGACCGTGATCGCCGGCTCCATGAACGCTTGCGCGGCGGCGGCTGGGTGATCGGCTTCGAGCACGATGCCGAAGCGGAACTTGCGACGCGTTTCACCTTTGCCGATGAGGAGCGTGTCGAGCATGCGCTCGCCCGTCAGCAAATGATGCGGCAGCCCGTCGGGAAGAATAAGGGTGCTGGTGAGGTCGGTTTCGAGTTCGATGTAGTAGGGGGATTCGGGTCGCTTCGCCGTCGTCGGCTGGTGCATGAGAAACACGCCGCGGCCGAGCGCCGTGGTGTCGTCGGCCCAGGCGAAGCGGCAGGCGTAGTAGGAAGCCCAGGCTTCGGCCCGCGGTTGCTCGTCGATCTCGAGATCGATTTCGAGCGTGACCACGGGAGAGCCTTCGGCGACGCGGACGCGCTGCGTGAAACGGGCCAGGGGGCGATCGTCGGCGTCGACCAGCCGGCCATGCGTCGTGATTTCGCCGACGGCCGGGCCGGCGAGCGTGGTTTCGATCCGGTCGCAGACCATCGACGTGTAGATCGGTTCGAGGTCGGGGTCGCGCCAGGCTTCGCCGACTTTGGGGCGCGGCTGCGGCAGGCGGAAGGCGACCTGTTGCGAGAGCCGGCGATCGCGCAGGCTCGTGCCGTAGACGCCTTGCAGGCCGCCCGTCTTGGGGCTGACGTGCACTTCGAGCAACTCGTTGCGAAGAATCGAATCTTCGTGAACGATGTTCTTCGGAGCTTTGCGGGGACGGAAGAAGCCGGCGGGTTTCGCCGGGGCGGTGGGCGGCGCTGCGCCGGCCGCGAGCCAGGCGAAGCCCATGCCCGGCACGTCGACGACGGCAAACTTTCCGGCCGACGATTCCTGCGCGGCGACGACCGCGCCGCCGACTTCGGGCGCATGCGCGAGCGCGGAGACGTCGACCACTTCGCGCTGCGCGCCGAGATGCGTGTTGATGACGAGCAAGCCTTCTTGTGCGGAGCCGCGCCCGGCGACGGCCTGCGCCGCGCGGCCGGCGGCCTCGGCCAGGGCGGTTTGAAGTCGAGAGCTCAGCGCCGCGGCTTCATCGGCCGTCGTCGCGGGCGTGAGCGCTTGGTCGGCTGCGGCGACGAGTTCTTGGGCGTCGGTCGAAGCGGTGCGCAACCGCACGACGTCGCTCATGGTCGTGAGCGCCGCGAGCGCGGCGGCCTGCCCACGGCGGCGATGCCCGTCGGCGACCCAAGTGATCGGGTTGGGCGTGTTGCGGACGATCGCCTGGCGGAGATAGGTCGTGCGGTAGCGGTCGGGCGTGAACTTCGACACTTGGCCGGGGCGCTCGGTGTGGTCGAAGTAGTCGGCGAGCGTGATGAACTTGCCGAGGATCGGCACGTAGGCGCTCATGCGGCGCAAGTCGTCGTAGAACGGACTCACGGCGGCCGGCCAATGCGCGAACACCGTCGTGGCGACGTAGTCGCGATCCATCGCCTCGCCGATCTTGCGCGGCAGATCGAGGAAGCTGTCGGGCTTCGCGGCGTCGAGCGGGATGCGGCCGAGGCAATCGACGGCGTCGATGCTGAGCCCTTCCCAGCGGGTTTTGCATTGATCGGACGTGGGAAACGTGCCGTCGTCGAGCGTGAAGCCGAGCGCGCCTTCGTAGCCGTGCCGCGCGAGGAGTTGCGGCAAGAGGGGCGTGAGCCCTTGGCGACGGCGGGCAAAGGTGGTGGGGCGGAGTTCGAGCAGCCGCTCGAATGCGGCCGTGCCGCGGCGCAGTTCCGCGAGCACGGTTTCCGCCGGCAGCAGCGGTGTTTCACGCTCGTCGTAGTCGCCGCCGACGACGCAGGACGTGCGGCGGTCGATCGCATTGCGCAGCGTCGTGAGCGACTCGGGCTCTTTCTCGGCAAGTCGCTCGAGCAATGCGCCGGTGAAAAGCAAGTTGATCGGCACGTCGCCGAACAACTCCGTGCGCAGCGACGAGCCGAGCGTGGTGTCGGCGATGAGCGTGAGGTCGACCAAGTAGTTGTCGACCGGATAGAAACGTTCGCGGGCTTCGTAGAGGCACTCGAAGGCGTTTTTGAGATGTTGGCGAGCGTCGTCGTGGCGGTTTTCGACCGCGGCGCGGGCGCCGTCTTGGGCCTCGGTTTGGAAGCGGGTTTCGTCGAGGTTGCTCATGTAGCGCATTTGCCGCGTGAGCAGTTCGACGAGCAGATAGCCGGTGCCGAGCGCGAGGAAGTCGTCGACGAGATCGGCCGGCACGGCGCGCGCCTTGGCTTGCGGCTCGGGCTCCAGCGATTCGAGGCAGGCGGCGACGATTTCGGCCCGCTTCGCGAGCTTGCGAACGAGCTTGGCCCCCTCGGTCTTGGCACGCGTGGGCCAGCCGGGGAGCAGCAGCGAATCGCTCACGGCGGGTACGACGATCAGCCGCGGTCGCGGGTTTTCCGGCGGAGCATCGGCCCGAAACCAGAGCGGAATGCGGTCGCAGGCGGCGATGAGTCCGGGGTGCCAGAGAGCCGACCACGCGGCCAAGAGTCCTTCGGCTTCCTCCCCCTCATGGTGTACCGGAAAGTCTTCCAGGCTGTGGCAGGGAAGCAGAACGACGAGTTCCTCGATGACCATGGCGAACCGAATAGGGACGGGCGGCGTGGGGCGATGAGTGGTTCAATCTAACTGGCGACGACGACGCCGGCGACCGGCCAACTGCCGCGCGTTTGCGCCGCCCGCGAAACATCGCTTTTTGTTTGACAGTCGCGCGCCGCGCCAAATAGAATAAATGGCAACGGCCTAATTCCGCTCCGTCGGCAAGCTGCCTTCGGCGTTGGAGTTAGGCCGATCCTTTCGGTTGATTTAAGGGAGGCGCTTGCGGCGGTCGTCGCGTCGGTTTTTGCGAACCGAGACGCGCGGCGACGTCTGCGTCCGTCGTCGATTTCTCGGCGGTTCTCCTCGGACGCGCGAAGCAAGACCTGCCTGCGGACGGCAACGCTCCGCATGTTCTTTCGCGATACACACGTTTAGCTGAATTCCGGAGCCGACAACGATGGCGAAAAAAGTCGCCGCGTGGGGAATCGATATCGGGCAGTACGCGCTGAAGGCGTTGCGTTGTCGGGCCGCCGACGACGGCACCGAACGCGTCGTGGCCGAAGCCTTCGACTTCATTGAATATCCCAAGCCGCTGAGTTCGGCCGACGCCGACCCCGCGGCGCTCGTGGCCGATGCGCTGAAGCAGTTCCTCTCGCGCAATCGCGTGAAGGGAGATCGCGTCGTCATCTCCGTGCCGGGCAAAGACGGTCTGGCGCGTTTCATCAAGCTGCCGCCGGTCGAATCGAAGAAGATTCCCGACATCGTCCGCTACGAAGCCAAGCAGCAGATTCCCTTCCCGCTGGAAGAAGTGGTTTGGGACTACCAGCAGATGGGCGCCGGCGCGATCGAAGAAGGCTTCGCGCTCGACTGCGAAGTCGGCATCTTCGCCATGAAGCGCGACCAGGTGGAGCGGGCCTTGAAGCCGTTCGTCGACGCCAAGGTGGAAGTCGACGTCGTGCAGCTCACTCCGCTGGCGCTGTTCAACTTCGCGGTGTTCGATCAGATTCGCGATCTGCCGCCGCCGGAACAATACGACCCGGACAACCCGCCGGAGTCGACCGTGGTGTTGTCGATCGGCGCGGAAACGACCGACTTCGTCGTCACCAACGGGTTCAAGATGTGGCAGCGGAGCCTGCCGGTCGGCGGCAACCACTTCACCAAGGCGTTGGTGAAGGAAATGAAGATGAACTACGCCACGGCCGAGCACCTGAAGCGCAACGCTTCCAAGGCCGAAGACCCGAAGGCGCTGTTTCAGGCGATGCGGCCGGTCTTCAGCGATCTGCTTTCGGAAGTCGAGCGGTCGATGAAGTTCTTCTCGAACATGGATCGCTCGGCGAAGATCGGCAAGATCATCGCGCTGGGCAACGCCGTAAAGCTGCCGGGCCTGCAGAAGTTTCTCACGCAAAATCTCGGCTTCGAAGTCGCCAAGCCCGACGCCTACCGCAATCTCACGGGGCCGGGCATCGTCGACGCGCCGGCGTTCAAAGAGAACATGCTCAGCTACGGCGTCTGCTACGGCCTCGCGTTGCAAGGCCTGCAAAGGGCCAAGGTCGGCACGAACCTGCTGCCCGGCGAGATCATTCAATACCGCAAGATTCGTGCGAAGAAGCCGTGGGCCATCGCCGCGGCCGCCGTGGTGCTCATCGGTTTGGCGGGCAACTACTTCGCCTACCACCGCACGATGCTCTCGGCCGTGGAGTTCGACGGCAAAGAGTTCAAGCCCGAAGCCTCGAAGGTCTACGGCCTCAACAGCAACGCCACGACTTGGAAAAACGATTTCGAAGAAGCCAAGTCGCAGTTCCTCAAGACGAAGCAAATCGGCCAGGTGTTCTTGAAGAACGTCGAGGGCCGCGTGCTGTGGCTGGAAGTCATGCGGTCGATCAACGCCTGCCTGCCGCGCACCGTGCCGGCCGAATTTCAAACGAAGTTCGACAAGGCCCATCCGGCCGCGGCGCGCGATCTCAAGACCACGCTCACGCTCCGGCCCGACATCAAGATCACCGAATTCGAATGCAAGCGGGTCGACGATCTCGCGCAGTGGTTCGCCGGCGTGCGCGACAACTACAAAGCCGGACTCGACGCCCTGCCGGAAGAACTTGTGCCCGCCGGCGTGAAAGTGGCCGGCAACGCCGCGCCGCAAGTCGACGAATACGGCAACCCGATCGGCGGCGGCGCCCCTTCCGCCGACGGCCCCTCCGGCCCGGGCTGGATCTTCCAGTTCAAGGCCCATCACTACTTCAATCACCGTGAAGACGAGCTCGATCGCAACAAGTTCCAGGGCCTGAACTACCTGCGCTATTACTTCTTGCCGAATCTGCTCAAAGACGAAGTCGAGATTCCGCCGCAGCTCAAAAAGCAGATCGAGGAATACAACAAGGCGCTCGTCGCGGCAAACAAGCCGAACGACGTGCTGAAGGGCATTCCCGTCCGCAAGTTCGGCATCAAGTTCCCCGTGATCATCGGTCAGGGGGAAATCAAATGGGAAAACACGCTGCAAGTGCCCGACCCGACCAATCCGGACGGGGTCGCTTCGGTGCAGGTTCCGCGCTACGACTTCCTCGTGCAATTTTGCTGGCAAGAGATGTTGCCGGGCGATGCGGCCAAGGGCGACGTGGCCGCCGCCGGCCGATAGCTCGCGCGGCTCGCGCCGCCTGGGCAAGTGGTGAGATTCCGTTCGCGATTTCCAGTACAAGCGACTTAACGATATGGCAGAGAAACCAGCTGCGGCCGCCGACAAGGCCGACAACGTCAAGAAAAAAGCCTCCGGGGCCGACGCGCTCGTCAAGCACCACTTCTGGATCTTAGGAGCGGGTGCGCTCATCGCCGCCGCAGTCGTGTGGTGGATGGGCACCGGTGCGTTGGCCGAGCAATACGAGAAAGACAAACGCACCAACGACCAGGCGTTCACCATCGCCAAGATGTTGAAGAGTTCCGGCGGCAAAAACACTCCGCCCAACGAGAGCTACAAGAAGACCACGGACGCCATCGGCAACACGCTCGCCGAGAACGTGAAAGGAGGCTGGGAAAGCCTCTACAAGCGGCAGACCGATCTGTTCACCGTGAACGACAAGGTGAAGGTGCTCAAAGACCTGATCTTGCTTGAGCCGGACGAACGCAAGACGCTGCTGCAGCCGAAGGAAGGGGAGACGAGCAGCCGCTTGGCGTCGAACGTGGCCGCGATGATTCAGACCTACCACAACAACCAGGTGCTCGAGGAAGACTTCGCCGCGCTGTTCGAGCCGCTCAACATTCGCCGCGTGAAAGGGACCAACGCCTTCGGTCGCCCCGTCGGTGGCCAGCCGGTCGGCGAAGGCGTCGACGGCATTCTGCTCTGGAAGGCGCCCTATTCGCCGCAGCAACTCATGGCCCGTTACGACACGAGCGAGGCTCCGTCGATCGACCGAATCGCGGTGACGTACGAAGATATTTGGACGTTCCGTTCGCTGTTCGGCATCATCGCCGAAATCAACAAGCGGCCGATCAATTCCTGGCTCGCGGTGATGAACGGCGAAACGCCTCCGGAGTTGCCCGTCGACCAAGGGAATGTGCCGATCAAGCGGGTCGATTTCTGCGACATCGCGCAGTACGCCATCTCGGCGTCGAATATGGAGGGGGACAAGGTTCAGTTGGCCGCGGCGCCGAGCGATCCGCTGGCCGGAACCGAAGGGCTCGCGCTCGGCGACGATGCCGGAGCCGGCGGCAGCGCGTTCACCGTCGGCACGACCGGCAGCGCGGAAGAAGACGCCCAACTCTTGAAAGATCGCTACCTCGACGGCCGCAACACGCCGGTGCCCGACCCTTCGAACCCGCCGTTTACCGAATTCAAGCAGATGTTCGTGCAGATCCGCGTGCTGATGGATCAGCGGCTTGTGCCGGTGCTGATCGCCCAATGCGCCAACGCGCCGCTCCCCTTGGAAACGCGGCAGATCAAGCTCGCTCTCGATCAGGTCGACGTCGTGCGCAAGGTCGACGCCTCGGCCAATGCGGTGGAGAAGATCGAGCAATCGCCGCACGACGCAATCGTGACGCTCCGCGGCGTGCTCTACATCTACACGATTCCCGCCGTCGATAAGCTGGGTCGCGGTTCCGACGCGGAACCGATCAAGCGCGATTTCGGCATTCCTAAGCAGGGTGTCAGCGGAGCTTCGGAATTGCAGGCTTTCTAACGAGCGACTGACGCAAGAATTTCAAAATCAAAGAACGATGAACGATCCGGCGCGGCTCACGGTCGCGCGGAACGATGAACGAGGAGCGGTGCGATGGCTAAAGGTTTCGACTCGGCGAAGCTGAAGCAGTTTTTGATCGAGCGGGGCGAAAAGATCGGTCTCGGCGCGGCCGTGGTGTTGGCCGGCTTGCTCGGCTACGGAGCTTATTCGCTCGCGTCGTACGATAAGAAGCCTTCGGACTTGGCGAGCGACTACGAGACGGCGAGCCGGGTCTTCGCGACGTCGAAACTCGATGCGGCCGCCGCGGGAATCACGTTGCCGCCCGGCAAAGTGATCGACGAACTGAACGAAGCCATGAAGCCGGTCAGCCCCGGACTCTTCGGCGGCACCGAGTGGAACGCGCCGCTGTTCGACAATCGGGCTCGCCGCACCGAGCCGGCCTATCTCGCCCTGCGTGATTTGCGGGCCGTCTTCAAATACGCGCCGATCAACGTCAAAGTCGGCGCGGGCGGATCGCAAGGGCCGCAGACGCGGGCCGTCGGCGAAGAATGGCTGACCGTGACCGGTCTGATTCCGCTCGAGGAGCAGGAGGCGGAATATGCCAAGGCGTTCGCCAACGCCGCCGACGCCAAGACCAACGCGCAGCCGCGCTACGGACTCTACAAGATTCAGCGGGCCGAAGTCACGAGCCCCGATCCGAACGTGCCGGTCGCCTGGGATCAGATCGAGCCGGTCGACTTGAAGGTCGCGATCAGCGACGAGCGCGCGAAGTGGGCCGGCGACGGTCCACAATATGTCGACGCCGCGGCCGCGCGGCTGCCGGTGACGGAACCGCTCCCGCCGTTGGCGAACAAGAGCGATCTCGGGGACTGGGCGGCGCACTTGCCGGAGATCGGCGCGGCGACGGTGGAAGAGAAGCCGGCGGCGGCGCAACAGGTCGCTCCGGCCGCAAGCGGTCAGCCGGCGGCGGCCGACCCCTTCGCCGCGGGCGCGGCTCCGGCGGCGGCCGCCGCTCCGGAACCCGCTCCGACCGAGACGGCGAAGACCGACGTGAAGCAGAAGTATCTGCTGTTTCGCTTCATCGATTTCAACATCGAGCCGACGAAGTACTACCGCTACCGCGTGAAGCTGGTGTTGAACAACCCGAACTACAATCTCAATCCGGCGCAACTCGAAAAGCCGGAGCTCGCCCAAGGGGAAACCCGTGAAGCGGAATGGAGCGAGCCTTCGCCGCCGGCCGGCGTGCCGGTGCTCGAGCGGTACTTCGCGGGCAACGTGAAGTCGCCGGGCGGCGACTTGGAGCCGACGATCGACGTGGCCGTGAAGCAATGGATGCCGAACTTCGGCGCGGACACCTACTACGAGTTCAAGGATTACTTGCGCGGCGCGTTGTTGAACGACGCGGCGGCGCAAGTGGCCTATATCATTCCGGGTAAACTCATCGGCACTCAAGCGGCCGCGCCGGTGGAAACTCGCTCGCTGCTCGCGGATTTCTCGTGGGAACGGGCGAGCGCGAAGCAGAAGGGGCCGGGCTCCGGTCTCGACGCGAAGCCGATCACGCGGCCGTCGGAAGTTTTGTTGCGGACACCGCGCGGCGAACTCGTGATTACGACGCAACTCGGCGATTGGCCGTTGCGCGACGAGATGAAAGCCGTGGCCGACGCGAAGAGCGCCGCGCCTGCCGGAGAAGCGAATCCCGAACCTGCGCCCGGCGGAAAGAGCGACGTGAAGAAGGTTCTTCAGTTGAAGTAGCTCTCACGCGACGTTCTCCGTCAATCGCCTTCAATGCCGGCGCGAAAATCGTTTTCGCGGCGGCATTTTTTTTGTCGGGAATTTTTCTGAAGTGCCCTTGACCGAGTTTTGCGGGCCAAGTATTTAACCGCCCTCACTTCGGTTCGTTTCACATCCCACTGCACTTCTCCCGTTCGCTTTCCCGGTTCGCACGGACTGCGCCCATCGAGCGCAGGCCCGCGGCGTCGGCGATCGCACACGGTTCGTTTTCCCTCGATTTGCAACGCCTTGGACGGTCGGCGGCAGGATGCCGCGCCGTGCTTCGAATCTCTCGAAAGGAGATCGTGACTACGATGTCGCGTTACATCCTCGCCGCACTGGTTTTGGCTTCCCTTACGCTAACCGCAGCCGCAAGCGCGGGAGTGTTCGACACCGTCGGGCTCGTGGCTCCGGCGGTGGTCGGCCAAGCCGACTCGGATGCGGCTCGCAAGCAAGTCGCCGACTTGCTCGGACGTGCCCGCCAAGCCATGACCGAGGGCAACCTCGAAACGGCCGACTCGCTGGTGATGCGAGCCGAAGGACTGAACGTGTCCTTCGGTTTGTTCCACACGGGCGACACGCCGAAGAAGGCTCGTCGCGATCTGGAGAAGCTTCGCGAGGAGCGCGGCTCGAAGCCGACGGCGGCCGATCCGTTCGCCGGCCGCACGCCGACGACGCTCTCGCAGGCCACGGCCGCTCCGGCCGCGGGCGCTCCGCCGGCGGGGACGCCGCCGCAAATGCCGCAATTCGCGCCGCAAGCGCAGCCGCCGATGACGGCCGCGGCCGCTCCGGCCGCGTCGAATACGATCATCCCGTTGCCGGCCACCGGCGACTCCGAGATTCGCCTCGCCGGCCACGCCGAACCGGCGCCGTTCAACGCCGCCGCCGCAGGCGGGGCCACGGCCGCGAATGATCCGGCTCGCAAGCAGCGGGCCTTGGAACTCGTTCGCCAGGCCCGCGCCGCGCTCACGGTCGGCGATTTCCGCGGGGCGGAAGTCCTGGCTCGCGAAGCCGACGCCTTGGGCGTATCGGACAAGGAATTCGGTCCGCAAGACGATCGCGCCTGGCTGGTGTTGATGGAAGTCGAGAAGCAACAGCGTCGCAACGGCGGCGTGGTGCAAGCCGGGGCCGATTTGCCGGCCGCGGGCGCGATGGGCGCTTCGCAAGCCGTGTATAATCCGGCCCTTGATCCGACGAAAAACATTCCGGCCGCCGCAGAAAACGGCACTCCGACTCTCGCGCCCTCGATCGTGGGAATGAACGAGAGCGAAGCGATGAAGGCGCTCGACGCCGGTGAAGCCGCGATGCGTCGCCGCGACACGAACGCCGCGCAGCAATTCTTCAAACAAGCTCAAGCCCGCATTCACGAACTCGACCCGGTCAGTCAGCAGCGGTTGCAAGATCGGATGGCTCTCTTGGGCGCGGCCGAACCGATCGCTCCGGGCCGAGCCGAAACCGGTTTGATGGACCAGGCTGCGCAGGCCCAAGCCTTGCAGGCTCGCCAAATCTCATCGGAAGTCGCCCGGCTCGAACAGCAATCGCGGCAACTTCAAGAATCGGACCCGTCGCAGGCGCAAGCCGTGCTGCAACAGGCCCGCGTCGTGGTCGAAAAATCGACGCTCGACGCCGGGACGAAGGAAATGATGCTCCGCAGGCTCGATCGCGACGCGGCCGAATTGCAGCGGTTCGTCGACGTGAATCGTCCGCGGATCGAATTGATGCAGCAAAACAAGGAAGTGCAGGCCACGCTCGATCGCGAGCAAGCCGCGAAGCTCGACACGCAGAACAAGCTCGCGCAGCTGGTCGAAGAATACAACGTGCTCGTCGAACAGCAGCGGTTCGCCGAGGCGGAAGTGGCCGCGAAGCGAGCCCAAGAGCTGGCTCCGAACGAGCCGATCGCCGTGCAGTTGGCCGCCCAGAGCAAGGCCCTGCGCCGCATCTTCAACAACGCCGAAATCGGCTCCTTGAAGGAAGACGCGTTCGTGACCGCGATGACGAACATCGATCGCTCGGCGATCGCCAACGTCGACTCGCTCAACCCGATCGCCTTCTCGAAGAATTGGGAAGAGCTGCGCAACAAGCGCGGGCCGGTGAACGGCGATTCACGCCGTCGGTCGCCGAAGGAATTGGAAATCGAACAGAAGCTCCGGACTCCGGTGTCGCTGAAGTTCGCCAACGCCCCGCTGTCGCAAGTGTTCGACAAGCTGTCGGCGATGACCGGCGTGCCGATTTATCTCGACAACCGCGGGCTCGCGGCCGAAGGGGTCGACAGCAGCACCCCGGTGTCGATCGACATCTCGACCGAAATCTCGCTGAAGAGCGCCTTGAGCTTGATCTTGGCCGAACATCACCTCACGTATGTGATCAAGAATGAAGTGTTGAAGATCACCAGCGATCGGCTCCGCTCGGAAGAGGTCTACCCGGTGACCTACCCGGTGGGCGACTTGATCATTCCGATTCCGAACTTCGTGCCGACGAGCCGCATGGGCTTGGCGGGCGCGTTGGCCGACGCCCAGGCGAACCTGACCTCGTTCGGCGGCGTGGGCCTGGCTTCGCACGCTCCGGTGTCCGTCATGGCGCAACACTCGCAGACCGACGGTTCGGTGCTCGGCCAGATGCCGATTCCGTTCTCGACGGGCGGCGGCGGTCCGCCGTCGAGCGGGATGCAGCAGAACGTGCCGTTCGGTCCCGGCGGCATGGGCGGCGGCGTGCAGCCCGACTTCGACAGCCTCATCGAACTGATGACCACGACGATCGAGCCGGAAACCTGGCGCGAAGCGGGCGGTACGCAAGGTGAAGTGAAGGAACACCGCTCGACCTTGAGCTTGGTCATCACGCAGACGCAGGCGGTGCACGAGCAGATCGAAGACCTGCTGAACCAGCTCCGCCAATTGCAAGACTTGCAGGTGACGATCGAAGTGCGGTTCATTCGCTTGAGCGACAACTTCTACGAACAGATCGGCATCGACTTCGACTTGGACATCAACGACAACGCCGACGTGCCGTTCCAGATTTTCGGTCGCCCGGACGGCAATGCGGCGAACCAAATCAATCGGGCCAACTTCACGCCGGCCGCGACGCTGACCAAAGACTCGGCGAACCCGCCGCGCGACGTGCAAGACCGCGACAGCGGCCAATCGGCCACCGTCGGCTTGAGCGCTCCGGGCGTGTTCAGCTCCGACCTCGACATACCATTTACGCAGAACTCGCTGCAAACGGTCGGCGGTGCGATCGGCGCCATCATCCCCTCGTTCACCACGAGCCCCGGCGGCGCCAACGTCGGCTTCGCGATCTTGAGCGACCTGGAAGCCTACTTCTTCATCACGGCCGTGCAGGACGACAACCGCAGCAACGTGTTGCAGGCTCCGAAGGTGACGATGTTCAACGGCCAACAAGCGTTCGTCAGCGATACGGCTCAAAGCCCGTTCGTCGTGAGCGTGATTCCCGTCGTCGGCGACTTCGCCGCGGCCCAGCAGCCGGTGATCGTGGTGCTCAACGAAGGCACCTCGCTCAGCGTGCAGGCCGTGGTGTCGAACGATCGCCGGTTCGTGCGTCTGACTTTGGTTCCCTTCTTCAGCCAGATCGGCGACGTGAACACGTTTACGTTCGAAGGAACCGAGACGTCGAGCTCGAGCAGCCAATCGTCGACGCAGGGCCCCGGTACGCAGGACGATTCCGAAGAAGAAACGACGACCCGCAGCGGTACCACGGTTCAGCTGCCGACGTTCGCCTTCCAGACGGTGACCACGACGGTGAGCGTTCCGGACGGCGGTACGGTGCTCTTGGGCGGTATCAAGCGGATGACGGAAGTTCGCCGCGAGAACGGTGTGCCGCTGCTGAACAAGCTGCCGTACGTCAATCGGTTGTTCGAAAACGTGGCGATCGCCAAGACGTCGGAAAGCTTGATGATGATGGTGACGCCGCGGATCATCATCCAGTCGGAAGAAGAAGAAGCGATCGGCATTCCGCCGAGCCCGTAGTCGGAAAGTCGTGGCTCGGCCGCAAGCCGGGCAAGCGACGTCAAACGAGTCCCTCCCCCAGGCCGTCGCGGTTCGTCAAGAGCCGCGGCGGCCTTTGTTTTTTGCTGCGTGCGCGGGAGCGGGCCGGCTATAATGCCGCGATTCACCTCGTGGCCCAGCTTGCGAGTTCGCGCCGTGAAGCCTCATCAATGGTTCGTTTTGGGAGCTTGGCTCGCCGCTCTCGCGGTCGTCAACGGCGCGTTCGCCGCGCACGGATTGGAGAAGCGGTTGCTCGTGATCTACCAGAACGTGCCGCTGGAAGACATTCCCAACGCCGACTTCGAGGGGCTGATCGCCAAGCGGCTGCACGACTATGAAACCGGCGCGCGGTATCAGATGTATCACGCGCTCGGCCTGATGCTCTTGGGAGCGGTCGCCGCGCGGCGGCAGACGATCTGCGGCACGCTCGCCGGGCTCGCCTTTTTCTTGGGGATCCTGCTGTTTTCCGGAATGCTCTACGCGCTCGTGCTCACGAACCGGACGATGCTCGGGGCGATCGTGCCGATCGGCGGAGTATCGTTCATCGTCGGTTGGGTGGCGCTGAGTTTCGCCGGCATGAAGGCGCTGCGCGAGGAGCCGACCGCGGTCGAAATCGCGCCGCCGAGCGCGCCGTAGCTTGGCGCAAAAAACAAGCGGCGTCGACGGACTTACTCCGCCGACGCCGCTCGCACGCCCCGCGTCACCCTCTGCGCGAAATGCAGTGTGGCGTTACGCCGTTTGCAGCTCTTCCAATTCGGCCGCCAAACGCTTTCGCGCCGTGTGCAGCCGCCGCTTGATCGTGCCGATCGGCGAGTCGAAGCGGACGCTCATTTCGGCCAGCGATTGGCCGTCGACGTAGAACGCGACCAGCGTGTTCCGGTCCAAGGTCTTCAACCGCTTCAAGCCGGCGCGCACCTGCTTGGCCTGCTCCTTCTCGAGCACGATCGCTTGCGGCGTTCGCTCTTCGACGAAGTTCAGCTCGAGCGAGTCGTTTTCGACGGCCTGCTCTTGCGGGCGGCGCACGGCGCGGTTGATCGCCAAGCGATGCGTGATCTGCCGCAACCAGCCGCCGAAGCATTCCGGAGTCCGGAGCTGATTGATCTTCCGCAGAGCTTGCACGAACACCTCTTGCACGAGCTCTTGCGCCTCCGCATGGTCGCGCACCCGCTTCAAGGCGTTGTGGTAAACGGCCCGCTGGTAGCGTTCGACGAGCGTTCCGAAGGCGTCCCGGTCGCCGTCTTGTGCGGCCAGCACAAGTTCGGCGACCGTAAACTCTTGGATTTGGAATTCCGTTTCGTTTTCTTGTTCGAAGATGCAAGTAGCCATAGTGGTTATCTCTCAAATGGCCCTGCGGAGGGCCGTCGTGCTTTGGGTGCGTAAAGGAAGAAGCCGCCGTGAAGCCGGGCAGGCTTGGAACCGAATGCGACCGCAGCATGAGCAAGCGGCTTTGGCCTACGCGAAGGTGCGCGGGCTCGCAGGGTCCCCGGCCTGCCGGCCGGCGTCCATCAGGCGTTTCGACTGGAGATCGCTCGGACGATCCTTAGCCGATTCTGATGGACGGGCGTGAAGCCGGGCGTACCCGCGATTCACGCCATCCCGTGCCTGCCGTTGCCGGCAACGCCGTCGGCATTGCATAGGCTGCGGCATAGGCCGGTTGCAGCGTCTGTTTCTTAAACAGCGAGCTGCCGGCGAGCGCACTGAGCGCGTGGCGCATCGAAAGATGCAGAACGCGCAGGGAGTCGGCGCACATCGCGGCGTTAGCCTTAACGACGACGACGAGGTCACGGCGGACGCCGCGGACGATGTCGATGACGTTGGTAACGTTGACGATGTTACGCATTGAAAACTCCACTGCGCCGAAGCGCCTGTTGTGACGGCGTCCTAATTGGAAATGCGCCGTGTTTGAGAGAACCGAAACTTGCCGAACGCCTTGCCGGCGCCCGGACTTTTCAACTCTGACATCAATCACGGGCTCGGTCAACGGCTGCCGACCGCGGACTGGTCCCGTCGCAGGGTATTGACGCAACGTCGACGCAAAGGTTCGCGGAAAATAAAAAAAACGCGGAATTGCGGCCTTCGCTGCCGGCAGATAGCCACACGGGGTCGACTGCAGCGCCGCCGCACTTCGTCCGCCGCTCAGTCCTAAAGCGTTGTGCCGCAGGCGTTTAAATAGAGTTTGGCGGAGCCCGAATTCCTTGACGCCGCGGCTCGTGTCGATCAGACTACCCCGCTTTCCGCCCTGGTTTCGCCTTCCGGAGTCGTCGCTCATGGTTCGCCGTTTCAAGGAAATCCTCGCCAACAACGAGCTCTGCCGGGTTTTTCAGTGCGGGCGAATTTATGCACCGCCGATCATCGACCTGTTCGCCCTCGCCGGCGGCTACCACGGCTTTTGGTTCGACCAAGAACATTGCGGGCTGACTTATAAGGAAGTCGAATCCGCGGCGCTGGCCGCGCGGGCCAACGGGCTCGATTGCATCGTGCGGATGGCGCCGACCGGCTACTCGCAGGCCACTCAGAATCTCGAAGCCGGCGTCGGCGGTTTGATGGCCGCGCGGATCGAAAGCGCGGCACATGCCGAGGAGTTCGTCAGCTGGGTGAAGTTTGCGCCGCGCGGAAGCCGCGGCATGAACACCTCGGGCCGCGACGCGAATTTCACGCATCTGGCTCAGCTTGAGTTCGCCGAGAAGGCCAACCGCGAGCACTTCGTCGCCATTCAGATCGAGACGCTCGGCGCGCTGCGCGACATCGACGCCATCACCGCCAACGACGCGGTCGATCTGGTGTTCGTCGGCCCGGCCGACTTGTCGCAAGCTCTCGGCATCCAGGGACAGCGCAACCACGCCAAAGTGTGGGAAGCGCTGGAGGAGGTCGCCAAGGCCTGCAAGAAGTACGGCAAGCACTGGGGCATCGTGCCGGTCGATGCGGCCTTCGCCGATCGCTGTTACGACCTGGGTTGCCGCATGATCACCTTCGGCAACGATATCAACGTCTTCAAGGCGGGCATCACGGCAACGAAGCAGGCCTACGCAAGCCGCTTTGCTTAATCGCCCCGCTTTGCCGCCGCCGGCAAGAGAAACTCCGGCGGCCTCATTCGGCCCCCGCCGCTCCCAGAATCGAAATCGGCGGAATGCCGCCGGACGAACTTCGCGCAAGATGTTCGATTTTTGCGAGCGATTCGGTAGCATGCACCGTCAGGGGACCGGGTCGAAATCAGCTTCAGGAAGGGCGTTATGTTCGATCCGTCGAAGGAACTGTTGATCGAAGCGCATCGCACGACATGGAGAACGTTCGGGCTGTGGGCGCTCTTCACGACGGCGATGTTCGCGTCGGTGTTCGGCCTTTATTGGTCGATCGACTCCGGGCGTTATTGGCTCGCCGTGCCGCTGGTGGTGCTGGTTGCGCACTTCATGCATTCGCAACTCATGGCGTTTCATGAAGCGGCTCACGGGGTGCTCTGCCCGTGGCGTTGGCTCAATGAATCGACCGGCGTGATTATCGGCAACTTTCATCTCAACGGGCTGACGTTGTTTCGGCACGTTCACAGCACGCACCACGCGTATTTGGGGACGATTCGCGACGAGCAACTGTGGCCGTTCGTCGATCCGACGACGCCCCGTTGGATGCGGCGCGGCGCGGCGATTCTCGAACTCTGCTTCGGCATGTTTTACGACGCGACGCTGTTTTGGACGGCGTTTGCGCGGCGGACGTCGCCCATTCACAACCCGAAGATTCGCCGCCGCGTACGTCTCGAATTGCTCTCGATGCTGTTCTTTTGGGGCACGGTGATCGGCCTCACGGCGTGGTTCGGCGTATGGAAGTGGCTGTTCTTTCTCTACGTCGTGCCGGCGCTGGTCACCGGGAGCATGTATGCCTTGCGCAAGTACATCGAGCACATGGGTTTGACCGGCGACACGCCGGCGGGCCTCTCCCGCTCGGTCGTGCATCAAGACCCGCTCGGCAAACTCTACACGTTCACGATGTTCAACATCGGCTATCACGGCGTGCACCACGCCTACTCGTCGATGCCGGCCCACTCGTTGCCGAACTTCACCGGGGCCTTGGCGGATGAGCATGGCGAGGCGGAAACGGTCTATCCGACCTATCGCGCAGCATTCCGTGCGATGATGCCGAGTCTCGCCGATCCGCGGATCGGGCCGCAATGGAATGCGGGCGACGCGTCCGGCACGACGACGGCGTCGCGGCAGGAGAAATCGGAGAGCGCCGTGGCCGCCGGCAGTGCGCGCTGAAGGGGCCGCTACAACCGTGACAATCGGTTGAATCTTCGTGGTCGGCAAAGTCGATGAAGTTCTCAGCGAGCCGGGAGCGCAAGCGACCGGCCTTTTGAAGTTTCATCGCACGGTAAGCGATCGCGGGGGCGCATGGCGCTGAACATTCTCGGCCTCACCGGGGCCGTACCACTCACGGCACGCCAGATTTGGGACGACGCGGCCTCGGCCGTCGGCGGCGAAACGGCGACGCAGACCACGTCGGCCGACGGCGACGAAGTCACGCTCTCGGCCGAAGCCAAAGGGAAGAAGGCGGCGCGGATTTCCGAACTGCTCCGGCAGGCCGAGACGGCGATCAAGACGGAAGACGTCCGCACCGACTACGAACAGAACTTGGCGTCGCTGCAAAGTCGCCTGCAACTCCTGTTCTACAAAAACGGCATCGATACGTCGCAGGAGATTCGGCTGCAGACGTCGGCCGACGGCAAAGTCGTCGTCGCCGGCGATCATCCGCAGAAGGAACAAATCGAAAAGCTGTTCGCCGACGATCCGTCGCTGCGCAACGACTTCGTGCAGGTCGACGCGCAAGGAACCTTCCTCCGTGCGGTGGAGGAATCCGTGGCATTTCAAAACGCCTACGCGGAAGATCCGCAGGCGGCGCTGGAGCGGTTTTCCTACCTCTTCGAGCCGGACTACAAACCGAGCTTCACGTTGAGCGTGAAGGGGGACGTGTACGAACCGGTGTTTTCGCGTTAGCGCTTCGTCTGTTGCAAAAGTGGCGACCGGGCGGCACTCGCGGCTTGCCCACCAGTCTAAGAAGCACGGGTGACGGAGCGATCCGAGGCTCACCGGTCGTTCAGGCCGAGAGAGAGCTCGCCGGGAATCACCTTGGAAAGGCGTCCGCGACGCGCCTAGAATGGAATTGAGTTTCCTCGGCTGATTGAAGGTGATGACGTGGCAATCGAAACGACGCAGACCGGGAATCCGGGCGTGGCCGTGATTTTCACGCCGGAAGCGTTTGCCGATATCGAAGCGGACGCGAAGAAACACGGCCTATCGCCGAGTTCTTATCTTACGATCATTCATGCGATCCAATCGGGCCGCGCTTCCCCGGCGACCTTGGAAGCGATCGGGGACTTGTATCGCAACGACCGCGACGTCTTGCGCGAGTTGGCGAAATGAGCGCTCCGCAGAGTGCGCCGAATTTCCTGTCGCTCGATGAAGTTCTCTTGCTCCACGCCGTCGCGATCGACGAATTCGGCGGTCAAGCCGGCGTTCGCGACGTCGGGCTTTTAAAATCGGCCGTCGCGCAAGCGGAGTCAGGAGCCTTCGGCGGGTATCTCAACGCCTATCCTTTTGAGATGGCCGCGAGCTACGGCTTGCATCTGGCCAAGAACCACCCGTTCTTCGACGGCAATAAGCGAGTGGCTTGGTCGGCCGTAAGGGTGTTCTTATATAAGAACGGCCGCGTCGTGCGAGCGTCGACCGACGAGGCCGTTCGTGTGATGCTGCAACTTGCTACGGGCGAAATCGACAAAGCCGGATTCGCGAGTTGGCTCGCCGCGCACTCCGCGGCGCGCGGCGGATAGGCCTTCGAGTCGCCTAGCGCCGCAAGAAGCGGAACCGGCGGCGGCGCGATTCGCCGCCGTCGTTGTGATAGGTTTGAAAGCGGGCGTTGCGGATCCAGACTTCTGTGCCGTGGTCGGTCAGCATCAAGCGGCCGACTTCGTTTTCGCCGAAGCCCGGAATGTCGTTGAATTTGCTCTCCGCGATCCGTTTGTTCCACTCCGCGCCGCCGACGTAGGCGTTCGCGATCAGCTTGCCGTTGAGCCAGTGCTGAATGTGGTTGTTGCGCACGACGATGCGTGCGGTGTTGTATTCGCCCACCGGCTTGAGCATTTTCGCGGCGTTGGGTTCGTACAGATCGTAGATCGAGCCGGCCGAACCGCGGGCCGGTCCGGGCTTCGCCGTCGCGTTGTCGTCGTAGATCTGATACTCGATGCCGAGAGTCTTTCCCTTGTAGTCGCGCACGCGGTATTTGATGCCGCTGTTGCCTTTGGCGGCGACTTTCCATTCGAACGAAAGCGAGAAGTCGCCGTATTGATGGCGCGTGACGATGTTGCCGCCTCCTTGTTTGCCCGGCTTCAGGTGAATCACGCCGTCGACGACTTCCCAGCCGGCCGGAGCCGGATCGCCCTTCACGGTCATCCAGCCGTCGAGCGATTTGCCGTCGAACGGATTAACCGGCCTTTCGGCATGAGCCGAAGCGGTGAAGATCGAAACGGACAGCAAGGCGGCGAACGAGAGGCGGGCGAAGGACATCGTGTTCTCCGGTCATAGGTGGGGCGTGCGCAGCGGAGGCCCACGCGGCATTCGCGTGGTTTCGGCATGGGCCGCGCTGCGCTCGACCCATCCTACGGCGAGCTAGTCGCGATAAAAGATTCGTCGGGTGTTGTCGCGCAAGATTTCGGTGCCGAACGCGACGGCTCGCTCTTCGCTCCATCCGCGATCGACGACGTAGCGCTCGGCCAGAATCTTGGCGAGGATGCGTTTGTACATCGCGAACTTCGGCAGCGCGAATTCGAGCTTGTACATGTCGCTGTAGTAGCCGACTTGCTTCGTACGCGGCACCGCTTCCATGCGCGCGGCGCTGTCGTGCTCGATGAACGTAGGCGTGTTCGAATACCACCAGTGGCCGTTGGTGACGACGTTCGGAAAGATCCAGCTATAGCTCGCGAGCTCTTGATTGGTGAAGCTCGAGAGCACGGAAATCGGGAACGTGACCTGCGGGAAGGCGTTAAACAGTTCTTTGTACTGAATGAGCGATACGCGACTGTCGTATAAGTCCATGCCTTGGAATACGCCCGAAGGATACACGGCGCGGTTGACGCCGATCATCAGGTCGAACGGCAGCTTGAACTCGACGCAATGTTCGGCCAGCGTCCAGAAGACGAAATTCGACAAGTCGCGTCGCTTCTGAGCGGCCGCATCGACGCCGTCTTTGAGCACGGCCGCGAGCGCGGCGTCGGCGGCTCCGGCGTCGACTTTCGTCGGCGCGAAGTCGGGCGGCAGCGAGATCGCGCACGCTCGGGCGCCACGCGATTTAAAGTGCTTGAACAGAGTGCCGATGCCTTCGCGCAGCTTCGCGGCCGAACTCGGCGAACTCTTCGTCGCCTTTTCGAAACGGGCCCGCACTTCCGGCTTGCCGAGGTGAAACACGAGGTCGTCCGTTCGCAAGCAGGGGACGTACGTCTTAGTGTCGAACCCTTCGAGAGGGTCGTCGAAATCGTTGGTGAGAAACACCGCTTCAAGCCGGCTTTGCTTGAGCACTTGGCCGGCCCAGTCGTTCGACTGCATCTTCTTCAGCGCGGCGTCGTAGAGCCCTTCCCAGTTCTTCGTGGTGACCAACTCCTCTTGAAACCCGAAGAACTCGCGGGCGATCTCGATGAACCAACTGTATTGGATCGTGTTTTCGATCGGGCCCAGGCCCGAGATGATGCGGCGCGTCTTCTCGCGCGGGTCGAGGCCGGGCTCTTCGATCTGCTCGCGCGGCATGCCGGCCGAATGGGCCAGTTCGGTGTAGTAGTGGTAGCCGAGAATGTCGACCAGGGTCGTCGACGCCGGAGCATGCGGATTGATATGCGTGTGCGGATCGACGATCGTCAGGGCATGCAGTTGGTCGAATAGGCGCGTGCGAAGGGCGTCGGACATGGCTGACAGGCTCTTAGGGCTGAGAGGATTTCAGGCTGGGGAAAGTCGACGGTTATAACAGAATCGACGTAGGGTTTCATCTCGTCGAGTGAAGTGTATTCAGTTTTTAAGTCGTTATGGCTCAATGTGTTGTCGGCGATTGACCACAGCAAAAAGCTTGACAAACCTCGTCGTATCGACTCAGAATGGCTGTACCGGCCTAGCTCTCCTGCACCGCGACCGATCCTTCCTGCCTCCTGCGGTGGCTGTTCCTCCGGTACCCCTACGATCTTAGGAGTATCGCTCATGCCCGCACGGCAATTCCTCGCCGTCGTTGCGCTGATTGTGTTTGGCGTCGCTTCCGTTTCGTTCGCAGTTCGTTCGGCAGCTGCCGCCCGCGATGCGAAGTCCGACGAACCAAAGTCCGCCGTCGCCGCCAAAGCCGACGTGCCGGCCGATAAGCGTTTTGAACTCCAAGTGAAGCCGATCTTGGCCGAGCATTGCTTGGCCTGCCACGGACCGGACAAGGCCGAAGGTGGGCTCAATCTCAGCGATCGGAAGGCCGCGCTCAAGCAACTGGAAAGCGGTTTGTTCGGCATCGTTCCGGGGAAGCCGACGGAAAGCGAACTGTTGCGGCGCGTGTCGAGCCACGACGAAGCGGAACGGATGCCTCCGGAGGGGAAGCCGCTCAAGCCGGCCGAGATCGAAACGCTGCGGAAATGGATCGCGGAAGGAGCCGCGTATCAAACGCACTGGGCCTATCGCAAGCTCGAGAAGCCGACGCCGCCCGACGTGACGCATCGGAGCGCGGTCCGCAACCCGATCGACGCCTTCATCCTAGCCAAGCTCGAGGAGGCGAAGATCGAACCGTCGCCGGAAGCGGCCCGCGAAGTGCAGATCAAACGGTTGTCGTTCGATTTGCTCGGACTGCTGCCGACGCCCGAGGAAGTCGACGCGTTCGTTCAAGACAAATCGCCCCGGGCCTACGAAGCGCTCGTCGACCGCTTGCTCGCATCGCCTCATTTCGGCGAACGTTGGGGCCGGCATTGGCTCGACATGGCCCGCTACGCCGACAGCGACGGCTACGAAAAAGACCGCGCGCGGCCCGACGCGTACCTGTTTCGCGACTGGGTCATCAACGCCTTCAACGACGACAAGCCGTTCGATCAGTTCACGATCGAACAGTTGGCCGGCGACCTGCTGCCGAACGCGACGGTGAGCCAGAAACTCGCCACGGCCTTCAATCGCCAGACGCTGACGAACGAAGAAGGGGGTGTCGATCAGGAGGAGTATCGCGTCAACGCCGTGTTCGATCGGACCGACACGCTCGGCGCCGTGTGGCTCGGCCTGACGCTGGGTTGTGCGAAATGCCACAACCATAAATACGACGAGATCTCGCAGGCCGAGTATTACCAGATGTTCGCCTTCTTCAACGAGGCGGACGAGGTGCTCACGCGGATGCCTGTGAAAGCGACCGACGCCGACGCCCTGGAGGCGAAGCTGCAACCGCTGGAAGCGGCGCTCGAGGCCCGCAGGCGCGAATTGGCGCCGTTGCAAGCCAAGTGGGAAGAAGAACAGCGCGACCTGATCGAGTCGAAACCGAACACGAAGCTCGAGGTCGTCGATTTCACGTCGCCGACGCTGGCGGCGACGAGCGGCTTGGCGTTCACTCGCGAGAAAGACGGCACGTTCGCCGCCGTGGTCAAACAAAAAGTCGCCGCCGCGCCGAAGTTGCCGGCGACCGACACCTACACGGTGACGATCGACGCTCCGCCGGCCGACTTGACCGGGTTTCGGCTCGACGTGCTGCCGCATCCGGAGTTGCCGAAGAAGTTCGTCGGGCTTTCAGGCGGCGGTAATTTCGTGCTTTCACGGTTCGCGGTTCGCGTCGTCGATGCGAGCGGCAAGGTGATGCGCGAGGTTCCGTTGCAGCGCGCGACCGCGAGCTTCGAGCAACAAGGCTTCAAAGCAATCGACGCGCTCACGCCTTCCGCCAACGCGAAGAAGGGATGGGCCGTAAAGCCGAAGTACGACGCTGCGCAGAACTTCCAAGTGCGCACGAAACAGCCTTTGAAGTTGGCTCCGGGCGAGCGGTTGCAGATCGTGCTCGACCAGAACTACGGCGGCGGCCACACCATGGCGCGATTAAAGCTGCGCGGACTCACCGGCGACGCCCGCGAACTTCACTTGCCGCCCGACGTGGTGACCGCGCTGAAGATGTATCCGGAAAAACGCATCGCGCTCACGCGGGCCACGTTGTTCAACTTCTACGCGGGCCAAGCCCCGCAGGTTGCCAAGCTCCAAGAGCAAATCGAAGCCACGTTGCGGGAATACAAAGCGCAGATGATGCCGGTTCGGACCATCGGTACCTCGCTCAAACCGCGCAAGACGTATCGCTTCGATCGGGGCGACTTTCTCTCGAAAGCCGAAGAAGTGCGGCCGAGCATGCTGCATGTGCTGCCGCCGCTTTCGCAAGGCGGAGCTTATTCGCGCGTCGAGCTGGCGCGATGGCTGGTCGGCCGCGACAATCCGCTGACGCCGCGAGTCGTCGCCAATCAATTTTGGGCACGGTTGTTCGGCGCGGGCATTGTGCGCAGCGTCGGCGACTTCGGCTCTCGCGGCGAACTGCCCTCGCATCCGGAATTGCTCGACTGGCTCGCCGCCACGTTCCAGCGCGATCTGCGCTGGAGCATGAAGGGATTGATCAAGACGATTGTGATGTCGGGCACGTACCGGCAAGCCTCGACGCATCGGCCGGAACTGGTCGAAGTCGATCCTCTAAACACGCTGCTGTCGCGGCAAAACCGGCTCCGCGTCGAAGGCGAGGTCGTCCGCGACTTGGCGCTCGGCGCGGCCGGCCTGTTGAGCAAAAAGGTCGGCGGGCCGAGCGTGTTTCCGCCGATGCCTTCCGATCTGGCCAAGCTGAGCTACGCCAACAACTTCAGTTGGACCGACAGCACGGGCGAAGATCGCTACCGTCGCGGCATGTACACCTTCTTCAAGCGCACGATACCGCACCCGACGCTGATGACGTTCGATTGTCCCGACGCCAACGTCACCTGCGTCAATCGCACGGTCTCGAACACGCCGCTGCAGGCGCTCACGCTTTTGAACAATGATGCGTTCGTCGAAGCGTCGCAGGCGATGGCCGCGCGGCTGCTCGCCGACGACGACAAGAGCGCCGACGCCAAGACGAACGATGCTACCCGGCTCGCGAAAGCGGTGAAGATTTGCCTCGCCCGTGCTCCGCACGCCGGCGAACTCGATCAACTCGACAACCTGCTCGACAAAGCTCGGCAGTATTACAAATACAACCCCGAGGAAGCGGAGCGGATGATCGGCCGCTTTGCGAAGCCCGCGATCGCGGCTGCGGAAGCGGCGGCGTGGACCGCGACGGTTCGCGTGCTACTCAACCTCGACGAATTCATTACGCGGGAGTAAATGCCATGCACAATTGCCCTCAAGACGCCCGCGCGTACGGCCCGCAACTTGCCGAGTTGCTGCGCGATCCGCAGGTCGCTCTGGCCGCGGCCCAGGCTCAATCGCGGCGCTATTTCCTCGGCCAAGCCGGCTACGGTTTGGGCGTGGCCGCGCTGGCGCAACTGCTCGCCGCCGACGGGCACGCAAAGCCGACCAAGAGCGCCGACGCCGACGCCGACGCCGTGAACCCGCTCGCCCCGAAGCCTGCGCATTTCGCCGGCAAGGCGAAGAAGTGCATCTTCATCTTTCTGGAAGGGGCGCCGAGTCAGATCGATCTTTACGATCCGAAGCCGAAGCTCAACGAACTCAACGGCAAGCCGCTGCCGGAGTCGATGACGAAGAACGTCCGCTTCGCGTTCATCAAGAAAGAGACGGCGGTGCTGCTGGGCTCGAACCGTAAGTTTAAGCAGCACGGCAAGAGCGGGATGGTGTTCAGCGACTATATGCCGCATATCGCCACATGCGCCGACGACATTCTCATGGTTCGGTCGATGCATACCGACCAGTTCAATCATCATCCGGCGCAGTTGTCGCTCTTGGCCGGTCGGCCGTTCTTCGGCTTGCCCACGGTCGGCTCGTGGCTCACCTACGGCCTCGGCAGCGAGTCGCAGGATTTGCCGGGCTACGTGGTGCTCTCCGCCGGCCGCGGCACGAGCGGCGGCGCGTCGCTCTGGTCGAGCGGGTTTTTGCCGTCGATGTATGCCGGCGTGTTGTTCCGCAATCAAGGCGATCCGGTTCTCAATCTTTCGAATCCCGCCGGCCTACCGACGGAATTGCAGCGGCAAGGGCTCGATGTGATGCGCGAGCTCAATGCCGAACGTTTCGCGGAGATGCACGATCCGGAAATCGCCAGCCGCATCGCGAGCTATGAGTTGGCGTTTCGCATGCAATCGTCGGCCCCGGAGCTGATCGATCTTTCCGACGAGTCGCAACAAACGCTCGATGCCTACGGCATCAATCGCAAGGAGCCGGACGTCAAAGCGAGCCGCGGCGGCGGTCCGGGGCAATATAAGCAATTCGCGACGAACTGCTTGCTGGCCCGCCGCTTGGTCGAACGCGGCGTGCGCTGCGTCAGCCTATTTCACGCCTCGTGGGATCATCACTCGAATCTCGACGTCGAACTCGGTCACAATTGCGGCATGGCCGACCAACCGGTCGCGGCGCTCCTGAAAGACCTGAAGCAGCGCGGACTGCTCGACGAAACGCTGGTGGTCTTCGCCGGCGAATTCGGTCGCACGCCGCTCGGCGAAAACCGCGGCGGATCGACGAACATCACCGGCCGCGACCATCACCCGTTCGCCTTTAGTTTGTGGATGGCGGGCGGCGGCGTGAAAGGGGGCCTCACCTATGGTGCGACCGACGATATCGGCTGGTCGATCACCGAGAATCCGGTGCATATCAACGACTTCCATGCCACGATGCTGCACCTGTTCGGCATCGATCACCTGAAACTCACGCACCGCCACCAAGGGCTCGATGCACGTCTCACGGGCGTGGCCGGCAAGGTGATCAAAGAGTGGGTGGCGTAGCCGAGCCGGTGGTCGGAGGACCGCTCGCCCAATCGGCGGCTTGATTCGGGCCGCGGGCGGGTTTAACGTGGCGGCGAGTTGGTCGCTTTGCGCCGCGTGGGCCTCGCCGACCACCGCTGCGCGGCGGTGCCCGTCGACCCACCCTTCGAATCGAGATTACGCCTATCGCCGAGGATCACGCATGTCGCTCGCCCGCCGCCAGTTTTTGAAGTCCGCCGCCGCAGGAATCGCCGTTCCCTATTTCTTCTCGACGTCGAGTCGGTCGGCTCAACAGGCCGCGGCCGCGTCGAAGGATTTCGCCGTCGGGGCTATCGGGCTCGGCGGGCGCGGCAGCAGCGTCGCCGCGCAAGCCGGCAAGCTCGGCCGGATCGTCGCCGTTTGCGACGTCGATGCGAAGCGCGCCGAAGCGGCGAATGCCAGGAAAGACCTCGGCGGCGGGAAGGCGGAAGTGTTTACCGACTATCGCAAGCTGCTCGAACGGAAAGACATCGATTGCGTGACGATCGGCACGCCCGACCACTGGCATACGAAGATTGCGCTCGACGCGATGCGGGCCGGCAAACATGTCTACTGCGAGAAGCCGCTCACGCTGACGGTCGACGAAGGGAAGATTCTCCGCAAAGCGGTCGCAGAAACCGGCCGCGTGTTTCAGGTCGGCACGCAGCAGCGCAGCGAATACAACGGTCAATTCGCCAAGGCCGCGGCGCTGGTCCGCGAAGGGCGGATCGGCAAGGTGCAACGCGTGACGTGCGCCATCGGCGGCGTCAAGCCGAGCGGAAAGCTCAAGAAGACCGCTCCGCCGCCGGAGCTCAATTGGGATATGTGGTTGGGCCAGGCGCCGCTGGTCGACTACATCAAAGAACGCTGTCACTACGAATTCCGATGGTGGTACGAATACTCCGGCGGAAAGATGACCGACTGGGGAGCGCACCACGTCGACATCACACATTGGGCCTTGGGGCTCGACGACACGGGCCCGACCGAATACGAAGTCGTCGCCGCCGAGCACGCCGTGCCGTTCGCGAAGGGCTATCCGACGGTCGACGATGAATACAACGTCGCATTGACGTTCCACGTGCGTTGCCGTACGGCCGACGGCATCGAGATCAACATCCGCGATAAAGCGACCGATCTCGGTTTCGACAACGGTATTTTGTTCGAAGGAGATAAAGGAAAACTCTTCGTCAATCGCGGCAAGCTAACCGGCGCGCCGGTCGATGATCTGGCGAACAATCCCCTTGCCGAAAGCGCGCTGGTCGCGCTGCGGAAAGGGAAGCCGCTCGGCGGGCACATGGCCAACTTCTTCGACTGCATGCGCGACGGAGGAACGCCGACTTCCGACGTGGCCTCGCACCACCGCGCGATGACGACCTGTCATTTGGCGAACATCGCGATGCGCTTGAACCGCGGCTTGAAGTGGGATCCGCAGACGGAGCAGATCATCGGCGACGATGAAGCGAACTCGTTCTGCAAGCGCGAACAACGAAAGGGTTACGAAATTGCGTAGTTGCTTTCAGTTGCTTGTCTGCGTGATGCTCGCGAGCGGGTCGGCGAGCGCGCAAGACATTGTGAAGCGGGCAAAGAAGAAAGCCGATGCTCCGCCCGCAGGAGTCGCGGTGACGCGTGACGTCGTGTATGCGAAGCGCGGCGAGCGTGCGCTCAAGCTCGACCTGTATCTGCCGGAGAAACTGGGGGACGAGAAACTTCCCGTCGTCGCTTGGATTCACGGCGGCGGGTGGAGCAAAGGTTCGAAGGATCGCACGCCGGCGGCGTATCTCGCCGCGGAAGGGTTCGCCGTCGCGAGCGTCGAATACCGTTTGACCGGCGAGGCGATTTGGCCGGCGCAGATCGACGATTGCCGCGACGCGATCCGCTTTTTGCGGAGCCATGCCGGCGACTACGGACTCGACGCCGACAAGATCGGCGTTTGGGGAGGCTCCGCGGGCGGGCACCTCGTTGCGCTCTTGGGTACGCTCGACGTACCGACCGACGAAGCGGTTTCTTCACGCGTGCAGGCCGTTTGCGATTGGTATGGGCCGAGCGATCTGCTGACGACGCCTTCAAATACGCCCGGACCGGGTAAAACGGATGCCGATCTGGCGAAGTCGAACGGTGCGCTGCTGCTCGGCGGCATCGTCCGCGATCGACCGAAGTTGGCGATGGAGGCGAGCGCGTTTCATCAAGTATCGAAGGACGACGCCCCGTTTCTCATCATGCACGGCGACGCGGACCCGCAAGTTCCGCTGGAGCAGAGCACGAAGCTGTACGAGAAACTTAAGGCGACCGGCGTACCGGTAACGTATGAGGTGCTCAAAGGCGCCGGCCATGGCGGCCCGGCCTTTCTGACCGACGACGTTAAGCGGAAGGTTCGCGAGTTTTTCGCGAAGCATCTTAAGTAGGGTGGGGGGGGGGGGGGGGGGGGGGGGGGGGGGGGGGGG
>JAEUIN010000169.1 GCA_016793115.1 Planctomycetaceae bacterium
TGTACCTATTTTTTGTGTGGGGGGTGGGGGGGCTGTGGGGGCGCCCCCCCGTGTGCGGGGGCTGTTTATTTTTACCCGGGGGGCCAACCCCCCCGGCCCCACGCCACATCGAGCGAGGCTAGCTTCCGATCAACCGGCCGATGCCGTCGGCGTCGACCGGCGAGATCACCCCGCGTTCGCAGATGATGCCGCGAATGAGTTTGGCGGGTGTCACGTCGAACGCCGGGTTGTAGACTTTCACGCCGGTCGGAGCCGTTTGCTTGCCGAAGCCGTGGGTGATCTCCCGCGGGTCGCGCTCCTCGATCGGAATGCCGAATCCGTCGGTAAGGGAAAGATCGAACGTGCTCGAAGGCGCCGCGACGTAGAACGGCACCTCGTGCATTTTCGCCAAGCAGGCGACGCCGTACGTGCCGATCTTGTTCGCGGCGTCGCCGTTGGAGGCGATGCGATCCGCGCCGACGACGACCGCCTGAACACGTCCTTCGCGCATGACCTGCGCGGCCATGTTGTCGCAGATGAGCGTGACGTCGAAGCCGCGGCGATCGAGTTCCCAAGCGGTGAGTCGCGAGCCTTGCAGCAGCGGGCGCGTTTCGTCGACGAACACCTGAAGCCGTTTGCCTTGCTCTTGGGCCGCATAAAGCACGGCCAGCGCCGTGCCGTACTCGCTCGTGGCGAGCGCGCCGGCGTTGCAATGCGTGAGCACGCCGTCGCCGTCGTTGAGGAGTTTCGCGCCGTGCGCGCCGATCGCGCGGCACATTGCCGCGTCTTCCTCGTGAATGCGGCGGGCCTCGTCGAGCAACATCGCTTGCAGAACTTCGAGCGGTACGAGCCCGCGCTGGAGTTCCGCGGCTTGCCGCATGCGGTCGAGCGCCCAGAACAGATTCACTGCGGTCGGCCGGCTGGCGGCCAAGTAGCGACAAACTTCGTCGAGCTTGAAGAAGAAATCGCTCTCGGTTCGGTCTTGTGAGCCGCGCAGGCCGAGGCAAACCCCGTAGGCCGCAGCCACGCCGATGGCCGGGGCGCCGCGGACGCGCAACGAGCGAATCGCTTCAAATAACGTGTCGACGTCGTCGCACGGCAGGTATTTCACTTCGACCGGCAACAGTGTTTGGTCGAGAAGTTCCAGCCGGCCGTCGACGTCGCCGACCCAGCGGAGCGTGTAGAAGTCTGAATCAACCACGGAAGAATTCATCACGGAGGCATTCGCGGGGAGGAGGAGGCCGAATTGCGGTGATTCTAGCAATCACCGCCCTCGTGAAACATGCCGTTTGCGGATCGGGCCGATGCTTCGATCCCGCCGGCACGTGCCCGTCGCCTTCCGCGAGCTTCCGTGGTTGACGAAGCGCCTAGTAGTTCGGCGTCGGCGGGCGATAGCGTCGCATGTCGATCGAGCGGAACCACTCGATCGTTTTGCCGAGCCCTTGGCGGAGCGGGACCGTCGGTTCCCAGTTGAGCCACTTCTTCGCCAGCGTGATGTCGGGCTTGCGCTGCTTCGGATCGTCGCTCGGCAGCGGTTTGTTGATGAGCTTGCTCTTGGCGCCCGTCTGTTCGATGACGAGTTCGGCCAGTTCCTTAATGGTAAACTCGCCGGGATTGCCGAGGTTGACCGGCCCGACGAACTCATCCGGCCCTTCCATCATGCGGATCATCCCCTCCACTAGGTCGTCGCGATAGCAGAACGAGCGGGTTTGGCTGCCGTCGCCGAAGATGGTGATGTCTTGCCCGGTGATCGCTTGCTGGATGAAGTTCGACACCACGCGCCCGTCGTACGGGTGCATGCCGGGGCCGTAGGTGTTGAAGATGCGGATGATGCGAATGTTGACTTTGTTCGAGCGCCAGTAGTCCATGAACAACGTTTCGGCGGCGCGTTTCCCTTCGTCGTAGCAGGCCCGCGTGCCGATCGGATTGACGCTGCCGCGATAGCTTTCCGGTTGCGGATGCACCTCGGGATCGCCGTACACCTCGCTCGTCGACGCCTGCAGAATCTTCGCGCGGCAGCGTTTCGCCATGCCCAGCATGTTGATCGCCCCCAGGACCGACGTCTTCATCGTCTTGATGGGGTTGTATTGATAGTGGCCCGGCGCCGCGGGACAGGCCAAGTTGTAGATCTCGTCGACCTCGAGCCAGAGCGGATGCGTTACGTCGTGGCGGAGCAGTTCGAAGTTGGGCATCGACAGCAGATGCGCGACGTTCGACTTTTGACTGGTGAAGAAGTTGTCGACGCAGATGACGTCGTGTCCCGCTTCGACGAGCCTTGTGCAAAGTTGCGTGCCGAGAAAACCGGCGCCGCCGGTGACCAAGATGCGTTTGTGCGATCCGCCCACGCGCGAGAGTCCGTCTGATTGGAGGAGGAGAACCGGAAGGACGGCGAGGCCCTTCGCAACAGGTGCGCATCAGTATACCATGAAGTTCTCGGACGGAGCGCAGCCACGTAAAACCTCGCCTTTCTCGGCACCGCACGGATGGACGACCCTCTGCTCGCGAATCTGACGCCCGCTCAACAGGAAGCGGTGCTCCACGTCGACGGCCCGCTCCTCATCTTGGCCGGTCCGGGCAGCGGCAAAACGCGCGTGGTGACGCACCGAATCGCACACCTCTTGCGGACGGGCATCGCCGCGCAGCGCATCCTGGCGCTCACGTTCACGAACAAGGCCGCCGAGGAAATGCGCCGCCGCGTCGAACGCCTCGCCCCCGGCAAACCGGTGTGGGTCAGCACGTTTCACCGGTTTTGCGCAAAGCTCCTGCGCGAGCACGGTAGGCTCGTCGGGCTCGCGGAGAATTTCACGATCTACGACACGTCCGACAGCCAGTCGACGCTCAAACGCACGATCGACCTGCTCGACGTCGACATCGGCCACTTCACGCCGCAGCAGATCGCTCATCACATCAGCTGGGCGAAGAACAACCTCATCCCCGCCGCGCAATACCAACCGCGGCCGGGCCATCCGCTCGGCGCCGTCGCCGCGAAGATTTATCCGGCCTATCAGCAGGCCCTGCTCAAGGCCAATGCCGTCGACTTCGACGACATGCTGCTGCACGTGGCCGTAATGCTTCGCGAAAACCCCGAGGTGCGCACGTTGCTCGACGCGCGCTACCGCTACATCTTGGTCGACGAATACCAAGACACGAACCTCGCGCAGTATGCGATCGTCCGCGCGCTGTCGATGGACTACCCCAATCTCTCGGTCACCGGCGATCCCGATCAATCCATCTACGGCTGGCGCGGCGCGAACCTGAGCAACATCCTCGAGTTTGAAAACGACTATCCCGACGTCCACGTCGTCCGCCTCGAGCAAAACTACCGCAGCACCAAGGCCATCGTGCGGGCCGCGGCGTCGCTCATCGCCTACAACAAACGCCGCAAAGAGAAAGATCTCTTCACCGACAACGGCGAAGGCGACCCGGTCCGCCTGACGACCTACTTCAGCAACCGCGAGGAAGCGGAGACGATCGCCGCGCGAATCGCCTCGGAGATTCGCGCGGGCCGGCGGCGGCCGCGCGACTTCGCCGTGTTTTATCGCGTGAACGCCCTCTCGCGGTCGTTGGAATTCGCATTTCGCGACGCCGCCGTCCCCTATCAAATCGTCAACGGCGTCGAGTTTTTCCAGCGGGCCGAAATCAAAGACGTCATGGCCTACTTGCGGCTGCTAAACAACCCGGCCGACGATGAAGCCTTCATGCGGGTCGTCAACACGCCGACGCGCGGCATCGGCAAGACATCGCTCAAGCGGCTCGCCGCCGAGGCCGACGCCCGCCGCATCCCGCTGCTCGACTTGGCGCGCCACGCCGATCGCGTCGAAGGGCTCGGCAAGAAGCCGGCCGGCGCGCTCATCGGGTTCGCGGCGCTTGTCGATCGCCTCGCGCGGCTCACGCTCAAGCCGATCGAAGAACTGATGCGGCACGTGCTCAGCGAGAGCGGCTACCAGGAACACCTCAAGCAGTCCGACGCGGCCGAAGACGAAGAGCGGCTGGCGAACGTCGAAGAACTGCTCACCGTGGCCCGCGACTTCGACGAAAAAACCCCCGGCGAAGGCCGGCTCGAGGAGTTTCTCGAAGAAATCTGCCTGGTGAACGACACCGACTTTCTCGACGGCGAAGACGATCGCGTGACGCTGATGACGTTGCACGCCTCGAAAGGGTTGGAGTTCCCCGTCGTGTTTCTCACCGCCGTCGAACACGGTCTCTTGCCGCACGAGCGAAGCCGCGAACATCCCGACGAGCTCGAAGAAGAACGCCGCTTGATGTTCGTCGGCATGACCCGCGCTCAAGAGGAATTGAACATCAGCCTCGCCCGCTATCGCGAGTTCCGCGGCCAGCGCCGGCTCACGGTGCCGAGCCAGTTTCTGATGGAACTGCCCGTCGCCGAGTTCGAGCGCAACGAAGCGGCGGAGCGCGTCTGGGAAACGTTCGCCGACTACCCTCCGGCCCGCGACGACGACCACGTTCATGCGGCCGACGATCACGACCACACGCACGACGCGGCGTCGTCCGATGCCGGCGACGACGATATCTCGTTCGACACCGATTCCTTCGACGCGCCGGCCAAGCCGAAACCCGGCGCCGCTCCCGCGCCGACGTACGTCCTTCAAACCGCGGCCGATCTCGCCGGCGCCGCACCGGCTGCGGCCCAAGCGCCCGCGGGCATCTCACCCGATCTGTTTCACCAAGGCATGGTCGTGCGGCATCCCGAATACGGCATCGGCAAAATCCTCGCCCTCAGCGGGGCGGGGCTGCGTCGCATGGCCACCGTGGCTTTCCCCTCGCACGGCCAGAAGAAATTTATGCTCTCGGCCAGTCCGCTCCGACCGGTAAAGAGCTAGAGTGTCGCTGAACTGCTCGTCGCGCGAATCACGCTCGCCATTCACAATCTTCCCAGGGCCAGAGCGGTCGGGGGCGATGCTCATAGGGGTAATTCTGAAAATCCGCCGGCGCACACCCCGGCGCTTGCACATTGATAATGAGCGCCGCCCGCTCGGAGTACACCGCGCGAAACCCGCACGGGCTTTTGGCGACGAGCACTTGGGCCGCGAACGGGTCGAGACCCGCCGCGCGAAACAGTTCCGGCGCGAAGTGCGGCCCGCTCCGCTCCGTGCAGACGATTCGCACATCGCCGACGCGCAGCACCGCGGCCTGCCCCATGTCGATCGGCAGGTTCACCCCCAGGTGCCCCGACAGCACGAACTTGGCGGCGAACACGCGCTCGACCACCGCCGCGACGTCGACCGGCGTGCTGTTCTTGGCATCGCGCACTCCGCCGAGCGGCCCCGCAAGCGTGGCGCCCACGCCTAATCGCGTCGCCTGTGCGACGATCTCCGGCGCCACAAGCGTCACCAGCGCCCCGCCGCGCGGCCAAGCGTATTTCAGCAACTCACGCAAACACCAGGTCGAATCCCCGGGCGCGCCCGAGGTCGTCGCATCGGCCGCATCGCTGAGCACGACCAGTCCATCGACGCAGGCGTTGGCTCGCCGCACCGCTTCGGCCGCCGGTACGAGTTCCGGCAAGTAGTCGCGTCGTCGTGCCCACACGTCCGCCGCCAGCCCTTTCGCTTCGCGCTCCGCCAGTTCCCGGTCTCCGTCCGTCGTCACGATCACCGCGGTTCCGAGTTCCGCCACGTCGAGCCAAGGTTGCACGGTGGCGAGCGCCGCGGTGAGCACTTCCGGCCGGCGTTCCAGCGCCTCCAGCCGGCGGCGAAACTCGTAGCTCACGCTCGTCGAGTCTTGCGTATTGGCCCGCTCCGCCGGCACGACGAGCGGCAGCTTCACCAGCGCCGTCGTCGGCCGTGCGCCGTCGACGAGAATCCGCCGCAACACCTTCGCCCCCCGGACGCCCGTCTCCAGGACGTCGATATGCGGCGCTGTGTGAAAGCCGACCAGCGCGTCGGCGCTTGCGACCTTGAGTTTCGTCAGGTTGGCGTGTAGGTCGAACGTCGCCACCAGCGGCGTCTTCGTGCCGATCCGCTGCCGCACCGCGGCGAGCATCTCGCCTTCGACGTCGGGATGTTCGTCGGCCGCCAGCGCCCCGTGCAACGCGAACAAAACTCCGTCGAGCGGGCCCGCCCGGTCGAAGGAGTCGAGAATCTCCTGTTTCAACCAAGCGAACGTATCGGCCGTCGCGCGCCCGCTCGGCCAAGCGGGCAAACGCACCAGCCCGACGATCTCCGGCCGCTCCGGCCACGCGCGGAGCGATTGAATGAATCCGCCCGGTTCGTTGGTCGCCGAGAGGTGCTCGATGATCTCGTCGCCGCGATAGAGACCGAGCGTTTCAAAATCGCGCCGCGTCGTCGGCAGCGGATTAAGCGTGTTCGTCTCTTGCCAAAGCTGCAGAATGCCGATGCGCATCGGTTGGGCGTTCGTGGGTTAGCGATGGGTGGCACTGGTGGCTTGCCCACCAGTGCATAGTTGGACGTCTATCTAGCACTGGTGGACAAGCCACCAGTGCCACCCGGAGACTAAACTGTTGCTGCTTCCGCCGCGACGACGAGCGACGCCACCGCCGGCTCCAGCCGTTCCAGCGCTTCCCGGACATCGGTCGACGTCATCGCCGCACAGAAGCCGTGATGGCACGCTCCGCCGCCGTAGTCGTGGAAATACACGCCGTTGTCGATCGCCCCGCGGATGAAGCGGAGCATGAGCGAACGATCGTGCCGCACCGCATCGCGATAGTTTCCCAGCGCGCCGACGTCGCCGAAATAGATGCCGAACCGCGCCCCGAGCCCTTCGACTCGCCCCGGCACGTCGTAGCGCGCGAACAACTCGTTCATGCCGGCGAACAACTCGGCGCCGATCGCGCCGATGTGCTCGTAGAACCCCGGCTCGCCGTAAATCTTGAGCGCCGCGATCGCGGCGGCGACCGACGTCGGATGCCCGTTGTAGGTGCCGGAATGCTGGCAATCGCCCGTCGGCATCAATTTTTCCATGATCTCGCGCCGCCCGCCGAACACGCTGAGCGGATACCCGCCGCCCACGGCTTTGCCGAGCGTACACAAGTCGGGCGTCACGCCGAGATACTGCTGCGCACCGCCGGGAGCCATGCGAAAGGCCGCCAGCACTTCGTCGAACATCAAGAGCACGCCGTGCCGCCGCGGTTCGTCGCGCAAGGCGGCGAGAAACTCCGGCGTCGGTCGAATGCAGCCGGCGTTGAAATAGATCGGCTCGCAGATCACCGCCGCCAGCTCGTGCGCATGCCGCTCCAGCGCCGCTTTCAACAGATCCGGCCGGTTATACGGCACGAGCACGAGTTGCTCGGCCAAGCCCGGCGCCATGCCGCTCGAAGCGGCCCAGGCCGTGGGCGACGACTCCGGCCCGAGCTGGTCCGCCGGCGTGCCGATCGAAAACATCACCTGATCGTGATAGCCGTGAAAATTCCCTTCGATCTTCAACAGCTTCGGCTTGCCGGTATAAGCCCGGGCCAGGCGAATCGCGTGCATCGTCGCTTCCGTGCCGCTGCCGACGAATCGGACCCGCTCGCAGGCCGGCACCATGGCGCAAACCAACTCGGCCAACTCCGTTTGCAGTTCGTTTTCATACGAGCACGCTGCGCCGGTCGCCAACGCGCGCTCGACCGCGGCGCGAATTCGCGCGTCGCCGTGGCCGACGAGCGTCGCTCCGTGGCTGCAACAGAGATCGATGTACTCGCGGCCGTCGAGATCCCAGAGGCGGCACCCGTCGGCCCGCGCGAAGTAAAGCGGATGGCCGAGCGCCCGATTGACGCGCGTCGACGACGACACGCCTCCGGCGAGCGAGCGCTGAGCGCGAGCAAACAGATCGGTCACTTTCGACATGGCAGTCGTTCCTGGTCGGTATCTCTGTAGGGAACGCCCTCTGCGGCGTTCCGCGTTCGGCGTCTTAGCCCCCGGCACTTCATGCCGGGGGCGATCGGCGTCGCGTCATAAAAAAAGCATCGCACTATCCGCCGCAGCCCTCACCCTCGCTCCTCTCTCCAAGCGATGAGTGGAATGTCACGACAACACTTCCTTCAGCACCCGGCCGTGCACGTCGGTCAGGCGGAAATCGCGGCCTGAATAGCGATACGTGAGTTTCTCGTGGTCGAAGCCCAGCAGGTAGAGCAGCGTAGCGTGCAGATCGTGCACGTGCACTTTGTCTTGCACCGCCCGAAACCCGAAGTCGTCGGTGGCGCCGTAGGCTAGGCCGCCGCGCACGCCGCCGCCGGCGAGAAACATCGTGAAGCCGTAGTGATTGTGGTCGCGACCGTCGCCGTTTTCCGAGACCGGCGTACGGCCGAACTCGCCTCCCCACACGACCAGCGTCTCGTCGAGCATGCCGCGCTGTTTCAAATCCGTGAGCAAGGCGGCGATCGGTTGATCGATCGACTTCGCCAGCTTGCGGACCTGCTCATGGTGCTTGTTGTGCGTGTCCCACGGTTGGCCGTTGCCGTAGTAAATCTGCGTGAAACGCACGCCGCGCTCGGCGAGTCGGCGGGCCAGCAAGCAAGCGTTCGCGAAGTCGCCTTCGCCGTAGGCCGCGCGCGTCGTCGCGGTTTCGTTTTTCAACTCGAACGCCTCGGCCGCTTCGGTCTGCATTCGGAAGGCGCTTTCGATCGACTTGATCCGCGTATCGAGCTGATCGTCGACGCCGCGGGCCGCCAGATGCTCCCGGTTCAACGCCTGCATCAAATCGAGTTGCTTGCGTTGAGCTCCTCGCGAGAGGTCGCCGTTCTTCAAAAACGGTATCATCTCGCGCGGATCGAGGTTCGAGTGATTGATGTAGGTGCCTTGAAACTCGGCGGGTAAGAATGCGCTGTTCCACAGCTCCGCGAATCGCACCGGCCGGCCGGGGCAGAGCACCACATAGCCGGGCAGGTTGGCGTTGTCGGTGCCGAGCCCGTAGAGAAACCAAGAGCCCATACAGGGGCGCTTCGGCGTGATCGTGCCGTTGTTCATCATGTAGAGCGCCGGCCCATGATTGGGGTTGTCGCTATGCACGGAACGGAGCACGCACAAGTCGTCGGCCAGTTCGCCGAGATGAGGCAAGAGTTCGCTGACGGGCAAGCCGCTTTGCCCGCGCGGTTCGTAGCGAAACGGCGAAGGGAGCAGCCCGGCCGTGGCACGCTCCGTTCGCAAGTCGACTTCCTTCGGTCGCTGTCCGGCATACTTCGCCAAGTGCGGCTTCGGATCGAAAAAGTCTCCCTGGAACGGCCCGCCGTTCATAAACAGGTGGATGACGCGCTTGGCCCGCGGGGCGAAATGGAGTCGAGGCTGCGCCCGCGCGCCTTTGGCAGGCGGGGCGGCCGCGAGCGCCGATGAATCGGCTAACAGCGCGCCGAGGCCGACGGCGCCGAGCGTGCCGCCGAGCCGCGCGATCGACTCCCGCCGCGAGAGCAACCGAAGAGCCTCGGCGGTCGAAGCGAGTTGTCCATCGTCGTTCATGATTGATCGTCCTCAATCGAGGAACAGGAATTCATTCGAGCCGAGCAACGCTTGGGCATACTGCCGCGCGGCCGCCGCGTCGGGCGACTGCGAAGCGCCGGCGGCGAGAAACGTTCGACCGATGCGGAGCTCGCTTTCCGTCGGCAGGCGAGCGAATAGCCGGCGATAGGCGCGGCGCACGAGCTCGTCGGCCGAGGGCGGCGGGGCCGCCGTGAGTTGCTTGGCGAGTTCGCCGGCTTGGCGGATCATCAGCGGTCCGTTGAGCACGAATAGTTGCTGAAGCGGCGTCGTTGTCGGAGCGCGCGAGGGGGCGTGCGCCGACGGATCGGGGAAGTCGAACAGCCGGAGCACGTCGTCGGGATCGGAGCGATCGATTCGGCCGTAGAGCGTGCGACGGGTGTTTGCGGCGGCCGTGAGTTCGACCGGCGGACCACCCAACGTGTGGTCGAGGTTGCCGCCGGCCGCGAGCAGCGCATCGCGCCAGGCCTCGACGTCGAGCCGACGGCGATTCATCCGCCATAGCAGTCGATTGTCGGGATCGACGGAAGCGGCTCGTGCGTCGAACGTCGAAGAACGGCGATAGGCGGCGGAAAGCAAGATTTCGCGATGCAACTGTTTGAGCGACCAACCGCCGTCGATGAAGCGGCGCGTGAGATCGTCGAGCAGTTCCGGATGCGACGGGCGTTCGCCCTGCGTGCCGAAGTCGCTCGTCGTGTCGACGAGTCCTCGCCCGAAATGCAGCGCCCAAACGCGATTGACGATCACGCGGGCCGCCAGCGGCGTGGCTTCGCCGACGATCGCTTCCGCTAAGTCGAGTCGCCCGCTGCCGTGCGTGAACGGGCGCGGCTCGCCGGCCGAGAGCACGGTGAGAAACCGCCGCGGAACTTTCGCGCCGAGCTTTTCCGGGTTGCCGCGAATCTGCACGCGCAAGTCCTGCGGCTCGCCGGGATGATAGTCGAGCTTGGTGTGCGCAGGCCCGTCGGGAATGACGTACAGCGCCGCATCGTCGACCGCGTGGGCCAGGGCCGAATCGAAGTGCGGCGTGGTTCGCTTGATCTCGTCGACGCGGCTCTCGAGTTCGGCGAGCTTCGCCTTTTCCTCGGGCTTAGGCGTTTTGAGTTTCCGCAGCTTGGCGATTTCGTCGGAGAGCTTTTTCACTTCGGCCTGCGCTTTACGAACGACCGCGGCTTGCGGTTCGGGAACGACGTAGCGCTCGGTGAGTCGCGTGCCGGCCAGCACGCCGGCCAAGGCGTAGTAGTCTTCCGTGCTCACGGGATCGAACTTGTGATCGTGGCAGCGTGCGCAGGCGAGGGACAGCCCGAGAAACGTGCGGCCCAAAGCGTCGATGCGCTCTTCATATTCGTCGGCGACGATCGTGCGGATCATCTCCGGCGAGAGTTTGAGCTCTTTGAAATAGGCAGGCCCGCAACCGAGAAAGCCGAGGGCGGCGAGCTCTTTCGGCGGCAGGCCCGGAAGGTGGTCGGCGGCGAGTTGGCGGCGAACGAACTCGTCGTACGGCAAGTCGTCGTTCAAGGCCCCGACGACCCAATCGCGATAGAGCCAAGCCTGGCCGCGGATTTCGAGCGAGGTCTTGTTGCCGTCGGCGTAGCGAGCCAGATCGAGCCAGTGGCGAGCCCAGCGCTCGCCGTAGCGCGGCGAGGCGAGCAGGCGATCGATCAGTCGCTCGTAAGCCTGCGGCGAGTCGTCGGCGACGAAGGCGTCGACTTCTTCCCCGCTCGGCGGCAGGCCGATCAGGTCGAACGACGCACGACGTATGAGCGTGCGCTTGTCGGCCGGCGCGACGGGCCGCAACCCGGCCGCGCGGAGGCGGGCTTCGACAAAGGCGTCGATCCGCGACGTGCCGGGTTGCGTCTCCGGAGGCGGCGCGTGGGTGCGGGCCGGTTGGAACGACCAGAACGAGCGGGCGGCGGCGAAGTCGATCGTCTTGCGCGCGGCTTTGGTCGAGCCGTCGTTGGGGAGCGGCGCGCCGCGATCGACCCATTGCTCAAGTACGGCGATTTCGGCGGCGGCGAGTTTCCCTTCGGGCGGCATCTGAATGTCGCCGTCGTAGCGGACGACGTCGAGCAGCAGGCTCTCGGCCGGCTTTGCCTTGTCGAAGAGCGGGCCGTTTTCGCCCCCCGCCTTGAGACCCGCCGTGGTATCGAGCAGCAGGCCGGCTTCGGGGCGCTTCGCCGCTTGGGCGTGGCACTCGTAGCAATGCTTGGCCAAGAGCGGGCGGACTTTGCGTTCGTAGAACTCGACGCCTGCGGCGTCGGCGGCCGGCGTCGCCGCATGAGATTCGGCGGCAACATGGCCGAGCAGAGCGATTCCGATCGCCGCCGTGGTCCGGAAGACCGACGAGCGGAGCAGCGGCGGAATACGGCCGGCAAGCGGCATGGCCTGATCTCGGGGATGGACGAAGCGGACCGGGCGGGCAGGGCGGGGCGGGCGGAGTGACAAGGTCCAGTTTCGGCGTGCGGCCGGCCAATAGCAAGTGTAGATTGAATGTTGATTTATCTACACGACATGTTGGTTAGGCCGTTATCAAGCGCATCGCTTTCCTAGAGGCTCGCATCGAATGCCGCGCAGTGCACGCAATCGCCCGTATAAAGAGCTGACTTTGCAGCAACTCCGCAGTTTCGCTGCGACAGCACGGCTAGGAAGTTTGGCGGCGGCGGCGAAGGCCCTGCGGCTCACTCACCCCACGGTTCGCGAGCAGGTGCTGGCCCTGGAGCGTGAGTTTGGATTGAAGCTCGTGGTGCCCTACGGCCGCGGTTGTCGACTCACGGCGGAAGGCCGCTTGCTCGCCGAATTGACCGCGCCGCTGACCGGTGCGGCGGCGTCGCTCAAAGCCCGGTTCGCCGCGGCCCGCGCGCAGGCCAAGGTGCGGCTGTTGGTCGCCGGCCCGCCGCGTGTGATCCAGGAAGACTTGCCCGAGGCCGTCGCCGCGGCGCTCGCGGCCGATCCGCGTTTGAGCTTCGCGTTTCTCGAGGTCCGCGACGACGAAGTGGTGGATGCCGTCGCCGCGGGCCGCGCCGATCTTGGGCTCTCGACACGCGCCGTCGCCGCGGAGCCGCCGATCGGCGTGAGCTTCGAGTCGGCCTACGAACTCGAGACGCTCTTGCTTACGCCGCCCAATCATCCGCTGGCCAAGAAGCGGAGCGTCGTGCCGACGGACTTGCGGCGCTATCCGCTCGTCACCTCGCGCTATACGCTCTCCGATCAACCGGAACTGGCCGCGATTCTCGACAGGCATCAGGTGTTCGACGGCCCGCCGCCGCGCGTCGAGCCGTTCCTCGCCGGCACGGTGCGGCGTTATGTCGAGCAGGAACTCGGGATCGCCGTCGTCTACGGTCCGTCGCCGACTTCGCAAGCCGGCGCTCGCACTAAAGTCTCGCGACTGCACGAACGCTCGATGAGTCGCTACTTCGGTCGCGGTCTGGTTCGCTTCGTCTTTCGCAACGGCGGCCCTCGCGACGAGTTCGCCCGGGCCTTCGCGGATCAGATCCGCAAACACCACCGAGCGCCGCCGCGCAGCGCGGATCAGCGCAAGAACAGTCGGTAGACCGGATTCGTGGATTCGTCGGCGTAGGGGTAGGCCAGGCCGTCGAGGAACTGTTGAAATTCCACCATCTCGCCGTCGGGAATTTGCAGCCCGATCAGCACGCGCCCGTAATCGGCCGCCTGATTGCGATAGTGAAAAAGGCTGATGTTCCAATGCGGATGCATGCTGGAAAGGAACCGCATCAGCGCGCCGGGGCGTTCCGGAAAATCGAAGCGGTACAACCGTTCGTCGCGCGCCAGCGGGCTCCGCCCGCCGACCATGTGCCGCACATGCTCTTTCGAGAGTTCGTCGTCGGTCAGGTCGACTGTGGCGAAGCCGTGGGCGGCGAAGTCGGACGCCAGCCGACGGGCTTCCTCGCGTCCCGTCACTGCGAGACCGACGAACACATGTGCTTCGGCCGCGTCGGAAATGCGATAGTTGAACTCCGTCACGCTCCGCGGTCCGATCAGTTCGCACAAGCGGCGGAAGCTGCCGCGCTCTTCCGGAATCGTCACGGCGAACAGCGCCTCGCGCTCCTCGCCCACTTCGGCCCGCTCCGCCACGAATCGCAAGCGATCGAAGTTCATGTTCGCGCCGCAGGTGATCGCGACCAGCGTGCGATCGCGCAGGCCATGTCGTTCGGCATACTGCTTCAGACCGGCGACGCCCAGCGCCCCGGCCGGCTCTAAGATGCTGCGGGTGTCTTCAAACACGTCTTTGATGGCCGCGCACACGGCGTCGGTATCGACGCGCACAAAGTCGTCGACCAAGGCCCGCGTGAGTCGCAGCGTCTCTTCGCCGACCTGTTTCACCGCGGTACCGTCGGAAAACAGGCCGACTTCCGACAGTTCGACTCGCTTGCCGGCTTCGATCGAGCGAATCATCGCATCGCTGTCGACCGTCTGTACGCCGACGATCTTGATCTCCGGCCGTACGGCCTTGATATACGCGGCGACGCCGGAAATGAGCCCGCCGCCGCCGATCGACACGAACACCGCATCGATCGGGTGCTGATGTTGGCGGAGGATCTCCATCGCCACGGTCCCTTGGCCGGCGATCACGTCGGGATCGTCGAACGGATGCACAAAAGTGAGCCCGCGCTCGGCCTGAAGCTCGAGTGCGCGGCGGTAGGCGTCGGTGTAGCTGTCGCCGTGAAGCACCACCTCGCCGCCGAGCGCTCGCACGGCTTTCACTTTCAACTGCGGGCTCGTCGCCGGCATAACGACGAAGGCCGGGCAGCCGAGCCGACGAGACGCAAGCGCGACGCCTTGGGCATGGTTTCCGGCCGATGCGCAGATCACCCCGCGGCGACGCTCATCCTCGGTGAGCCGCGCCATTTTGTTGTACGCTCCGCGGATCTTGAAGCTAAACACCGGTTGCTGATCTTCACGCTTCAGCCAAACGGCGTTGCTCAAGCGCGCCGAAAGGTTCTTCGCCGATTCCAGCGGCGATTCGATCGCGACGTCGTAGACCCGTGCCGTGAGAATCCGCTGCAAGTAGTCGCCCACTGCGCCGGGAACCGAGCCGGAGGATAAGCTCGCCGCGGACGACGACGTCGCATTTTGAGAAGTGCTCATGGCGGAGATGCCGCGGAGGTGTTTCGGGTGTCTTCGCAGTATTCGACATCCGCCGCGTCTCGACAAGCCGACGTGCCGGCCGGCGCCCGAAGTTATTGGAGGGCCGCAGGGAGCGGTGAAAAACGACTCGGCCCGACGAACGCCGCGTGTTGTTCATCGGGCCGGGTCGCGTTCGTCA
>JAEUIN010000181.1 GCA_016793115.1 Planctomycetaceae bacterium
GGCCCCCCCCCCCCCCCCTACCCCCCCCTCGGGGGTCAGGGTGGCCCAAAACCCCCCCGCCCCACGCCGACTTGAGGCGACGTCGACGCCGCTGCGCGGAACGCCGCGGAGGGCGTTCCCTACAGGAGAGTGGCGCGGTACGATCAGCCGCTTACTCGGCAAGGAGATTCGGGCGGCATGCGCAAGGGCATTGGAGTTTCGCCCGGAGTGGCGGTCGGGCAGGTTTACTGCGTCGACGAGATTTTCGTCAACCCGCAGCATACCCATCTCCCCGACCACGACGTGCTCGCGGAATGGCGGCGCTTCGAGAAGGGGTGCGAGGAGACGGCCGCCGAATTGCGCGCCCTGGCGCAGAAGATGACGCGGCAAGTCGGCCAGGATCAGACGGGCGTCTTCTACGCCCAAGAAGCCGTGCTGCGCGATCCGGCCTTCATCGGCAAGGTGCGCGAAGAGATCGTGCGGCATCAACGCCCCGCGCCGCTCGCCTTAGAGAACGTGTTCAAGGAATACGAGCAACTGCGGGCCCGCACGAAAGACGCGTTTCTCAAGCAGCGGTTGCTCGACGTTCACGACGTGGTGATTCGCCTGAGCGGGCACTTGTCGCCGCTGTTGAGCTTGGAGACCGACGGCTCGGCCCCGCGCGTGCTGGTGGCCCGCGAGTTGTTGCCGTGGCACATCATCGCGGTGGGCAACTTGCCGCTGGCGGGCATCGTCACGCAGACGGGCGGGGCGACGAGCCACGCGGCGATTCTCGCGCGGCGGCGCGGTATTCCGGCGGTGACGAACGCGGCCGACGTGCTTTCGCAATGCACCAACGGCGACACGATCGTCGTCGACGGCCGCAACGGCACGGTGATCGTGAGCCCCGACCCCGAGCAGGAGAGCGCCTATCGCAAGCTGCAGCGCGAGTTCGTCGACTTGCGCGGGCAGTTGGCCGGCAATCGCGACCAGCCGGCGCGTACGGCCGACGGAGTCGACGTCGCGCTGTTGGCCAACATCAACGGGCTCGACGACGCGCACGCCGCGGCGGCCATGGGCGCGCAAGGCGTCGGTCTGTATCGCACGGAGTATCTCTTTCTTTCGCACCCGGCGGTGCCCAGCGAAGAAGAGCAACTGGAGCGCTATCGGCTGGTGTTCGCGGCCGCGCCGCAGCGGCGGATCACGATTCGCACGCTCGACTTGGGCGGCGACAAGACGATACCCTTCCTGGGGCACGACCGGGAGGCGAACCCGTTTATGGGGTGGCGCTCGATTCGGCTCTCGTTCGAGCACCCGGAGTTTTTCTTGGAGCAGATTCGCGCCGTGCTCCGCGCGGCCGCCGACCCGGCCGGGGCCGACGCCGAAATCCATCTGCTCTTTCCGATGATCACGACGCTCGAGGAAATTCGCCGCATTCGGGCCATGGTGCGCCGGGCGGGGAAGCAACTCGCGGCGGAGAAGAAGCCGTATCGGTTCGTGCCGCTGGGGCTGATGCTCGAGGTGCCGGCCGCGGCGTTTATGATCGAGTCGCTGATTCGCGAGGTCGATTTCGTGTCGATCGGGTCGAACGACTTGGTGCAATATCTGATGGCCGCGGATCGCGACAACCCGAAGGTCAGCCATTTGTGCGAGCCGCTGAGCCCGGCGGTGTTGCGCGTGCTGCTGCGCGTGGTGCAGGCTTGCAACGGCGCGAAGAAGCCGGTGACGTTGTGCGGCGAAATGGCGGGCGACCCACGCTCGTTCGTGCTGTTGCTGGGGATGGGCCTGAGGTCGTTCAGCATGAGCCCGGCCGTGATTCCGCAGATCAAAGACCTGGCGCAGCACATCGACATCGAGCAGGCGAAATCGATCTTGCGCGATACGCTGACGCAGCGCACGACGGAGCAGGTGCGGAAGCTCGTAGGGCGGCGCGTGCGGGAACTCGTTCCGTATTCCGAACTCTTACAAGCGGTCGATTGATGACATTGCGAAACCTGGTCGTCGTGTTGTTTGCGTGGCTCGTCGCGCCGGTTGGGCAACGTGAAGTGGAGGCCGCTGAAGTGAAGTATCCGGAAGCCGCGCGGGGCGACGTCGTCGACACGTATCACGGCCGAACGATCGCCGATCCGTATCGTTGGCTGGAAGAGCCCGACGGCCCGGCGACGAAAGCGTGGATCGCGGCCGAGAACGAGGCGACGGAAAAGCTGCTGGCGACGATTCCGGAGCGCGAGCGGCTGAAAAAGCGGATCACCGAGCTGTGGAACTACGTGCGCTTCGGCGTGCCGACGACGCGCGGCGGCCGCTACTTCTACAGCCGCAACGACGGGCTGCAAAACCAAGCGGTGTTCTACGCGGCCGACGCGCTCGACGCCGAGCCGCGAGTGTTGCTCGACCCGAACAAGCTCTCGGCCGACGGCACCGTGGCCTTGAGCGGATGGGAACTCAGCGACGACGGCAACCTGCTGGCCTACGGGCTGGCGGCGGCCGGCAGCGACTGGGAGACATGGCACGTGCGCGACGTGGCCACCGGCCTGGATCGCACCGACAAGATCGAGTGGGTGAAGTTTTCCGGAGCTTCATGGACGCCCGACGGCAAGGCGTTTTACTACAGCCGCTACGACGCTCCGAAACCCGGCGCGGAATACACCGACTCGAACTACTACCAGAAGCTCTACCTGCACAAGCTCGGCACGCCGCAGAGCGACGACCGCTTGGTGTACGAGCGCAAAGACGAAAAGGAGTGGGGGTTCGGCGGCGAGGTGACCGAAGACGGGCGGTACTTGATTATCTCGGTGTGGCGCGGCACCGACCCGAACAACCAAGTGTTCTATCAAGACTTGTCGACGCCCGACGCGCCGGTCGTGGAGCTCATCAAGGGGTACCACGCCGAGTATTCGTTTCTGGCGAACGACGGGCCGTTGTTTTATTTCCGCAGCGATCTCGACGCGCCGCGCTATCGCGTGATCGCCGTCGACGTGACGAAGCCGGAGGAGCGCCGCGAAGTGGTGCCGCAACAGACGGGCGTGCTGGAAAGCGCTGCCTTCTTCGGCGAGCGCGTGTTTTGCACGTTCATGGACGACGCCCACAACAAGGTCCGCGAGTTCCGGCTGAGCGGCTCGGCCGAGCCTGCGAAACTCGTGCGCGAGTTCCCGTTGCCCGGCATCGGCAGCGTCGACGGCTTCACCGGCCGGCGCGACGCAAAGGAGACGTTCTACTCGTTCACGGGTTTCACGTCGCCGCCGACGATTTATCGCTACGACCTGGCGACGGACGACGTGAGCGTGTTCCGGCAAGCGCAAGTGAAGTTCGAGCCGAGCGACTACGAAACGAAGCAAATCTTCTACGCGAGCAAAGACGGCACCCGCGTGCCGATGTTCGTCACGCATCGCAAAGGCTTGAAGCTCGACGGCTCGAACCCGACTTTGCTTTACGGCTACGGCGGGTTCAACATTTCGCTCACGCCGTATTTCTCCGCCGGTCGTTTGGCGTGGCTGGAGTTGGGCGGCGTGCTGGCGATTCCCAATCTGCGCGGCGGCGGCGAATACGGCCGGCCCTGGCACGAGGCGGGCATGATCGCCAACAAGCAAAACGTGTTCGACGACTTCATCGCCGCCGCCGAGAAGCTCATCGCCGACGGCTACACCAAGCCGGCGAAACTCGCGATCACCGGTAGCAGCAACGGCGGCCTGCTCGTCGGCGCGTGCCTCGTGCAGCGGCCCGATCTGTTCGGCGCCGTGCTGCCCGACGTCGGCGTGCTCGACATGCTGCGGTTTCACAAGTTCACGATCGGCTGGGCGTGGACTTCGGAATACGGTTCGGCCGAGGCGGCCGAGCAATTCCCCACGCTTTTGAAATACTCGCCGCTCCACAACATCCGCTCCGGCGTGAAGTACCCGGCGACGCTCATCACCACGGCCGATCACGACGATCGGGTCGTGCCGGCGCATAGTTTCAAATTCGCCGCCGCGCTGCAGGCCGCGCAGGGGGGCGACGCGCCGATTCTGATTCGCATCGAGACGAGCGCCGGCCACGGCGCGGGCACCCCGACGACGAAGCAGATCGACGAACTCGCCGACACCTACGCCTTCTTGGTCCGCGTGCTCGATATGCACGTGCCGCCCGCCGAACTTCCCGGCGGCAAGCTTGAGAAAGCGAACTAAGCGATGAGCGAACCGCGCCGACCGATGCCGGTGTTTCGTCGCGAGCGGCTCGTGCTCTGGGCGCTGATGGCGCTCGTGATGTTCGGCTACGCCTACTATCAAAGGCAAACCGGGCAACATGGCGCGCCGCGACAGGTCGTCGAACGGGAGACGACGCCGCGCCCCACGACGACGACCTCGGCAGGCACGAAAACAACCGCGAGCAAGCCGGCGGCGAGCTCGAGCGCGAGCTTGCCGGTTCCGAAACCGTCGGCCGCGAAGCCCGCTGCGAACTTGATCGTCCGCAACGTCGTGTTGCGCGATCAAGACGACGAAGTGATCTACCGCGGCGACATCGACCTCGAGCCGACCCTCGCGCGCGTCGCCGCCGGCCGCAAGCTCCGCTTCGCCAACGACGGCACCACGTTTCAGAATCGCGAACGCCGGTTGCCGCAGAAGCCGGCGGGCTACTACCGCGAATGGGTCGTGCCGACGCCCGGCGAAAGCGGGCCCGGTCCGCAACGCTTGGTCACCGGCGACGACGGTGAAGTCTGGTACACGAAGGACCACTACCGCAGTTTTCAAAGAATTGCGGCCAAGCTGCCCGTTGCTGCGGGAGCGGGAGAGCGATGAGCGACGAGCAAGCGACGAGCGACCCGGAGCAAGCCGGCCCGCGGCCGTATTTTCAATTCGTCGACGATCCGACGCAGTTCCGCGATCCGGGGGCGCTGGTCGTTCGCGTGCCGCGCAAGGCCCGCGGCAAAGAGAAGTTGCTGGGCACGTTGGCCGTGCCGCTGAAGTTTCCCAAGTATTTCGGCTGGAATTGGGACGCGCTCGATGAAGTGCTCGGCGACCTCACTTGGCTTAAGCCTGTGCGGCGCGTGGTCATCGTGCACGAAGGCCTGCCGTTCTCGCCGCGCGAGCCGCAGCTCAAGACTTATTTAAGTTGCCTAGTCGACGCCCAAACGATGCGCCGCGCCAAGCCCGACGAGCTCCAACTCGAAGTCGTGTTCCCCGCAGCGGCCCGCGAAGCGGTGACGAACGCGTAGTGTGGTTCGAACGCAGCAAGGCCCACGCGCCGTCGACGTCGACGGAGAGAAGAATTCACAACGGAGATCACAGAGAATCCGGAGAAGAAAGAGGAGAGAAGGGGATTTGATTGCCCTTCTGCTATTTCTCCCTCCGGGATCTCCGGGGACTCCGTTAGGAATCTTCCGCTACGACCTCGTGTCCGCGTGGGCCTCGCTGCGCTCGACCCACCCTACCCATAGGCGGCATTTGAACGGCTGTTGCCCGGCTTGCGTAGAATTGGCTGAACAAACAGCTTTTCGCGGCGGGGCACGACTATGAACGAATACATTCTTCGCAACGGCCGGTTCACTCCGATCGCCGACGGCGACGGCGACGACGCTGGCGCCTCGGGCGGGCCGTCGCTTTCGCAACGGAAGAGTCAACCCGGCGACGAGCAAGACGTGCTCGACGCCTACTCGCGGGCCGTGATTACCGTGGTGCGGCAAGTCGGTCCGGCCGTGCTTTCGATCACCGGGCGCAACGACGATCCGCCGCAAGGCATGGGCTCCGGGTTTCTCATCGCCCCCGACGGCTTCGCGCTCACAAACAGCCACGTGGTGCACGGCCGGAAGCGGCTCACGGCGATCACCGAAGAAGGAGATGCGATCGACGCGGATCTGATCGGCGACGATCCGGCCGTCGATCTCGCGCTGGTGCGGCTCGCGGCCCGCGAACTGCCGACGGCGGTGATCGGCGAGTCGGCGGCCTTGCAAGTGGGCCAGCTGGTGATCGCGGTCGGCAATCCGCTGGGGCTGCAGTCGACGGTGTCGACCGGCGTCGTCAGCGCGGTGGGGCGATCGATGCGCGGCGGCGACGGCCGGCTGATCGAAAGCGTCGTGCAGCACACCGCGCCGCTCAATCCGGGCAACTCCGGCGGACCGCTCGTCGATTCGCGCGGGCGGGTCGTCGGCGTCAACACGGCGATCATCGCGCAAGCCCAAGGGCTCGGCTTCGCGGTGCCGGCCGATACGGCCCGCTGGGTCGTCGGCGAGTTGCTCGCGCACGGGCGCGTGCGACGACCTACGCTCGGCGTGTCGGTCACGACGGTCGCCTTGCCGAAGCGGCTGGTGCGCGATCTCGACCTGTTCAATGAGCGGGCCGTGCAGGTGATGGAAGTGCAGCGCAACGGCGCGGCCGATGCGGCCGGACTGGAAGCGGGCGACCTGATCGCGACGGTGAACGGCCGCGTGATCTCGACGGCCGACGATCTGCACCGGTTGCTGGCGCTGCCCGGCGAGCGCACACTCGTGCTCGGCGTGATCCGCGACGAACTCTGGCAGGAAATCACGGTGGAGTTGAAGGCCGGCGCGTAGGGTGGGTCGAGCGTAGCGAGGCCCACGCGGTCACAACGCCGTAGCGGAAGAATTCACAACCGAGTCCCCGGAGATCCCGGAGGAAGAAATAGCAGAAGGACGATCAAATCCCTTTCTCTCCCTTGTCCTCTCCGGGTTCTCTGTGATCTCCGTTGTGAACCTTCTCTCAGATCGAAGCTCTGTCCGCGTGGGCCTCGCGTTGCTCGACCCACCCTACAGGTTTGCGCGCATCAGTTCGGCGACGGCTCGGGAGTCGTCGCTGGATTGCGTAGAGAGCGCTGCGATGACGCGCTTTCGGCGTTCAGCCGAGTGATTCTGGTTGAGCTTCCATTTGCCTTCCCACCGATCGACGGCGATGCGGAAGCCGACGATTTGCTTGACAAGCGACGTTGCGAGCGGCGTCGTGCGATTGAAGTGCCAAGGTTGCGGCATGCTTCGCTCATAGACGTCGACCGTGCGTGCCAAGAGAGCCAGGAGTTCATCGGCGTCGTCGAGCAGTTCGAGCCGGCCGTAGGCATGCACGGCCGTGTAGTTCCACGTGGGCACGGTGTTCGGCTCGGCGTACCACGTGGGGCTAACGTAGGCATGCGGCCCGGCGAAGACGACCAGCACGTTTTGCCCTGCGGCGTCGGTCCATTGCGGATTGGCCCGCGCCATGTGGCCGACGATCAAGCCCCGCTCGCCGTGAGCGCGGTCGACGAGCAGCGGCAGGTGCGATGCCAGCGGCACGCCGTCGTGTTGTGAGATGAGCGTGGCGAAGCTATGCCGCTCGGCAAAGTCGAAGAGCGTCGGTTGATCGTCGACGGCGAATGCGGCGGGGACGTACATATCGATCCTCATTCCATGGAGGCGCATGGTGAACGCCGGCGTCGCTCTGTAGGGAACGCCCTCCGTGGCGTTCCGCGCACCGGGTACCAGCTTCCCGGAACGCCGCGGAGGGCGTTCCCTACAGTGGATCGCGTGTTGGTTCAAGACGGCGGCCGGCAGGGCGAGGTTCGCTCGGCTACAATCCGCCGCATGCAATTGTCGCTGATGATCACCTGTTTGGGCGACGTCATTCGTCCGGAAACCGGCAAGGCCGCCGTTGGGCTGCTGCGCCGGCTGGGGCACGACGTCGATTTCCCCAAGGCGCAAACGTGCTGCGGCCAGCCGTTTTACAACAGCGGCTTCGCCGATCTCGCCCAAGCCCAAGCGAAGCACACGATTGAGGCGTTCGCCGGCGAGCGGACCGTCGTGGTGCCGTCGGGCTCGTGCGCCGCGATGGTCAAAGTCGAGTACCCGCACTTGTTCGAAGAAGGGAGCGAGTGGCACGAGCGGGCCAAGGAGTTGGCGGCCCGCACGTTCGAACTGAGCGACTTCTTGGTGAACCGGTTGGGGCTGACCGACGTCGGCGCGCGGTACGAAGGGAAGATCACCTATCACTACGCTTGCCACTTGCGCGGGCTCGGTCTCTCGGCCGAAGCGGAGACGCTGATTCGCCACGTGGCCGGGGCGACGTTCGTTCCCCTTGATCGGCAAGACCAGTGCTGCGGCTTCGGCGGGTCGTTCAGCGTCCGCTATCCGCAGATTTCCAACGCGATGGTCGCCGACAAGACACGCTGCATCACGGCAACGACGGCCGACGCGGTCGTAAGCACCGACGCCGGCTGCCTAATGAACATCGGCGGCAAACTCCGCCGCGAAGGCCGGCCGGTGGAAGTGATGCACTTAGCGGAGCTGTTGGAACGGCGGTAGGGTGGGTCGAAAGACGCCGGTCGTCTGCGACGAGCGGCGAACAAGGCCCACGCGGTATGGACGCTGAGTTGTGTTTTCGTTCTTAGACGTCGATTCCGCGTGGGCCTCGCTGCGCTTGACCCACCCGACGCGACTGTTGGAACGCCGGTAGGAAGATTTTCACAACGGAGTTCCCGGAGAGCCCGGAGTGAGAAGCGGAGAGAGTGCAATTCTATGCTCTCTTCTGCTCCGGAGCCCCTGTGTTCTCGGTAGTGAAAGTTTCTTCGAACCGACAACGTCGATTCCGCGTGGGCCTCGCCGACCACCGCTTCGCGGCGGTGCCCGTCGACCCACCCTACGGTCGACCCACCCTACGGTCGACCCACCCTACGGTCGACTCCACCCTACGAGACCCGGCCGCGGGCTTCGACCGGCCAGATGTCGACGAGCTTCCCGCCCCGCACGCAGTAGAACTTGTCGTGCAGCGCCACGGTGAGGTCGGCGTAGCCGGGGACGATCGTGAGCCGATCGCCGACTTTGAGGTTTTGTGCGCTGGGGGCGAGTTCGAGTTCGCCGTGCTCGGCCGAGAGGCGTTTCACCGCGATGTCGTCGCGGCCGAGAACTTCCGGCGTGCAGACTTCGACGTTCAGCGTCTTGCGGCCGGCGTCGATGATGGCCCGCGACGGCGTCGGCCGGCTGACGATCGTCACCGGCACGGTGAGCGCGTATTGCAAGTCGGGCACGCGGCACTTATGGCGATAGAAGTGATCCATGAAGATCGCGCCGCCGGCCTGCACTTCGGTGACGTCGGGATGCTCGATCGAAATGAGAAACGACCCCGTGCCGGCGCAGGAGACGATGGGGCAGGGGATGCCTTCGCTTTGGAGTTGGCGTTTGGTCTCGCTCAAGATGTCGAGCGCGGCGTTGATTTTTTGCAGCTTCTCGGCCGGATCGTCCAGCGTGAGCAAATGGCCCTCGTAGCCCATGATGCCGGCGAAGGCGACGCCCGGCACCTTCATGATGTCGCGGGCCAACGCCAAGGTGGGTTCGCCCGGCTGCGTGCCGACGCGATTCAAGCCGATGTCGACTTCGATGATGACCCGCAAGACGAGGCCGGCCTCGGCCATGGCGCGGCCGATCGGCGCCACTTGGTCGAGCGAATCGACGGCGACGATCGGATCGGCGATTTTGCGCAGCTCGACGAGGCGGCGGACCTTGTGCGGCCCGGCGAGCATGTTGGCGATGAGCAAATCGCGAACGCCCCCTGCGCCGAGCACTTCGGCCTCGCCGAGTTTCGCGCAGGTGGCGCCGAGCGCGCCGGCGGCGACTTCCGCTTTGGCGATCGTCGAACTCTTGTGACCCTTGGCATGCGGACGCCAGGCGACGCCGCGCTTCGCGCAGGCCGCGGCGATGGCACGGATGTTCGCTTCCATCACGTCGAGATCGAGAACGAGGCAGGGCGTGTCGAGATCGTCGACGGACGTGCCGAGCGGCGGATCGTATGCGGCGATGTTCATGGTTCTTGAGTGCGTGAAGGCGAGCCGGGTGCGTGAGCACCGGAGTTTGGGGAGGAGTGAATTCGCGGGCGACGCGAGCCGACGCAAAGGCCGCGGCCAACGTCGGGTGCCGGCAGTCTATTCCATGCGGCGCTCCCTGCGAAGTGTTGCTTGCGGTGATTGAGCGGCACGGGTTACGATTGAGTCGTCCGCACCCGCCTTCGAACCCCGCCGCCGGCGAGAGCTCCGCGCCATGATGCATGCGAGATTTTTGCGTTACCCGGCCGTCGCGATTCTCGCGGCCGCATTGTTTTCGCCGTTCTGGTTGCTTGAGGACGGCCGACTCGCGACGTCGACCTCGCAGGCCGCAACGCCGGCGACGCGCGCGATCGTATCAAATGGCGCGCACGCCGCCCTTGATCGTTCGCCGGTCGATCTCGTGCTGACGCCCGACGAGCGGCGGGTGGTGACGGCGAATCAGCGTTCGAGCACGCTCTCGCTCGTCGATTCGGCAAGCGGCCGCGTCGTCGCCGAAGCGACCTGCGGTGAACACCCGACGGCGCTCTGTTTGCTGGGCGACGGTAAGACGCTGCTCGTGAGCTGCCAATACTCCGGCGACGTGGAAATCTACGCGATCGAAGAGGCCGGCTTGGCCAAGTTGGGCGCAATCCATGTCGGCATGCATCCCTACGGCTTGGCGGCGACGAAGGACGGCCGGACCGCTTATGTCGCGCTGTCGGCCGATGCGAAGATCGCGGAGCTTGATTTGGCGAAGCGGAGCGTGGTGCGGACGATCGACGTCGGACGCTGGCCGCGGCAGATGGCGCTCGCGCCCGACGGCAAGCGACTCGCGGTCGGCACGAGCGGCGATCAGACCGTGTCGGTCGTCGACCTTGCGGCCGGCAAGCTCGACTTTCAGCACCGCACCGGCGGCGGCTTGAACATCGGCCAGTTGCAGATCGACAAAGCCGGCAAGCAAATTTATTTTCCGTGGGTGATCTACCGGCAGTTTTCCGTGACGCCGGGGAACATTCGCCTCGGTTGGGTGCTCGCGACGCGGATTGCCCGCGCCCAGTTGCATGAGAACAAATACCGGGAAGCGATTTCGCTCGACGTCCCGGGCCTCGCCGTCGGCGATCCGCACGGCTTCGCCCTCACGCCCGACGAACAGTGGATGGTCTGCAGCGCTGCGGGCACGCACGAGCTGCTCGTCTACCGCACGGCCGATCAGGAGTTTATGAGCGTCGGCGGGCCGGGCGACTTGGCCGACCCGAAGGTGTATCGCGATCCGAATAAGTTCTACCGCGTGCCGCTCGGCGGGCGGCCGCTGAACTTGCGGGTGTCGCGCGACGGGAAGCGGGTATTTGTGGCCAACGATTTCTTGAACGCCGTGCAGGTCGTCGACCTGGAGAAGCGCGAAGTCGTGCGGACGCTCGACTTGGGCGGCCCGGCGGAGCTCTCGCTCGCGCGGCAGGGGCAAGCGATCTTCATGGACGCGCGGCGCAGCTTGGACCAGTGGTATAGCTGCGCGAGTTGCCACTGGGAGGCCGGCCCGAACGCGGTGGCGATGGACACCCGCAACGACGGCAGCGACCGAACGTATAAGACGGTGCCGGCGCTCTATAATCTGACGCGGACTGCGCCGTGGACTTGGCACGGTTGGCAGAAAGACTTGCACGCGGCGATGCGGAAATCGCTGCACGACACGATGCTGGGGCCGGAGCCGACCGATGAGGACGTCGCCGCGCTCGTCGCCTACTTCGACGAATTGACGCCGCCGCCGAGCCCGTTCGCGGCGGCGGCCGAGCGCGATGCGGAACTCGCCGCGGCCGTGGCGCGGGGCAAACAAGTGTTTTTCGCCGCGAAGGCGAATTGCTCGAGTTGCCATAGCGGCGCGTATTTCACCGACGGCGAGATCCACGACGTGGGATTGGGCGACGAGAAAGACCGTTACGAAGGCTACAACACGCCGTCGCTCGTCGGTGTTTGGCAACGTGTGAAGCTGCTGCACGACGGCCGGGCCAAGTCGCTCGAGGAAGTGCTCACGGGCGATCACAACCCGGCGAAGGTCAGCGGCAACGGCGAACTGACGCCCGCAGAGCGGGCCGATTTGATCGCCTACTTGCAGACGCTTTGATTCATTACTTCGGAAAGGTTTTCATGCATCGCTTCGCTGCGCTCGTATTGTTGTGCTTCGTGGTCGGTTGCGATTCGGCGGGCGGGAAGCCTTCGTCGGCGGGTTCCGCATCGAGCGCCGCGGCGAACGGCTCGGTCGCCGGAGCCGCGCAGCCTGCCAAAAGCGACGTGAAGCTCGACTTGAAGACGGTCGACGAGGTGAAGGCTTTGATCGCGTCGAAGAAAGGGAAAGTCGTCGTGATGGACGCCTGGAGCACCTACTGCGATCCGTGCATGAAGGAGTTTCCGGGGCTCGTGGCGCTGCATAAGAAATACGGGCCGGAAAAGCTGGCCTGCATCTCGCTCTGCGTGAACTACGTGGAAGGGGTGACGAAGGTCGACGAAGAAGTCGAGCCGATCATGGAGTTTTTGACGAAGATGGGAGCGACGTTCGACAACGTGCTCGCGACCGAGACCGATGAGCTGGTCTATAAGAAGCTCGACTTCCCCTCGGTGCCGGCGATCTTCATCTACGACCGCGACGGCAAGCTGGTGAAAGCGTTCAAGACCGAGACGACGTACGCCGTCGTGGAGAAAGAGTTGGAG